>NZ_JAUNVZ010000010.1:15618-29930 GCF_030540545.1 Rothia sp. (in: high G+C Gram-positive bacteria) | reverse complement strand
CCTTCGGCAGTGCTGGAGGGTGCCGAAGATGCGGTTGTAGAAGAGGAAGTATCAGGTGTGGAACCCGAAGCTTGGGTAGATGCGGAGCTACTTGGAGTAGAACCGGAGTCGGCTGGTGACCAGGTTAGTGTGTATGCGCCGTTTTGGGTGGTTCCGGTAGCTTTTGCGTAGCTGGGGGCTGTGGATTCGTCTGTGGGTGCGAAGTGGCGGCCGTAGATGGTGCCGTATCGTTTGGCGTTGAGCATCCAGATGATGGAGTCGTTGTCGATGAGGAGTTTTGAGTTGGCGCTTGCCCATACGCCGGTGAGTGTGCCGTAGTGGCCTTCGTGGATCTCTTCAAAGTTCAGCGATTTCGATGCGGTGCTTTGCTGGGCGGGAGTTTCGGGTGAAGAGCACCCGGTGAGAGCTAGCGCGGCCGCGATTGCTGCGGCGGTGTATTTTAGGTAGGTTTTCATGATCCTTAGGGGTTAGTTTCTCTATTTATCGTTCATCTGATTACCGGTCTTTAAACTAGTAGAAGCAATGCCACACGGGGCATGCATTAGACAGTTTACGAACGGTTATCAGGCTATTGTACGGTCAAGGAAATTCAAAGAGTGTTTATCAGAAAGAATGGGCTAGCAGAAAACCTCTACGGGAGAGGAGAAACCTACTAGCCCATTTCTTCCTTCGAGTTACCTAATGCGGAGGTTTACATCGACAGGGCGAGATGCCGCTTGATTGATTGTCTGCCGGGTCATCGCACCCTGATCGCGTAGAGTGTTACGAATCTGAGATCCCTGATGTGCAATATTCATATTGGTAATCAGGGAGGTCAACATAACTGCCTTACGAGTGCGCTGTTCTTCTTCAATCATCTGTTGCTGACCTTCAAGAATTTGTAGCTGACTCATCTCCATACGATGACGGTGCAGATCTTCTTCGTAAATATTGACTGCTTCCTGCAAGGTACTAGCACGGTAGTTCTTTACTAGGTTGTACAGGGTGCTGATAGTTTGTGCATCGGTGTAATTCGGAGGGAACTGGTCCATACCTTCAGAAACATACTGCTGATTCAGAGAACGCAATTCAGCTTCGATGGTGGCAATTTCCTGAGCGCTCTGCGGACGAATCTGCTGCAGATGAGCATTGTACACTTCTACTTCCTTATTGTAGGCAATGTCCTTTGCACGCGCGATAATAGTCCACAGGAAACCAGCTACAACGCCTAGAGCCAAACATACCAATAGAACAAGGTAAAAAAAGGCTACGGTATCATCAGAGAGGCTGAGAAGCATAATGGCAGAAGCAACGTAGAATACGGGTGCAGAAGTAGCCAAGCCAATCATAAGAGCTTTGCCGTTCTTACCGGTAGCGGCTTCCTCAGCATTTGCCTTGGAGGTAAAGAAAACGATGAGACCCGCGATAAAACCAACAACCAGTGCTGGAAGATAGGCGCGGGTAAACACAAAGCTTGACATATTACCCAGCGGGATGGTTATTGCAGCAGTAATACCAGCGATACTTAGGGCGTGACGCTGAGCATTTGGATTTCCTGATAGCTTTTTAAGAATAATGAAGTAGGCAATGATGGCAGGGATAATGAAGAATATCTTAAACCCACCGTAGTAAGAGCCATAGAAAGAGAGCACTAAGCTCAAGGTGAGGGCGGAACATGCCGCCATGCGTACAACCATCTGTAGGGTATTAACACGTCGGTAAGGGCGATCCGGTTCGTAAACAATATCGTAGAGCTCCATACCGCGGGTATTTAGCTCATCCAACCGAACAATCAGATGGTAGAAGCGACCCAAGTAGTTCAATAGGCCTTCGCGTGTTTGGATATATTCTTGCATGAAATTCCTTTGTTTCTTCTTCTACGAAGTGGATTAGTAGTGCCTAGCGAATGATTCAGCAAATGCTATGAGGGGGTAGTAGATTAAGCAGATAGCAGCGCATGCAAGTCCAATGTTGCTCATAATGCGGGCACCAACAATAGGAGCATCCAAACTGTGAATGGTACCCAGGGTCTTCTGCTGATCTGTGGGGTGACACCGTGCTAATGAGGGGGCGTTCTGTAGATTCAGAAGCAGATTTTTCTGCGCTTTTGCAGACTTAGAAGCTGAAATAAATGCAGTAACGCTCAAAGCCAGTGGGAGAAGACCAAAAAGCGCGACGTATGCACCGCATAAACAATTGATAAGAGCAACACCGGCGCAAATATAGGAGATGAGGATTGTCGCGCGGATAGACCTGATGTGAGGTTCAAGATCTGGTGCTGGCTGGAACTGGTAGTTGTTCAGCTGGTTGAACTGAATATGAGACATAGGCTGGTTCTTTCTTGAACCTTCATGTGATGCACAGATGCGCATTACTTAGGCTCAGCGTCGGAAGAAGTACGGTGTGTTAATACATCTCAATTTTGGCGGGGGGGGGGTAGCAAAAGTCAAGCTCTGTTGTCACGAACATATATCAACAGCGATACGCAGAGACTACTCGACTTGGTTACATGACGCATGGGACGATGCCAAGGGAGAGACTTTCCGGGTTCCCCTACGTCCCAGCCCTCCCGGGTCTGAAGAGCATCATCCCATGCGGGAAATCAGACATTCAGCCACAGCCTTGCCGGATTGCTGGCCGTAGCCTTGCCGGATTGGGACAACTAGCAAGGGAAAGCAGAACATCGTAGAACCATAACTATCTCAAACCCGAATCAGTGAATATCCCGATTCAATGAGTATAGAAAAATCCCTGTACCTCATACCGGATAGCGGATATGAAATACAGGGATAGAGCCGATTACTGAGACTCGGGAATAATGTCGATCTCGGTCAGTACTCGGTGAAGAGTCAGAGCGTGATTCAGACGTTCCTTCTCAGACTCTCGAGCAATGGAACCCTCCATAAGTTCTCGTCGAGTAATCTCCCAGGAGCGCAGGTAGGATTCGGATTCGTAGCGTTCAATGGCTTCGGGTACGCTCTCTACCGCGCCGGAGGCAATCATGGAGTGTAGGGCACCGATAATCTCAGTGTCGGTGTATTCGCGCGGGAATTGGTCCATACCTTCGGCGATGTATTCCTGATTGAGTTCGCGTAGTTCCTGCTGCAGCGCGGTCATGGTCTCTACCGCCTGCTGAGCCTGCACCTGACGCTCCTGCTGCTGGCGCGTGCTCTGTCGGTTATCCGCACGATAGGTGAACCAGCCGATCAGGCAGCCGATAGCTACACCGCACAGAAGGACGAGCAGGGTGGGGAGTATATCGGGCATTGGCGCAAAGCCCAACAGGAGTATCGAGCAGATGAGAGTATACACAAAGCTAGAAGCTGCTGCACCGTAGATATGCTCGGAGATCATGCCGGTGTCTTCGTGCTTTCCCGAGGTTTTGGGGTCTTTGACGGTTCGCGCGAGGGAGATAGAAACCGAGACCAAAAGACCAATGACGAACGCCAGCTGGTAGATGGCAATATAACCAAAGTTGTTGGATTGCAGGAGCATCGGGAGGATAAGCGCGAAGAGGTAGATGGTGAAACGCGCGGGGCTAATACGCAGGCTGTTGATGGTGCCGGTGCTGCTGCGTTTCCAACTGCCATAGGCGTAGATGCCTACAATGATGGGGTAGTAGAGCAGGTAGTGGATGAACGGCTGCTCACCGCGCATCAGGAGCATGGCAACGGAGTTGAGAATAGTCACTAGGACAATAACCGCGCCGATTCCCAGGAGGGCGTGCAGCAGATAGGGTAGGGCCTTGGTTCGAGTGGCGGGCTTGCGTGCCGCCTGAAGCAGCTGGGTACCTTCTGCGTTAATGTCGTTGGTGCGCTGGATGATGGCTTGGAATCGGGCGAGGTATTCGAGAGTGTGTTCTCGTGTGCTCGTCTGGGAGGTCATATCTCTCCTGGAGTGGTTGGGATAGGGCGAGGCGGGATGCGGGCGCGCGTGCTACCGCCCGGGCGCACGTAAAGAGTGTGTGCTCGGTGCGGGGCGCGAGAGCGGTGCCGGAAGTGTCTCGTCTCGTGTGTGTCGTAGTGACAGTGTGCTCATTCTAGCATTCTGAGCTGGGAGAATCGGCGTGTTTGGTCGTATACCGAAAGATAGCGTGGGCATTATGCTAGTCACTCTACGTGCATCGACATATACTCTTGATATATGTACACAACTGCACCAATAAAAACCCGCCGGGGGCTATAGATACAATCCATAACACCCGGCGGGTCATTCACCGGCTGAGCCTTCAGCCTCGTGCTGTGTCACACACGCTTATTCAGCGTCCTCAACAACCAGCACAACATCGGAAACAGCCAGCTCACCCTCGGCCTCAACCAGGGACAGCTCAGCGGCATTACCGGCAGCCTTCAGGTCGCCCAGACCAGCCTGAACACGAGCCAGCTCCTGGGCCGGTGCGCTCACGGTAGCCGAGGAAACCTCGGTGCGCTGCTTGACCTTTGCGTCACTCTTTGCCTTGCGCAGACCGCCCAGAGCAGCAGCCACGGTGGGCAGAACCTGCGGGTCGGCATCCTGCAGATCAGCAATAGCTGCAGCCGAGGGCCAGGAGACACGGTGCACGCTACCTGCACGCCACCAGGACCAGATTTCCTCGGTCACAAACGGCAGGAAGGGCGCAAAGAGGCGCAGCAGAGCATCCAGAGTGGTTGCCAGAGCAGCCAGAACAGAAGCCTGCTCCTCTTCACCGCGGGCACCGTAGGCACGATCCTTAATCAGCTCGACAAAGTCATCGGTGAAGGACCAGAAGAAGGACTCGGTCATCTGCAGCACGCGAGCGTACTCGTACTTCTCGAAGGAGAGCGACGCCTCCTCCAACAGGGTGCTCAGGCGAGCCAGCAGGGAGCGGTCCAGAGCATTGGTCAGCACGGCGGTCTGCTCGGGGCTGGTAATCACAGAATCAACGGTGGCACCCAGGTTCAGCACGAACTTCGAAGCGTTCAGCAGCTTAATAGCCAGACGGCGACCAATCTTCATCTGACCCTCGTCGTAGGCAGTGTCAGCACCCAGGCGAGCCGAAGCAGCCCAGTAGCGCACAGCGTCCGAACCGTACTTCTCCAGCACCTCGTTCGGAACCACCACATTGCCCTTAGACTTGGACATCTTCTTGCGGTCCGGGTCAAGAATCCAACCCGACAGCGCGGTGTTGTACCAGGGCACGGAACCTGCGAGGGTCTCGGCGCGTACGGCGGTGGAGAAGAGCCAGGTACGAATAATATCGTGACCCTGCGGGCGCAGATCCATGGGGAAGGTCTTGGAGTGCAGGTCCTCATTCACGCCCCAACCGGTCGCAATCTGCGGGGTCAGGGAGGAGGTTGCCCAGGTATCCAGAACGTCCGGGTCGGCAATGAAGCCGCCAGCAATGCCGCGCTGAGACTCCTCGTAGCCGGGTGCGGTCTGGGATGCCGGGTCAACGGGCAGCATCTCTTCGCTGGGCAGGATCGGGTTCTCGTAGTCGGGCTCACCCTCGGCGTCCAGCGGGTACCAGACGGGGAAGGGCACGCCGAAGAAACGCTGACGGGAAATCAGCCAGTCGCCGTTCAGACCCTCAACCCAGTTCTCGTAGCGGCTGCGCATAAAGGAGGGGTACCAGTTCATTTCACGACCGCGCTCAATGAGCTTCTCGCGACGGTCCGCGTCACGACCACCATTGCGGATGTACCACTGACGGGAAGCGACGATTTCCAGGGGCTTATCGCCCTTTTCGTAGAACTTCACCGGGTGCATGATCTTCTTGGGCTCACCCTCCATCTCGCCGGTCTCAACCAGCATTTCCACCACGGTCTTCTGCGCGGTGAAGACGGTTGCGCCAGCCATGCGCTCGTAGCGCTCGCGGCCCTCTTCGCTGGTGATCCACTCGGGAATATCGCGGGAGAAGCGACCGTCGCGACCAATCAGGGCGCGGGTGGGCAGTGCCAGTTCACGCCACCAGGTCACGTCGGTGGTGTCACCGAAGGTGCAGATCATGGCGATACCTGCGCCCTTATCGGGCTGCGCCAGGGGGTGCGCCTTGATTTCAACCTCAACGCCGAAGAGGGGAGAGGTGACGGTGGTGCCGAAGAGGTGCTGGTAGCGCTCATCCTCGGGGTGTGCCACCAGAGCCACGCAGGAGGGCAGCAGCTCGGGGCGGGTGGTCTCAATCCAGACCTTCTCGCCGTTGGGGCGGTGGAAGGACAGGCGGTGGTAGGCGCCTTCGCGTTCCTTATCTTCCAGCTCAGCCTGTGCCACTGCGGTGCGGAAGGTGACATCCCACATGGTGGGTGCCTCAGCCATGTAGGCGTTGCCTGCCTGCAGGTCCTTCAGGAATGCCAGCTGGGAGACCTTACGGGAGTGCGCATCGATGGTGCGGTAGGTGCGCGACCAGTCTACGGACAGACCCAGAGTGGTGAAGAGCTGCTCGAAGACCTTCTCGTCTTCTACGGCGAGTTCTTCACAGAGTTCAATGAAGTTATTGCGGGAGATACGCGGCCACTTTGCCTGGGAACGGTCGGGCTTGGGCTTGCCGTCAGCAGTCCAGGTCAGCAGGGAGCGGAAGTCGTCGTTATCGGGTACGGCGGGGTCGCAGAGCACACCGTAGTAGTTCTGCACGCGACGCTCGGTGGGCAGACCGTTATCGTCCCAACCCAGGGGGTAGAAGACGTTCTTGCCGGTCATGCGCTGGTAGCGTGCGATGACGTCGGTCTGGGTGTAGGAGAACATGTGACCGACGTGCAGGGAGCCGGATGCGGTCGGCGGCGGGGTGTCAATGGAGTACACCTGCTCGCGGGTGGTGTTCTCATCGAAGGCGTAGGTCTTTTCATCCGCCCAGCGCTGGGAGAGCTTGCTCTCCAGGCCTTCGAGTGCGGGACGGTCGGGTACGTTGATGGTGATGGGCGAGTCTGAGCCCTGGTTGATTTCAGTCATAGGGGCTATTATCTCATGAATGCTCGCTGTGAGTGACCCCGTCAGCTGTGATTTTGTGGGCGTTGTGATAGCTGCTCAAGCTACACTAGAGAGGTGACTACTTCTAACACTTTGCTTCTGATTGACGGCCATTCTTTGGCGCTGCGTTCCTTCTTCGGTATTTACACCATGGCGGAGAAGACCGGCAACCATGTTTTCGTGCGCAGCGATGGCCAGCATACCGAGGCTGTCCACGCCTTCCTCTCCACCCTGCTGAACATTATTAAAGAGCATCAGCCTAGCCACATTGCGGTGGCTTTTGATCTGCCCGGTGGCACCTTCCGCACCGCCGAGTACGGCGAGTATAAGGGCGGCCGTAATGCTATTCCCGAGGCGTTCTCCGGCCAGATTGAGCTGATTCAGCAGATGCTGGGTGCGATGAATATTCCGGCGCTCACGTTTGAGAATTATGAGGCGGACGATATTGTCGCAACCCTCGCCACCCGCGGCTCCGCTAGCGACTATAAGGTGCTGATTCTTTCGGGTGACCGCGATATTTTCCAGCTGGTGACTGACCGGGTGACGTTGCTGTACCCGGTAACCACCGGCCCGGCGAAGGGTATTCAGGTCATGGACCCGGCGGCGGTGCTGAAGAAGACCAAGGTCACCCCTGAACTCTACCCGGATCTTGCGGCGCTGACCGGCGAGCAGGCGGATAACCTGCCCGGCGTGCCCGGCGTGGGTCCCGGCTTCGCCGCCAAATGGCTGAATGAATACGGCTCCCTGGATGGCGTGCTGGAAAACGCCGATAAGATTACCGGCAAGAAGGGCGAGGCGCTACGCGAGAATATGGATGCGGTGCGCCGCAACCGCCGCTTGAACGCCCTGGTGCGAGACCTGGACCTGCAGGTGAGCCTAGAGGACACCTTCTTCAACCCGGATCTGGCGGCTCTGGAGTCTTTTTTTGATGTGGTGGAGTTCCGTTCCATGCGCAAGCGCGCGGCGGAAACCCTCACGCCCCTGGTGCGTCAGATTGCTAAGAAGCTCGGCGAATCTGAAGGACTGCACAATAGTGGCGAGGGCACCCTGTTTGATATGGAGCCGGTCAGCTCCGAAAAGCCTGCCGCCTCCTATTCCGGCCCGGTTTTTGAGCCGATGAGCACCCAGAGCGCCGTGGCGTTGGAGAGCGCTCAGCAGCTCACCGACTGGCTGGTAGCAGCCACCGCTGCCCGCTACGGTAAGGATTCTGCCGGCAATGATTTGGAGACCCCCGAGCGCATTGCCGGAGCTGTGACCCTGTACCCAATCACCCAGATGCCCATTGCCCGCGCCGAGGGTAAGAACCTTGAGGGTAAGCGCGTGACCAAGGTAGCAATCCGCGCCGCCGAGGAGGCTCCGCAGCTGCAGGGCATTATTTTGACCGCCCATATGCCCGCCGATTCCGATCAGCCCGGTAGCGTTTATTGCGATCCGGCTCTGGTGGACCCCGAATTGCTGAGTGCGCTCGCCGCATGGTGTGCCGATGAGAGTGCCCGCAAGATTGTACTGGATCTCAAATCCGTGCGTAAGCTGCTGGGCGTTAATGGTTTGGAGCTCAATGGTGCGGTGGAAGACCCGGCGCTATCCTCCTATATGTGCGGTTTTATTCCCAAAGCAACCCGCCGCCTGCTGGTGGAGCGCCTGGAGGATATGGCGGCGCAGTACCTGTGGATGGGCGCGGATGAATTCACCGAATCCATGCTGATTAATACCGAGGTTTCCAATCTGCAGGTCAATGTTCAATTTTCGCGCCTGGTGCACGAACTGGCTCGCGTGCTGCACTACGCCATGGTGGAGCAGGGTCAGCTGGGCGTGTACACCGAGATTGAGCTGCCCCTGCTGCTGGTACTTGCCGATATGGAACGCGCCGGCATTGCGGTTTCGACTGAGCTGCTGGAAGAGCTGGACGCGACCTTTACCGCCCGCGCCGAGGATGCCGTAGCCGCAGCCCGCGCCATTGTGGGCCCCACTGTCACGGTGGAGGAGAAGGGGCAGATGGTCGAGGCGGAGCTGAACCTCGCCTCCGTGACCCAGCTGCAGCATGTGCTCTTTGAGCTGCTTAAGCTGCCCACCACCCGCAAAATGAAGACCGGCTACTCCACCGACTCGGAGTCCATGACTGATCTGCTGGCTCAGATCTCCCCCGAGTCTGATGGTGCCCTCTTTATTGCCGCCCTGGGTCACTACCGTGACAATATTAAGCTCAAGCAGACCGTGGAGGGTCTGATGAAGGCATCCGAGGAAGATGGCCGCGTGCACACCACCTTCCAGCAGGCTGCCGCCTCCACCGGTCGCCTGTCCTCCACGAACCCGAACCTGCAGAATATCCCGGTGCGCACCGATGAGGGTCGCCGTATTCGCGGTGCCTTT
Organism: Rothia sp. (in: high G+C Gram-positive bacteria); assembly: GCF_030540545.1. Taxonomy (GTDB): domain Bacteria; phylum Actinomycetota; class Actinomycetes; order Actinomycetales; family Micrococcaceae; genus Rothia. Next base: position 20,663 of record NZ_JAUNVZ010000010.1, on the reverse strand, counting down.
ATTGCTGCACCCAAGCCGGTGGATGGTGTTCAATACGAGGGTCTGTTGACCGCCGACTACTCTCAGATTGAAATGCGCATTATGGTGCACCTGGCGGGGGATAAGGCGCTCATTGACGCCTACGCTCAGGGTGAGGATCTGCACCGTTTTGTGGGCTCGCAGGTCTTCGGTGTAGCTCCCGAGGATGTCACCAGCGATATGCGCGCCAAGGTTAAGGCAATGTCCTACGGTCTTGCCTACGGCCTGTCCCGTTTCGGTCTGTCCAAGCAGCTCAATATTAGTGCCGAGGAGGCAGGTCAGCTGCGCACCGACTACTTTAAGCGCTTTGGTCGCGTGGGTCGTTTCTTGCGCAATGTGGTCAAGCAGGCGCATCAGGATGGCTACACTGAGACCATGTTTGGCCGCCGCCGCATGCTGCCCGATCTGGAGTCCACGAACCGTATGCGTCGCGAGGCGGCTGAGCGTGCGGCGCTGAACGCCCCGATTCAGGGCGCGGCTGCGGATTTGATGAAGATTGCCATGATTAATATTCACCGCCGTCTGCTGGCTGAGGGGCTGGCGACCCGCATGCTGCTGCAGGTGCACGATGAAATTATTCTGGAGGTGGCTGCCGGTGAGCGCGAGGCTGCCGAGAAGATCCTCACGGAGGAGATGAGCAGCGCTGCGCAGCTGAGCGTGCCTCTGGAAGTTCAGTGCGGTTGGGGTGCTTCCTGGCAGGAGGCGGCTCACTAGCGCTCGCCTCTGTGCAAGAACGTATCTCTACATAAGAGCACGGCACCGCATCCGGGTGTTTCTCTCGCGCCACGTCGGTCAATGACCGGCGGGGCTAAGGGTGAACACGCCGGGTGCGGTGTATTGTTTTTTAGCTCCGTTAGGAGTAGACTGGTAGAACGTATTTGTGGGTTTAGTGTATCCAGTGCGCCCCTGCGCGGGCTGAATCGCCGAATGCACGAATAAGTATTGTAAGTATCCGTCAGCTCGATACGACCCTCCGGCGCATGTCGGAGAGAAGCAGTGCATGCTCTATGTGTCTGTGGACGTATCGACCTATTAGTTATCCAATTGGAGCCCTATCTTTATGAGCACCAACATCCCTCAGGTCGCAATCAACGACATTGGCACCGAGGAAGAATTCCTCAAGGCAGTTGACGAGACCATCAAGTACTTCAACGATGGCGATATCGTCCTGGGTCAGGTTGTCAAGGTTGATCACGACGAGGTTCTGCTCGACATCGGTTACAAGACCGAAGGCGTCATTCCCTCTCGCGAACTCACCATCAAGCACGACGTTGAGCCCGGCGAGGTTGTTTCCGTGGGCGACGAGCTCGAAGCTCTCGTTCTGACCAAGGAAGACAAGGAAGGTCGCCTGATCCTCTCCAAGAAGCGCGCACAGTACGAGCGTGCATGGGGCGACATCGAAGTTATTAAGGAAAATGACGGCGTTGTTACCGGCACCGTTATTGAGGTTGTTAAGGGCGGTCTGATCCTCGACATTGGTCTGCGTGGCTTCCTGCCCGCATCCCTGGTTGAGATGCGTCGCGTTCGCGACCTCGCTCCCTACATCGGCCAGCAGCTGGACGCAAAGATCATCGAGCTGGACAAGAACCGCAACAACGTTGTTCTGTCCCGCCGTGCATACCTCGAGCAGACTCAGTCCGAGGTTCGCTCCACCTTCCTCAACCAGCTCGAAAAGGGCCAGGTTCGCGAGGGTGTCGTGTCCTCCATCGTCAACTTCGGTGCATTCGTGGACCTGGGTGGCGTGGACGGTCTGGTTCACGTTTCCGAGCTGTCCTGGAAGCACATCGATCACCCGAACGAGGTTGTCGAGGTTGGCCAGCCCGTTACCGTCGAGGTCCTGGAAGTGGATCTGGACCGCGAGCGTGTTTCCCTGTCCCTCAAGGCTACCCAGGAAGATCCCTGGCAGGCATTTGCCCGCACCCACGCACTGGGTCAGATCGTTCCCGGTAAGGTCACCAAGCTGGTTCCCTTCGGCGCATTCGTTCGCGTTGAAGACGGCATCGAGGGCCTGGTTCACATCTCCGAGCTGGCTCAGCGTCACGTTGATCTGGCAGATCAGGTTGTGTCTGTTGGCGAGGATCTGTTCGTCAAGATCATCGACATCGACATGGACCGCCGCCGTATCTCCCTGTCCCTGAAGCAGGCAAACGAGGGCGTTGACCCCAACGCTACCGAGTTTGATCCCGCTCTGTACGGCATGGTTGCAGAGTACGACGAGCAGGGTAACTACAAGTACCCCGAGGGCTTCGACCCCGAGAGCAACGAGTGGCTGGAAGGCTTCGAGGCTCAGCGTGAGGCTTGGGAGGCACAGTACTCCGAGGCACAGGCTCGTTGGGAAGCACACAAGGTTCAGGTTGCAAAGGCTCTCGAGGCTGACGCAGCAGCTGCAGCAGCAGCACCGGCACCGGTTGAGCCCGCTCCCGCATCGTACTCCTCCGAGGAGCCCGCATCCGCAGGCACCCTGGCATCCGATGCAGCACTGGCTGAACTGCGCAAGAAGCTGACCGGTAGCAACTAATCTACCGCTGTTGAGCGTATAGCTTCGTTCTAGCGAAGTGATGGAACACCCCGTCGCCCTGATTCAGGGAGGCGGGGTGTTCTGCGCCTCTGGCGTAATGAAAGCTACACTATGGCGCCCTAACTACTGGCGCGGGGCGAATCTGCGGTATTCTTAACATCAAACTATAGGTTTCCATTCGATATAGAAAGCGGGCACAAGCGGTGTTCAACTCTCTTTCCGATCGCCTAACAGCGACCTTCAAAAACCTGCGCGGTAAGGGTCGTCTCTCCGAGGCAGAGATCGACTCGACCGTACGCGAAATTCGTCGCGCCCTGCTGGACGCTGACGTTGCCGTGCCGGTGGTTCGTGAATTCGCCGCCCACGTGAAGGAACGCGCCCTGGGTGCGGAGGTCTCCGAGGCTCTCAACCCCTCGCAGCAGATCGTAAAGATTGTGAACGAGGAACTGGTCGCTATTCTGGGTGGCCAGACCCGCCGTATTTCCATGGCAAAGACCGGCCCGACCATCATTATGCTCGCGGGTCTGCAGGGTGCCGGTAAGACCACCCTGGCGGGTAAGCTGGCGTACTGGCTCAAGGGTCAGGGTCACACCCCCATGCTGGTCGCATCCGATCTGCAGCGCCCCAATGCTGTCACCCAGCTGAAGGTCGTGGGCGAGCGCGCCGGTGTGCCCGTCTACGCACCGCACCCGGGTGTTACCAGCGAATTCGATACTCCCACCGGTGACCCGGTTCAGGTTGCTCGTGACGGTGTTGCCGAGGCACGCGCCAAGCTGCACGATGTGGTCATTGTTGACACCGCGGGTCGTCTGGGTGTGGACGCTGAGCTCATGCAGCAGGCACGCAATATTCGCGATGCCATTGAACCCAATGAGGTTCTCTTCGTTATTGACGCCATGATCGGTCAGGACGCGGTCAATACCGCTAACGCCTTTAATGAGGGTGTGGACTTTACCGGCGTGGTGCTCTCCAAGCTTGATGGTGACGCGCGCGGTGGTGCGGCTCTGTCCGTGGCTTCGGTGACCGGCAAGCCCATTATGTTTGCCTCCACCGGTGAAAACGTCACCGATTTTGAGCAGTTCCACCCCGATCGTATGGCTAGCCGCATCCTGGATATGGGTGACGTGCTGACCCTGATCGAGCAGGCTGAAGCCAAGTGGGATAAGGCTGAGGCCGATCGCATGGCGAAGAAGTTCATCGATCAGGAAGACTTCACCTTTGATGACTTCCTGGCTCAGATGCAGCAGATTCGCAAGCTCGGTTCCATGAAGAAGCTGCTGATGATGATGCCCGGTGCGGCTCAGATTCGCCAGCAGCTGGAGGCTTTTGACGAGCGCGAGATTGACCGCGTGGAGGCAATTGTTCGCTCCATGACCCCGCATGAGCGCGTGGCTCCGAAGATTATTAACGGTTCTCGCCGTGCGCGTATTGCTAAGGGTTCGGGTGTGACCGTTTCCGAGGTGAACCAGCTGATGGAGCGTTTCGCTCAGGCTCAGAAGATGATGAAGAAGCTGGCGAGCGGCAATATGCCCGGTATGCCCGGCGGTATGCAGATGCCCGGTATGGCGGCAGCTGGCGGTGCGAAGCGTAAGGCGAAGAAGAACGCCAAGAAGAAGGCTGGCAAGTCGGGTAACCCGATGAAGCGTAAGGAACAGGAGCTTGCAGCACAGCAGCAGGCTCAGGCTCGTGCCGGTGCTGCCTTCGGTCAGCAGGCGCAGGATCAGGACCTGGATCTTTCCAGCCTGAACCTGCCCAAGGGCTTTGAGAAGTTCCTCTAAAATGCAGTGATAGGTGACGGGCGGTGCGCATTCTCTTGTGGAATGGGCGCCGTCCGTTCGCTCTTAGACGCAGAAGAGGGCATATGCGCCGCTCTACGCAATGGGGACGGTGCTCGGTGCGTATGCTTGAACTATAGACGATAGAGCGATGAAGACGGGAGAAGAGTATGGATCAGAATCACGACTACGAATCCGAACAGGTAACCCCGGAGAATGACCTCCGGGACTTTGAGGCGCCCGAAGAGGATAACTCTCTGAGCGAGCTGGACTATCTATGGGTTCGTCTCTCCCTGGAATACGGCGACGCCAGCCCCGAAATTGCCGGTGACCTGGTGTATTCCACCGATTCTTCCCCCGATATTGCCACCGAAAATGTTGTCGGTGCGATTTCTGATCTGCTGGCTCAGGTGCGCGAGCTGGCGGCTCTTTCTCAGCCCAGCCAGGATGAAGTGGATGAGCTGGTGCGTGCGCGTTTTGAGGATCTGACCCTGGAGTCCCTGCAGCAGCAGTGGATGGACGCTCCGGCACCGGCAGACCCGGCTGAAGAGGCGTCCCTGGCGCAGAAGATCGCCGCGGAAACTCAGGCAGAAGAGAATAAGGAGGGCACGGAAGAGAAGCCCGAGAACGCTTCGGAGGACTCTGAGAATAGTACCCCGGCCTCTGCCGATGCCGAAGAGAGCTCCGAGGGTGCCGCCTCCACCGAAAGCACCGCCGAAAGCCCCGCAGAGAGC
>NZ_JAUNVZ010000010.1:0-15518 GCF_030540545.1 Rothia sp. (in: high G+C Gram-positive bacteria) | reverse complement strand
AGCCCCGCAGAGAGCGCTGAGTCCGGCACTGAAAGCGATGATTTTGACGCGGTCATTGACGCCGAGGCCGAAGAGGAACTGACCCGCCGCCGCATTCTGGCGCGAGGCACCACCCACGAGGATATTATTCGCCACCTCAAGGAGCTCACCGCTGCCCGCCCGGAGGTTATTGCCTATGAGCGCGGGGATAATGGCATTGAGATTTACCTGCTCTGCGCCATGGACCAGCAGGGTTATGTGAACCTGGTCAATGTTGCTCACGGTACCATGAGCCTGGGCCGCGATCTGGAAGAGTACGTGGAGTGGTTGGTGGACTCCCTGCCGGTCACAGGTGCCGCCCTGGAGGAAGAGCCCACCGTGTGGGTGCAGATTCCCGAGGATGTGCTCGAGGTGGAGTTTACCGCCGATGGTGATAGCGCCGCCCTGGTTGCCGTGCATATTAATGAGGTGACCGGTCTGCTTTTGAGCCGTATGCCTCTGCCGGTGACCCTAGCACCTGCGGGGGAGTGGACCCTGATATCCGGCGCCCCGGAGCATCTGCTGCAGATTGCTGCGGCTCTGGGCGAGACCACCATTATTGCTGAAGGTAATGCCCACCAGCAGCATCTGGTGGTGCTGGATTATCCGCGCCCGCTGCTGACCCGCGAGTATGTGCGCATGGCTGATTTTATGGCCGCTCCCAGCCCCGAGCTTGAGGTGCTGGAGATGCGCTGGTCCACCGTGCCCAAGCAGCTGACCCGTGTCTTCTCCCCGGAGGAGCGTATTGCTCTGGGGCAGACCTTTAGCGATTTGCTGTACTCCCTGCCGGGTATTGCGGTGGGGGATGAGGCCGCTGCCGCCAATGAGAGCAGTGTGCAGGCTCTGGCGGCTCTCTTTGGTGTCTCCAGCGTGGATATGCGCCGACTGACCGGTTACGCTCGCGATGTGAGCGCGCCTCTGGGCCTGGAGTCGGTGCTGCAGCTGCTGAATCTGCCCTCTGAGCTGGCGAGCGTGCCGGTGGATGGTTTTGATATTGGCACCATTAGCACCGCGCGTGTTTTCGGTGAGTCCGAGGCACCCGAGCCCGAGGTGGACGGCACCGGTATTCCCCTGGAATCGGCGGATCTTATGGGCGCTGTGAGCACCCCCGGTAGCGTGCTGGAGAATAGCTACCGCCTGGTTGCCAATGACCGAGTGGTCACCCTGGAGGAGTGGATGCACGCCATTTCCAACCCCGAGGGTATTGATTTTGAGCTGACCCACCTGCAGCCCGAGCCCCTGCACTATGAGGAGGACGAGGAGCCCGGCACTCAGCCTGCGGATTTGGGTCGTGTGTCCCAGGCGATTCAGGCGCTGCATGAGCTGCAGGCTGATAGTGATTCTACGGGTGCTTCTGAGCCTAGTGGGGGCGAGGAAGAGCCCGAGGTGCATCCGCACTCCCTGCAGGCTCTGGATGATGCGCTGGAGCATACGCTGGATTCCGGTGTGAATGAGAGCGTACTGGATCAGCAATTGCGCGCCTCGCTCATTGGTGATGTGCTGGATTCCGATAGCGAGAGTTCCGAGTCTGTCGAGCCGGCAAGCTCGGGCGCTGAATCTCAGGCTCCGTCCGAGAACACTGGGAAGCGCAGCCCCGCCGATTCGACCGTTCCCGCCGCTGAGTCGAGGCCCGAGGTGATTTCTCCCAAGCGCACCCTGATTGATGAACTGCGTGCCGGTAACTATATGAGCCCCGAGCCGGAGCCGAGCGAGGAACAGAAGTCCGCGCCCGAACCCGCCCAGGAGCCCAGCGTACGCGAGCGGGCCGAAAACGCCGTGGAGACCGCCTCCCAGGTGGCTCAGCGCACCGTGCGCACCGCCCGCAGTATTGCCCAGCGCTTCTTTAAGCGCAATGACTAAGAGAGAGTATTATGCGCGATAGCTATTTGAGCGAGGAAGACCTCAAAGCCTTTATTGCCACCCTGCCGACCCGTCGCCTGGCGGCGGGCGCCCTGGTGCGCAATGAGCGCGGTGCTCTGCTGCTGGTCAAGCCCAATTATAAGGACGGCTGGATTCTACCCGGCGGCACCGTGGAGGCTGGCGAGGCACCCAAGCCCGCCTGTACCCGTGAGCTGGTGGAGGAGCTGGGTTTGGAGCTTGAGCTCGGCCGCCTGGTCGTTATTTTCCACGGTCTGGCGCTGGGTATCTGGGGCGATTCCACCTACTATATGTACGATGCGGGCGTTATTGCCTCCGATACTCCCATTACCCTGCAGGCTGAGGAGCTGCTGGAGTACGCCTGGGTGGATCCTGCTGATTTTGAGGACTATGTGCGCCCGGGTTTTGCCGACCGTTTGCGTCAGGCGGTGGCGGCTATTGAATCCGGTGAGCTGATAGAGCTGTCATAATCTGTCATGAAAAGTCATACGTGGTCACGGCGGGTCATAGAGCGCCTTTTACAGCTCAAAGCGAAGTCAAAACCTGACGCGGGCAACTATTTAGGGTAGCCTTGTAGTAGGCTCGAGAAAACACCTCGATCGAGTGCCCACTCACGAAAGGATCATCGCGTGGAAACCGTGAGCGCTTTAGATATCCGCTGCTCCTTCTGTACCAAGAAACGCTCTCAGGTGCAGAAAATTGTGATGGGTCCGCAGGTGTATATCTGCAATGAATGTATCGCCCTGTGCAGCGATATTATTGCCGAAGAGCTGCTTGCTGATCAGCCCGCGCGCCGTATTGCCCGCGAGCACCGCCTGGCAACCCCCAGCGAAATCTATGAGTACCTGCAGGAGTACGTGATTGGCCAGGAGGGCGCTAAGCGTGCCCTGGCGGTGGCTGTCTACAACCACTACAAGCGTATTCACGAGCTGGATAACCCGGTGCTCTCTTCACGCACCCTCATGGCAACCGCCGGTGAGCCGGTGGAGCTGGGCAAGTCCAATATTCTGGTGGTTGGCCCCACCGGTAGCGGTAAGACCTATTTGGCGCAGACCCTGGCAAAGAAGCTGGATGTGCCCTTCGCCCTGGTAGATGCCACGAGCCTGACCGAGGCGGGCTATGTGGGCGATGATGTGGAAAATATTCTGCTGCGCCTGATTAATGCTGCTGACGGGGATATTGCCCGCGCCCAGCGAGGCATTATCTACATTGACGAAATCGATAAAATTGCCCGTAAAAACGGCGAAAATGTCTCCATTACCCGCGATGTTTCCGGTGAGGGTGTGCAGCAGGCGCTGCTGAAAATCATTGAGGGCACCGTGGCGACCGTACCCCCCGAGGGCGGTCGCAAGCACCCGACCGCAAGCAATCTGGAGATTGACACCTCCGAAATTCTCTTTATTGTTGGCGGTGCCTTTGACGGCCTGCAGGCGCGCGTTGCCTCCCGCACCTCGTCGGCTGCCATTGGTTTTGGTGCCGATATTGATGCGCGTGTCTCCGAAGACGCCCTGGATGAGCTCATGCCCGAGGATCTAACCCACTACGGCATTATTCCCGAGCTGATTGGTCGCCTGCCGGTGATTACCGTGCTGCATGAGCTGGGCGTGGACGAGCTGCGCCGCATCCTCACCGAGCCTAAGAATGCCCTGGTCAAGCAGTATAAGCATCTGCTGGCGTTGGATGGTGTGGAGCTGCTCTTTGAAGATGCCGCTCTGGAAGCAATCGCTGCCCGCGCGGTGGAACGCAAGGTGGGCGCTCGCGGTCTGCGCTCGATGATGGAGCACCTGCTGCAGCCGGTCATGTTTGAGCTGCCCGATCGTGAGGATGTCACCGCCATTGTGATTACCGCCGATTGTGTGCTTAAAGGTGCCGAGCCGACCTATGTGCTGCAGGCTCCGGCGCCCAAGCCCAAGCACCGCAAGATCGCTTAGGTGCCTCTACACGGTTTTATCCACACAGAGTGAAAGGAATGCTCCCCGTGAGTAATGTTGTTGATTTCTGGTTCGACCCGATCTGCCCCTGGTGCTGGATTACCTCCCGCTGGATTGGCGAGGTTGAGAAGGTGCGCGATATTGAGGTTCGCTGGCATGTTTTCTCCCTGGCAACCATTAATGAGGGCCGCGAGCTGGAGCCTTCCTACCGCAAGTTCATGGACAACACCTGGGGTCCGGCGCGTGTAGCTCAGGCTGTTGCTGAGCAGTACCCCGAGCAGCTCAAGCACTTCTACGATGTGCTGGGTAATGAGATTCACCATCGCGAGAATACCTCCCCGGGCGATAAGTACCTGCCGGCTATTGAGCAGGCGCTGGCTTCTGCGGGTCTGCCCGCCGAGCTGCTCGAGCGTGCCCTGAACGATGAGTCCGCACCCGGTCTGGCAACCTCCATTGCTGCCGCTCAGGAGCTGGTGGGCAATGATGTGGGCGTGCCCATTATTGCTTTCAACGGTGTTGGTTTCTTCGGTCCGGTGATTTCGCCGAGCCCCGCCGGTGAAGAGGCGGGTAAGCTCTTTGACGCCGCCGTGACTCTGGCACATTACCCCGGCTTCTTTGAGCTTAAGCGCACCCGTACCGTGGGCCCGATTTTCCACGGTGAGGATCAGAAGTAGTATCTGGCACTAGCTGAGTACAGTTTAAAAGGCTGTGCCCCTCGTATATTACGAGGGGCACAGCCTTTTACTGTACTAGGAGCTCTGGCTAGAAACGCTCAAAACATTAGGGTTTAAGCGGCAGTCTGAGCCTTCTTCTTCGCCTTCTCACGCTTCTTCAGCAGAGTGTTGGAGCGGGTGTACGCCACCGCGGCATCGGTGGTGAACGCCAGCATTGCGAACACCGAAATGCCCAGCTGGAAGAAGAGAACGCTCAACGGCAGGTACTGGCCGGCAAAAATAACCGAGACCATCTGCGAAATCACGCCAACACTGAGCACGGTCAGGGTGAGCATACGCGCCACGGAGGAGCCGCGCAGCAGGCGCACCAGCAGCCACATCTGGAAGAGAACCAGCACAATAACAGCGGCCAGCAGCACCCAGCTGAGCGCGCTGAGAATGAACTCGCCGCCTTCGCTCTTCATCATCTCCATGGTCTGTTCGTCCACACCGGGTTCGCTAGCAATCTGGGAGCGTAGGGTGTCCAGGTTGAGCAGCAGACCGGCGATGCTCATCACCTCGGAGACAGCGGTGATGGTCAGCAGCACCGCACCGATAAGCACGTTCATGGGCAGGCGGCTGGCAATATCGTGCACGCTGCTCAGGTTGATTGAGGAGGGAGCCTGCTTCTTCTGAATACCCTTATTGCGCAGGGAGATAACGGGCAGGTTGCCATCGGTGATGATTGCGTCGCCGCCACCATTGCGTGCATGGTAGCTGGTGGAGAAGCTTTCGAGCACATCCACTTCGGTTTCGGGGAAAGCGTACTGGATTTCGTCAACAATGTAGTCGCGTTCGTAGTCGGTTTCCGCGTCGATTCGGTGGGTGACCTGCAGGGTGAAGAAGCTAAAGCCCACACCGGAGTCGTAGGTGCCGGCGCCCAGCCAGTCTACGCGCTCGCCGCCGGGCAGCTGCCAGCCGCTGGGGGTTTTCCAGAAGCGCACATGGTGGCGCTTTTCGGGGTTGCCGTCTACTTCTTTCTGGTAGGCGAAGTTCTGGATTTTGCCGAAGATTTTCAGCGGGGAGACGGGTGCTTCCGCGTAGGATTTGCGGGTGATGGTGGAGACCACGATCTTCCAAGAGGATGCGAGGGTCACATCATCCGCGCGGGTCCAGCCGGCGGCGAGCATCGCTTCGTGAATCTGCTCTTCGGTGCCGATAAGCGCCATGTTGACGGGGTCGCCGAGCAGGCCGTCGGCGGTGCGGGTGCGGCCGATGAAGTAGTCGGGCACGTAGATGCGGGTCATCACGGCGTGGAATCGCGGCAGGGTCAGGTAGGCGGTGAACGCCCAGAAGATGAGGGCGGTGGGGATACCCCACCAGGCGTGCCCGACGGTGTTGACCAGCATGAGGATGGTCAACACCAGGGAGGTGACGCCCGCCAGGATAAAGAATGCCATGTCGAGGGCGCTGCGCCAGTAGAGGGGCGCGATGGAGTGGCGGCGTTCGCCCTTAGCCTTCAGGTCACCCTTGTAAATGGGAGCTGTGGTTACCGGCGCTTTGCGGGTAATAATGCTACCGCGCAGGTTACCGGTGAACTGCTCCTTGGTTTCGGGAGTATTTGTCACGTATGTTTCTTTCTGTGGGTTTGTGCTTGTGAGAAGCATAAATCATTCAATTTTACCGATTTTTGGGTGTTGAACAGAGGCTGAATACGGGTTGTGCGACTGTGATTTACTTCCCTTGGTGTCCTGCTCTCTCGCGTCGCGAATAGTATTTTTCATCGCGAGGGGTGTCTTCCCTCGCGATGAAAAATACTATTCGCGAGGCGGTAAGGAAAGGTAGAGAGTGTGACGCGGAGGGCTTAAAGGGGCTAAAGTTCAGGGTTTAGGCTGCTTATCCGGTAGCATAGAAAGGATAGTATCTTTATTCCAAAGGATAGTGATGACGGCACCTCTTCCCGAAACCGTGGATATGAGCGTTTTGGCTCCGCGCACACCCGGTCGTATTCGACTGGGTGTTATGGGTGGTACCTTCGACCCGATCCACCACGGTCACCTGGTGGCAGCAAGTGAAGTTGCCGCCGTCTTTGACCTGGACGAAGTGGTGTTCGTACCCACCGGCCAGCCCTGGCAGAAGGTGGGCGAGCGCCAGGTAAGCGATGCCGAGCACCGCTACCTGATGACCGTGATCGCTACCGCCTCGAACCCGCGCTTTACCGTTAGCCGCGTAGATGTGGACCGTGACGGCGCCACCTACACCTACGACACCCTGAACGATCTGCGCCGGCAACGCCCGGACGCCGACCTATTCTTTATTACCGGTGCGGATGCTATTAGCCAGATTATGACCTGGAAGAATGCGCATAAACTCTGGGATTTGGCGCATTTTGTGGCGGTTTCTCGCCCCGGTCACGAGCTCTCCCTGCCCGATGATGCGGCGGCTCGTATTACCACCCTGGAGATTCCGGCTATGGCAATTTCCTCCACGGATATTCGTCAGCGCTCCGCCGCTTCGGCACCCATTTGGTACCTGGTGCCCGATGGTGTGGTGCAGTACATTAGCAAATACGGCCTGTACTCGCCCGCCTCTGACCCGGAACACCACTATGACCACGGTCTGCCCAAGAAGGACAGTTCCGGAACCTATTAGTCTTTATGCCACAAACCATCAACCGATAATTCACCCAACCAGATAGAAGGAAAAGTATGAGCGAAGCTAAAAGCTACGACGAGGCCGAAGCATACCTCTACGAGCCCTACACCACCGAGGACGGCCTGGAAGTTCCGCCGCCCACCCAACCCATGGGTCCGCGTCGCCTGGCGCGCTACCGCGAAGAGGCCGCAGCCTACCTGCGCGCCATTGCCGAGGGTAAAAACGCTGAACCTGTCGAGTTCATGGGCGTAACTAACCCCGAAGATCACGGTATTGACCCGCGCGTGCTCTCGGTGCAGCGTCGATTCGCGGCCCTTGCAACCCAGGGCAGCATTGACACCCGCGTGAACGATGAAGAGAAGCTCAACGAGCCCAGCCCGCTGACCAGCTCCATCGCCATTATTAAGCAGAAGGCTCAGAAGGCGCGCGCTGAGCGTGCCTCCATGACTAGCGCCGATAACCTGACCTTTACCTCCTCCATTCCCGTGGTGGCAGCCAAGAAGGAAGAGTCCGAGGAATCCAAGAAGGTTCACGAGTACCTGGTACGCGATGAACCCAAGACCGACACTGAGGACGATTCGCCCACCGAGGTCTTCACCACCGATATGCTGCTGCCCACCCCCGTGGACGCCAAGGCATCCCAGGGTCTAGACTTTGAAGAAGCTGACGACTCTTTCAAGCTCTCGGATACCCCGGCAAATCATGATGAATTCCTGGCTTTTGCCGCTCAGGTGCGTGAAGAGGAGATTGCCTCCGGCCTGGTTTCTGCTGAAGAAGCGGAAGAGGCTGAGCGTGAGCTGACCGCCTCGGAGAAGGCTGCCCAGGAGTTGAAGTCTTCCGCCGGTATCGAACGAACCGACGTTGGTCTGTCCACTGCTGATAAGCTGATTGAACGCCTGGAAGAGCGCACCCGCCGCCTGGAAGAGCGCGTTGAAGAATCTTCGCAGGATACGGAGAACGCTCAGGACTCCGAGAATACTGCCGAAAAGAGCGAGATTCACCCGGCAACCACCTCTTTCGCGGCACTGACCAAGGAAGAAATTGAGCGCTCCGCTCAGGAAAAGGCGGCTGAATCTGAAAAGCCCGAGGAAGATTCCGATACTTCAAAATCTGAGAGCGAATCTGGGAAGAAGAGCTCCAAGGAAGTGGACACGAAGAATTCTGCGGAGTCTAAGAAGCGCCTGCCCGGCTCTCCCTCCGCCGTTATTGAAGAAGATTCGGATGAAGGATCCAAGAAGAAGTACTGGATTATTTGGATTCTCGCTATTATTGTTCTAGCCCTGATTGCTATCTGGGGCTTGAGGTAACCGCCGTAAGGCACGAAAGGAAAAAGCATGCCCGCTGCACAGTCCTCCATTGATGCCTTGCGCATTGCAGCCCGCGCGGCTGAAGAGAAGCAGGGTACCAATATGTTCGCAGTTGACGCTGTGGACGCAATGGGCCTGATTGACGGCTTTATGGTCGTCTCGGCACACAATGAGCGCCTGGTAAACGCAGTCGCTGATGAAATTGAAGATGCACTGCGCGAGCAGGCTGATCTGAAGCCTATCCGCCGTGAGGGTCGCGCCTCCGGCCGTTGGATCCTGCTGGACTTCGGCGATATTGTCGTGCACGTTCAGCACGAGGAAGAGCGCGAGTTCTACGCCCTGGATCGTCTGTGGTCTCAGGCTCCGCGTATTGAGCTGAATGTTGAATCCGAAGCTCCCTTTGATATTGAGGGTGAGACTGAGGAAGAAGCAGCGCGTATTATTCCCGCTGAAGACTAAGTCGTAGAGGCTTTGAAGGATGCCGCCCGGTGGCCCGTGAGGTGATACTCTCGTGGGTGCCGGGCGGTTTTCTTGATACTTCTGCAGATTCTGCGGGGGAGTGTTTGTAATATTTCGGTGGCTAGTGTCCAATGGATTTGCATGCGTGGTTCAGATGCTATACACTAATACATGTTGCACGGCTTGTACGGCAATAAACTGCATATGGGGATATGGCGCAGCTGGTAGCGCACCTGCATGGCATGCAGGGGGTCAGGGGTTCGAGTCCCCTTATCTCCACAGCTTAGGAAACCCGGTTACGAAAGTAACCGGGTTTCTTTGTGTATTTCTCATGTTCTCACACTAAAGCAAAACGGGAGAGAAAAGGTTGAGCGCTATTAGCCGAGGGATTTCGCCCTAGCGAAATTCATCGGGTCGTGCGCGAACGCCTTTTCTCTCCCGAAGCTCTCACTCAGGAGCAGATGAGAGAACAGCCAGAACTCGATCAAAAGCGCAGGATGCAATGGTATGCACCGCGGTACGATCAGAAATGTTCAGCAGAGCCGAAGCGCAACGCACATCTGCATTCGCCTCACGAGCCTGAGAGAGCAGCTGAGACTGGAAGAAACCATCAATCAGCAGGTACGAGCTCACCCAATCAGCACCGGTAGCAGCCACAGCCTCAGACACGCTGGGGGACTGCGCTGCCACAAAAGAGCTCACCACACGGGTCGAAGACTCGGGAGCATCCGGGGTAGAAACACCCTGAGCGGTAATGCTCTGATCCACAGTGCTCAGCTCAGCAGCCAGCAGAGCCGCAGCAGCATCCATCTGTTCCTTACCCTCAGCGCGGGAAGAACCGGCGGAAGCATGAACCACTGTATCGGAAACAGTCCAGCCAGCCTCCTCCAGTCGCTTACGCTGCAGATGAGCCAGACGGCGATCGGGACCCAGCGCCTGAGCGATACGCACATCTTCAATACCGCTAGCAGATGCTGCGCGCTCGCAATCCACCTGAGTGTGGTAACCGGCAGAAAGCAACAGAGGAACCACTACGCACAGCTCAGACTTCGGCAGAGACGCCAGAACACCCTCAAGCTTAGGTTCCTGAACATCCACATAAGCCTCAAAAACGTGGAATAGCTGGTTGCTACGCGCACCAAAACTATTGAGCGTGGTGCTCAGGCTCTCACGCAGCAGGTTAATCGCCTCGCGACCCTCGGGAGCGTCGGTACCGTGGGCAACTGCAACAACATTAATCATGAGTGATCCTTGACATAATCAGAAACCTCAGCCAGCAGGCGCTGCTGATCATCGCGCGCATAACGCACCACCTCGCCAAAGACCGTAATGGCGGGCGCCTGCACCTGCGCGCAATCACGCTCAGCGGCGCCCAGGACAGTGACGGTCACGCGCTGATCCTCGCTATAGCCGCGCTCAATGGTCGCCATGGGAGTGTAATCATCCAGGCCACGAGCCAAAAGACCCGCCACCGTGGAACCCAGGGTGCGCACACCCATCAGCAGCACACCGGTACCGCCGGCACGCAGAGTAGCGGCAAGAGCATCCAGGTCAGCATCATTCAGAGCGCTATGGCCCGAGAGCACCGTGAACATATGGGATACCTTGCGCATGGTCACCGGGATCGACGCTGCAGCAGGAACCGCAATAGCACTGGAAACACCCGGAACCACATGGCATTCAATACCGGCAGCCGTGCACGCATCCAACTCCTCGGCACCGCGGCCGAAGACAAAAGGGTCACCGCCCTTCAGACGCACCACGGTCTTGCCGGAAAGAGCCAGCGCCAGAATCAGTTGCTGAATATGGGATTGGGGAACCACATGCTTACCCGGGTTCTTACCCACCTCAATAATCTGAGTATTCGGCGCAAAGGACGCAATATCCTGAGGCGCCAAATGATCCAGCAGCACCACATCGGCACTCGAGAGGCACTGAACGGCTTTGAGAGTCAGCAGCTCCACCGAACCCGGGCCGCCACCAACCAGGTACACCGTGCCGGGCTTAGTGCCCTCGGGGGCAGGCTCAATCACGCCAATACCGGGGAAAACATAGGAACCAATACGGTCACTACCGGTATCGGGCGCGTGAGTCAGCCCATCTGCAGAAGATACGGAAGAGGCAGCCTGTACCGTACTCAACCCGGCAGAAGCGGCAGCAATCGCACCGCCGTGCGCCTCATCAAAAGAAGCGAAGGCGCGAGGCGATAGAGGCGGCAGCGGGGGCAGGGGAGGACGAACCGGGGACATTAGACACCCGCCGTTGCTCGTGCGGATACATCCACACCGGCTTCGCGCAGCTCTTCCTCGCTGGGCGCGTACTCGGCACCCACAGCGTGACCCACCGAGACCGGATCGGTCACGGGAACAGCCGCGGGGGCAGCAGCGTGACGAGCGGTATCAATGGAACCCACCGGGATCTTCACACCGGTCAGCAGAACCTTAGAATCGGAACGACCAGCCTCAACCTCGCTAATTTCAGCCTCGGTTGCCGGGCGAATCTGCTCACGATCAAGCACGTACATACGCGCTGCCTCATCGCTACCGGCGGGTTCGTTCACAAAGGCACGGAAGCGGCGCAGACGACGCTCATCCTTCAGGGTTGCAGCCCACTCATCCTCATAGGTGGCGATATGGTACTGCATATCACGCTCCAGATCGGCGCACACACCCAAGGAATCCTCAATGAGCACCTCCTGCAGGTGAGCCAGACCGTCACCGTATTGCTCGTCCAAATCCTCAACCCAGCGGGCGGTGCGCTGCAGCTTATCAGCGGTGCGGATATAGTACATCAGGTAGCGGTCAATATAGCGGATGGTGTCCTCGGCGCTTGCATCCTTGACCAGCAGGCGACCGTGAGCCGGGTTCGAACCGCCATTACCGCCCACGTACACATTCCAGCCGTTGGTGGTTGCAATCAGACCGACGTCCTTGCCCTGAGCCTCAGCGCACTCGCGGTTACAACCGGAAACACCGAACTTGAACTTGTGCGGGGAGCGCAGGCCGCGGTAGCGCAGCTCCAGGTCAATAGCCATCTGCACCGAATCCTGCACACCGTAACGGCACCACGCCGAACCAATGCAGGACTTCACATTACGCAGGGACTTACCGTATGCCTGACCGGACTCGAAGCCTGCATCCACCAGGCGCTCCCAAATATAGGGCAGCTGCTCCAGGCGAGCACCGTACATGCCGATACGCTGCGCGCCGGTGATCTTGGTGTACAGGTTGAAATCTTCGGCAACCTGAGCGATCACCGCAAGTTTCTGCGGGGTGATTTCGCCGCCGGGCACACGCGGAATAACCGAGTAGCTGCCATCCTTCTGCATATTTGCCAGGTTGCGGTCATTGGTCTCCTGCAGGGAGCCGCGACCGGAATCCAGCGGGTAAGAATTACGGAAAGAGGAAAGAATGGATGCGACGGTCGGCTTACAAATAGCGCAGCCGTCCTCGCCGCGACCGAAGCGAGCCAGCACAGCGAAGAAGTCGTTCAAATTGGTCACACGCACAGCCTCGGCAAGCTCGGCACGAGAGAAATCAAAGTGCTCGCACAATGCCTTGGAGACGGTCATGCCCATCTTCTTCATCTGCTGCTCGAGGGTCTTCTGCAGCATGGGCACGCAGGAGCCGCACTGGGTGCCGGCGGTGGTGCATGCCTTCAGCGCGGGCACATCGTGGTTGCCGTCTACCACAGCCTGGCGCACGGTGCCGAAGCTAATGTTATTGCAGGAACACAGGATTGCATCATCGGGCAGTTCGGTATCGGGAATACCATCGCCACCACCGGCAGCGGTCAGATAAACCTGGGGCTCAGCGGGCAGTTCGCGGCCCAGCAGGGGCTTGAGGGCGTCAAAGGGTGCGGTATCGCCCACGAACACGCCACCGAGTAGGGTCTTAGCGTCCGAGGAGACCACAATCTTCTGGTACATACCGCGCGCCGGGTCGGCAAAAAGCACCTCAAGGCAGCCGGGGGTGGTGCCACGACGGTCACCGAAGCCACCCACCTGCACGCCGGAGAACTTCAGTTTGGTGGCAATATCGAACTCTTCAACCTGAGCTTCTTCATTATCGTTGATCAGGTTGGATGCGACGGCATCTGCCATAGCGTTGGCGGGAGCAACCAGACCCCAGGTGCGACCCAGCACGCAGGCAACCTCACCAATAGCCCAAATATGCTCATCGGCGCTGTGGCAGGCATCGTTGACCACAATGCCGCCGCGCTCGCCGGTTTCCAGACCGCAGGTGCGTGCCAGCTCATCATTGGGGCGGATACCCGCACCGAAGATTACGATATCGGCGGGGATATTCTCAATATCGGCCTCGTCGCTGGTGGAATTTGCCACGGAAACCGAGACAACCTCGCCCTGTTCCAGGTTAATGGAGTTAATGAACGCGCCGGTCCTAATGCCAATGCCGGTGGCCTCAATCTGGGCGTTGACGGCGTAACCACCGCCCTGGTCCACCTCAACCGAGAGTAGCCAGGGAGCAACGTCTAAAATAGTGGGGTCTGCGCCCAGTTCCTTCATGCCCTCGGCGGCTTCCAGACCCAGCAGACCGCCACCGACCACAATGGCGCGAGGTGCGCGACCGAGCTGCTCCTTGAGACGTGCCACCTCGGATACCATGCGCTGTACATCGTCAATGGTGCGGAAAACGTGAGCAACCTGGGAGTTGGGGATGGGGATGCGCACCGCACGGGAACCGGTGGCGAAGACCAGCTCGTCATAGGGGTATATTTCGCCATTATCTGCGGTGACGGTGCGTGCCTTGCGGTTCACGGCGGTTGCGTTTACGCCGCTAACCAGGTTGATATTGGGGTTGTCCCACAGCGCCGGGTCGCCCAGGGTTAGATCTTTAGTAGGGTCAACGAAGATCTTTTCAATGGCGACGCGGTCGTAGGGTACGTGCTTTTCATTATTAATAACGGTGATGCGGTCGTTTTCGTGAATGGTACCGGGTGCTGCATCTGCATAGGCGCGAACAAATCGCCATGCGGCCGGACCTGCGCCGAGAACCAGAATATTGCGTGCGGTGGGAGTTGCACTCATTTTTATACCTTCCTATGGTGTGTGACCGTGGCGGGCTTAGTGTGTTTTTGACCTTTTACCACGGAGTGTATGTGGGAATGTGTGGCTTTTGGTCTCACGCTATGCATACGGTTTTATTGTATAGGGTTGAACGGTGAAAAAAGTGCGTTTTTTGGGTGTTTGAAATAAAAATTTTCTGACCTTAACCCGCGTAATCATGCGGATTTTCAAGGTGTTTATGACCCTAAGGGGAGAGTTTAGCTCCCGCAAAAGACAAGGGCTTTTGAACTATGGTAAGCATATCCTAAAAGGTATAAATTACCTTATGGGGGACTGGTTTTAACATTTCTCCATGTTGGTTTTTCTGTGTAGAATAAGGAAATAGGGAATGTGTGAACTTTTGAATAAGTATTCACTAATGTATGAATATGTAAATACTGACCGAGTGGCTCTCAAAGACACCCGGTCACCAACACACAGCGAGCGCCAAGCACGCACCGCCACAGCGAAAGGAAAAGCCATGGCAGAATGGACCCTCATCTGTCCCGACAGCGAACTCGAACTCAACTGGGGAGAAGTCGCACTCGTCAACGGGCACCAATACGCCATCGTCAAAACCAAACACGGCACCTTCGCCTATGACCACAAAGACCCCAATAGCGGCGCCCTGGTCATGGCACGCGGCATTGTCGGCGAAAAAGACGGCACCGCAACCATCGCCTCGCCCCTATACAAAGAGGTCTACCGACTAGATACCGGAGAAAACGTCTCCGGCGCAGACTACACCCTGCCCGTCTACCCCTTGGAAATCCGAGACGGATCCGTCTATCTGCAGGTCTAAACACACCGCAACCCACCATGCCGGGGTCGGATAAGCCCATCGCTCACCGCCCCGGCATGAATCATCCCAAACACTAAAAACCCATCACCTCGTGCCCGCACCTCGGCCGAAGTAGAACAACGGAGGAGAGATATGCTGCCCATCATGGTCAATACCAACCACCTGCCCGTGCTCATCGTCGGTGCCGGAAAAGTCGCCGCACGCCGAGCGCGCATCCTCTGGGAAAACGGTGCGCAACTAACCGTCGTTGCACCAAAACTAGGCAAAGCCATGGGTAAGCTCCTACTCGAAGATATTGAGGCACACCCCGAAGGCGCCCACCGAATCCGCTACCTCGGTCGCAGCTTTGACTCCACCGATGTGCGCGGATTCGCCCTGATCCTCGCCCACGCCACCGAAAGCGTTAATGAAAAGGTCGCACTCGCCAGCGCCAAATACGCTAAGCTCTGCCTGGTTGGGGGAGTGCCCGAACATAGCGGATTCTGGATGATGGCACATGAGAACATTCAGGCTTCTGAGCGTTTGAATACTTTGCTCAGTGAAGTCGATAACTCTGATGCATCTACTCCCGAGCTAACGGTTGCTGTATCCAGCCACGGTTATCCCAAGCGATCCCGTGCCGTGCTCAATACTCTCTCTGACTACATTCAAAACTACTAAGTTTTCTGTTCCTGATTCATGCTGGATGCGTTTCTTACTTTTCTTGAATGGGTTTCGTTGTTGCTGTCGCGAATAGTATTTTTCGTCGCG
>NZ_JAUNVZ010000144.1 GCF_030540545.1 Rothia sp. (in: high G+C Gram-positive bacteria) | reverse complement strand
AGACGGTCAAATCCAGCTCGTGCGGGTTCGCGCCGAATCCCGCAGAGAGCGCGCCCTGCGGATCAAAATCCACGAGTAAAACTTTACGCCCGCATTCAGCAAGGGCCGCACCAAGATTAATGGTTGAGGTGGTCTTACCCACCCCACCCTTCTGGTTCACCATCGAGATGATGCGCGCGGGACCGTGCTGTTGTATGGGCGCGGGGTCGGGGTATTCGCGGAGGGGGCGGCCGGTGGGCCCGAGTTCTTGTTCCGGTGCTTCAGTCAACTATGTCACCTTCGTGTGCGAAATTTACTGTTGATTATAAGGTTACAGTATTTGCCCCGTATCCCAGAGCCTAAACGTGAGGTGGAACTCAGGGGTACAGGGCGGTTGAGGTTGAACGGATGCGTTCAAGCTCTCTGCTACTGCCCAGAGTCGATGTGCGTGCGTGGCTTTATGTTCTCGGGCGGCACAACGGGAATCTGTTTGGTTGGCGATTTCTGAGCCACTGCATCATCCACATACTGGTCGCCGTGCAGGGCATCCCCCATGGTGTTCTCGTCAAAGGGAAGTTCGCCTTTTAGGACGGAACGCACCCTGTCCATGTCAATCTCTTTAACGGCTTTACCCATGAGCACGGTCGCCACGGCGTTGCCGGTAAAGTTCGTAACGGCGCGCGCCTCGGACATGAAACGGTCAATACCCACACTCAGCCCCACACCGTTCACGAGGTCAGGGCGGTGCGACTGCAAACCACCAGCCAGGGTAGCGATACCCGCACCCGAGACACCAGCGGCACCCTTTGAAGCAATAATCATGAAAACCAACAGAGAAAGCTGTTCACCCAGCGCCAGCGGGGTACCCATTGCCTCGGCCACGAATAGTGCGCTCATGGTCAGGTAGATAGAGGTACCGTCCAGGTTATAGGAGTACCCGGTGGGCTCAACCACACCCACTACAGGTTTTGAGACTCCAAGGTGTTCCATTTTAGCGATCTGCCGCGGCAAGGCTGCCTCA
>NZ_JAUNVZ010000143.1 GCF_030540545.1 Rothia sp. (in: high G+C Gram-positive bacteria) | reverse complement strand
GCTGCCCACTCCCTCCGGGGCAGGCCCTTGGCACTTCGCCATCGTGAAGACCCTCACCGGAGTTTATCAAGTGAGCAAACCCGTGGCGCAGAGTTTTGCCCTCCTTACCCATGGACTGAAGACCGCCCTGGTGATGCTCCTCGGACTGCTGGGGTATGCGAGCTACTACAACTCCTTGTGGATATGGTGGCGTAGAAATCAGAAATCGCGGGGCAAGAAATGAGGATTTCTCCCGTTAATACTTAAAAGACAGACCAACACTTACCGCTATGAGAAGGATATACACCCTGCTTACTGGCGCTGCCCTCGCACTGGCGGGGCAGGCCCAGAGCTACGATGACTTGTGGAAACAAGCCCGTGAGGCGGATAAAAAAGACTTGCCGCAGACGGCGCTAAAGGCCACCACACAGATACGAGATAAGGCTACGGCTGAGCAGGACAAGGCTCAGTTGCTCAAAGCCATGCTCCTCATGCACCAGTATGGGGGAGACATAGCTCCCGACTCCGCCCGCGTGATGGTGGAGCGGATGGAGCAAGCACTGGCTCACGAAACGGACAGTGTGGGGAAGGCTCTCTGGCGGGCAGCATTGGGACAACTCTATGAAGGTGCCGATGGTTATCGCCGCTGGGGCAGCGAAGACTATGAAGGCAATGAACAAAAGGCGCACGACTACTTTACTTCTTCGTTGGATCAGCTAGAGCTACTCGGCAAGGCGCGGGTCAAGGACTACCTGCCTCTATTCACCCCGGGAGCGGAGAGCCGCCATTACGATGACGACCTACTGCATGTGCTTTACCGTACGGCGATGGACAGCCGTACCCTCAAAACGACAGAGAAGCAGGTGCTGCGTCAGCGCGTACTGGCCTATTATCAGGCACAGGGCAATCAGGCAGCCACACTCCTGTTGAACCTTGAAGCCTTAGAGGCTGAACGCAGTGGACGACGCATCAAGGGAAGGCTGGAGGAGTGTGCATACTTCGGGCAGTTGCAAAAGCTGTA
>NZ_JAUNVZ010000142.1 GCF_030540545.1 Rothia sp. (in: high G+C Gram-positive bacteria) | reverse complement strand
CATGTAGGTGGTTGAGCTCATATCAACCAGGGACGAGAATGAGAGGGTGCCCAGGATGCCCACAATCACGCCCACAATCGCCATGAGAATGGGCAGCCCGGCGGCAATGAGGGTGCCGAGCAGGACGATGAGCGCAATAAGGGCCACCACAATGCCCACAATCTCGCCAACGCCCATACCCACATCGGGAGATTCGGCGACATTCTGGTCAAAGTTGACCGTCAGTCCCTTCAAATCCGCGTTTTTGAAATGCTCCATGAGCTTTTCTTTATCAGCATGCGGGGCTTCCGAGCTTTTCATTTTGAAGAAAACCCCGGCGACTGCGGTCGAGCCGTCCTCAGAGACCGTGCGATAGTCGCTCGTCAGATCCAGAAGCGCCGATTTGCGGGCGAGCTCCGCCTGCTGTTCGGGAAGTTTCTTTTCAGAGTCGGCAAGTTCATCGGCCTTTGTATCCAGCTGTTTCTGGGATTCGGCCAGCTGGGCACGCTGAGCATCAATCTGCGCCTGCTGGGAGCCAAGCTGTTCACGCATAGACTCTAGAGCACCAGCTGCTCGGGCCTGTTCGCGGGCCGCATCCAGCTGCTTCTGTGCCGCCTCCAGCTGCGCTTTGCCGTCATCTGCTTTCTTCTGAGCGTCCCGCAGCTGTTTCTTACCGTCCTCGATCTGCTTCGGGGCGGCATCTAGCTTCTGTTTACCCTCTTCAAGCTGCTTCCTGCCGTCGGCAATCTGCTGCTCGGTGGCGAAGGGGTCGCTCACATCGTCAACCGCTGAATTCTCGTTTTTAAGGCTATTCAGCTTGTTCACGAAGGCTTGTTTCTGCTCATCGGTAATGCGTGAACCGTCACCGGTGGTCACGATTACTTGGCCGGTTCCTCGGTTAGCGTCCGGGAAGCGTGAGGCCAGCTCATCGGTGAGCCGCTGCGTCTCAGTGCCGGGCATGGTGAACGTGGTCTTTAGCTGCCCATGGAATGCACTATACGTACCGGCAACACCGGCAATA
>NZ_JAUNVZ010000141.1:242-1001 GCF_030540545.1 Rothia sp. (in: high G+C Gram-positive bacteria) | reverse complement strand
CTCCTGGGATTTAGCGATTTTTACCCAAATGGCCCAGGCGTACTCGCGGTTTGAAATGCCGATCGTGCCCATTAAAGGCCCCGACTTTAACCTGTGGGGTGACCATTTTCACCCCATCCTCATGCTCCTGGGGCCGGTGTACGCCTTCTTCCCCTCACCCATGACCCTGCTGGTGGTGCAGAACGGTATGGTGGCCCTTAGCGTGTACCTGACGGTGCGGTTTGCTCAGCGCGCGCTTGGCGGGCTCAACGGGCACGTTGTGGGAGTGCTCCTAGCCGCAGCATTCGGGCTGAGCTACGGGGTGCAGCAGGCGGTCGCCGCCCAATTTCACGAGGTGGCGTTCGCCCTGCCGTTCCTAAGCCTCTCACTGGGACACCTGGTACTTGCTGGCACGCAGCAGAACCCGCAGCGCGCATCACATATTACACACGCCTGCTGGTGGGCGGCCCCGTTGGCGTTCGTTAAAGAAGACATGGGCGTTACCGCCGCCATGATCGGTGCAATCGCGCTCATCCGCTCCGGCTGGCTGCGTGAAGCGGCGAACACACTGTTCCCGCACGCCAGCAAGGATGTACCCGCATTCTGGCCGCGCCTGCGTGAGGTTTTTTCCGGGTGGACAAAATCGCGTGGGGCAGCCGAAGCCACCTTGCTGATGGTGTGGGGCCTTTTCTGGTCGTACACCTCAATGAACCTGATACTGCCGATTTTTAACGTCAACCACCAGTTCGACTACGCCGACAAAGTGGACCTTTTTGGTGC
>NZ_JAUNVZ010000141.1:0-232 GCF_030540545.1 Rothia sp. (in: high G+C Gram-positive bacteria) | reverse complement strand
GAACCCGCTGAACGCGCTTCAACTGCTGTTCACCCCCGATGAGAAAGCCCAGAGCCTCTGGCTTCTGCTCATGGTGGGCGCCTTCCTGTGGGTGGTCAGCCCCCTGGCGGCCGTGGCGCTGCCCACCATCGCCTGGCGGATGCTTTCAAGTAACTCGTCGTACTGGTTGAGCACCTGGCACTACTCGCTGGTACTCATGCCGATCGTGTTCATGGCGCTGCTGGACGTGCTG
>NZ_JAUNVZ010000140.1 GCF_030540545.1 Rothia sp. (in: high G+C Gram-positive bacteria) | reverse complement strand
GGTGAGTCCGGGGAGTCCTCGGGAGTAGAGGAGCTTCCCGAAAGATTCGAGGATGGCACGTTTGGTGTTTTCGCGCTGAGCGGCGTTTGTTGCGGCAGAAATACGAGGCATAGTGACACTTTACCGCAGAACGTCAATAAATTGCGACTGCGGCACAAAAAATTACCGAAAAACTTGAGACATTTCTCAACGAGCGCATCACGCCCTGACTAGGAATGAAAATACTGTGCTCGGAAAATTTAGAAGCCCCGGCTTAGAGGTAGCCCAGCCGTGTGGCGGCACGCAAATCGTCCCGAATCAAAGAGGTCAGCGGATACCCACGATGCCCCTGCTTTGGCAGAATACGCAGCATGGTGCGTGCCTGCCGTCCCCGGTAAAAGTCTTCACCCTCATGAGCTGCACGCTGCGCTGACCAGATCTGGCCCGCAGAAGCCGGTGCTTTGCCGTCGCGGTCTCCCACATGCCAGCTGAGCAGCATCCCGTTTAGGGAGCGGCTGGGCCCACGGAAACGCTGCGGAATACCGTCGGAACCGCCTCCACCGATCATGGAAGCACCCCCGCCCAGCAGCCAGTCGTTGGAATGCGACAGCAGTTCGTAGGTAATAAATTCCGCTCCGCCCGAATACCCGGCAAGCCAGATGCGCGTGCGATCGTATCCGTAGCGTTCGGCGAGGTCGGCGGCAAGGGCACGAAAAACACGACCGTTCCTGCGGGCACGCACCCACCAGGTGGTTGTGGGGTCATTGAAAACGGGTGCTTCAAGGGTTCCTGGTGCTAACACGGGCACGCACAGCATGCGGTGTTCGCGGGCAATATCGGCGAGGTCGCGGCGCAAACTGGAGGTGCGGCTGAGCAACCTGCTGTTGGAACGAAGCAGGTAATCGCCGTCGAAGAAGAAAAGAATTCCGGGCGGCTCGGCCTGGGCAGCCTCACGATGGTGCACGTTATCGACCCGATCGTGCAGGGTTCGTCCGTAGGCACGATAGGGGAGGTACCCGATGA
>NZ_JAUNVZ010000139.1 GCF_030540545.1 Rothia sp. (in: high G+C Gram-positive bacteria) | reverse complement strand
TTTAACCCGGATCGGGCGAATGATTTTACCACCGCGGACGAGAGCGAGTACAGCATTAAACTGGTGGACGGCTACCCCGAGAATGCGCGGGCGCTGACTGTCTCTGAGCTGGAGCATCTAGCGAATGTGGGCCCGGAGGATAAAGGGTTCACGCGGTGGGTGCGCGGCCTTAACTCCCCGAAGGAAGAGGCGCAGCCGGTAGCGGTGTAGCCTCAGGTGCACCGCGTGCATGCGCCCGCATGTGAATATGTGGGTGTGTGTCTGTTGTGCCGGTGATGGGCGAGCGCCTGCTGTTTGTGCACGCATATGCTAAATGTTTACTCCCCGTTGCCGGGTTGCCCGACCTGTTGAGAGAGGCACCGTATGAGACCCGCAGCCCAGTATCCCGAATCAGCCCAGCCCTCGGGCGCGCAGAGTGTGAGTGTGGGGCGCGGGCAGAGGCGCATCGCGGCGACCGGCCAGCTCAGTAGCGTTGATGCCGATACTCGGCTGGCTGGGGCGCTGGCTCTCATAGAGCTGGCTGATGAATGGCTCGCCAGCCCAGCCGTAGACCAGATCACCAGCAAGCGCCCCAACCCAAACCAGCCTGCCCAAAAGGCGCAAGCAATTATTCATGAGCTCTGCGCCTATATCCGCTCCCCCTTTCCACTAGTGAGTGAGTACCGGCGGCTTGCTGGCTCTGCCCACACCGACCCACAAGCGCACCTAAAAATGCAGCAGATACGGGATGAGCTATCGCCTGAGGCTCGGGTTCGTGAACGTATTCTTGCTGAGGTGTCTGCCCGGGTATCCCGCCTGGGTGCCGCCGGAGATGGGCCTGCCTCCGGGCCGTGGTCCTGGCTAGTTTTTGATTTTTCGGGTGCCGTATTTTTCTACCCGGTTCGTTTGGCGGGGTGTTATTGGGCGCAACCGCTCAATTTTAGCGAATGCTCATTCTGTGAAGAGGTTGATGTTAGCGGCTCTGTTTTCGCCCAAGACGCAGATTTTAGCGCCTTCGAGTACCATTCCTCG
>NZ_JAUNVZ010000138.1 GCF_030540545.1 Rothia sp. (in: high G+C Gram-positive bacteria) | reverse complement strand
CGCAAGCCAGGTATACGACCCTGAATGACACAACCACCCTGAACCGCGCGCTGAAGGACCCCGTTGGCTTTGTCACCTCTGGAGGGACAGGGTGGTGTCATAGGGTCGTAGCAACAGTGCTTGTTAAGGAGGGGTTGTTGGTGCGGCGGTTGTTGACGGTGACGGATCGGGCTGGGATCGCGAGGGGCTTGGCGGAGGGGTGTGGGTTACGTGAGATTGCTCGGCGGATTGGTAGGGATGTGTCGGTGGTTTCGCGGGAAGTGGCCCGGAATCAGGGTGAGACGGGGTACAAGTGTGTGGCTGCTGATGTAGCTGCGCAGCGGCGGCGTGCCCGGCCCAAGCTCCGCAAGATTGATGCTGATCTGGTGTTGAAGCAGCGGGTGATTGCTGATCTTCGGAGGTCTCGTACACCACGTCAGATCGCGGGAAGATTACGTGCTGAGGCTGGGGGTGACAGGCTTGAACCGTGTCAGGGTTCCCCCACGGCCCAAGGAGCGAGCGTGTCTCATGAAGCGATCTACACCTGGATTTATGCGATGCCGAAGAAGACGCTGCGGGAGCACGGTGTCATGCTCGGGTCGAAACGCACTAGCCGTCAGTCCCGGCGTCGTTTGGGTGAGCGGAAATCCCCGATTGTGGGAATGGTCAGTATCGATCAGCGGCCTCAGGAGGTTACAGGACGGAAGGTTCCCGGTCATTGGGAAGGAGACTTGATCATCGGCGCCTACGGCAGAACAGCCGCGATCACCCTCGTCGAACGAACCACCCGGTTCGTCACGATCCTCGCCCTGCCGAAG
Source organism: Rothia sp. (in: high G+C Gram-positive bacteria) (assembly GCF_030540545.1). Classification (GTDB taxonomy): domain Bacteria; phylum Actinomycetota; class Actinomycetes; order Actinomycetales; family Micrococcaceae; genus Rothia. Next base: position 218 of record NZ_JAUNVZ010000138.1, on the reverse strand, counting down.
GGCAAGAACGCAGACGGGGTGTGTGACGCCCTGATCGACCACATCACTGGGCTGCCCGAATTGATGAAGGGCACCCTGACCTGGGATCAGGGCTCTGAGATGGCCCGGCACGCCGCGTTCACCATGGCCACCCAGATGCCGGTGTACTTCGCCCATCCCCACTCTCCCTGGGAACGCGGCAGCAATGAGAACACCAACCAACTCATCCGTGACTACCT
>NZ_JAUNVZ010000137.1 GCF_030540545.1 Rothia sp. (in: high G+C Gram-positive bacteria) | reverse complement strand
TAGAGCTTCCCCCTTCATCACCAAACAGACTAATATGAACTTGTTATCTTTATTCGTACTCATCCCGCTGGTCATGCTCCTCGGCTTGTGGCTTGCCCGCGACGTCAAGGGCGTGCGTGCGGTCATGGTCGTAGGTAGTACGGCGTTGCTGGCCTTGGCCGGTTATCTGACGATAACCTTCTTGGGCGACCGCGCTGCCGGCGCCACCGATGAGATGCTCTATACCGCTTCGTTTAGCTGGTTCGAGCCCCTTCATATCAAATATTCTGTCGGTGTAGACGGTATCAGCGTAGCCATGTTGCTGCTCTCAGCTGTCATCGTCTTTACCGGTACCTTTGCCTCCTGGCAGCTCAAGCCGATGACCAAGGAGTACTTCCTCTGGTTCACCCTGCTGAGTTTGGGTGTATTCGGCTTCTTCATCTCTATCGACATGTTCGCCATGTTCATGTTCTACGAGATAGCCCTTATCCCGATGTACCTCCTTATCGGTGTATGGGGTAGCGGCAAGAAGGAGTACGCCGCCATGAAGCTGACCCTCATGCTGATGGGTGGTTCAGCCTTCCTGATGTGCGGTATCTTCGGTATCTTCTACGGTGCCGGTGGCCAGACGATGAACATTGTCGAGATTGCCAACCACACGGGTGGTGCTCACGCCATCGACTTTGCCCAGCAGTGCATTTGGTTCCCCCTGACCTTTATCGGCTTCGGCGTACTGGGTGCCCTGTTCCCCTTCCATACGTGGAGCCCCGACGGTCACGCATCTGCCCCCACGGCAGTGTCCATGCTTCACGCCGGTGTGCTGATGAAGCTTGGTGGTTACGGTTGCTTCCGTATCGCCATGTACCTCATGCCTGAGGCTGCCAATGAGCTGGGCTGGATATTCCTTATCCTCACCGGTATCTCTGTGGTTTACGGTGCCTTCTCCGCTTGCGTACAGACCGACCTGAAGTACATCAATGCTTACAGCTCCGTATCTCACTGCGGCTTGGTGCTTTATGGATCGCACGAGCGGCGTG
>NZ_JAUNVZ010000136.1 GCF_030540545.1 Rothia sp. (in: high G+C Gram-positive bacteria) | reverse complement strand
AGGGTGCGTGCCTGGCTGAAGTCATCATCTTCAGCCCGCAGGGTGTAAGCAGTGCGCACCAGGGAGCCATCAGACTCCCAGTTACCTTCGCCAGCGCGTGCCACATCGGCATGCGGGCCACCCAGGCTGTTCGGTGCGTAAGTCGGAACAGACGGGTCGTTAAAGTTATAACGCATCGACCCATCATGTGAATAGTTGTTCACCGGTGCCGCGTGGGGTGCGTTCACCGGCAGCTGCGCGAAGTTAGTGCCGATGCGGTAGCGGTGCGCATCCGGGTAGGAGAAGATACGTCCGAGCAGCATCTTATCGGGTGAAGCCGCAATGCCGGGCACAAAGTTTGAGGGGGAGAAGGCAGCCTGCTCAATTTCGGCGAAGAAATTCTGCGGGTTGCGATCCAGCACCATGCGACCCACCTTGACCAGCGGGTAATCCGAGTGCGGCCACACCTTCGTCAGATCGAAGGGGTTAATGCGGTAGGTCTTCGCGTCCTCATAGGGCATGATCTGCACATAGAGCGTCCAGGCGGGGTAGTCGCCACGCTCGATAGCCTCGCGCAGGTCGCGGCGGTGGAAGTCAGCATCCTTGCCCGCCATTTCATCGGCCTGAGCCTGGGTGAAGAACTCGTTGCCCTGCTCGGTCTTGAAGTGGTACTTAACCCAGAAGCGCTCGCCCTCGGCGTTAATCCACTGGGAGGTGTGAGAGCCGAAGCCGTCCATGTGGCGTAGGGTGCGGGGTAGGCCGCGGTCGCCCATCAGCCAGGTTACCTGGTGCGCCGTTGCGGGATTCAGGCTCCAGAAATCCCACTGCATGTCGTTATCGCGCAGGCCCGAACCGGGCATACGCTTCTGCGAGTGGATAAAGTCGGGGAACTTGATGGCATCGCGAATGAAGAAGATAGGAGTGTTATTACCTACCAGGTCGTAGTTGCCTTCGGTGGTGTAGAATTTCACCGCGAAACCGCGTGGGTCACGCCAGGTATCGGGGGAGCCGGATTCGCCCGCCACGGTTGAGAAACGAAT
>NZ_JAUNVZ010000135.1 GCF_030540545.1 Rothia sp. (in: high G+C Gram-positive bacteria) | reverse complement strand
GCATACCCTGGCGCGTATTGCCGGGTCCATGTGGTCGTTGCCGCAACGGGTCTGGGATCTTGGGGTAACTCTCGTTACCAATGGTGACCGCGACGCGAACTCGCCGGTTTCTGTGGTGGGGGTGAGCCGTATTGCGGGGGAGGTCGCCTCCACCGATCAGATTGACCGCACCTCTAAGGAAGCAACTCTCGTCTCCCTGGTGGCCAGCATGAACTTGATGCTTTTCGCGTTCAACCTTATCCCGCTGCTGCCCCTGGATGGCGGGCACGTGTTTGGGGCACTATGGGAGGCTACCCGCCGTGCCTTCGCCAAACTTACCCGCCGTGAAGACCCGGGTCCCTTCGATCCCATTAAGCTCATGCCGCTTACCTACGTGGTGGCTGGAGCATTCATCCTCATGTCCGTTATCCTTATTGCCGCAGATATTATTAAACCGATTAGGTTGTTCTAAATGTGCGGCTCGTGAGAGCCGCAACCTACGGTTTGGACGCCCCATCCTTAACGCCCTGTGATTTATCACGCGGTTAGGGTATCCGTATTAGTGAATCGCCGCGCGGCGGTGGCACAATAAGAAGCTGAACGGCGCACCCAGCGCCACCTCAACCCTTTTGGAGGAATACCTTGTCGGTTAGCCTCGGCATGCCCGTACTTAAGCCCGCACCCCAGGTTCTTGCGCCGCGCCGCAAAACCCGCCAGTTCAAGGTTGGTACTGTGGGCATCGGTTCCGAATCGCCCGTCTCGGTGCAATCCATGACCACCACCAAGACCCACGATATTGGTTCTACCCTGCAGCAGATTGCCGAGCTCACCGCCGCCGGGTGCGATATTGTGCGTGTTGCGTGCCCCACCGATAAGGACGCTGAGGCGCTGCCGATTATCGCCAAGCAGTCCAATATACCGGTGATTGCCGATATCCACTTCCAGCCGAAATACGTGTACGCCGCCATTAAAGCCGGCTGCGGTGCGGTGCGAGTGAACCCCGGTAACATTCGTAAGTTTGACGACCAGGTGAAAGAGATCGCCGAGA
>NZ_JAUNVZ010000134.1:249-1027 GCF_030540545.1 Rothia sp. (in: high G+C Gram-positive bacteria) | reverse complement strand
TTTGCAGTGAAACCCAACCCCAAAGGTATGCCTGCCGTATGGTCGGCTACGCTCAGCGGACTATATGCCCAGCTGGACAACACGGGGAGCATCGCTGCGGTAAGCCCTGACCAGGTGCTCAACCTCAGCCTGAACCTCTCTCACCTGCGGCCGCTCTCTACCCGCTGGTACCTCATGGCCTCGCTCGGTGCAGGCATCTATGCCCCACCCAGCGACATCCGCTGGAGCAGCATCCTAGCCAATGGGGCAGTCATCTTTGCCTACAAACTGCGGAGCAACCTCGACGTGGGGCTGGGCTTGGGATTGACCAACTCGTACGGCGTGCCGCTCGTGATGCCGATGGGCTTTCTGAAGTGGACCACCACCGGACGCTACGAAGTGAAGGTAGAGATGGCGGGCAGTCTGAAGGCACAGGTAGGTTGCCGACTGGGCGAACGCTTCCGTTTGACGCTGGTACCCTTCGACATGGACGGTTTCTCAGCCGTAGTGCACCCGGAGGGTAAGTCGCGCATCTACGGAGCCACCCGAATGCGTGCCTATCTGCAACCCGAATGGGCCTTCACGCCACACGCCTTTGCCTATCTTGGGGCGGGCATGGAGCTTTATCACTCGATTAAGCTCTCCGAACGTTCCCTGCGCGGCTTTACGAACAACTTTAGTGGAGGCGAGCACTGGAAGCGCGCTCGCGGCCTTCACCTGATGGGCGGCGTGAAGTACCGCTTCTGAGGTCTGTGCTCCCCCACCCGTCTCACTCATCTCCATACCTTTATATATATGC
>NZ_JAUNVZ010000134.1:0-239 GCF_030540545.1 Rothia sp. (in: high G+C Gram-positive bacteria) | reverse complement strand
ACCAGATAATAGAGGACGAGCGCTTTGCCTATGAAGAGCTTAAGCGCATGATGCAGCTCCTGCGGCCGGACTATGAACTCCTGGCCTGGACCACCTCTGTCGAAGAGAGCATCCGGCAGCTGAAGCATGAGCGCCCCGACCTGCTCATCGTGGACATCCGCTTGGCCGATGGTCTGTGCTTTGACCTCTTTGACCAACTGCCGCTCCGCGTGCCGGTCATCTTCACCACGGCCTATGAC
>NZ_JAUNVZ010000133.1 GCF_030540545.1 Rothia sp. (in: high G+C Gram-positive bacteria) | reverse complement strand
CGCCCAGGCCGGGGAAGAACCGGTGTATGTCGGTCAGCCCCCACGCATCGTGGTGAAGGGTCATGGCGTGCTCAAATACTGAGCCGGTTTCAAAGTGCGCTTGGATACTCCACCCCTGAGCTATAAGCGCCTGCACGAACCGGTCCACATGTGAGGGGCGTACCAGCAAATCCACGTCGGTGCTGTGCCGCTCGGGACGGTACACCTCCGGGCCGAATGCGTACCCTTTAACGTGCAGAATATCTATGCCGTTGGCGTTGGCGACGCGCTGAAAGTAGGCGTGCGCCAGCATAATACGTGCTTTGAGCGGCGCTGAGGCGGCCTGCCGTTCAGTTTTTTCCACAGGGTGTCTTCCAGTTAGTTTTTGAAGCGTGTGCTGTAGCTACAGTATAGGGCGGGGACAAGGCGCAATGTCTTATCCCCGCCCCGGTTAACTGCTGCGGGCGGTAAACCTATTTCTTGGCTTTCTTCCGAGACTTCACTTTTTTCTTCGTGCCGTCTTTTGAGTAGCCGTAGTAGGTTGCGTACCCCACGTAGCTGTTGGCGTAGCCGAAGCCGTAGTAGGAGTTACCCAGGCCCTTACGCGGCGCGCGGTTCAGCACCAGACCGAAGAGGTTAGCATTCACCTTGTTCAGGTTATTGGTTGCCTCGGTCATCTGCTCGCGATGGCTCTTACCGATCGAACCAACCATAATCACGCCATCTACCGCGTAGGAGAGCAGTGAGGCATCGGTGACGGGCAGCAGCGGTGGGGCATCCAGAACCACTACGAACTCTTCGGATAGTTCCCTGACCAGCTGGCGCATCTTATCGGAGCCCAGCAGCTCTGAGGGGTTCGGGGGGATACGTCCGGCGGTGAGCACGAACAGGTTGGATTCCTCCAACTGGTACACGGCCTCAGCAATATCGACCTGACCGGCCAGCACCTGGGTGAGACCGACCTTCGCATCAACGTTGAGTTTCTTCGCCAGGGTGGGGCGGCGCAGGTCAGCATCGATGAGGATGACAGCCTGACCAGACTCAGCCAT
>NZ_JAUNVZ010000132.1 GCF_030540545.1 Rothia sp. (in: high G+C Gram-positive bacteria) | reverse complement strand
TGTTGAGCGAAACGGTAACGAAGGCATAGGTAAGCCTGAAGCTCTCAGACACCAATTCTCAGGTTGGTGGTCACGCAGAATTACCGATGAACACCGTCTCGTATACAAGCTTACTGACGACTCTATCGTTATAGCTTCATGCCGATATCACTATGGAGCCTAGAAGGGCGTATTGTCACAAGATTCTGAACCTTGTGACAACATGCAATCCTTTTTAAGCACGAAACCCCAGATAGAGCCGCCGACAACCTACCTCTTCACCTGCTCCAGCGCCTCACGCTGAGCCTTGGCGATGCGCTTCTCCGAGACCGTGTACGCCGTACCGAGTTCCTGGGCGAAGAAGCTCACACGCAGCTCCTCAAGCATCCAGTTCACGCGAGCGAGCGCATCGGGAATAAGAGTCCCCTCAGGCAGAGACTTGACGGCGGAATCGTAGGAATCCTCCAAATCCTGCACCGTGAGCATGAGCTGATTATCTCGGTTCAGGTTCGGTCCCAGCTTCGTCAAGCGTATCTGCGCTGCCTTCAGATAGCGCGGCAGGTGAACCAGCTGATCGTACCCGGTATTCGCCACGAATCCGGGGTACACCAGATTATCGAGCTGCCCCTTCACATCTGAGACGGCGTGCATGGTGCTCAGCGAGGTTGCTTTCTTAATGGCTTTGCGCAGCGCCGCCGCCTCTGAGAGGATTTCGGCAACCAGCTTGGTGACCTCAAAGACGGTATCGATCAGCTCGGCGCGCACATGCTCGAACAGGTCACGGTATTCGGCGCGCGTGAACACGGGCGTATGCGGAACTAGCTTGTCGAGCGCGGCAACCGTGCAGTCCCGAATCAGCTCGTCAATCGAGCCGTGCGGGTTCTGCGTGAACACAATCTTCTCTTTATTTGACAGGTGATCGCTCACGTACCGCTCGGGTGAGGGCACTTGCAGCTGCAGAAGACGAATAATACCACGCCGCTGCGAATGTACCTGCTCGGCTTCGGTGGGGAAAATGCGGATGCCCACACTCGTTTTTTCGTCCACCAGCG
>NZ_JAUNVZ010000131.1 GCF_030540545.1 Rothia sp. (in: high G+C Gram-positive bacteria) | reverse complement strand
GAGCTGGTGCTCGCCGATATGCCGAAGGACGGCGAATCTTTAGAGGAATATTCGAAGCGTTGGGTTCCGGTAATTCGCCACAGCGAAAATGTTCGCCTCGAAGGGTTCACGCTCTCTGCGACCCACCTGGTGGTGACCGCCCGCGCGGATACGACCACCCGCCTGTTCCTTGCCCCACGGGAACAGCTGCCCGTGCAATGGCGCCGCAAGAAGCCCGCAGGCATCACGTTCATGGAGCCTGCCGGGTTCGATGAAGAACTGTACACCGCTGGCGTGCTGCGTGCCGAGAACTATTCCCCGGTTATCCGCATCGCCTATACCTCATTCCTAACTCCACGCCGCGTATACGATTACTTCCCCATGTCGCAGACCCTGCTTCTGCGCCGCGAGACCCCGGTGCTTGGCGGTTATCAGCGTGAGGATTATCGTGCCTACCGTGACTGGGCACCCGCCGCCGATGGAACCCTCATCCCCATCTCGGTGATTCACCGTGCCGATCTTGACCTGACGCAGCCGCATCCGGTGCTTCAGTACGCTTACGGCTCCTATGAAATTTCGATGGACCCCATGTTCTCCATCCCCACGCTGTCGATTTTGGACCGCGGAGTGGTGTACGTGATTGCGCATATTCGCGGTGGCGGCGAGATGGGGCGCACCTGGTACCTCAACGGCAAGAAGCTGCACAAGAAGAACTCATTCACTGATTTTGTGGATGTCACCGATTACCTGGCGACCAAGCCGTGGGCGGATCCTGCGCGTATCGCCTGCTACGGTGGTTCCGCGGGCGGACTGCTCATGGGTGCCGTGCTGAACCTGGCTCCTGAGAAATATGCGGTCTCAATTGCCCAGGTTCCCTTCGTGGATGCGCTCACCACCATCCTTGACCCTGACCTGCCGCTTTCTGCTTTGGAATGGGAAGAATGGGGCAACCCCATTGAAGATAAGGAAGTGTACGAGTACATGAAGTCTTACACTCCCTACGAGAACATTCGCCCCGTGTGCTACCCCGCCATCGCGGCGGTAACCAGCCTG
>NZ_JAUNVZ010000001.1 GCF_030540545.1 Rothia sp. (in: high G+C Gram-positive bacteria) | reverse complement strand
CTGACCGCAGCCTTGCCTGATTGCTGACCGTCGCCTAGCCGGATTGAAAGCCGCAGCCTTGCCGGATTGCTGACCGTAGCCTTGCCGGATTCACTGCCGCAGCCTTGCCGGATTGGGGTTTACAGACAAAGAACCGGTGCAATAGATACATCTATTGCACCGGTTCTTTCTATCTATATACGCTCTATATAGAGTCTCATAGTTCTATACAAAGTCACTTAGCCCTAGACAGAGTCTCATAGCTTTATACAGAGTCACATAGTCCTATACAAACTCTTATAGATCTATGCAAGATTCGTATATATAGCTCCGACTCTATAGCCTACTCAGCAGACTTCTTTGCAGTCGTCTTCTTCGCAGTTGTTGCCTTCTTCGTCGTGGTCTTCTTAGCGGTCGTCTTTTTAGCCGTGGTCTTCTTGGCAGTAGACTTAGCCGCGGTCTTGCGCTTGACCGGTCCCTTGGCGCGCTTTTCAGCCAGCAGCTGTACCGCACGCTCGTGAGTCATGGATTCCACGGACTCGGCACGAGGAACCGTAATATTGGTGACGCCGTCGGTAATGTAGGGGCCGAAGCGTCCATCCTTAATCACGATCTTCTTCTCAGAGACGGGGTCTACACCCAGTTCTGCCAGGGGCGGACGGGCTGCGGCGCGTCCGCGGGTCTTGGGCTGGGAGTAGATTTCCAGTGCCTGTTCAAGGGTGATAGTGAAGATTTCTTCTTCGCTACCGATGGATCGGGAATCGGTGCCCTTCTTCAGGTAGGGGCCGAAGCGTCCGTTTTGAACGGTGATTTCCACACCTTCGGCGTCGGTTCCGACCACGCGCGGCAGGCTCATGAGCTGCAATGCCTGCTCGAGGGTGACGGTGTCTACACTCATAGATTTGAACAGGGATGCGGTACGCGGCTTAACGGGCTTGGGCTTCTTCTTGGGCTTGGGCTTACCGTTTTTGTAGTATTCGGTGGGCAGCGAGTCCAAATATGCCTGCAGCTGCTCCTCAGTCATTTCAGGAATGACTTCAGTAACGTAGGGACCGTAGCGTCCATCGCGCGCAACGATTTCGTAGCCATTGTCAGGATCCACGCCCAGGGAACGGGTATCGCCCTTGGAGGCAGCCGCTTCGATCAGCTCGCGCGCCTTGGCTTCGGTGAGCTCATCGGGTGCGAGGTCATCGGGTACATTGGCACGCTGCGGGTCGGAAATTTCGCCGGTTTCGGTGTTTACGGTGCCTTCGGCTTCAATATAGGGGCCGAATTTGCCTACGCGCAGCACAATACCTTCGCCAATGCGGATGGAGTTAATATCGCGCGCGTCAATATCGCCCAGGTTGTCCACAATGGGCTTCAGGCCGCGCTTGGTGCCGCCACCGTAGTAGAATTCGCCGAGCCAGTCCACGCGGGATTCTTCGCCGCGTGCGATTCGGTCCAGGTCTTCTTCCATGGATGCGGTGAAGTCATAGTCCACATAGGAGGCGAAGCTATTTTCCATCAGACGTACCACGCTAAAGGCGGTCCAGGAGGGTACGAGCGCGCCGGAGCGCGGAATCACGTAGCCGCGGTCCATGATGGTGGAGATAACAGCGGCGTAGGTGGAGGGTCGACCGATGCCCAGCTCGTCCAGGGTCTTGACCAGGGAGGCTTCGGTGTAGCGCGGGGGCGGCAGGGTTTCGTGACCTGCTGCCTGAATGTTTTCAGCGCTCAGGCTATCGCCTTCGCTCAGGGCGGGCAGGCGCTTATCGTTATCCTTATCGCGGTCTGCGCTGCGGCTTGCATCAGTGCCTTCTTCGTAGGCTGCGAGGAAGCCGCGGAAGGTGATGACGGTACCGGATGCTGCGAATTCTGCGTCCTGACCATTGGCTGCGGTGGCGCCCAGACGCACGGATGCGGTGGAGCCGGTGGCGTCTGCCATCTGGGAGGCGACGGTTCGCTTCCAGATCAGTTCGTACAGGCGGTATTCGTCATTGCTCAGGGCGCCGCGCACTGCCTCGGGGGTGCGGAAAGTGTCACCTGCGGGGCGGATTGCTTCGTGTGCTTCCTGCGCGTTTTTGCTCTTGGAGGTGTACACGCGCGGGGCAGCGGGCACGTATTCGGCGCCGTAGAGTTCGGTTGCCTGGCGGCGGGCTGCGTTGAGCGCCTGGTCGGAGAGGGCTACGGAGTCGGTTCGCATATAGGTGATGTAACCGTTTTCGTAGAGGCGCTGGGCGACCTGCATGGTCACGCGGGAGGAGAAACGCAGCTTGCGCGACGCCTCCTGCTGCAGGGTGGAGGTGGTAAAGGGCGCGGCGGGGCGGCGCTTATAGGGCTTGGTTTCTACGCTGCGTACGCTAAAGGGCACACCGGTCAGAGCCTGAGCCAAGGCGTGTGCCTGCCCTTCGTTCAGGTGCGCTGCCTTGGCGTTGGTCAGCTGACCGTTATCGGCAAAGTCTTTACCGCTGGCTACACGTGCTCCGTTGAGGGCGATAAGTTTCGCGTCGAAGCTTTCCTTGGCTTCGGTGGTGAAGGTGCCGCTTAGATCCCAGTAGTTGGCGGAGATAAATGCCATGCGTTCGCGTTCGCGCTCAACGACCAGGCGGGTAGCGACGGATTGCACGCGTCCTGCAGAGAGGCCGCGGCCGACTTTGCGCCAGAGCACGGGAGAGATTTCGTAGCCGTAGATACGGTCGAGGATTCGGCGGGTTTCCTGGGCGTCGACCAGGTGCTGGTCGATATCGCGCAGTTCGCCGAAGGCACGCTGGATTGCTTCCCGTGTGATTTCGGGGAAGGTCATACGGTAGACGGGTACCTTGGGCTTGAGGACTTCTTTCAGGTGCCAGGCGATGGCTTCACCTTCGCGGTCACCATCAGTTGCCAGATAGAGCGCGTCTGCGTCTTTGAGTTTGCGCTTGAGTTCGGTGACTTTTTTCTTTTTATCGGGGTTGGTCACGTAGTAGGGTTCGAAGTTGTCCTCTACGTTCACTGCGAATTTGCCAGCGGGGCTTTTTTTGAGCTCTTCGGGCAGTTCGGAGGGCTGGGGGAGGTCGCGGATATGACCCATGGAGGAGTCCACCATGAACTCGTCTCCTAGGTAGCCGCTGATGGTTTTGACTTTGGAGGGGGACTCCACAATCAGCAGTGCTTTTCCGGTGTTTACCTTTGCGGGCACGACTCTCCTTGGGTTGGTGTACTGCGTGTTGGTGCGTATCAACCATAGCGCATTATGCGGGGTTTGTGCTATTGAGCTGTACGTCGTGCCTGCGGGGCTTTAGTGTTGTGCCGGTATCAGGCTGTATTCGCGTCCTTTGATGCTGCGGGGGATGATTTGCACCCATTGGGTGTGGCTATCGGTGGTGCGGTTGTCGAATTTTTCGACCAGGCGCGGGGTCATTTCGGGCGGGAGCCAGTGGGCGATGCCCTGGACGATCACAGAACGGATACCGTCAAAGAGCAGTTCGTCGATTTCGAAGGCGACGTGTCGGCTGACGACCACGGAGGAGAAGCGTTCGCCGCGGGTGGTGCGCACGTAGATTTCTTCTTCGGAGATGCCGTAGAGCACGGGTAGGACTTCGACGGTGTTGCCGTCGGCGATGACGAGCCTGCCGAGGGTGTTTGCGTGTAGGCGTTCCCAGCAGGTTTGCTCGTTTAGCTCGGTGTCGCGCTCTGTGTGACTCATAGTGTTTAGTCTATCTGTTGCTCTGGAGGGTTTTATCGCCGGATGCGGGGCTCGGTGGCATTTTTCACAGTATTCTGTGCTTTTGGTGCCTATATGACGTGTGTATGTCATATTGTGGACGTTTTATAGGGCGTTTTGGTGTACGGCACTGAATATTCGGAGGCTCCGATGTGTTCCTTTATATAAGGTGTACACCGTTAGTCGAGTAACTTCTACAGTCTGAATATACAGAAAGGGAGTAGCGGATATATACCCGCTACTCCCCCGCTCTTTATCTCTTAGCTTCAGCGCTTAGAAGGTTCTAAGCTTCTGCGCCCTCATCAGCAAAATGCAGGAAGGACTTTTCCACCAGCTCGGCAATAGCCTCCAGCACCAAGGCGCGTTCGGGAGCCATATCCGCATCCAGCACGGACCCGGTGAAATTAGCCGCCGAATGCACCACGGAATCAACAGCCTCACGGGTGCGATCATCGAGCACATCCCAGCCCAAAATAGCCGCCAGGGCATTAAGAATCTGCCCCACAGCCAGCTCGCCATCACTAGCAGAAACAAAGCCCGCCGCCTCGGTGCTAAGCATTTGGGTACGGCACAGGCCGGAACCGGCGCGCAGCAAAATAATCTGCGGATGCTCCGCACCCGGCTCCCCATGGCGTTCCTCGGTCACATCCTCAGCCAGCACCAGATAAGAATCCAAGAACTCCTGAGGAGTCAGCGCGTGCAGACGATCATGACGCGCCACCGCCTGAGTCAGGGCAGCCGCAATGGGCTGAGCAATCGGGTAAGTGATCTCTTCATAGCGCTGCAACAGGGAATGAGCCGGAGCGTTTTCAGCCGGGCGGCGCAACCAGATCATACCGAAGCCAATGCCGCTAACCTGACGGGAGGCAAAGTCGTTCAGATAATCCAGGTAGGTCCTCTCATAGGCGGCACGGTCACGGTTCTCGCTGGCGTCTTTGAGCCAGGTTTCGGCATAAGATTCGGGGGTGAGCACCTCACGCTGAATAATCCAGGCTTCAGCCCCGACTGCCTTTACCCAGGCACGCGGGCGCTCATCCCAGGGTCGCTCGCCCACAATCTCCCAGTTACCCAGCATTTGAGCGCGGCCACCGGGAAGTAGAACCGAGGGGATTGCCTCAATCAGGGTGGAGACCAGCTGGTCACCCGGCATGCCACCATCGCGGTAAGTGAACTGGTCCTCGGCGCTCTCATTCTCGCGGCGCGGGGTAATCACAAAGGGAGGATTGGAAATCACCAGGTCAAAGTACTCCCCCGCCACTGGTTCCAGCAGGGAGCCAAGGCGCAGGCTCACGCGTGCCTCCAGGTTCTGCGGGTCAATGTCCAGAGCGGGAGCGTTAAGCAGCAGGTTAAAACGAGTAAATGCCAGGGCGCGCTCGGAAATATCGGTGGCGGTCACATGCTTGCAATGATCGAGCAGGTGGAAGGTCTGAATACCGCAACCGGTACCCAAATCCAGGGCGCGGGCGGCGGGGGTACGCTCGGTAATCTGCGCCAGGGTCAGGGAGGCGTGACCAATGCCCAGCACATGGTCTTTACGCAGCACGCCGGGACGCTGATGAGCCCCCAGATCGGAGGCTACCCACAGCTCGGTGCCGTCATTGGCGGCGTGGGGGCGCAGATCATAAGCTGCACGGTAGAGAGTTTCTCCGCTATCGGCGGTGAATTCTTCAATCAGACCAATAGCGAGCGCAGAATCAAAGGCGTAGGAAAAAACTTCTCGGATCTCTGCAGGATTCAATTCGCGAGCTAGCAGGAAGAAGCCGGTTGCCAACGCCAGGGTGCGGTCCTCAGCGCTCAATTCAGGGTCGGCAAGTAGCTGGTCAATACGCCAGAGCCCGGGAACCACCTGGTCGCGAGCCATTGCCTCGGCGGCACGATCGCCCAGCAGGTGCTGCACCGGGTCATAGCGGTAGTCTAGCTGCTGCAGGCGTTCTCTAAGATGCTCAAGAGCCGCATAGTCGTAGCTTGCGGGCGCATCCGCAACGCGGGAAAATTCGGGGGTTTCGGGCAGGGTATCACTCATAGTTCTATTATCTCAGGTCGGGGCTCTAATCTCAGCCCTGGATTATGAGCGCTCTATTCTCTGCTGCTATACCCGATCGGATATATAGCAAAACCCCCGGTGCTATCTACCGGGGGTTTTGTCTGCTAGTGTCTAAGCTCTACTTGGTCTTCAGAGCGGGCTTGATTTCCTTGACAATGGTGTCGAGCATCTTCAGGTTGAAGTCCACACCCAGCTGATTCGGTACGGTCAGCAGCACGGTGTCGGCTGCCTGAACGGCCTCGTCACGTGCCAGTTCTTCGGCAATATCGGCCGGATCGCCAATGTAGCTGCGGCCAAAACGCGAGAAGGTATTGTCAATAATGCCGGTGTAGTCCTGCGATTCTTCCTGGGCGCGGCGGCCAAAGTAACGTGCCGAGTCAGCGTCGAAGATCGGGATGACCGAGCGGGAGACCGAGACGCGCGGGGTGCCTTCGTGCCCTGCCTTGACCCACTCTTCGCGGTAGGAGCGAATCTGCTCTGCCTGCAGCTGATCGAAGGGAATACCCTTATCTTCCAGCAACAGGGTCGAAGACATCATGTTCAAGCCCTGGCGTGCGGTCCACAGAGCGGTATCGGTGGAGCCTGCGCCCCACCAGATGCGCTTATCCAGGCCCGGCGCCTGAGGCTGCACGGGTGCGTAGGCGCCTTCGCGGCGTGCGGAGGGTGCCATACCTTCACCCTGGATTGCCTTCATGAAGATATCCAGGTGACGGCGTGCCATATCGCCTTCGTCTTCGCCCTCTGCCGGGTAGTAGCCAAAGCTTTCAAAGCCGCGGATTACGGATTCGGGCGAGCCGCGGGAGACGCCCAGCTGCAGGCGTCCTGCAGAGATGAGGTCTGCGGTTGCGGCTAGTTCTGCCATGTAGAGCGGGTTTTCGTAGCGCATATCGATTACGCCGGTGCCCAGCTCAATACGGGAGGTGCGGGCTGCGATAGCTGCAAGTAAGGGGTAGGGGGTTGCCTGCTGCTGGTCGAAGTGGTGCACGCGGAAGAATGCGCCGTCCAGACCGATGTCCTCTGCACCCACTGCCAAATCGATTGCCTGCAGCAGGGAGTCGGATGCGCTTGCTACGCGAGATCCGGGGATTTCTGCCCAGTGGCCGAAGGAGAGGAATCCGAGCTTCTTATCGCTGCCGCTTGCCGGTTCCAGGTGGCTGATGGAGATGTTCTCACTCATGGTGTGTGCCTTTCGTTTCTGCGGTGTCCCGCGCTTTTCTCTTGTATCTGGTTTTAATAATACTCCAAATACTTTACATGTCAAGTATTTTTTAGGGAATATAACTCGGACACAGTCTGCACTCTTTTCAGCCCCTGATATAGTGCTCCTATGCGTATCTGGACTCTACACCCCGCCCTACTGGATCGAGCGGCTCTCATTGCCTGCTGGAGAGAGACTCTCCTGGCTCAAAAAGTATTGGACGGCAAAACCCGCGGCTACACCAATCACCCACAGCTGCTACGCTTCAAGCAACATGCCACTCCCCTCGAAGCAATTGGGACCTATCTCAGCGAGCTGGCAAACGAGGCCGAGGCGCGAGGCTACCGCTTCAATAGGGAGCTCATTCTCCACCCGGCAGATCCCACTCAACCCCTACCCAAAATTCTGTGCACCGATGGGCAGCTACATTACGAGGCGGAATTTCTCGAGCATAAAATCCGAGGGCGCGCCAAAGACTGGTTGGTGACTTTTAGCGAGCGCCTAGATACTCCGCAAGGCGTACCTGCGCACCCTCTCTTTAGCATTATTCCCGGCCCCATTGAAGACTGGGAAAAGGTTAAAGACTTTTAGCGGTCCGGGCTAGTTCCCGCTCTATGGTCACAGAACAGAGCCTAGAAAATACCCCGCGCATCCCTGCTATTTAGGGATACGCGGGGCATTAGCAATGCTACTAGGCGTTAGCTGCTTCGCGGTCTACAGCGCAACCGCCCACACAGCGACGCTTCTCATCATCAGCTGCACATTCGGGGCAGAGCAGAACCAGTTCGCGGCAACGCTCATTGGAGCAGTTCTCGAACTTATTGGAGGGCTTGGAGCAGCGCTCGCACTCACCAATGGTGACAGTGTCGGGGCTGAACTCCATGTGCATACGCTTATCGAAGACGTAGAGGGAGCCTTCCCAGAGTTCCTTATCGGCGTACTTTTCACCGTAGCGCACAATACCGCCGTCGATCTGGTAGATCTCGTTAAAGCCGCGGTTCTTCATCAGAGCCGAGAGAATCTCGCAGCGGATACCGCCGGTGCAATAGGTAATAACCGGCTTGTCCTTGAGGTGATCGTACTTGCCGGATTCAATCTCGCGGATGAAGTCGTGAGTGGTGCGAACATCGGGAACGATAGCGTTCTTGAACTTACCGATCTTCGCTTCGAAGGCGTTACGACCATCGAAGAAGACCACCTCGTCGCCGCGCTCGGCAACCAGCTTGTTGACCTCTTCGGGCTTCAGGTGCACACCGCCGCCGACCACACCGTTTTCATCCACCTGCAGTTCATCGGGGGCGCCGAATGCCACGATTTCATCGCGTGCCTTCACGGACAGGCGCGGGAAGTCTTCCGCACCGCCTTCGGACCACTTGAACTCCATGTTCTTGAAACCGGGGTACTGACGGGTTTCCTTGGTGTATGCCTTGACAGCGTTAATTTCGCCGCCCAGGGTGCCGTTAATACCGTGCTTAGAAATAAGGATACGTCCGCGCAGACCCAGCTTCTCACAGAGAGCGCGCTGCCAGAGCTTGACAGCCTCCGGATCGGCGATGGGGGCGAACTGGTAATACAGAATAATACGATTTTGAGCCACGTCCCTATTTTACGCCCAACGCATGCAAATTTCTTTATATATTCTAAATTTCACCCTCAAATAAGCCCGCCTCTGAAGCCCCAAGCCAGCTCGGAGCACCGCGTACACTTAAAGACATGCCCTCATCCCCCGAGCATCCCGAATCCACCCAGGATTTTATGCAGCCTGACCCCCAGCTTGCCGAAACCCTGGGCAAGCTACTGCCGCGCATCCCTCGCGAGATACCCGAGCAGCTCACCCATGTGCACACCATGCCCGCGCGAGAAGCGGTCTACTCCCCCTGGTCTGAGTGGATTCACCCGCGCGTTATTGAATGCTTTCACATGATGGGTGTGGATGAGCCCTTTGAGCACCAAATGCAGGCGGCAGATTCTGTACATGCAGCGCTAGTACATGCGCACCGGGGCAATGCGCAGAGCCTAAAGCACACCATTATTTCCACCGGAACCGCCTCCGGAAAGTCCCTAAGCTACTTAGCGCCCGCCTTTGACACCATCTATCGCGCGGAGAATCATCAGCCACACGAAGGCACGGCAGATGAGCGCGCCACGGTTCTCTATATATCGCCCGCGCGCGCCCTCTCTGCCGATCAGCTCAATTCCATTCGTGCCTACTCCCTACCCGGGCTCTACGCCGCCAGCTACGATGGCGACACTCCCGTCGATGAGCGCAGGGTTATTCGCGAGCAGGCGAACTTTGTGCTTGCCACTCCGGAAATGCTGAATTTCTCTATTCTGGGTCAGCACCGCTCCTGGTCACGTTTCTTACGTTCCCTGCGCCTGGTGATTTTGGATGAGGTGCACAGCTACCGCGGTGTTTTTGGCGCGCAAATAGCCAATCTGCTGCGCCGGCTACGCCGAGTGGCAGCCCTCTATAAATCCACGCCCGTGTTTTTTGGTGCCTCCGCCACCAGCGCCAACCCTGCCCAAGCCTTCGGCTCTCTGATCGGTGTGCCCGAAGATCGAATTTGCACCATTACCCGCTCCACCGCCCCCAGTGGTGAGCGCACCGTACTACTCTGGGAGCCGGAATTTTTACCCGAAGAGGCAACGGATAAGCTTGCCGCCCGAGGCTTTGATACCCGCTCCGAGGCTGAGAAAAATGCCCCCCAAAGAATCAGTGCCGGTGAGCAGGCCTCCCGTATGCTCACCGACCTGGTTCTTTCCCGCACGCGCACCCTAGCCTTTAGTACCTCCCGGCGAGGTGCCGAGTTGCTCTCCCAGAAAACCCAGAGCTATCTGGCAGAGGCAGACCCCTCCCTGGTGCACCGTGTTGCCGCCTATCGTTCCGGGTACACTCCCGAGGAACGCCGCGATATTGAGCGTCGCCTGCGCAATGGCGAGCTACTCGGCCTTGCCTCCACCTCGGCGCTGGAACTGGGTATTGATATTTCCGGTCTGGACGCTGTGCTGCTGGCGGGCTGGCCGGGCACCCGCGCCGCCTTTATGCAGCGTATTGGCCGCGCCGGTCGAGGAGGTCAGGAATCCATTGCGGTGCTCATTGCCCGTGAAGACCCGCTGGATACCTTCCTCGTCCACCACCCCGAGGCGATTTTCGGGCGCCCCGTGGAGGCCACTATTTTCGACCCGACGAACCCCTATGTGCTCTCCCCTCAGCTATGCGCCGCGGCTGAGGAGACTCCGCTACGTGCCGAAGAGCTGCACCTCTTTGGCCCGCATACTCGCGCCCTGCTCGATCGCCTGGTGGCGCAGGGTTATCTGCGAGCACGCCCCGATGGCTGGTACTGGACGCACGCTGAGTCTGCCGCTCAGCTGGTGGATCTGCGCGGTACCGGTGGCGCGCCCTTCCAGCTCATCGATCAGGACGGCACCCTGGTGGGCACCATGGACCGCGAACAGGCTCTAACTCAGGGTCACCCGGGCGCTATTTACCTGCACCAGGGCAAACAGTACCTGGTGGAAAGCTGGGATGAGCAGTCCAAGGTTATTCTGCTTTCCCGCGCCCACCCGGACTACTACACCAAAGCGCTGGAAAGTACCCAGGTGCGGGTACTTCAGGAGAAGGCACGCGTATCCTTCTCAGCCTTTGGTATACCCGAAGCGGTTATTCTGCACCGCGGCCGGGTGCAGGTAACCGACCGGGTGTTGGGATATCAGCGCCTGGCTATTAGCGGCGGTAATTACCTGAGTGAAGAGCTGCTGGAGATGCCACCTTCGATTCTGCACACCGAAGCCTGCTGGCTGAGCTTCGATCCTGCCTTTTTGAGGGCTGCTGGGGTGCAGGAGCCGGCTGCCCCCGGCACCCTGCACGCCGCCGAGCACGCTATGATCGGTCTGCTGCCCCTGCTTGCCACCTGCGATCGCTGGGATTTGGGCGGTTTATCCACTCTCTATCACGAAGATACAGATGCGCCCAGCATCTATATCTACGATGCCGCCGCGGGAGGCGCCGGATTTAGCGAGCGCGGATTTAACGCTATGACCGCCTGGATTAGCTCCACTTTGAGAGCTATCCAGTCCTGCACCTGTGAGAGTGGATGCCCCTCCTGCGTGCAATCGCCCAAGTGCGGTAATCGCAATGACCCCCTGGATAAGGCCGGTGCGCTGAGCCTGCTGCAGGCTATTCTTCAGGCTCTGAATACTCCTCAGCTTCCGAATCAAGGCTTTGAGGATCTGCCGGCGAGCCCGCCCGGGCTATAGCCTCTACCGGTCCCAGGGTTGCAAAGGGGCCGGGTAGTGCTTTGCTCACGCGCACATCTACCGTTTCCTCACGTGCTGGGAAGGCGCACCCGACAAGCTGCGCGCCATTGGCTTCAGCTATTTCCCGGGCGATTGAGCAGGGGTCGCCGGAGCTTATGCCGCGCAGGCTATCTGCTGCCGCCAGGGCCGCCGCATCCGCCGCGTTTTGAGCCTGGGTTTTGGCGTGCACCGCCGCACTCATACCCGCCACGAGCAGGCTGGCTATTATCAGGGCGGCAATAATGCCCAGTGCCATGACGGTACCGCTGCCCTGTTCCCGGTTCTCCCTAAGATTGTGGGGTTCCGGCGCCGAGTCAGCTAGGTAAGCCCGGAAACTCACAATAAGTGCACGCAGTGGAGAAATAAGGGTGCGCAGCGAAGAGATATAGGTACCCATTTATGTCTCTTTCTCGCTCTTATTCTCATTCTCTCCTTCGGGAGGGCTATCGGGGTTAGGCTGCCCGGTATTGAGCTCTTCCACGCGCACTGTAGAGGAGGAGCTAAGCACCCAGCCGGTCATAGAACCAATGATTCCCGGGGCGCGGCGTTCGGCTCGAACCTGCACATTCTCGCTCGTATACGCCACCTGCAGCTGAGCCTGCGGTTCTATATCCCGTGCGGCGCGCAGGGCGGTGGATTCATCGGCACCTCGGGCGAGTTCTCGGGCGGCAACTCGCGCCGATTCATCCACACGAATCTGGGCGATACCCACGCTCAGAGCACCCAGACAAAAGGTGAGCACCAGAATAATGGCGGGCAAGGCTACGGCAAATTCGGCGGTAATAGCACCGTGCTCTGCCTCGCGGGCCCGGTGGGCTGCACGATTGCTTGTTGCACGCCGGGGCGGGTGTCGACACCCCGGGTAAAATCCACGAATAATCATTCTCTTTATCCTTAGTTTTAAGCGGTATATAGGGCCTTACCCTTAGACAAAGGGAGTAGCACCACCCAGAGCGGTACGCACAATATTCAGCAGCAGATTCTTAACCTCATCCGATTTCAAAATCAGCGCCAGAAGCCCAGCAAAACCCACCGCGGCAAGCATGACCACACCGTATTCTGCGGTGGAGGCACCTTCTTCTGGATCTCCCACCGGGCACAGTTCCTTGCTCGAAGAATCACCGGCGGAGACTGCGCAAAGCGCACGTTCAGCGGCTGTCTCATTCTCATAGGAGATCATCTCGCTCAGCGCGGTGACTACGGTGCACAGCGGGGTGCAGGCTTCAAAGGTGCAGCCAACATCGTGTTCACCGGCGGCAATATATACCGGTTCTTTGATCGAGCGGGCGCACTGCTTCAGGTGCGCACCCGGGGCGCCGAAATTATCGGCGTTGCTGCCGGAAAGATCCAGCATGATCGGGCTTTCCGGGGGTAGAAGCATTTCCATGGTTTTCATAATTTTCTCCATTTCTCATAGTGGGATATGCCGTTTTTCGGGTGTGCATCCCGAAAGAATCGGCATTGATAATGTACTCTTCAGTCTCGAAAAGTTTTAGGACCAGAGCACCGGCATAAGACCCAGCAGCAGGGGCACCACGCTCAGGGCAATAAAAGCCGGTAGGGAGCACAGCCCCAGGGGGATAACCAGGGAGACCGAGAGCTGCGCGGCTATACGCTCGGCGTGCCTGCGCCTATAGTTTCTATGCTGCTCAGCGGCGTGTACGAGCATGCTGGCGGAGGGGCTGCCCGCCTCCCATACGCTGCCCAAAGCCTGCCTAAGGGTGCGTAGTGCAGGCTCCCCGCTATAGGGTTCCCAAGCCTGTCCCCAGGGAACACCTGCTGCCAATAGGGCGCTAATCTCCTGCAGGGCTCGCGACATTGAGTGCGCCGATGCCGGTAGAGCCTGAGCCATAGCCTCAAGAGCCGTGAGCAGGTTCAGACCCGCCTGCAGCTGACTTGCCAGCAGGTAGAGCATGAGGGAAATATCCACGGGAGTTTCAGATTTTTCCCTACCGCCTCCCACGCTCTGACGGGCTCGGGGAGCACGTACTCTAAAGAGACTCATAGACTCTTCACCTCCGCGCTGTGGACTAATCGGGCGCTCCAGCTATAGCCCGCCCAGCCCAGATACAGACCCGCCGCCCCGCATAGAGCACCCGGAATCGAGCCAAAGAGCACGCCCAAAGGATCGGCTCCTAGCAGGGCACCCAGACCGAGCCCCACAAAGGGTAAAGTGCTTAGCAGCCGCGCCGTTGCCGCGGGAGCTGCCAGGGCGCTTTCTCTGGCAAGCCGGGCGTCAATGGCGGCCTCGGCGTAGTCGGCGCAGGAGCGCAGGGTATCCGCCAGGGGCGCGCCGGTTCCGTAGCTAAGCCCCAGGCAAAGGGTCAGCTCTTCACAGCGTTGGCGGCTGTGTTCTCGCCGCAGTGCCAGGGTGCTGCACGCGTGGGCTGGGTCGTACCCGGCGCTGTGGGCGCTCATGAGAGCTGAGAGCACATCGGCAATATCTGCCCAGGTTGCACGTACCCCTCTCTCAGCCCGTGTATGTGCCCGGCGGGAGGCTGATTTTAGGCCGGTGAGCACCGACGCTAAAGCTCGCTGATAGTCAATACCGGCGCTCAGAGCGGAGGAAAGCGAGCGCAGAGTATCGGGCCAGAGGTGCAACTCCTCAACACTGGGTTTACCCGATACGCGGCGAACCGTTACAGCACGGTTTTTTACGCCCCTAGCCATTACTCTCTCCCCTCTGTGCCGATTCATCTGCAGAATTGAGCTGGCTAGCACCGGGTATATACACGGGGACAACCTCTAAACACCGAGACTTATCCATACCCAGGGCGTAGATTCCCTGAACTCTGCGCTTACCGTCACGCCCTTGCTCCAGGTGAATAATGCGCTCAAAGGCAGTCAGAGCGTGCATATCCACCGTCTCTCGGGGAAGAGCGGCAAGGGCACCCAGAGCTTGAAAGCGCAGGGGAACAGCCTGCGCACTATTGGTGTGCAGGGTGGTCCCGGCGCCCCGGTGACCGGTGTTCATAGCGTTGAAGAGGTGCACAATTTCAGCGCCACGGCATTCACCCATGACCAGGCGGTCAGGGCCCATACGCAGAGCCTGAACCAGCAGCTGACCCAAATCCACCGCGCCGCGCCCTTCGCTATTGGCACTTCGAGCGTGCAGACTCACCGCGTGCGGATGCGCGGGCGCCAGTTCCGGGCTATCCTCCAGCAGAAGCAGACGCTGCTGGGGCGGGCAGAGAGCAAGCAGGGCGTTAAGCAGGGTGGTTTTGCCGGTGCCGGTGCCTCCGCTAATGACAAAGGACAGGCGGCGATCCACCATATCTTTGAGCAGGTGCGCGCAACGCTCATCAAACATGCCGCTGCGCTGCAGCTGCTCAAAGCTGGGGCGGACAGTGCCGGGCAGGCGGATACTCAGCAGGGTTCGCTCACTCAGGGGTGGAATCACGGCGTGGATTCTTCGTCCCGAGGGGTCAATAATTTCTCCACTGGGGTGGGCGGCATCCAGGCTCACTCCGTGCCGTCTGAGCAGACGAGAAGCCAGGCTCTGCACCCGCTCTTCACTACCCAGGCTCAGGGATGTTCGGCGGGTAATACCCGAACATTGAACCCAAATATCGGTGGGTGAATTGACGTAAATATCGCTTAGCCCCGGCAGGTGGCACAGGGTATCCAGGGCGCCCATGCCGTGCAACTCGGAGTGCAGATATGCACGGGCAATATCCAGATTCATTGCTCCCAGTGGACCGCTGCTAATATCGCGCTCCAGCTGCTGATAGCACTGCGCGAGCACATGATCGTAAGCCTGTAGCTCGCTCATAGCGTGTGTTAGCAGCGGCGAGCGCTCTCGCATCAGGGCTGCACAGGCGGATAGTGCCAGGGTGCGCATGGCGTAGTCTTCGGGGATTGCCAGAGTGGGTACCGGTGGCTTCCACAGGGGCAGGTTCTGTTGGCCCTGTGTCAGCTCTACGCTCTGTTCCGAGGCGGTATTGAGCGCTGAAACTGCATTCTGGGGCGGGGTGCGGACGGGCGATGTGAGGACCCGTCCGAATAGCTTGGCCCCGCGGCGGGCTTTAGTGTTTTCTTTCATGACCCCAGTAGAGCACATTTTTTCTGTCCGCGCCGAGGCTTTTTCTATATCTGTGGATAAACGCGGTGAAAACTATCAAAATCAAAGTTATCCACAGGCTAGACGCTATTTTTGGGCGCTATTGGAGGTTTATTTACCGAATGATGACACGATATATGACGAACTATGACAGGGCAGATTCTGCGCCGGCCTGCTCTATTCAGACACGCTCTAGCTCTATCAGGCGCTCTCCGCCCTCCTGACAAGGAGCACAATCCATAGCCCCATATGAGCCCCGACTAGAATAGAAGCATGCATATTCTGCTCGCCCCGCTACCTCTATCGCTCTCTGACGGCTCTAGTGATACTGCCCTGCCCGAGCCTGCACAGGCACAGGAATGGGCGGCTCTTCACTGCGAAATCAGCGATGCGCCCCGCGAGCAGAACGCCCAGCGAATGAGCACTATGCCCACCCCTCAAACTCTTGAGTTCTCGGCATTAAATTATTGCCGAATCGTGCGTGCGGATAAGGTGCCGGCTAAGAATCTGGCGCGCTATATTGAGCGCGCGCAGGCCCATTTTTCCGCCTCCCCGCAAACGCCTAGTGTGCGCTGGGCGTGGGCAGATAGCCGCACTATTATGCCCCTGATTTTGGCGCAGGATACTCGTCCGCTCTCCTGTCACGATATGCGCCTGGCTCAGCGTATTCTGGCACAATCTGCCACCCACCCTTCGGGCTTTATCAGCTACTCTCCGGTATACAATCTGCAGCGTGCCGTTGAGAGTGAACAGCATCGTTCTTCGATCTGGTCGGCGCGTCAGATTGAGGGTCAGGAGGAGCTTTTCGGGGATGATTTCTTTGGCTCTTCCGGTTCCGACTCTCCAGGCTCTCATGCCGTGCAGAACCCACTAAAAACAGAGAATAATGATTCTTTATATGAGTCTCTTGAGCTGTATTCTCGCAGAAATTCCGAAGAGTATGTCCCCTCTCTGATAGAGCGACTTCCCTCCGCTCTACGCGCTCTTTTAGCTGAATTAGTGATACAGCTGCAGGCCATTGCCTCCAGCGCTCACCCCGCGCGTATGGCCCTATTAATCGCTGCCGAGTCCTCCGGCGCCCTGGTGGCTGCAGAAATCGCCCAGTACGGCCTGCCCTTTAGCAGCGCCGCCCACAATGCGCATCTAGAAGAGCTGCTCGGCCCCAAGCCTGCTGAGGGTCAATACCCCCGCAGACTCAATGAGCTCACCGAGATCATACGCGCTCGCCTCTACTCCCCGAACCTGCGCCCAGCCTCCGCCCAGGAACTGCTCAAAGCCCTGCAGGCTGCCGGGGTGCGGGTGAATAGTGTGCGCAAATACGAGCTGCTGACCTGGGCTGAGGAAAAACCCGATCAGGCCCAAGCCCGCCATGCGTTGATTGACCCGATTCTTGAGTTCAAAAAGCTCTATAGGATTTTTACCGCCAATGGGTGGGGCTGGGCCGAGCAATGGGTGCAGGGTGAGCGTTTCCGCCCGCTGCTTGAGGTCGGAGGCGCCGCCACCGGTCGCTGGGGTGCCTCCGGAGGCGGTGCTCTGCAACTACCGGCAGAGATTCGCGGCTCCATTATTGCCCCGGAGCACTACAGCCTGCTAGTTGCCGATGGTTCACAAATTGAACCGCGTATTTTGGCGGCTCTGAGCCGGGATGAGCATTTGGCACAGGCGGCGCGCGGCGCGGATCTATACTCCAATATTGCTTCCCTGGCGGCTCATAAGAATATTGCTCTGACCGAGCGCGCCCAGGCGAAAATCGGTATGCTCGCCATTATGTACGGCGGCCGCAGCGGTGAAATTGGTGCCCTGCTACCCCATATTGCCGCTCTTTTTCCCGCGGCAATGGACTTTACCGAGCGGGCTGCTCGTATTGGTGAAGCCGGGGGTCAGGTGACCACTTTTTTGGGTCGCACCTCGCCCGTGCCCGATGAGCGCTGGTGGCAGGTGGTCAATGATCAGTCGAGTCCTCAAGCTGCTTCTCGCGCCGTAAGTGCCCGCGCTTCTTTTGGTCGCATGACCCGCAATTTTGTGGTACAGGGTACCGCCGCGGAGTGGGCTCTCTGCTGGATGGGGCTCATTCGCACGCGCCTGCTGACCGAATGCTGGGGCGACCGTCCCTTTAGCACCAAGCTGCTGTATTTTTTGCATGATGAGGTACTACTCTGCGGCCCTGATTTTGAGATGGATCGGGTGGAGCATATTGTGCGTGAGAGCGCAGCCCGTGCCGCCGAGTTGATTTTTGGTCGTGTTCCCGTGGACTTCCCGCTCTCCTGCGCACGGGTGAAGTCCTATGATCAGGCGAAATAAAGCTCATAATAAAGCGCCCCGGTGGCTCAGATACTGAGCCGCCGGGGCGCTTTTCTATAACAGGTCTGCCCTATGTAAGAGCTGCAACACTTAGTCCTCAAATCCGGGTGCGGGGCGCTTATCATTGCGGTCCCATTCAACGCTCCAGCCCAGGGAATTGAAAATACTATCCAACAGCATGGCGGTAAAGCCCCAAACGGTAAATTCGTGGCCGTCCTGCTGCACGCGGAATGCCGGGGTTAGGTGCTTAGTATCCCCGCGGCGCACATAGGACATATGGCGATTGGCGGGGTTGAGCAGATCCCGCACAGGCACGCGGGCAATCAGTGCGGACTCATTAAAATCAACCACCTGCACATCACTGGGGTCGCGCCACCAACCGATGACGGGAGTGACCATAAAGTCACTGACCGGCAGCGGCAGGGCCGGCAGCTGGCCTAGGATTTCAACGCCCTCGGGGTTCAGACCGGTTTCTTCATTTGCCTCGCGCAGGGCGGCAATATGGGCTACGCTCACGCCCTGGCTTTCTGCCTGCTCGTAGTCTTCCGGGTCGATTTTGCCGCCGGGGAAGGCGGGCTGACCGGCATGCGAGCGCAGGGTGGAGGCGCGCACCAGCAGCAGCACATCCAGCTCTTCGCTCACCTCGGTGGGGCAGCCTTCAAAATGTGAGCTGGCGGGGGTGGAGTCCAGGGCGCCGAAAAGAATCAGTACGGCAGCTTCTTTTGCGAGTTCGCCCACGGGTGCGGAGGAGAGCAGGGTGTGCATATCCACTTCTACGCTGCCGTTGGCTAGCGAGGAGAGGGCGGTGCGTGCTGCTTGGCAGGTATTAGGCATTGAGGGGGTATCCTTCGGCGATGAGCTCTCGGCGGGTGGCGCCCTGCAGCATGCGCAGATGTAGGCGTTCGCGGCCGGGCGTCATTTCGTATTTCATTAGTTTACGGGCTGCGCGCTCATCCGTCTCCCCTTCCCCGTAGGAGGGGCATAGGTCGGCAATGGGGCATACTCCGCAGGCGGGTTTGCGGGCGTGGCAGATGCGGCGGCCGTGGTAGACCAGGCGGTGGGATAGCTGAGTCCAATCGCGCGGTTCAAATAGTTCTTGCACATCGCGCTCTACTTTTTCGGGTTCTTCCTCACGGGTGAATCCCAGGCGACGTGCTAGGCGCCCAAAGTGGGTGTCGACGGTCAGTCCCGGCTTGCCAAAGGCGTTACCGAGCACCACGTTTGCGGTTTTTCGTCCCACGCCGGGTAGTTTGACCAGCTTGTCCACATCGGCGGGTACCTGCCCATTGTATTCGCTATCCAGGGCGCGGGAGAGGCCAATAATGGAGCGTGCTTTGGCGCGGTAGAAGCCCAGGGATTGCACATAGGGTTCTACTTCTTCTTGGCTGGCAGCGGCTAAAGCGGCAGCATTGGGGTAGGCGGCAAAGAGGGCGGGGGTTGCGGCGTTGACGCGCACATCGGTGGTTTGGGCAGAGAGCACGGTGGCAACCAGCAGCTCAAAGGGGTTATCAAAGTCTAGTTCCGCCACGGCATAGGGGTAGGTCGCCCCCAGGATGCGGTTGATCTTGCGGGCGCGGCGCACCAGTGCCAGGTGGCTTTCGGGAGCTTTGGCGCGGCGTCGAGCTGCCGCTGCGGCATCGGCTTCGGGCACTATGCGGGTGCTGAGCAGTTCCTGAACTTCGTCGGTGAGTTCTTCTGCGGCCAGGGGTGAGTAATCGGGGGTGCTCATGGCGACTAAGCTTACGCGTGCCCTCTGCTCTTTTCTAGGCAGGTTGTGCTCTGTTTCCTTCTGTTCTTAGTGGAGCGGGGTGCTATTCCCAAGCGCCTGGAGCGGTTTACACTGGGTGTATGACTGATGTGATTTTTCTGCTCAATGGCCCGAATCTGAATCTGCTGGGGCAGCGCCGCCCGGAGGTGTACGGCTCCACGACCCTTGGTGATATTGAAAACGCGATCATTGAGCGCGCGGCTTCCTACGGGCTGGCGGTGGAGTGTCTGCAATCCAACCATGAGGGTGTGCTTATTGACGCAATTCAGCACGCCCGTCTAAACGGTAGCGGCATTATTATTAACCCCGGCGCCTACACCCACACCTCTATTGCTCTGCACGATGCCCTGGAGGCTGTGGAGATTCCGGTGGTGGAGGTGCACCTGAGCAATATTCACCGCCGTGAGCCTTTCCGCCATCATTCCTATGTTTCCCCGCAGGCGAGCGCTGTCATTGCCGGTGCGGGCGCCTATGGCTACACTATGGCTCTTGATTATTTGGCAACCAGCGCCGCTCGTGTGTTGGGTCAGGGTTTTGAGGAATCCTAGGCTCTACCAAGCTTTTAAAATAATCAGGCCCCGAGTATGACTACTCGGGGCCTGATTCTATATATGGGCTTGAGCTCTATAGACGGGTTTGAATTCCTAGGCTCGGCAGGTGCCGGTAGAAATCGCTGCGGTATTGGCGCCGCCTTCTGCCAAATCGGCCTGCAGGGTGCTTGCCGAAATGGCGTAACCGGTTTGACCGGTGGTTGCCTTACCGAAGATCACGCCGACTACGGTGCCGTCGCTGGTAAGCACCGGACCGCCGGAGTTACCGTGCTGCACATCGGCTGCCAGCTGATAGACCTGACGCATGGGGTTGCTCTTACCGCTTTCAGCGTCAATGGTCTGGGTGTTACCGATACCCTGCACGGTGGCGGGCTTGGCGCTAAAGGGACCACCCTTGGGGTAGCCCATAAAGACCACTTCGGTGCCCGGGCGCGCGTTGTTGCCGATGGCCAGGGGGCTTAGCGGCATATTGACGGTGCGGATAAAGGCAAGGTCCTGGGCGCTGTCCATATAGACCACCTGGCCCTTGTACATGCGGCCGCGGCTATCTTGCACCACGGGCGCATCCACACCGGCAACCACGTGTGCATTGGTCACGACAAGGTTCTGATCGGCGACGAATCCGGAGCCGGTGGAGGTGTATCCGCAGGCTTCGGCGGTGCCCATAATCTGCACCACGGAGGCGCTTGCCGCCTGCAGCTGCGCGGTGTCGTTATACTCTACCGGGGCTTCTGCGGCGGGGGTGATCAGCTGCCCAATTTCGGGGATGGTGCGGGTTGCCAGCACATCGCTTCGAGCCGATTCAATGCGCTCTTTTAGCCCGTTGGGGGTGTTTTCTACCATCCAGGACAGGGTCTTGGATTCAGAGAGCGCAAGGTTGAGCGAAGGCACGGGCAGGGTGCGTACGCTAATAGTGAGCACCACCATGACCAGGGCGCAGGCTGCCAGGTTCAGCAGGCCGCCGCCTAAGCGTTCTACGCCTTTGAGGGGCGTTATATCGGTGACTCGGCGGATGGCGCCTCCGGCGAGGGTGCCCAGCCACTGACCTATGGTTAGGCAGAGGACGAGCACCAGCAGGAAGGTAATGAGTGCCCAGCGGGTTCCGACTGCTGCAATGGCTTGGGGGATGAGCCAGGCTGCGGCACAGGCACCCAGGGCTAGACCGGCGAAGGTGCCCAGGGTGGTGAAGAAGCCTCTGCGTAGTCCGCTCAGGAAGTACAGCAGCAGGATAATGGGGATGAGGACGTCGAGGATATTTAGAGAGCTAAACAATCCATTTCTCCTTTATGTTCTCGGCAGCAGGTGTGCACATGCCTACCGTTGGATTATGTATCCTACGCGTTGAACCTGTGTTTTTCTTATGTTTTTGCTGGTACGCAAAAATTTTTGCCATTCTGGCTGTATTTTGGGTGCAGAATTTTTAAATATGCGGTACGCTCTTATTAGTTGAATATGTCACATCTACCGGGTAGCTCACACAGACACTGCCCGGTCAACTCACCAAACGGGCGCTCTGCAGCGCTTAACTATTAGTATTTTTTCTTTGAGGAGACCCCCATGGATTTGGAGATTCTGCGTCGCTCCCCGCTGTTCGCGGGCCTGGATGATGCTGCCTTCAAGCTGCTGACTGATGATATTCAGGAAGTTGACCTGTCCCGCAACGCCGTTCTGTTCTACGAGGGCGATCAGGGCGATCAGCTCTTCGCTGTACTCTCGGGCAAGATTAAGCTGGGTCGCACAGCAGCTGATGGCCGTGAGAACATGGTTGCAATTATGGGCCCCGGCGATGTTTTCGGCGAGATGGCTCTCTTTGATCCTTCGCCCCGTTCGACCAATGCGGTTGCTGTATCCGAGACTCGCCTGGCTGCTATTAAGCACGATTCTTTCAAGCGCGCTCAGCAGCTGGATCCCTCGATTTCTGATCAGGTGATTAAGGCTCTGGCTCGTCGCCTGCGTCGTTCCAATGAGGCTCTGGCTGACCTGGTCTTCTCGGATGTTCCGGGTCGTCTGGCTAAGGCTCTGCTGGATCTGGCGGATCGTTTCGGCCGCCCGGCAACCGACGGCATTCTGGTCGCTCATGAGCTGACTCAGGAAGAGCTGGCTCAGCTGGTCGGTGCTTCTCGTGAGACCGTGAACAAGGCCCTGGCTGAGTTCGTTTCTCGCGGCTGGATCCGCCTGGAGGCACGCGCTGTGGTCATTCTGGACCTGCCGCGCCTGCGTCAGCGTTCTCGCTAAAGCAGTATTGAGCACAGCGCCAGCGCTCGCGCTAAAGCAGCATTGAGCACAGCGCTCGCGCTAAGCTGCTGCGTATACGCTCTTATAGCTAAAAGCACCGGCGGGGTGAAGATTCTCTTCACTCCGCCGGTGCTTTTGTATACAGATATGTTCTATGCCGTCCGCTTAGTGGTGGGAGCAATGGTTTTGAGCGCCCCGGTAAAGGTGCCCTCGGCGTTCTTGTCGGCAACGGGTTTTTCCGCTGCCGGTACGGCGCCGAATCGTCCGGTTTTGGGGGCAACGGGTACCACGTCCATAAAGGAGAGCATACAGCTGTTTCCCGAGGTGACCAGGGTGGGCTTTTGTACGCGCACAGTACGGCTCTTTGCCAGCCAGGCTACGGTGGAGTCGGCTTTGGCGAGGGATTCGAGCATGCACATCACTCCGGGGGCGATGAGCTCTTCGAGCTTTTTACCCACGGTATTTTCCTGCCCAATGGCATCTCCCAGGGCGGTGGTATTGCGCTCTGCCAGCAGCTGACGCACATTGATCCAGTCGCCCCATACGCCCTTTTCACGCAGTAGTTTGGCGCGCTGACCTACGGGAATAGCGGCGGTGAAGTAGCTGGTGTCAAACCTCTTGTGGAAGAAGTCCGGGGATTGCCAGCGGTCTACCGCGCGCAGCAGATCGGTGCGTGCTTGTAGTCCCGTTAGGCGCAAGAATTCGTTAAAGCTGCGATCTTCTAAGGCCACGGCGGAGCGCTGACACATATGTTCGTCTCCGGCGCTATATTCGGCAACGCTTTGGCTATCGCTACCGGCGAGCAGAATTCCGGTTTCTTCAAAGGATTCGCGGATTGCTGCGATGACGCTGGCTCGGGCGGAATCTACGCTGTCAAAGTGCAGTTTTTTGCGCCAGGCTTCGGGGCTGGGGCCGTGCCAGGGTAGCGGGTGGCTATCGTCTTCGCGCACGGCGCCTCCCGGGAAGGCAACGATTCCCAGGGGTGAGCAGCCGGGGCGGTAGGTCAGGATGGTTTCCAGACCGTTATCGCCATCGCGCACGAAAATGACCGAGGCTGCAAGGCGCGCGCTGCGCACGCTCTGGTCGGCTTGGTTTTCGATGCGGGACCAGTGCTGGGCTGCCACGCGCATATATTCGGGCACGCTGTACAGGCGCTGAATGCTTTCGGTGCGCGGTGCGGGCAGGCTGCTGCGCCCGGTGAACATGCGGGGTTTAGTCGCATCCGGGTGTGCTGCTCCTTGCGGCTGCTCGGCGGGGGTGGAGCCGGAGCCGGAGCCGGGCTGTACCGGGATCATGCCGGTATACATGGGTTGGTTGGAGAGCATTTCTCTTCCCTTGAGAGCCTTGTGATTTAGGCGAACTCTACGATAATTTCGACTTCGACGGGCGAGTCCAGGGGCAGCACGGGTACGCCTACGGCGCTGCGTGCGTGCTGGCCTGCTTCACCGAAGATTTCACCGAGCAGTTCGGATGCACCGTTAATAACTGCAGGCTGTGCGGTAAATGCGGGGTCGGAGGAGACGAAACCGACGACCTTAACGACCTGCTTAATACGATCCAGATCGCCAATAACGGACTTGACGGCTGCCAGGGCGTTGAGCACGCTCACGGCGGCGTACTTCTTAGCATTTTCGGGGGACACGTAGCCGTCCTGACCGTTGTCGGAGACCTTGCCGGTTTCGGGCAGTGCGCCCTGGGTGAAGGGCAGCTGTCCGGAGGTGTAGACGTAGGAGCCGCTGACAATGGCGGGTACGTATGCTGCGACGGGGGCTGCTACCTCGGGCAGTTCGTAGCCGAGTTCGCGGATGCGTGCTTCAATGCGGGATTCGCTCATGGTTTTCTCTTTTCTCTGGTGTATCGCGCCCATTTGGGTTTGATGAGTCTCTTTAAGATGACTCACCCGATACTCGCTTAGCGTATGCGTGCGAGTATCGGGTGTGTGTGCGGGCTTTAGCCCTGCTTTTCACGCTTGAAGTAGGCGATGGGGTTGCCCTGGGTGGGGGCGACCATATTGGATGCCGGGTTGGGGCCTGCTGCGGAGGCGCCGGGCAGTACGGTTACCAGCTCCCAGCCGTCTTCACCCCAGCTATCGAGGATCTGCTTGGTTGCGTGGATCATTAGAGGCACAGTTGCGTATTCCCATTTCTTCATAGTCTCTAGGTTAATACCTTTGAGGGTTGGTCTCAAGATACGCGCCGGCAGCTACCGCGCTATTTGTCCGAGAGCATAGTTTTGGCGTGTTTTCTTCTCTTATATAGGGTGTGTTTCTTCGGTTTTCCTTAGTTCACCAAGCCCGGTGCAGGTGCCGGATTGGGGCGTGTACGCTACACTGGAAAAATGGCTTCATCTAAGAAATCCCGCTCGAAGCGTTCGCGCCCGGGCGATTTTATTCAGTTTTTGGCGTATAGCGTGATTGCTGGCCTGCTGGTGGCACTGGTTGTGCTGCCTCCGTCCATGAGCGTTGCGTTGACGGCTAATGCCTCTATGTCCTGGTTCCAGGACCTTCCGGATGATATTTCGGATGAGAATATCTCTAAGCCTTCGACCGTATACGCTTCCGATGGCACCACGAAGATCGCAACCTTCTTCGCAGAGACCAATACCCAGGTTAAGCTGGATCAGATGTCTCCCTATTTGAAGGATGCCATTATCTCGGTGGAGGACCGTGAGTTCTACAACCACGGCGCTGTCTCCCCGATTGGTATTGGTCGTGCGTTCTTCAATAATATTCTGAACCCCAATAAGCGTCAGGGTGCTTCTACCCTGACCCAGCAGTACGTTAATAACCTGATTATTAACGCTGATGTTGCGCGCGGTGAAGACCCCAATACTCTGGGTGCTAAGAAGAACTACGTGGATAAGATCAAAGAGATGAAGCTCGCGATCTCCATGGAGCGCAATAAGACCAAGGATCAGATCCTTGAGGGCTACCTGAATATTGTGAATATGGGTGGCCAGAATATCGGTGTTGAGGCTGCATCTCAGTACTACTGGGGTAAGTCCGCTAAGAACCTGACCATTGCTCAGGCGGCTCTGCTGGCGGGTCTGGTGCAGGCACCGAATATTTACGATCCGACCAAGAACCCGGATCTGGCTCGTGAGCGCCGCGATATTGTGCTCTCGACTATGCTGCGCGATAAGAAGATTACTCAGCAGGAGTTTGAGGAGGCGGTTGCTTCCGATATTAAGCTGGATGTACACCCCACTTCTCAGGGTTGCTCCATTGCGGGCGATAATGCGCAGTTCTGCTACTACATGCTGTACAACTTCCTGGGTGATCCTTCCTTCGGTCCGACCACTGAACGTCGCGAGGCGACTCTGCGCCGCGGCGGTCTGAAGATTGTCACCACCCTGAACCCCGAGGCTCAGGTGGCTGCAAAGAAGGCTGTGGAGTCCACTCAGCCCGGTGCAACCAACTGGAATGATATTAACGCTGCTCTGACCAGTGTTGAGCCCGGTACCGGTCGTGTGGTTGCTATGGCTCAGAACTCTCAGTGGGGTAACCCCGTTGATGCCAACGACCACAGCGTGAACCAGTTCAACTACAACGTTGATTACGCATTCGGTGGTACCGGCGGTTTCCAGCCCGGTTCGACCTTCAAGCCCGTGGTTCTGGCTCAGTGGATTGCTTCGGGCAAGGGCGTGAACGCCATTGTCAACGGTACCTCCCTGCTCTACCCGACCTCCTTCGGTTGGAATGCTAAGTGCCTTGAAGGCGGTAAGTTCTACTTCCGCGATGACCCGGCTGGCTTTAGCTTCAAGAACGCGGTTGCCGGCGGTCAGACCTGGAATACCGCAGCCTACGGTATTCGCCAGTCCTGGAACTCCTACCTCTACGGCATGGTTGCTCGCCTGGATTTGTGCGATATTCGCGATATGGCTGAGCGTCTACATGTGCACGATGGTTTCGGTAACCCTCTGTACAAGGTGGAGAACCTCTCGAGCAATATTGGTGGTACCGCCAATGGTGCAACCCCGCTGACCATGGCATCGACCTTCGCAATCTTTGCGAGCGAGGGTAAGTATTGCGAGCCCCGCCCGATGGATAAGGTGCTGGCAAATGACGGTTCCACTCTGAAGGAATATACCAATGAGTGCGAGCAGGTGCTTGAACCCGATGTGGCAAATGGCGTGAGCTGGGTGCTCAAGGGCGTGATTGCCTACGGCGGTTCGGCTCCCGATCGCGGTATTGGTTTGCCCGAGGCTTCGGCTGCGAAGACCGGTACGAACGATAATTCCTCCCAGACATGGATGACCGGTTACACTCGCGGTCTGTCCACCTCTTCCTGGGTTGGTAGCCTGAACCAGGGTTCTCGTTCTATGAACAACCTGGCGATTAATGGCCGCGTGCTCACCTATGTGGATGGTGCGACCTACGCCGGTGCCCAGTGGCAGAGCTTCATGCGAACCATGGCTCCTAAGTACAACAAGGATAATTTCACCCTTCCGAGCGCGCAGGTTCTCTCTGCAGCCGGCTAGTGGTGGGCCCGATCCGGGTTAGAGACGGATATGATTTCGCCCCGTTTATCAATGCGATAGGCGGGGCGTTTTCTACGCTCTTCTATCCCGCTCTATCCCCGAAATAGCTATAGGTCGTAGAGCCAGCGCATCGTGTATGCATCTGTCTATCAGCCTGTACACAGTAAGGGCTGTTAGAGTAGTACTCGAATGCCCGTTTACTAGTGTGCGGGTGTGTCCAAGAGTTATTGGCTCGGTGAAAGGAAATAGTCATGTCGCCTGCTGCCTCTTCTTCTACCTCGCAGCTTTCCTCCATTGTGCGCGCTGCCTCGGGCGCCGCGGCTGTCTGCGCCGGTGCGGCTGCGGCGACCCTCGCCTACGCCCATTTCATTGAGCTAAACCGTTTCCAGGTGCGTACCGAGCGCCTTGAGGTGCTGCCTGCCGGTAGCGAAGAGATTCGTATTCTGCATATTTCGGATATGCATATGATTCCCGGTCAGAAGCGCAAAACCGAGTTTATGCACTCCCTAGCTGAGCTGCAGCCGGATCTGGTGATTAATACCGGAGATAATCTCTCCCACGTTGAGGGTCTGGATCCGCTGCTGCGTGCGCTGGATCCGCTCATGGATTTCCCGGGTGTTTTTGTGCCCGGCTCTAATTGCTATTTCGCTCCGATTATGAAGAATCCTGCGCGCTATTTGTGGAAGGAATCCACCAGCGATGAGGGTATTGATGATCGTCGTGTGGCTCTACCTTTTGAGCGAATGCACGCGGAGTTTGAGTCTCGCGGTTGGCGCGGTCTGATTAACCGTTATGACGATATGGAGCTTAAGGGCACGCGTATTTTCTTCTCGGGTGTGGATGACCCGCATCTGGATTATGATCGTCACCCGGGTTTCTCCCCCGCCGCCTGGGATGCGCCCGAGAGCAGTGTGCGTTTGGGGGTGGCTCATGCGCCCTATATGCGTACTCTGGATCGTTTTGTGGATGATGGCGCCCAGGCGATTTTTGCCGGTCATACTCACGGCGGACAGGTATGTCTGCCCGGCGGGCACGCTCTGGTCAGTAATTGCGATTTGCCGCCTGCTCGCGCTAAGGGTGTGAGTTTTACGCAGGATGTGCCGGTTCAGATTTCTGCAGGTTTAGGCACCTCTCGTTTTGCGCAGGTGCGTCTTTTCTGCCCGCCGGAGGCGGTGCTGGTGACTTTGGCTCCGCGTGCTGTCTAGATATTCCTCTCTTTGAGAACCCGCACCCAAAAGTCTAATAGGTTCCTGTAGAAAATCCTGAATGGGTATACACTTTAACTAAAGGACCCATCGCGCCGCGCACCGTACCGCCACCCGAACCACGGGATCGGCAGCGTACGGTATTACTCACGACTTATGGCTACCGCCTTGTCCCGTGTGGCGCATATACACAGGATTATTCATGCCGAACCCACTGCTAACCACCAAACCTGAACCCGTACCGCAGCCACTAGACTATGCAGCGGGTGAGCAGCCGCCTCTGACCCTAGGCCCCTATGTTAAGCCTATTCGCGCGCGCTGGACTGCCGGTCTAGTGGTGGGTATGCTTGCCGCTACCTTTGAGATTATGGTGCCGCAAATGCTGCAGCATATTGTGGATTCCCTGCAATCTCCCACCGAGGCTGCCATTTGGATTGGTGGCGCCCTGGTGCTGCTGCTGGGCGTGACCAGTGCGGCGCTTTCCTTCCTGCGTCGTTTTTTGGCGGTGGATCCCACCTCCACTATGGAAACGCGCATGCGCATGAACTTCTTCGATAAGCTCTCGCGCAGCCCCTTGAGTTTCTTTGACCGTTGGACTTCCGGTCAGTTGCTGAGCCGCTCCCTGAGCGATTTGGGTACCATTCGCCGCTGGCTTTCTTTTGCGCTGATTCAGCTGACCTCTATTGCGGTCATGTTCGTAGTGTCCGCCTATTTTATGGTGCAGGCTTCGCCGTCCCTGGCGATTATTTTCCTGATTACTATCCCGGTTCTTTTTCTCTCGGTTTTCAATTACACGCGTAATTATCACAAGCTCACGCGCGTGATTTCTGAGAAGACCGCCGACCTTGCTACCAGTGTGGATGAGTCGGTGCGCGGTATTCGCGTGCTCAAGGCTCTGGGTCGCTCCCCGCAGGTCATTGAGGCTTTCAATAGGGATGCACAAGAGGTCAATGAGCTGGAGTATCGCCGTGCGGCTCTGGTGGGTCGTGTTGCTTTCTATCAGCGGTGCATTATGGGTGGCGCTATGCTGGCAGTGCTCTACTACGGTATTCCGCAAGTTGCCGAGGGCACTATGAGCCTGGGTGCCCTGAGCGCCTATTTTGCCCTGCTGACCGCGGTTCTTAGCCATGTGCAGCGCTCCACTATGCTCATTTCCGGTTACCTGGGTTATAGGGTGGCTTGGGAACGTCATGTGCAGGTCATGGGGGATGAATCCGTGCCTGAAGATGTGGCTCTGGTGCCCGAGCAGGAGCAGCCGCGCGCCTTTGAGGCACCGGTACGTATTGATTTTGAGCAGGTCTCCTTTGGGTACCCACGCAAGGACGGTAGCGAGCATCGCGTGCTGGAGGATATTTCTTTCTCCGCTGCCCCCGGTGAGATTGTGGCTCTGGTGGGTGCTACCGGTAGCGGTAAGTCCACGGCGCTGACCCTGCTGCCGCGTTTTTATGAGCCGAGTGCAGGTAGGGTGCTCATGAATGGGCAGGATATTTCTGCCCTGGACCTCACATCTTTGCGCCGCTCCACCGCCTTTGTTTTTGAGGAGGCTGTGCTCTTTTCCGGCAGCGTGCGAGAGAATCTACTGCTTGGCCTGCCCGCAGCTGATTCCGTGCCTGAACAGGAACTCAAGGCACTGCTGAATCAGGCGATTAAGCTTGCCGCCGCGGAGTTTATTTTCGATCTGCCTGAGGGTTTGGAGACCCGCATTGGTGAAGAGGGCATGAGCCTTTCGGGCGGTCAGCGTCAGCGTCTATCCCTAGCTCGTGCCCTGCTGGTACGCCCGAGTGTGCTCTTGCTCGATGATCCCTTCTCTGCTCTGGATGTTGCCACTGAGGAACGCATTATTAACGGTCTTAAGGCAGCACGCGAGGCTCAAGACTTAGCCGCCCTGGGCTATGCGACCACGGTGCTGACCGCGCATCGCCCCTCCACCGTGGCGCTGGCAGATACCGTGCTGCTGCTGGAGCACGGAAAGATTATTGCCACCGGCACTCACCGCCAGCTCATGGCGACCAGCGCCGCATATCGTGATTTGATGACCATGGAGGAGGAATAATGTCGGGACATCCTGCAGGTCTGGGTGCTGAGGATAAAGTACAGCTCAGCGAAGAAGAACAGAAGCTTGCCCGCGAGCGCTCCTGGGCGTTGCTGCACGAAATTATTCGCCCTCAGCGCGTAATTCTGTGGGGCTCTATTGCCACGGTGCTTATTGCTACCTTGGCGGCGACCGTGCAGCCTCTGATTTTGGCGCAGGCGTTGGATACCGCGGTCACTCCCCTGCTGGAGGGTAATAGCGCACCATTAACTCAGCTGGTGTTGCTCTTTAGCGCCATGGTGCTCATCAGCGCTCTGCTGACCTGGTTGAATATTATTTTGACCGCGAAGATTTCCTTGCGTGTGCTCATTTATTTGCGTACCCGCCTCTTTAGCCACGCTCAGAAGCTCAGCGTCTCATTCCACGAGGAGTACACCTCCGGCAAGGTGATTTCTCGTTTGACCGGGGATGTGGATGCTGTGCGTGCCCTGCTTGATAGCGGTATTAGCCAGCTGGCGGCGACCTTGCTGTCCATGCTCTTTTCGGCGATTACTATTTTTGTGCTGGATTGGCGTATTGGTGTGCTCATGCTGGTAATGAGCGGGCCGATTTATCTGCTCTCTCGTTGGTTCCAGCGTGCGGCGGTGCCTATTTTCCGTGCTCAGCGTGTGGAGTCGGCTAAGCTGACCGGTCGTTTTAATGAGACCTTTGGCGGTATTCGTGCGGTCAAGGCTTTTGGTTCTCAGAGTGCCGCTCGTGCCTCTTATGGGCAAGCTGCTGAGGATTACCGCGTGCCGGTGATGGATTCGGTGAAGTACTTTGGCATGTTCTCGCCGGGACTTATGCTCATTGGTAATTTCTTTATTGCGGCGGCTCTGGTGATCGGTGGCTATGCGGTCATGGGTGGCACCATGCAGGTGGGTACTCTGCTGGCTCTGGTGATTTATGCCGGTCGTGTTTTTGAACCGGTGATGGTGCTTTCTGAGTTTTATAACCTGATTCAGATGGCCTTTAGTGCTCTGGAGAAAATTTCGGGCTTTTTGGATCAGAAACCGGCTGTTGAGCAGGCTGAGCACCCGGTGGAGCGTGATGCGCGCGCCGAGCTTCTTCCGGGAGTCAAGCGTGGCGAGATTGAGCTGCAGGCTGTGGAGTTTAGCTACTTTGAGGGTCACCCGGCGTTTACGCGTACCGATATGGTCATTGAGCCCGGTAGCCAGGTGGCTCTGGTGGGGCCCACGGGTGCCGGTAAGTCCACTCTGGTCAAGCTCATGGCTCGTTTTTATGATGTCTCTGCAGGTCGTCTGCTGCTAGATGGTGTGGATGTGCGTGAGCTCTCGGATGAGCAATTGCGCCGCGAGGTTATTATGCTCACCCAGGAGGTTTTCCTCTTCTCCGCCACGGTTGCCGATAATATTCGCCTAGGCAATCCCGAAGCAAGTGATGAGCAGGTGCGTGCCGCTGCCGCTGCGGTGGGTGCCGATGAGTTTATTCGTCATCTGCCTGAGGGTTATGACACTATGCTCGGTCAGGGAGGCGCGAATCTTTCGGCGGGTCAGCGTCAGTTGGTAACCTTTGCTCGTGTTTTCTTGGCGGATCCGAATGTGGTGATTCTGGATGAGGCTACTGCCTCTTTAGATATTCCCAGTGAGAAGGCGGTTCAGCGCGCCCTGGCTACTTTGCTGGCAGGTCGTACTTCGGTGGTGATTGCCCACAGGCTTTCGACCGTGGTGAACTCTGATCGCGTGTTGGTGATTGCTGAGGGTTCTATTGTGGAAGATGGTAGCCCTGAAGAGTTGATTGCTGCCGGTGGCCGTTTTGCTGTTCTGTATAGCGCTTGGGAGCAGTTGAACGGTCCAGACTCTGAGGGATAGTTGTTAGCTTGGAAGAAGCTAAGGGGCGTAAGTTTATACACTTCCCCTGATGTGATTTCAATGACAGCCTGTCACTAAAACTGTTCCACTCAAGCACAGAGAACCAGTCATTATCCCGCGAAAAGCCGGGGTGTACAGTGCTCAAGTACTGCACACCCCGGCTTTTTAGCACCCGGCTCGAGAGCAAAAAAGTGCCTGTCATAAAGTACCGCGGGGCTAGAAAAAGCGGTAGATTAACTGTGTATGGTTCACCTAAAGTCACCCTGACGATGACCTTGGGAACCATCACCCATTCACCCGACGAACCTCATGACTTCTGGGAGGAATCATGATACCCCGCAATGATGCGCACACCCCGGCAGCGGCATCCTCACACACCGCAGGCCCCAAGCCCCGCAGCTTTAAGCCTCGTAGCTTTAAGCAGAGCGCCGCAGGAGCCCTGAGCCTGACCTTGGGACTCACCTTGGCCTGCGGTCCTGCCCTCGCCACCCCGGCTCAGGCTGCCCCCATTACCGCACCCGAACCCGCCGTCGATATTAAGGCACCCCGTATTGAGGTTGAGAGCGTACTCTCCTCCAGTGTTCTGGAAATCTCCTGGTCCAATTCCCAGCTGGTGGGTCGCTACGGCGATTTCAAGATTCAGGTCTACAACTCCGAACACAAGGTGATCGCCACCCGCACCGCCAACTACTGGGAGCACGAAGCCCGCATTGAGGCACTGCCCGCCGGCGGCACCTACACTGTGACCGTTTCGGGCCTGATCAACGGTCAGTGGTATGAATCCGCGCCCAGCGCGCCCCTGGAACTCAGTGAAGATCCCGGCGCCGTGCAGTTGAGCGTCTCCGGTACCGTAACCGCCGGTAAGGATGCTCAGCTGAGTGTTTCGGGCGTGGGCTACACCGGTGGCGCCGCCAGCGATGGGGTGTACGTGGTGGTTGCCAAGGCCGATGCCTGGCGTGCGGGCAAGCGCCCGAGCGAGGGTGCATTTACCCGCTCGGTTTTCGTGCCCGCTTCCGATATTAAGAACGGCACCTTTAATGCAACCCTGGATATTGCAGCGAGCGAGCTGCCGCTAAGCCATGGCGAACACTACGTGATCGGCACCCTGGCAGCCGGTTCTAAGATGATGACCGATCGCCGTCTGGATGCCACCACCGCCCTGAATATTGGGGCAGCCCCGGTCGATAGTGTGAACGCCAGCGTATCCAAGCGCACCGTGCACGCTTCCTGGAAGGCACCGGCACTGGATCAGCGTATTACTGACTACGATGTGACTCTCTACCGTGTGGACGGCACCTCCCGTTCCTTCGTGGATAAGCGTTCCCTGGGCGCTGGCACCACCAGCGTGGACTTTTTGGACGTCAAGGACGGCTCCTATGTAGTGGAGGTCAAGGCGGGTATTCGCGCCTCCGCCTCTGAGCTGTACCCGGTGTTCTCCACCGGCACCTTCTCCAATGTTTTTGAGGTTAAGCCCGTAAGCACCGTACCGGCTGCCCCTCATAAGCCGATTATTCTGCCCATTGCCGGTATTATTCCGGCGCTGTGGTGGGTCAAGCCCGATGATGGTGGCTCGCCCATTACCTCCTACCGCATTGTGCTCACCGATTCTAAGGGTAAGACCACCGAGATTATGGTCGAGGGCAATGACACCGACGCGGGCTTTATGGCGCTAAGCAATCACTACACCCCCGGCGAGACCTACACCGCGGTGATTTACGCGATTAACGCCAATGGTGAGAGCGCGCCCTCCCTGCCTTCGGACCCCTACACTATGCCTGGTTCCAGCTCCAATCCGACCCCGGAGCCCACTCCCGAACCGACCCCCGAGCCCGAGCCCTCCAAGCCGGTGGAACGCGCCAACCCGGTGATTTCTGCCTCCCCGCTGAGCCTGGATCCGGCACAGAAGAACACTGTGCATGTCAAGGGCAGCGGCTATAAGGGCGTGGGTACCGATGCGGGCGTGTATGTGTTCGTGGTGGAAAAGAGCAAGTGGCAGCCCGGCCAGGTACCTTCGCGTTCCCTGGTGCGCGATATGGTCACCTACCTGCATATCCCTACCCTGGTGGATGGCGCCTTTGAGACCGATCTGGTGATTGATGCGAATCTGCTCGATTCGACCAAGGAGTATGTGCTGGGCGTGACCGGTGCACACTACGGTATGACCGTCACCGATACTCACGCGGCGCTGAATATTAGCCTTAAGGGTGCGCCCGAAAAGCCCGAGCCTACCCCCGAGCCGAAGCCTAAACCCAAGCCTGAACCCACCCCCGAACCGGAAATCCCCAGCGCCCCGATTTTTAGGGATGTTCCGCCCACCACCCAGTTCTACGATGAGATTCAGTGGCTGGCAAAGATGGGTATTACCACCGGCTACCCGGACGGCACCTTCCGACCCCTGCAGAGCGTGGAACGCGCTGCCATGGCGGCATATTTCTACCGCATGGCGGGCTCCCCGAAGGTTGAGCTGCCCGCTGTTTCGCCGTTCAAGGATGTGGATCCCTCCTTCCCCTTCTACAAGGAGATTGTGTGGATGAAGCAGCAGGGTATTACCACCGGTTGGGATGACGGCACTTTCCGCCCGCACGATCCGGTCAATCGCGATGCCATGGCGGCGTTCTTCTTCCGCTATGACCACGCGAGCCCGCGCGTTGATCCTCAGGCGCATTTTAAGGATGTTAACCCGAATACGATGTTCTACCACGAGATTCAGTGGTTGGCTTCCCAGGGCATTACCACCGGTTGGGATGACGGCACCTACCGCCCGACCACCGCGATTAATCGCGATGCCATGGCGGTGTTTATCTACCGCTATGAGCACCTCAAGAATAAGCGCCCGCGCGCTTAGGGCAGTGCGCCCCTAAACCGAGATTTATATCTCGAATCACATTCACTATAGTTTTTAGGTGGCGGGTCTAACGCCCCGGCTACAGGCCCGCCACCTACATGTTTGTGCATCACCACATTCAAAGGACCAGCAATGAACATATTCTTTAGGCGCGAGCGAGATAGCCGCGCCGATACCCCGAGCGCGCGAACTTCCTCTGTCCTGCGCGCCCTGGGAATTGGCGTGCTCTCCCTAACCATGAGCATTGGCGGCGCCCCGGCATTTGCCGCGCCCGCCTCCAGCGAACCCACCCCGGCAGCTATTGACCAGAGCGTGAAAACACCCGCCGCCGGTGTGCGCGATGGCGCGGTTATTTCCCCCTCCATACAGGAAGCTCAAGGCCAGGTCACCGCCTTTGTTGAACTCGCAGGCTCCGGCGCTTACG
The DNA here is from genome assembly GCF_030540545.1 of Rothia sp. (in: high G+C Gram-positive bacteria). Lineage (GTDB taxonomy): Bacteria > Actinomycetota > Actinomycetes > Actinomycetales > Micrococcaceae > Rothia. Next base: position 334,902 of record NZ_JAUNVZ010000001.1, on the reverse strand, counting down.
CCGCAACCGCAGGTTTCTACTCCTCCTTTACCCTCGGCCGCGAAGTAGCCCCCGCTTCCCAAAGTGCGGCGGTCAAGAGCATTCAGGCGCAGGTGCAGTCGCAGGGCGCACAGCTGGCTGCCGAGAGCAATGCGCAGGTTCTGTACACCACCCACAATTTGCAGCGTGGCGTAGCATTGTCCGGTGACGCCGAAGCCATTCGTGCGCTCGCCACCCGAGCAGATGTGGTGCGTATTTCCCCCGTGGTGCTCAAGTACCCGAGCAACTCCGTCTCCGATGTCAACACCCACGCCGTGCAGGCATGGCAGCAGAGCCACGCCACCGGTAAGGGCGTGACCATTGCCGTGATCGACACCGGTATCGACTACACCCACAGTGATTTCGGCGGTCCGGGCACCGCGGCAGCCTACCAGCGTGCCAAGGCATCCTCGGGTATCCCCGCAGGTCTATACGACCCGGCAAAATTCGCCGGTGGCTATGACCTCGTAGGCGATGCCTACACCGGGTATAACACCCCGGCTCCGGACTCCAACCCCCTGGATTGCTCCGATGCGGGCCACGGCAGCCATGTTGCCGGTACCGCGGCCGGTTACGGCGTGAACTCCGACGGCACCACTTTCCGCGGCGCCTACGATCAGCTGACCACCGAGAGCGTGCAGCAGATGAAGATCGGCCCGGGTTCGGCTCCCGAGGCACGCCTGGTTGCCCTGCGCGTCTTCGGTTGTAAGGGCGCATCGGCTGTTGCCGGTGAGGCAATGGACCGTGCCCTGGATCCCAATGGTGACGGTGATTTTAGCGACCGCGCCGATATTGTAAACCTCTCCCTAGGTAGCGACTACTCCGTTATCGACGACCCCGAATCCCTCATGCTTCAGCGTCTGGTAGACGCCGATGTACTGGCAGTGGTTGCCGCAGGCAACGCGGCGGCGAACCTAAACCACGGCGACGCCTACTCCATTCTGGGCGCCCCCGCCAATAACCCCGCGGCATTGACCGTGGCAAACTCCCAGGCGGGTATTACCCGAGGCGACCGCTACCGTGTGACCTCCCCGGCGGATATTGCCGGTGACTACGCGGGATCCTACGGCTACTCCTATACGTTCGCCCGCGGAGATGAGCACATTAACGGTACCGTCACCGCTGCCCCCGAATCCAATAAGACCGGCTGCCAGCCCTTTGTGGGTACTGATTTCGCCGGTAAATGGGCGCTGCTCTACTGGGAGGCTAAGGGCCAGGATAGCTCCTGCGGTTCCACCCAGCGCGTGGCGGCAGCCGGCGCAGCCGGCGCTAAGGGCGTGCTGCTGGTAGCTCCCGAGCACGACACCAAGCCGATTTCCGGTCACGCGACCATTCCGAGCATTCAGATCACCACCGAGCAGGCAAAGAAGTTCGAGCAGGCTGCCGCAGCGGGCACCCTGCAGATTGAAATGGCCGCTCCCTGGCAGAATATTGCCCTGGATTTCTCTTCCAAGGACACCATTGCCGAGTCCACCTCGCGCGGTCTGCACGGCTCCTACGGCTTTGTGAAGCCCGATGTCTCCGCCCCCGGTACCCGCATTGAATCGGCGGAAGCTGGCGGCGGATCCAATGCCGCTCAGATGACCGGTACCTCCATGTCTACCCCGCATGTTGCAGGTATTGCCGCTCAGCTTATGGCAGCGAACCCCGCCATGAGCGCGCAGCAGGTCAAAATGCGTATTATGAATACCGCGCGCGGTACTGTTACCGGCCCTCATGGTGAATCCCTGGGCGGTGACCGTATTGGTGCCGGTCGTGTGGACGCGGCCCTGGCAAACACCGAAAATTCCTATGTGTACAATGCGCAGCACCCCGAATACGTCTCCCTGGCGTTCGGTGTGATTGAAGTTGTCCCCGGCAGCGGTACCCGTACCTACACCCGTGAAGTTACGGTGGAAAACACCGGGGATAAAGAACGTACCTTCTCTATTTCCTATGCTGATCGTGCCGGTTCCCTGCGCGGTGCCGAATTCTCCGTGCAGTCCTCGGTGACCGTCCCGGCGCACTCCAGGGTCAATATTCCCGTAACCCTGAAGGTCGACCCCGACCAGCTGGTCAAGACTCTGGACTCCGGTAGTGAAAGCGACCAGCTGGGCAAAGCACGCCAGTACCTGAGCAGCTTGAGTGGAAACCTGGAATTTAGCGATTCCACCTCCACCCTGATCCTGCCCGTACACGCAGCCCCCAAGCCCGCCTCCACCCTCTCCTACCCCGCTGATGCTCTGGCATTTGGCAACGGTACCACCGCAACCCTGAAGCCCTCAGGCACCGAGCTTAAGCGCGGTGGCTACTACTCCCTGCTGGGTGCTTTTGAGCTGGGTTATGAGAACCCCGATCAGTCCACCTCTGAAGGCGGCAAGTGGCTGCAGGTAGCCTACACCGGCGCTTCCTCCAATGTTCCGGCAAAGCGCGCAGCCAATGACACTCGCTCCCCGGCGACCCTGTCCTTTGCGGTGGTCACCAAGAGCAATTGGTCCGTACTGACCCCGTCCTTCTCCATGGCTATTGAAATCGATACGGATAATGACGGCACCGCAGACTACGAGCTACGCACCCGCCGCACCACCGGCCTAGACTACCCCCTGGCGCTGCTGACCAATAAGCGCACCGGCTACTCTCGCGAAGCCGACGCGAAGCCGGTCAACGGCGTATGGGGTAGCACCGATTCGAATATTTTCGACACCAATATGGCGGTTCTGCCCGTATCCTTGGCTTCCCTCGGTCTGGCTGAGCAGGATGGCGCCGGTATTCACTACCGCTCCGTCACCCAGTACAGCCCGGACGGCATGCCCAGCTATAGCGATTGGGCGGAGTTCAACCCCTACGCCCCCAAGCTCTGGTTTGAAGGTAGCACCCGCGGCCTGTCCCTCTTTGAGGATTCCGCTTCTTCCCCCGTGACCGCGCACCGTGCCGAGGGTACCTCCCCCAAGGCGCTCATCTTGCATATGCACAATGCCTCCGCAGCCACTGCGGGCACCCAGGGGCTGAAGAATGCGGATGGTAACGCGCTAACCCGCGTGCAGGTTCTGGAAAGCAATGGCGAGGCGGTCGTTCCCTCCCATAGCGAGGAGCCCACCCCGGCGCCCAGTCCCTCGGCAAGCCCGAGCGCTACTCCCACCGTTTCGCCCAGCCCGAGCGCTACTCCCACTGTCTCGCCCAAGCCGAGCGTGGCACCCACGCCCAGCCCCTCAGCGAGCGCACCCAGCGCCAACCCCAATGAGCCGGCACTGCCCACCCCGCGCACCTTTAGCGATGTGAAGCATGGAGATACCTTCTCCACCGAAATCTACTGGCTGGCGGCAAGCGGTATTACCACCGGCTACCCGGACGGCACATTCCGACCCCTGCAGAATGTAGAACGCGCTGCCATGGCGGCATACTTCTACCGCATGTCGGGATCCCCGAAGGTTGAGCTGCCCGCTGTTTCGCCCTTTAGCGATGTGGATCCCTCCTTCCCCTTCTACAAGGAGATTGTGTGGATGAAGCAGCAGGGCATTACCACCGGCTACCCGGACGGCACCTTCCGCCCGCACGATCCGGTCAACCGCGACGCCATGGCGGCATTCTTCTACCGCTACGACGGTAGCCCCGCCTATAACGCCCCGGCGGTATCGCCCTTTAGCGATGTAACCCGAGAGAATATGTTCTACCGTGAAATCTCCTGGTTGGCATCCCAGAAGGTAACCACCGGCTGGCCCGATGGCACCTACCGTCCCTGGGAACCCATTCACCGTGATGCTATGGCGGCATTTATTTACCGCTACGATCACCGCTAATTCCCCTTAGGAATGGGTCCAAAGAGCCGGTACAGTTCACCCTGTACCGGCTCTTTGCTCTATCTAGGCGCGATACACGCCCGTATTTTGGTATATGTATTTGCACAATGGGCGCGTATCGGTTACTATTGTTGAGTTGCTTCGGTAACGCTGAAGCCATCGGGATGTGGCGCAGCTTGGTAGCGCGCGTCGTTCGGGACGACGAGGTCGCAGGTTCAAATCCTGTCATCCCGACCACTTGAAAGGCTCTCTGCTTGCAGGGAGCCTTTCGTTTTACCCATTTCGCAGTACAGAAGATGCCGGATGCGCCACTCCCCGCAGCGCGGCATTGAGACGTCGCGGATGCTCAACCAAAAGTATTGGCTCCCTGCGTACAGAGAGCCAATACCGGATCGGCGATAACGAGGATCGCTGGGGAAAGAGAGATACAGAATTATCTATATCTCTATTGCCTGATGAAGCAGAAAATCTCTAGAGCATGCGCTCAGATAGAGGTTGGAATCTTTATCCCCTACCGGAGATAAGAGCCAGGGATGTTTCGCAGGGGCCGCGGCCGGTTAGCTTACGCAGCAGCACCGCAATACCCAGCACCAAAGCCACCATGAGGGCACTAAAGAGCACCGCATAACCGTACACCGCCCAGGTACTAGTACCGTTCACATAGGGCAGGATCATCTGATACGCCGGGTACGCACCGGCACCTAGCGCCAACAGCAGCACAGCGGAAACACTCAGCGACATCTGACCGGGGATGAGCGCCGTATTCAATAGCGCATTACCGGCAAGCAGACGAGCTAGCTCAGCGCACGCATAAATACTGGCGGCAATAATTACCAGAGTTGTCAGCCAGGGCAGGGTGCGCGTCCACTTCACAGCCGCCGGGGTAAACCATGCATAGGCGCTATAGGCGAGCGCGAAGAGTACCACCGGCACCGCGAGCTTAGTGCCCATATCCTCATAGAGGCGCCACAGCACCACACCGGCGCTGGCAATCCACGCATAATCCAGGGCATTACCCACCAGCGGCTGCGCATCGGCGGGAACTACAAAAGAGAGATAGCGATGAATAAAAATATCGCCCTGCGCGGCTGCCCTGCTTACTGCCTCCCCGATAAAAGGCAGGTGCGGGCAGATTAGCGCGGTATAGGCGACCTGAGCCCACAGGGGCAGGTACACAAAAATCACGGTGGTGAGCGTCACCACGGAGCAGGTAATCAGCAGATTCGGCACCAGCAACCCGCCTCCGGAGCGAATAAACGGCGCGGAAACCAGGAACATAGACCACACCCATCCAAAAGCGTAGAGGCCAATGAAACGGGTAATAGTTCCGGCAAAAAATTGCGGAAAGGCAGTCTTCTGCGCGTAAAGATAGGCGGCAATACCCAGCAGAGCCACAAAAAGAGTGGAGGCATCGGGCATGACCGAGAAAATCCAGGGGGCGCGGTTCACCGGAATAACGCGCAGGCTCACCAAAAAGGGCAGGGTCAGTAGCAGGACCGCCCAGGTGCGCCCCAAATCAATACCGGGGTTACGCGTGGTGGCAGAAGTATCAGCCATGATTGCTCCTTAGCGTCGGTGAGGCGAGTGGTTCTTCTAGTTTAGCGGGTCTATCAGCGCCCGAGGTGCCGCTACACACTATAGAGGCTATCCTTTTCAGCTGCTGAGAATGATTATGAGATACTGGAGGGTACCTTTTTCGCCGCACCCGCCCCACTATTTCGGGGCTGTGCGCTGTGATTCTACGGGGTGTACGGCACCCCGATCGTCTATCTCAAGCCGTTTTTATGCTGATATCTTCCGAGACTATTCTTCTAGCTAGCGAACACTCTGCCCTCGCCGAGAGCGCCCAGTACGTCTCCATTTTCTGGATTACCTTAGCGGCGTTTATCTCGCCCCTACTCTCGCGCCTGCTGCGTAAACGTATTCCCGATGTGGTCTTCCTGCTGCTTTTTGGTATGCTCATCGGCCCGAATGTTTTGAATCTTGCGGGCACTCAGGGTGGTATTCCCCTGCTGAAGGAATTGGGTCTGGGTATGCTCTTCCTCATTGCGGGTTTTGAGATTAACGCTCAATCTCTGCGTAGCCGTCAGGGCGGTAGCGCGGTACTGACTTGGTTTGTGTGTTTCAGTCTGGGTCTGCTGGGTGCGGCAAGCATTACGGGTTTCGCCATGAATGTGTACACCTATGTGGCGATTGCTGTGGCGCTAAGCTCCACGGCACTGGGCACTCTGCTGCCCATGCTCAAGTCCAATGGTGCCGCCGGTACACGCGTGGGTAATGCGGTGCTTCTGCAGGGCGCCGTGGGTGAGCTATTCCCGATTTTCGCCATGTCCCTGCTGCTTTCTTCTCACTCTCCGGGTGCGGCTTTGCTGATTCTGCTGGCATTTATGGCGATTGCGATTATTACCGCCCTGGTGCCCCATCATCTTTTTACTCGTATTCCGGGTTTGCGGGCTCTGATTGCTGCCGAGGCGAATACCACCGGTCAGACGGTGCTGCGCCTGGCAATGCTTCTGCTGGGCGCCCTCACCATGTGTACTGCGCTCTTTAATTTGGATGCGGTTCTGGGCGCCTTTGCTGCGGGTATTATTCTGCGTTCTCTGACTCCCGGAAGCGCCCTGCACCTGGTAACTCGCCGTCTGGAGACCGCCGGTTTTAGCTTTTTGATTCCGCTGTTCTTTGTGGTCAGTGGCATGGGTATTAATCCTGCGGCGGTTACGGCTAATCCCCTGGGTCTTATTGCCGTGGTGATTGGTATCCTGCTGGTGCGCGGTCTGCCTGTTTTTGTGGCGGAAATGTTCTTTAATACCGGTTCCGGTTTGGAGACTAAGAATGAGCGCGCCCAGTTGGCTCTGTATTCGGCGGCTGGTCTGCCGATTATTGTGGCGGTGACCTCTGTTGCCACTGCCTCGGATCTGATGAAGGATCAAACCGCCTCCCTGCTGGTTGCCGGTGGCGCGATGACGGTGCTGCTCTTCCCGCTGTGGGCGGCTGCGATTAACCGTCTGTTGCCCGCGCAGGCAGCGAGCGCCTCCGCCCCCAGCCGTAGGGAGCAGATTGCCGCTCTGAAAGCGAAGAAGAACTCCGAGGTTAAGCTGAGCACCGGTATGATTCCGGTGGTTGAGCTCAAATCTGCGGCCTCTGAGATTGGGTCTCGGGATGGCTCTCAGTTACTGGAAGACTCTGCTGAGTCTCAGAAGAGCACGTCCTAGAAAAGCCTTCTATAGTGTTTAGGCCCCCGCACTCGTTGCGGGGGCTTTGTGTTTAACTAACCCTTATATATATTCAGTGTATATACACCTTATCTCTTTGCGGGCGTCCAATGGACATTCTTACAAAAGATAGATTTTACGTTTAAGCCTTAGGGTCAGAAACCACAAAAGCACTATTCCGGGGCGAATCCGAGAAAAGGTCATTCTAACTGCTATAGTGCCGAATATGTGACGAGAGAAATGGTTACCACTACGTGGAAGCTTCCCCTAAATTCCGGGCTAAAACAGCCCAAAATTTTTTCTTAGTGACGGCGTGTCACAGCCCTTTATCTTTTGCAAAAGCTAAGAAAAAAGCTATGATGGAAGTATAAACCCGCACGGTTGATGCAAATTTTATAAGGCTTGTCTGACTACCCGTCATCAAGACCCGACCAAGGCGTAGAAACCGGCGCGGGCACACACAATACTGCATATATATGAAGGACAAGCCATGCATACCACTCTCTTAATGATGAGTAGCGGTGGCGTTGAGTTGGACTTTCCCGCTTGGCTTCGCATTACCCACTTCATCAACTTTCTGATGATGGGTCTGCTGATTCGTTCCGGCTGGGAGATTATCGCTTCGCACCCGCGCTTCTATTGGAATAACCACTGTACCCCCGGCTCCGAGTGGATTAAGTTCACCAAGGACAAGGTCTCTACCGTCCCCGGTGAATTCACCGCCCGCGACGATCAGCGCAGCCTCTCTCCCCTGATTTCTCTGCCCGGTAACGCCAAGATTGGTTTGGGTCGAGCCTGGCACGCACTGGTCACCTGCATCTGGCTGGTCAACGGCTTCGTGTACGTGACCCTGCTCTTTGCTACCGGCCAGTGGCGCCGTATTGTCCCCACCTCCTGGGATATCTTCCCCGAGGCATGGGAATCCATCACCATTTATGCGGGTCTGCAGATTCCTTCCATTGAGCATTTCCAGCCCTATGATGCACTGCAGAAGCTCATGTACTTTACCGTGGTCTTCATTGTGGCTCCGCTGATGATTGCAACCGGCCCGATTATGAGCCCGGCTTTCTGCGGCCGTTTCCCCGGCTACGTGAAGCTCTTCCGCAACCGTCAGACCGCACGTTCCATCCACTTCCTGGGTATGGCGTTCTACCTGTTCTTCTCCCTGGTTCACGTGGCTCTGGTGTTCGTGGTTCACCCGCAATACAATATTGCGCACATGATGCTCAACAAGCCCTACAACGAGGTCAGCGCGGCCGAATTTGCTCAGGCAGTGACCATGCTGATCCTGGGCATGGTTGGCGGCGTAGTCCTGTGGCTGGCAGCATCCTACTGGTCGCTGCGCAACCCGCGCTTCACCCAGACCTTCATCTGGGGCCTGACCAACCCGATCCGTTCCTTCACCTTCGACCTGATCAAGTCCAAGCAGGTAGCAAAGAAGGCCTTTACCGAGGCTGATATTTCGCCCTTCCACTGGGTTAACACCCGTCCGCCCACGGAGCGTGAGAGCACTGAGTGGAACCGCCTGAAGGAACAGAACTTCGTGGACTACCGCCTGGAGGTGGGCGGTCTGGTCGATCAGCCTGTTTCCCTCTCCATTGACGAGCTGAAGGCTCTGGGCAAGGAAACCAATATCACCATGCACACCTGTATGCAGGGTTGGACCGGTATTGCTAAGTGGGAGGGCGTGCGTCTGCGCGATGTGCTGGCTCTGGTGGAGAAGAAGCCTGAGGCTAAGTACGTCATGATCACCTCCTTCGGCCACGTGGGTCATACCTACGACGGTCGCCCGACCGAACCCTACTACGAGTGCCTGGATATCTCCATGGCTATGGAGGATGAGACCATTCTCGCCTGGGGCATGAACGATAAGCCCCTGCCGGATGTCTACGGCGGTCCCCTGCGTCTGCGTGCGGACTCCATGCACGGTTACAAGATGGTCAAGTGGGTTCAGAAGGTCGAGTGGATTCACGACTACGCCGAGCAGGGCGATGGTCAGGGCGGCAGCCGCGAGGATTCGGGTCTGCAGCACTTCGACGCTCGTGTCTAAGGGCTTAGATATATAGTCTTCGGTGCGTGCACACACCGCACCGTTGAAAGGCACTCCTTTGGCCCGTCTATCTGCATGGGCGGGCGAAGGAAAAGCCACTTCCGCTCAGAAGGGGGGTGGCCCGGTGAGTATTACACTCACCGGGCCACCCCCCCCTTCTATTAGCCGCTGAATCGGGCCAGTGCTCTATTTAGTTCAGGATAATGACATCCAGAGTACGCGGGCCGTGCACGCCCTCCACGCGAATCAGCTCAATATCACTGGTTGCGGAAGGACCGGAGATCATGGTCACCGGGCGCTCATAGGTAATGCGCTCAATAGCTTCGGGCACCAACTCAACCACGGAATCGCGAGACACCACGCAAATGTGGTGGTCGGGAACCAGAGAGATCGCGCGGCGACCCTCATCCGGATTGGAGTTCAGGAAAATGGTGCCGGTCTCAGCGCAAGAGACGGTAGAGGAGGTCACCACAGCATCCACCTCATCCAGCTCACGGTGGCTCAGAGCGTGCTCCTTCAGGGTGCTACCGGAGTCCACCACGCGCTTACGATCAGCGGTATCAGCCGGCAGCCAGGAGTCCTTCAGACCCACGGGAATCACGTAGGTGGACTTCTCGCCCAGGCGCTCAGCAATCACAGAAGCCAGGGTGTCTTCGGTTGCCTGGAAAACATTCGCCTTGTAGTCGATCAGACGATCGATCAGCATTTCAATGGTGTCTTCCTGGCTAATCTGGCTCACGCGACGGTAGTTACGTACCGGCTCGGGGGCGGTGAAACCATCGGAGAGTGCCGAACGGATACGGCCCAGGATAACGGACTTAGCATCAGACATTATGCGTTCTCCTTAGTGCTTGCGGTCTTCGCCTCAGCAGCCAGCTTGGCAACCTTAGCATCATTAGCGGCGGTCAGGGATTCTTCGCCCTGAGCCTTAGCAGCGTTAGCGTGCAGCTCTTCCAGCTTGCCCTTATTAGCGGCAATCAGAGCGTCAATATCCACGCGCGCAGCGGTATCGCGTGCCGGAGCACCCGCCTTCTCCTTCTTCCACCAGTTGCGGAAGGATTCCTTGGGCGGCTCGGGGATATCGCGGTAGTCGGTCCAACCGGAGACAATACCGGGCAGCTTAGAAATCTTGTGCTTCTTGCCGGTGATCAGGCGAGACATGGGCAGACCCTTCTCAGCCAGGGACATCATCTTGCCGGAGGAGAAGAGCTTCTTCGCACCGTACATCATGGCGTCCATCTGGGTGGGAGCAGCCTTCTTATTGCCGGCGAACTCGCCCACTGCCTTCTTGGAGTCAACATCCTTGCTGCGCAGGTGCACCAGCACCTCGGGGAAGTTAATCTTCACGGGGCAGACCTCGTAGCATGCGCCACAGAGGGAGGATGCGTAGGGCAGGGAGTTATTGTGTGCAGCCTCAATACCGGAGAGCTGCGGGGAGAGGATAGCGCCAATCGGGCCCGGGTAGGTCGAACCGTAAGCGTGACCGCCTGCGCGTTCGTACACGGGGCATACGTTCATACATGCCGAGCAGCGGATGCAGCGCAGAGCCTGACGACCCAGCTCATCAGCCAGCACAGCGGTACGACCGTTATCGATCAGGATCACGTGCAGGTTCTGGGGGCCATCGCCCGGGGTAACACCGGTCCACATGGAGGTGTAGGGGTTCATGCGCTCACCGGTGGAGGAGCGGGGCAGCAGCTGCAGGAAGGTCTCGTAGTCCTGGAAGGTGGGCAGCAGCTTCTCAATACCCATGAAGGAAATCAGGGTATCGGGCAGGGTCAGGCACATACGGCCGTTACCCTCGGACTCCACGATGGTCATGGTACCGGTCTCGGCAATACCGAAGTTCACACCGGAGACAGCAACCTTGGTGGAGAGGAACTTCTCGCGCAGACGGTTGCGGGATGCCTCAGCCAGCTCTGCGGGCTCATCGCTAATATCGGGGTTAATACCCTCAATCTTCTTGACGAAGATATCGCGGATTTCGCGGCGGTTGCGGTGAATTGCGGGCACCAGAATGTGCGAGGGGCGGTCCTCACCCAGCTGCACGATTTCTTCCGCGAGGTCGGTCTCGATGGCGTTAATGCCGTTCTCTTCCAGGAACTCGTTCAGACCGGTTTCTGCGGTTGCCATGGACTTAATCTTAATGATTTCGTCCACGCCCTCGGCGCGAATCAGATCCAGAGCAATCTGGTTTGCTTCGTGTGCATCGCGTGCCCAGTGCACGTGACCGCCGCGAGCGGTGAAGTTACGCTCGAACTCTTCGAGCAGTTCGGGCAGGTGAGCCAGCACGTAGTTCTTGGTCTGTTCACCGGTGGTGCGCAGTTCCTGCCAGTCGGGCAGCTCTGCGGTAACCTTGGAGCGCTTGCCACGGATTGCGTGGGTTACGAAACGCAGGTTATTGCGCAGCTGCTCGTTCTTGAGCTCTTCCTTCGCGTACTTGGGGAAGGGGATCTCTTCAAAAATATTGCCCTCGCCGTAGCTGACGACCTTGGGCATACCAAGCTGAATAGAAGTCATGATTAGTCCTTGAAGTCTTAGTTAGCCAGCTGAACCGGGCCAGTGATAACCAGCGGGTTTTCCTTGGTGGATGCGAGGATTTCAGCGAAGTGAATGGTCTGAACCTCGGAGTCACGGCGGGAAAGCGCGCCGCCAATGTTCATCAGGCAGGAGCAGTCGCCGCCGGAGCATACGGATGCGCCGGTTGCTTCCACAGCGTCGGCCTTGTCGTTGACCATTGCACCGGAAACGTCGGAGTTCTTAAAGGAGAAGGTACCGCCGAAGCCGCAGCACTGATCCAGGCCTTCCAGCTCGGTGTACTTCAGACCCTCAACGGTCTTGAGCAGATCCTGCTGGCGGGTGCCCAGACCCAGCATGCGCATACCGTGGCAGGAGCTGTGGTAGGTCACGTGCTCGGGGAAGTAGGAGCCCAGCTGAGCGGCTGCGTCGGTAATGCCCAGAATGTCGATCAGCAGGTTGGAGAGCTCGAAGGTACGTGCAGCGATCTGCTCAGCTTTAATAGCCAGAGCTTCATCGCCCGCGCGGCGAGCAATCATTGCCTGCTGGTGGCGCAGGGATGCCACGCAGGAACCGGAGGGAGCAACAGCTACATCCCAGTCCCAGTCGGAGAAGGACTCAACGTGGTTCTTCACAACCGGGTATGCGTCATCAAAGTAGCCGGAGTTTACGTGCATCTGGGAGCAGCAGGTCTGACCGGGAGGGTAAACAACCTCGTGGCCGAGACGTTCGAGAATTTCGACGGTCGCACGAGCGGTGCGGGGGTACATGCCATCAACAATGCACGTGGAGAAAAGTGCAATACGCATGATGCCGTCCTTCCTGTATTTAGTGCGGTTCCGGCACCTGATGCGTACGTATCAGTGGTGCGAGTGCCGGGGAAATATGTGGGAAGTGAGCGCTTGTGGCGCCTGCCCCGGGCATCTGCGGTACGCTATGTTCCTTCTGGTGGTGGAGCCGCGTGTGAGGTTTTTGTCTTTGACACTATTTTAGCTTTTCAAAGCTCTAAAAACTGAATTGAAATAACGCATAATTTTTTAATGAAATTATTACAAGGTATACCTTAGTTTTTAGTTAAGTCATTTCATATTTCACCGTCTGCGCTTCAGATGCAGATTGTGCGACACTTACTAACCACACTCTTTATATGGTGCACGTATTACGGGAAACAGGTGTATCCCCTAGTCAGGGCTACTTAGAGTCACCGTGACCTCTCTGTCAACGGGGTGCAAACACAACGACCATTCCAGATTCTTCCGAGCTGCACCCATCTAGGCGCATCGCATACTTGCCGTTACACCTATTCACTCTCAGCTCATAACGTAAGCAATCTTATACACCCTAGGGCGACACGCCGGCACCCAACATCCCTTCGAGGCGTATAGATATACGCTCACCACCCACTTCCACCCACACCCAGAGTCAGCTCAGATCGGATACCGGCAGCTCATCAAGGCCCCCATCGCGAAGAGCTGTCCCTCGCCTTCCCACTCAGGCGGCGCTTAATCCGGGAGAATTTTCATGTTTTGACACATTGATGTTCTGCATGGCTAATGGTCAGACCATAGAGCCCGAGAATTCAAGGAATACGGGGTATTTCAGCCCACACTCCCCGAGCATTCTGCCCTCTTAAAGCCCCTAAAACGCCCTAATCCATGCTCTCTCGAGCTTGAACTCTGCGCAGCTCATCACGTAAGGTACAGGTAACACATATTGGTCTTACCACATGCCCGATACTGTTCCTGCGCCACGGGCGCACAGCCACAGTTCGGCTCATGAGGTACCGGATCAAATTCATTGACAATTCTTCCGAACCAAGGAGGGCGGATATGTTCACCGCAAATATTCAGGCGGTGGGTAACTCCCTGGGCCTATCGGCTCTGGTGGCTACCATTCCGCTGCTGGCGTTCTTCGTGATGCTGCTGGGCGTTAAGGCTCGCGCACACGTTTCCGCGCTGGTAGCACTGGCTGTTTCTATTCTGGTCGCAGTTGTGGGCTTCACCATGCCCCTGGGTCTGTCCGCATACGGTGCCACCGTTGGTGCTGTTCACGGTCTGGTCATCTGCTGGGTTATTTTGGGTGCTATCTGGTTCTACCAGATCACCGTTCTTTCCGGTCGCTTTGAGGATCTGCGCCGCACCTTCGATATTCTCGGCGGTGGCGATCTGCGCATCCAGGCGATCCTGATTGCTTTCTGCTTCGGTGGTCTGCTGGAGGCACTGGCTGGCTTCGGTGCTCCCGTGGCAATTACCGCAACCATGATTCTGGCTCTGGGCGTTAAGCCCCTGAAGGCTGCAACCGCCGTGCTGATTGCAAACACCGCTCCGGTGGCGTTCGGTGCAGTTGCTGTGCCGATCGATACCGCTGGCCAGGTTGGCGGTAAGGATCCCCAGGTGATTGCTACCATCGTTGGTCACCAGGCTCCCCTGCTGGCTATTTTCGTTCCGGTTCTGCTGCTCTTCGTGCTCGACGGCATTCAGGGTGTTAAGGACGCTTGGCTGCCTGCTCTGGTCATCGGTATTTCCTTCGGTGCAGCTCAGTGGCTCACCGCTTCTACCGCTATTTACAACCTGACCGACGTGGTCGCATGTATCGCTTCCATGACTGTGGCTGTGCTCTTCCTGCAGGTATGGAAGCCGCGCGGTATTGAGGGTGTTCGCGAGCGTAACGGTCTGCCCGCTGCTTCCGAGAAGAAGGAAGAACTGCCCGCAGTTCGTATCTGGATGGCTGTTCTGCCCTACCTGATCGTGGTTGCTATCTTCGGTGTTGCAAACCTCTGGAAGGAACTGAAGAAGACCCTCGGTTCGGTCTCCGTCACCTACCGTATTGATGACCTGGCTAACGCCATGGTTGATAAGACCGGTAAGGCTGTGTCTGCCGGCCAGTACAAGTTCACCTGGCTGTCGAACCCCGGTACTCTGCTGATTATCTCCGGTCTGATTGTTGCTGTGATTTACTTCTTCTTCAACGAGAACGGTAAGTACGGCTTCAAGTTCCCGGCTATCTTCACCGAGTTCGGCTCCGTGGTTCACCGCATGCGCTGGACCATTGTGACCATCGCATCCGTGCTGGCCCTGGCATACGTCATGAACCTCTCCGGTCAGACCGTTGCAATGGGTACCTTCCTGGCATCTCTGGGTGTTGCCTACGCATTCCTGGCACCGGCTCTGGGTTGGATCGGTACCGCTGTGACCGGTTCGGACACCAGTGCAAACGCGCTGTTCTCCAAGCTGCAGGTCTCCGCATCCGATACTCTGCACGCTGCTGGCGTGACCGGTGCTACCCCCGAGCTCATGCTTGCTGCTAACACCACCGGTGGTGTGGTCGGTAAGATGATCTCCCCGCAGTCGCTGGCTATTGCAGCTACCTCTGTGGACATGGAGGGTAAGGAATCCGACATCTTCAAGGCTGTCGTTCCCTGGTCCTTCGCAATGCTCGTGGTCGTGTGTGCGCTGGTCTTCCTGCAGACCAACGTTCTGCACTTCATGATTCCCTAAAGTTCATCTGAGCTAATCACGGCTGAATGAGCTTGGGTAGGAGGCGGCGCGTTACGTATTGCACGTGGCGCGCCGCCTCCCGTCATACACACAGACATATTTCAGGGGTGAAGACTCGTGATGCAAGATCGTAGCTATTCGCTACTTCTTGATACTTTTGAACGCCGCCTGCGCATGGGCGAGCTGCGGGTGGGAGACCGCCTACCCTCAGAGCGTGCCCTGGCGGAAAAATACGGCATTTCTCGCCCATCGGTGCGCGAGGCTCTGCATATTCTCAGCGCGCTGGGTCTGATTCGTTCCTCCAGCGGTTCGGGCCCCAAGTCGGGGGCGATTGTTATTTCAGAACCCACCGATGCCATTAGCTGGTCCCTGCGCATGCATATTGCCACCCGTTCCCTACCTGTGCAGGATGTGGTCTCTACCCGTCTGCTGCTGGAGGGTAGCGCTGCTCGTGCCGCCGCTTTAGCTGAGGATTCTCCCGAGCGTAGTGCCGCCATTGCGCGCGCTCTGGAGCATTTGACGGAGATGGATAGCGAGCAGGTCAGCGATGAGCGTTTCCATTTTTGCGATGCTCGTTTCCACTATGAGCTTTCGGCTCTGGGCGGCAATATCGTACTGGATACCGTGATCGATTCTCTGCATATGGCGACCGTGAGCTATGTGCAGGAGGCTGTGCCTCAGCTGGAAGATTGGCAGGGCGTAAAGCGCACTCTGCAGCAGCAGCACCGCGGTATTTTGGAGGCGGTGGTTGCCCGCGATGAGCAGACCGCCTATGAGAGGGTGTGCGAGCATATTCAGTGGTTCTATGCTCTCTCTTCGGCGGCGCGTAAGGATACTCTGCCGCAGTGTCAGGAGCCGAGCGAGCAGCAGGAACTTCTCTAAGCCTTCTGCACGGGAAGCGGATACGGGGTGTGGTTGGGTGTTTATACCCGACCACGCCCCTGAGCTCTTAATGAGAAAATCTGCACCAATTTTCTCATTAAGGTGTTATTCCAGACGCCGCTCAGCTGCGTACCCAGTGGGTGTGGATCGGTGGCGCTTCTCCGGTAAGCGCCGACTATGTGGCTCCCCATTGGGATACCCTCAAGGATGTTCTCGAGGCTCTGGACGCTTTTGCTCGTCGTGCGGTTCTCGCACCTCGGCTCTATAACTTCTATCCCATAGCAAAAGGCTCTGACAAGGAGTAATTCCTTATCAGAGCCTTTTGTCTATATAGGTCAAGAAGCTAATTAAGCCTCGAAAGTGCGGCCGGTCAGACGCTCAAAAGCCTCAACGTAACGCGCGCGGGTCTTCTCCACGATCTCAGCGGGCAGAGCCGGAGGCTCCTCGCTACCGTTCCAGGTCTTACCATCCCAGCCGGATTCCTCCGAGCGCAGCCAGTCGCGCACGAACTGCTTATCGAAGCTGGGCTGAGACTTACCCGGCTCATACTCTGCCGCATCCCAGAAACGGGAGGAGTCAGGGGTGAGCACCTCATCGCCCAGGGTAATCTCGCCGCGGTAAGAATCGGTACCGAATTCCAGCTTGGTATCTGCCAGAATAATGCCGCGCTCACGGGCAATCTCTTCAGCTGCGGAGTAAATCTTCAGGGTCAGCTCTTCCAGGCGCTCACCCACGGGGCGACCCACCTCGGTGTAGAGCTCATCGCGGGTAATCAGCTCGTCGTGCTCACCCACCTCTGCCTTGCCGGTGGGGGTGAAGATCGGCTGCTCCAGGCGGGAGCCGTCCACCAGACCCTCGGGCAGCTGCACACCCGCAATTTCGCCGCTCTCGCGGTAAGTAGCAAGACCGGAACCGGTCAGGTAACCGCGGGCAATGCATTCCACCGGGAACATGTTCAGGGACTTGCAGATCATGGCGCGACCGGCAACCTCGGCGGGCACATCGGTAGAGAGCACATGGTTGGGCACAAGGTCGGCAAGCTGCTCGAACCACCACAGGGACAGCTGGGTGAGGATCTTACCCTTATCCGGGATGGGGGTGGAAATAATCTTGTCGAAGGCGCTAATACGGTCGGATGCTACGACCATGACCGAGCCGGCGCGCAGCTCGGTATTGTCGTCAATGACCAGGCCGGTTGCCTCATGGAAGTCTTCGTTCGGCACGTACAGATCGCGTACTTTGCCGGAGTAAATGTGGGTCCAACCGGGAATCTGCGGGGCGTTTGCCATGGGTGCTCCTTGCGGGTTGTGAATTGGAGTGTGTTTCAAGAATAAAGCACGGCACCCGAACCGTGCAGGTTTCGGATGCCGTGACATATAAAAATTTAGGGGGTGGGCACGCTAATGCGGTTTTCGACCGCCTTGAGCGCAATATCGGTGCGATACTGCACGCCATTCCACTCAATAGCATCAACACCGGCGTAAGCTGCATTGCGGGCCGCTTCCAGGTTCTCACCCAGAGCCACAACAGCCAGCACACGACCGCCGGAGGTGATAATCTCTTCACCCGAAACGGAGGTGCCCGCGTGAATTACGTGCACGCCCTCAATTGCTGCCGCTGCCTCCAGACCGGAGATAGCGTCGCCCTTGCGCGGGGTATCGGGGTAGTTTTCAGCCGCCATAACCACGTCCACTGCGGTGCGCGGATCCCAGTCCAGCTGCATATCTTCGGAGATCTCACCGCGAGATGCTGCCAGCAGCAGGGAGCCGAGCGGAGTGCGCAGGCGTGCGAGCACAGCCTGGGTTTCCGGGTCACCAAAGCGCACGTTGAATTCGATTACGCGCACGCCCTTGGAGGTGACGGCAAGACCGCAGAAGAGCACGCCGACAAAGGGCGTGCCGCGTTCTGCCATGCGTGCCACGGTGGGGCGGGCAACGGCTTCAACGACCTCGGTGACAAAGTTTTCGGGCAGCCAGGGCAGGGGGGTGTATGCGCCCATACCGCCGGTGTTGGGACCCTCGTCGTTATTGAAGATGCGCTTGAAGTCCTGTGCCGGGGACAGAGGCAATACATTCTTACCGTCGCTAATGACGAAGAGGGAGACTTCGGGGCCGTCCAAGTATTCTTCGATGACTACGCTGCCGCCGGCTGCAAAGCAGGATGCGGCGTGTGCCAGTGCTGCCTGGCGGTCTTCGGTGACGACAACGCCCTTACCTGCTGCCAGACCGTCGTCTTTAACAACATAGGGTGCGCCGAATTCGTCCAGTGCTGCGGCGGCTTCTTCTTCGGTGGTGGCGACCAGGGCGCGGGCGGTGGGCACGCCGGCTTCTTCCATGACCTTCTTGGCGAATGCCTTGGAGCCCTCTAGCTCTGCTGCTGCCTGGGAGGGGCCAAAGACTGCGAAACCCGCTTCACGCAGGGCGTCGGATACGCCTGCGACCAGGGGTGCTTCGGGGCCGATGACGATCAGGTCCGCGGCGATTTCGCGGGCGAGCACTACGGTTGCTTCGGGGTTATTTGCGTCGACAGCGTGGACAATGGCGTCCTGCGCGATGCCGGCGTTGCCGGGCGCATTGTGAATTTCAGTCACTGCGGGGTCGTTGTGCAGTGCTCGGATGATTGCATGTTCGCGGCCGCCGCCGCCCAGTACCAAAACCTTCATAGTTACTAGAGTAACCTACGGCATATGTTTTATGGCGACCTGTGTCCATTTTCTGTACGGGAATAGTGTTTTGTGAGCCATCACGCTTTAATTTCCATCAACCCCGTTTATCATCCGCTATAGGTTGATATTTTTGTCTGGTTGTTCACAAAAACCGGCCTTTAGGTGCTCTTTTTGACCGCTGACCTTTGCTTTTGGGGTTCGAAGGGGCATAAGGTTGAAGGAGCAATAGTTCATATCCGCCATTGGCTCAGCCGGTGCACAGACTCGGAAAATTTCACATATCAGGCGGATAAGCTTCACGAGGTTCTTGACCCTTGTATGAGCGAAATTCAGCTCAATATCTCAGCGCTATATATACACAAGCTTCCATATTCTTTTTCTTTAGCTCTAGCGCGCTACGCCCCTACATTTTCATGTCAATGGCTAGCGAACGCCGCTACCAGAGCATCCTGCGTGAGAACACACCCCATTCCACATACCTTGATAAGGAGAGCACTATGTCCAATACGCCCGAAAACACCCAGGCACCCCAGCCCCAGAGCAGCGAGAGCGAATTCTACGCCAAGGCGTTCCCGATTCTTGCCAAGGTTGCTTCGGTGACCGCGGTGCTCATGTATGTCTTCTACTTCCCGCAGATTATTGGTAACCTCAACGGCTCGAAGGGCGACTGGATTCAGCCTCTGGTGGCGGCTGTGAACTGCACCCTGTGGGTAACCTACGGTCTGTGGCGCCCTGCGGGCAAGCGTGACTGGCCCATTGTTATTGCCAATGCACCGGGTATTCTTTTTGGTTCCCTGGCTGCTATTACGGCTCTTATCTAATGCCTTGATCTAAGCGCCCTCCTGCATTCAGCGGGAGGGCGCCTACCTTTTAAAACTCATGGGATAATTGAGCCTATGACTTTTCAAGCACCCGATGTAGAACTGGCGTATATTACTCGCGGCGAAGGAACTGACCCTGTCGCTGCCCCCGTGGAGTCCCGTCACCGCGGCATTGCCGTGGTCCTCTCCCCCGATGGTGAGATTGCCCTTGAACTGGGCAGCGTGCACGAGCCGGTGTATATGCGTTCGGCCCTCAAGCCTCTGCAGACTATTGGTGCTCTCAAGGCGGGTGCTCCTCTGCGCGGAGCCCAGGTAGCTATTGCCTGCGCGAGCCACCGCGGCACCTTTGAGCAGATGCGCGCGGTACAGGATGTGCTGGCTGAGGCCGGGACCGACGCCTCCGCCCTGCAATGCCCGGCGGTCTACCCGGATGATTCCACGGCACGTACCGCTATGATCACCCAGAATCTGGCGAAGACTCCCCTGGCTTATGCCTGCTCGGGTAAGCACGCAGCCTTTTTGTGGGCGTGCGCGGCGAAGCTGGAACGCGGTGAGCTTGAGCCGGGATCCGAGCTGTGGACTATGGAGTCCTATTTGGATCCTTCTCACCCCCTGCAGCAGATGATTGCCGAGGAGATTGAAGAGTTCACCGGCGAGAAGATCGCCTATAGCGGCATTGACGGATGCGGCGCCCCCGTACACGCCATTTCCCCGGTGGGTCTGGCACGTGCCTACTCGACCCTGGGGTCCGCTATTCGTAATCTGGGCGCCGATGCGCGCGCCTCCACCGTGGCAACCGCGATGGTGGATTACCCCGAGCTGATTCAGGGTCCGAACCACCCCGATACTGTGCTGAGCGAAGAGCTGGATGCGGTGGTCAAGTACGGCGCCGAGGGTATTGTGGCGATGGGCTTGCGTTCGGGTGCTTCTGTGGTGGTGAAGATTTCTGACGGTAGCCATCGCGCCGCCTATATGGTTGCTCTGCGAGCTCTGCAGGCTGCCGGTTTCTTGGATGAGTCCCTGGTGGATCAACTGCTGGCGCGCGTGTTGCGCCCGGTGACCGGCGGACTTGAGGATGTTCCTTCTCAGACCGCCCGTTGTGTGGGTGCTATTATTCCGGCTCCTGCGCTGCAGGCGGCATTGGATGGCTCCGTTACGGATAGTGTCCGGGAGGCATAAGTGGCTATTCATCGTAAAATTTCCGAATCTGACGGCCAGGCGGCTCTGAGCTCAGTACGTACCGCCCTAGCTCCGGTGGTTGAGAGTGTCCCCGCTGAAACTTTGCTCTTCGCCCTGGATTCTAGCGTGGCGGCTCTGCCTCGATGGGTGCGCGCCACCGCGGTGCGTTACGGTTTGGAGGAGTTGGCGACTCTGGCTCCGGGCAATAGCGTTGAGGTTCGTGTGCCTCCCTATGGTGTGACTCAGTGTGTGGCGGGTCCTCGCCATACGCGCGGTACTCCCCCGTCGGTGGTGGAGACGTCCCCGGCTCTGTGGCTGGCGTTGATTACCGGGGCTCTGAGTTGGGATCAGGCTCTGGCTAGCGGTGATCTATCCGCTAGCGGTGAGCGTAGCGATCTGGGGCGTTTCTTCCCGCTCTTTTAATCTGCTTTAATCACCGTTCAGCACCCGGGCCAACCTTTAAGTGCAGCTATAGGTTACCCTGGGTGTTGATTCGCGGGCTGAGGGTGTAAACTTAAAGTAGTGTCTGCCATTACATATTCCTTGCACACAGACTTTCAGCGGCTCAAGGCGTTGAATACCTCTCAAGGGAGGCGGCACACGTTTCCGCAGTCCCAACGTCGAAAAGAAGTGAATTGATTCGTCCCGACGGAAAACTCACTCACGATCTTGATCCGGTTGATCACGGCCCCAAGGACGCCTGCGGCGTATTTGGCGTCTGGGCTCCCGGGGAAGACGTGGCTAAACTGACCTACTACGGCCTGTACGCGCTTCAGCACCGCGGTCAGGAGTCAGCAGGTATCGCAACCAGCAACGGCAAGCGTATCCACGTATACAAGGATATGGGTCTGGTATCCCAGGTCTTTGACGAAGCTACGCTCAGCTCCATGCCGGGTGACCACGCTATCGGTCACGCGCGTTACTCCACCACCGGCGCATCCCACTGGGCCAATGCGCAGCCGACCCTGGGCACGACCCCGCACGGCACTCTCTGCCTGGCGCACAACGGTAACCTGGTCAACTCTGCGGATCTTTACGACCGCCTGCTGGCTAAGAACGCTGGCAAGCCGCCCACACACGGCGAGCTCGCACAGGGCAACACCACCGATACCGCTCTGGTCACCGCCCTGCTGGCTGAACACGACTTTGATTCTTTGGAAGAGGCAGCCCTTGATTTGCTGCCCACCCTACGTGGCGCATTCTGCCTGACCTTTATGGATGAAGGTAAGCTCTACGCTGCCCGCGACCCCCAGGGCGTTCGTCCCCTGGTGCTGGGTTCCCTCAAAACCGACAACCTGGATAGTGGCTGGGTTGTTGCCTCCGAAACCGCTGCCCTGGATATTGTGGGTGCGGAGTTCGTGCGTGAGGTTGAGCCCGGCGAATTCCTAACTATTGACGAGAACGGTGTGCGTTCTCAGCGTTTCGCTCAGGCTGACCCCGCCGGCTGTGTCTTTGAGTTTGTGTACCTGGCTCGCCCGGATACCACCATTGACGGCCGCAGCGTGTACGAATCCCGTGTTGAAATGGGCCGTCAGCTCGCGCGCGAGCACCAGGTTGAGGCCGATATGGTCATGGCTACCCCCGAATCCGGTGTGCCCGCGGCTATTGGTTACGCAGAGCAGTCCGGGATTCCCTACGGTAACGGCCTGGTCAAGAACTCCTATGTTGGTCGTACCTTTATTCAGCCTTCTCAGACGATTCGCCAGCTGGGTATTCGTCTGAAGCTCAACCCGCTCAAGTCCGTGGTTGAGGGTAAGCGCCTGATTATTGTAGATGACTCCATTGTGCGCGGTAATACTCAGCGCGCCGTGGTTAAGATGCTGCGTGACGCCGGTGCCGCCGAGGTGCACGTGCGTATTTCCTCCCCGCCGGTTAAGTGGCCCTGCTTCTACGGCATTGACTTTGCTTCCCGCTCCGAGCTGATTGCTAATGAGTTCAGCGTGGAGAAAATTGCCGAATACCTGGGCGCGGATTCTCTGGGTTATATTTCGCCCGAGGGTATGATTGCCGCTACCGAGCAGTCGGTCGAGAATATGTGCACCGCTTGCTTTACCGGCACCTACCCGATTGAGCTGCCCAGTGAGGAGCGTCGCGGTAAGTCCCTCTTCGATAGCGAAGAAGGTAAGGGCGCCGGTGGCCCCCTGGCGGGTAAGGCTGCTGAGGTGACCGTGGAGCGTGATGTTCCGGTTAAGCCCGAGCACGCTGAGGCTATTTCTATTGATACTCGCACCGGCACTCCCCTGCTGGAGAATAAGGTGCCGACCGGTTTGATTCCGCTGGTTGAGCAGCCGACCCCGGTGGGCGGTTGCGATACTACCGGTTCCTGCGAGCCGGGTCCCGACTCTGAACTTGAAGCTTTGCTTCTTCCCGAGGATCGCCGTCCGGCGTCCCTGTCTATCCAGGAGGACTAATGTCTGAGAATACGAGCGTAACCTACGCGAGCGCCGGCGTTGACGTGGAGGCGGGCGACCGCGCCGTTGAGCTGATGAAGGACGCTGTGAAGGCGACCCACACCTCCGCTGTTGTTGGCGGCGTGGGCGGCTTTGCCGGTCTGTACGATCTGAGCGAGCTGGCTAAGTACCGCAAGCCCTACCTGGCTACCTCCACCGATGGTGTGGGTACCAAGGTGGCTATTGCTCAGGCTTTGGATATTCACGACACCATTGGTTTTGACCTGGTGGGCATGGTTGTGGACGATATTGTGGTCTGCGGCGCTAAGCCCCTGTTCATGACCGATTACATTGCAACCGGTAAGGTTGTGCCCGAGCGTATCGCTGATATTGTGCGCGGTATTGCAAGCGCATGTTCTGTGGCTGGTACCGCTCTGGTCGGTGGCGAGACCGCTGAGCACCCGGGTCTGCTGGCTGCTGATGAGTACGATGTTGCCGGTGCTGCTACCGGTATTGTTGAGGCTGATGAGCTGCTCGGCCCGGACCGTGTACGTGAGGGCGATGTGCTGATCGCTATGGCCTCTTCCGGTATTCACTCTAATGGCTACTCCCTGGTGCGTAAGGTGATTAATGTTGCCGGTTGGGGTCTGGATCGTCACGTCGACGAGCTGGGTCGCACCCTGGGTGAGGAGCTGCTGGAACCCACTCGTGTCTACGCTGCGGACTGCCTGGATCTGGCTGCTGCGTTCCCGGTCAATGGTGAGGATGGCACTACCGGTCACGGTGTGCGCGGTTTCTCCCATGTGACCGGTGGCGGTCTGGCTGCTAACCTGGCTCGCGTTCTGCCTCAGGGTCTTGAAGGTCGCGTGAACCGCAATACCTGGTCTATTCCCCCGGTATTCTCTATGGTTGCTCAGCTGGGTAATGTACCTCTGGCTGATCTGGAGCGCACTCTGAACCTGGGTGTTGGCATGATCGCTATTGTTGATCCTTCGGTGGCGGATGCCGCTGTTGAGCGTCTGAATGCTCGCGGTATTTCCTCCTGGATTATGGGTGATGTGGTTGCTGCCGGCGAGCCGGAGAGCAACAACCCGGATTATGTTCAGGGCGCTAAGGGCGTAGACGGCGGCGCTGTGCGCATGCTCGGCTCGTACGCTTCTTAATCTTAATCCTGCATTTGGGACGCTTTAGCGCGTTTGGGATGTCTTAGATACATCCCAAACGCGCTAAAGCGTCCCAAACCTGTCATTAGTGGTAGATAAGGGTCTGCTGACGGGCAGATAGAATGGCAGTCTGGGTTTTCTGGACAGGGAGGAATACCCAGCGGCGCTGTACCGCGAAACTAATGGGGATCAGTACTAGCTCGGTGAGGATCTTTGCCAATACCAGGTGAATACCCAAAGAAACCAGCAGTTCTAGTAGAGCCGCATTAGCAATGAGCAGGGCTACCGCAAGCACAGCATAACGCACCATGGAGCGCTGAATACTGGGGCGCTGAGCGCCGTCCTGCATTATAAGGCGATTGACCATGAAATTACAGAGTGCCGAGATGCATCGCGCCGCCACAACTGCTCCTAGCAGGGGCACACCGGCCGCTACCAGGGCGAAGAGGGCGAGCGCATCCACCATGAACCCCGCCAGAAAGGAGGAGGCGAGGAACCCCAGCAGAGGCGCATAAATCAGCGCGGAATCCTGTAGAGGGCGGAAATGACTGGTGGGGTTGCCCGGCTCGTAGACTTTGGTAATGGGCACCTCGTCCAGGTCTACACCGGCACGAGTGGCGCGTAGCAGCATGCTGAACTCGTACTGGTATTTATTGCCGGGAATCTCCAGCGCCCAGTCGATAATCTGCGGAGTAAATCCGCGCAGGCCGGTCTGAGTATCGGCAATTTTCGTGCCGGTTGCCAGGGCGAAGAAACCCACGGTCATCGAGTTACCCACTTTGGATCGCAGGGGTACCTTGGTGCCTTCTAGACCCGCTGCCGGGTCGGGGATGGTGCGTACACCCAGCACGAGTGCTTTACGCTGCTGCTTAGCCGCCTGCAGAGTATGCTCGGCGACGGTGTAAATATCCTTAGGTAAATGCTGGCCGTCGGCGTCCGCGGTGATCACGATTTCTTCGGGGCGGTATAGGCGCGCCCAATTCAGACCGGTGCGCAGCGCCGCACCTTTACCGAGGTTGACCGGGTGGTGTTCTACTTCTGCACCCAGTGCCTGCAGTTCATCAAAAATCGGGGCGTATTCGTCACCGGAGCCGTCGTTGATGATCAAAAGGGTGAGCGGGTCGCTACCGGTATGCTGTGCCTTGAGCGCGTGGGCCAGATGCACGAGTGATGTATCGGGCTTATAGGCGGGGATGAGGATAATCATGGTTTATGCTTTCGCAATGTAGAGAATGTCGCTGGTGCCGCGTTCCTTGGTGCCGCCGCCGGGCTTATTGACCAGGGAGCCGTTGAAGACCATGGCGGAGGAGAACCCGCCGTCGAGGTTGTAGGCGGCGGTGCATCCAGCGTCCTTGAACATTTGGGCGAATTCGGGCATGGTCACGCCGCGCGAGTAGCCCTGGGAGCGGCCGTCGGTGACGATGAACAGGAAGTGATTTTTCCCCAGTACACCGATACCGGTTCGCGGCTGGTTGCCCTGGATGGAGTGGTTACCGAAGTTGGTGTCCACCTCGACCGAGTCGATACCGCTAACGACCTGGCTGTCCTTGACCAGTGCCGGGCCGAAGGAGAGGGTGTTCCACACGCCCTCATTGATGAGAGTCTGGGCGTTGGTGGCGGTTTCGTCGTAAATTTTTACGCTGCCGTCACGGTAGAACGCCATACCTTCGCGAGCACCGGCGTCACGGTAGGCTACGCCGTTTCGGATGACAATGCCGGTGGTGCGGAAGCCGTAGTAGTCGCCGTTGATGGCGAAGACGCCATTATGCTGACTGGAGATATTGCTGGGCGTGTCAATAATGTTCTGGCCGAATTTATTATTGGCGAATGCGCCGCGTAGCAGGGTTGCGTCGTTCAGTTTGGCTTCGGCGTAGTAGCTGGTGATCTGGTTGGATCCGCTGCCTTCGACCACGGTCTTGATGCTGATCGAGCCTTCATTGGCGGTGAGGGTTTTGTCGCTGACCTTCACGCCGGTGAGGGCTTCGGTGCTTGCTGCTGCGCTATTGCCTGCCGTTGCGTTGGAGGAGCGCTGTGCTGCCTCGTAGGCGGTGGTGTCTGAGATTTGGGTGTGTTCGGCCAGATACCGGTCGTATGCCCAGAGTGCGCCGCCGCCGGCTACTGCCAGGGTTGCTGCGCCGCCGCCGATGAGTGCGCGTCGAGTAATTTTCTTGCGCTGAGCTTTTTTCTGCTCTGCGTCGTTTGCCTGAATGTTCTGTACCTGAGTGTTTTCTGCGTTGTTCATGGTTCTAGAATCGCAGGCTAGTTTTTGTGTTTATCGTGTAGAAGCTATGCACCGGCTATGAGCTACATTTTTAGGTGCACCCCTGTAGTTGCACCCCGTATCTTCCTTGATTTTCCGGGCTTTTTAGCTGTGTTTGACCGATGCTCTAGCTAGGTTTTACGCCTCACTAGGAGCAGACTTTAGTCGTATAGTCTATACATTCTTTGTATATCTGTGCTTTTGCTGTGCAGGAACTTGTGCTGTGTTTATGCTCTTCTTAGTTTGGGTGTGTTTTCTGTGCGAGTGGTTGAGAAACTTAAAGTAAAACCGGCGGATACCGTGGGTATCCGCCGGGGTGCTATATGAAGCGATTAGTCCTCGTCGCCGTAGTTGGCGTATTTCTCAGCGTATGCTGAGTAGTCGTCGTCCTCATCGCGTGCACGACGGGTCGACTTTGCGGAGGTGTCGCTTTTCTTTGCGCCGCTGAGCTCGCGCTCGAGTGCGCTATAGTCGGTTTCGAGAATGGAGTACTTCATCTCTCGAGCCTGACGAGTTGCCTTAGCCTTCTGACGGCCGCGCCCCATGGCGTGACCCCCTTCTTCCATCCTGTCCGCTGTGCACGTTAGGAGTGCGCGCGGATCGTTTAACAGTCTTTTCTCTCTATACAGGGTACCTTGTTAACCCGCCTTCTGTCTTGTTCGCGGGCGATATTTATGCGCTTTTCCTCAAATTATGGCTGTGCAGGCATATATTATTCCGCTTCATCGCTCTTTAAGGCGGCTGGCTTGAGCAGAGCGGGCTCACGAAGAATGAGCGTTTTATTTTCACATCGCTTCCCGCTGCCCCTATTAACCGCCGCGCCCGCTCTCGAGAGTATCGAGAGCGGGCGTAGCTTCTGTCGCTATTAGGAGGCGGTTACGGTACCCACCTTGATGGCGCCGGATGCCACGGAGGTGGCATTCGCGTCCACGCTAGAGGTGGTGCTATAGACGGTGTAGGACTGACCCTTGGTGATGGCGCTCGAGGAGACCATGACCAGCTTTGCGCTGGAGGAGCTGACCTTATAGTTCGCCACCACCTTGCCGGAAGAGTCGGCAACCTGTACGGTCGAGCCCTGTTTAAAGGAGCCGGTGACCTTCACATAGCCGCTGGTGGAAGTGCTTGCGGGTGCCTCGAACATATCACCGGCGTTTGCTACAACCACGGTGGAGCCGTTGAGCAGCAGATCGCCATTAGTATCCAGGGAGGTGTTACCACCGGTGAAAGGACCGTTGACGGTCACAGTACCGCCCGAGAGGGTTGCGACGCCATTGGAGTCAATACCGTCGCCATTGGCGTTGACGGTCACGGTACCACCCAGGATATTCACGGCTGCATCCACCACAGCGAAAGTGCCGTGGCCGCCGCCCATACCACCGGGGCCGCCATTACCCATACCGCCGCCATTAGAGTTGCCGCCTCGAGAACCGGCAGGGGGCTGACCCATACCACCGGGCGCATTCGCCGAGCCCTGACTATTCTGAGAAGAGCTCGTAGAGGTAGTGCTCGAGCTGCTCTCGGTGTAGGAGGCATTAATACCGTCGTCGCTACTGGTGACGTTCACGGTGCCGTCCAGAATATTGATGTACTGCGCCTCAATACCCTCATTGGACTTGGTCACGTTCAGGGTACCGCCGGAGATTTCCAGGGTGTGCTCGGCCTTGAAACCGTCATCGCCCGCCGAAATGGTCACGGTACCGCCGCTCATGCGAGTCCAGCCGCGGTTATCCTCGGTGGAGTTGGTGGACTTAATACCGTCCTGCTGTGCGGTGACATTGATAGTACCGCCCAGGATATCCACGTAGTCCTTGCCCTTAATACCGGTGTTCTTGGCGGTGACATCAACCGTGCCGCCGGCAATTACCAGCCCGTCCTTGGTGTGAATACCTTCCTGATAGGAGCCGGTGACCTTCAGGTTACCTTCACCGGCAAGGGTCAGATCGGCCTTGGAGTAGATGGCTGCGTCCGGGTCATTCTCACCGGTCGCGCTATAGCTGGAGCCGTCGCTGATGGTATTGGTGGTGCCGGATGCGGTGTAGAGTACCACTTCATCTGCCTGCACAATATTGATGGCAGCGCCGGAGCTATTGCTAATAGTGGCGTTGTCCAGGATTAGAGTGACCTTGTCGTTCTTGGTTACCTCGACCTTGATCTGGCCGCTGTATTCGCCCGAGAGCTTATAGGTGCCGGCGGCGTTAATGGTGATCACACCATTTTCTACGCTCACGCCGGTGGTGGCGCTGGGCGAGGAGAGGTTCACGGCGGTCGCATTCGAGGCGTCTACCTGGCTATCCTTGGCGGAGTAGTGGGTTTTTACATCCAGTTTCTGGCCGCTCTTGGTGTAGGAGAGCGAACTCGAGGAGGCGCCGCTATCGCTGCTTGCCGCCGCGCTGGAGGAGCTTGTCGCGTTGGCACCCGAGGTGCTTGCAGCGAGGTTGGTGCCGGTTGCCGAGCAGCCCGCGAGCGCTAAGGAAGCGATCAGGGCGGCGCCGGTGGCTACCTGCCAGCTCTTCTTGGTCGGCTGAGGAGTATTAGGAATATTGGCGTTCATCATAGAGAATGTTCCTTCTATAAGTGAGTGAGTTTTATATCAAAAGTATTTAGCGAACCAGCGGAATAGCCGCACTGATCGGATCCTGCAGGGGCACACCCTGCGGGGAGAGCTGCATCCAGCGCTCAATCACGCGATTCCACTTATTGGCGGGCAGCTGCGGGTTCAGCGCAGCCATGCCGGTAGCAAATTTGGAGATCTTCACCGGGCGGATTCCCGCGCTCCACAGGTGCTTATCGGCAACCGAGGGGGCGGTACCGGATTTGGTTTCAATAATGACCATGCCCGGTGCGGTGTAGCGGGTACCCAGGGTACGGCCGTGGTAGTTACCGAAGTCCACGTTGTACAGCAGGGCGTTTTCGCTCAGGGAGGTCCACGCCAGGGAGGTATCCACGGTCATGCGCGAGTCCACCGGGTTCTCTTGGCTCTGGGGCAAAAACACCGTGGTTCGCTTGTATTCGGTGGTCAGTACCGGTTCCAGATTGGTCACGGGTTCTTCCAGCAGTCCGGTTAGGGATTCGGCAACATAGTCCAGGCCTTCGCGGGTCAGGCGGTCGCGGTTTTCAATCTGGTAGGGGATGCGTTCCTTTACGGTCATGGCGCGCTCACCCTCAGTCTTGACTTCCAGGAAGCTCAAATCGCTATCCAGGTAGCTGCGGGTACGCACCTTGAAGCGGTTGCGGCGACCGGTTGCGGCAGCGCGGTAGCTTGCCAGGGAGGGGGTATCGAAGTAGACCGAGTCGTAGGAGAACTCACGCTGGCCGTTGATTTCCATGACGGCGGCATCCGCGTTCAGCTCTGCCATGACTGCCGCCGCGTAGCGTGCCTCGACAATGTACTTGCGGTCGATTCGGGTTTGCATGGCGGCCTTAGCGTTCATGTCCTCCAGGCTAATGCTCTGCCAGTAGGTGGGTACGAGTGCCATTTTGATATCCTCTCTGGTGGTTGGGCGCGGAGAAAATGCGGTGGCGATAGTGTTCTGCCAATTCGGGTGGGTGATTGTTTCAAAAGGGCGCATTTTCTCTCCTTAAGTAACCCGTATAACGGGTCTATACATCTTTAGTAGGCTGCGGGTACGCGGGTGGCGCTTAGAGCAGCCGGTGCACTCTGCGCTGCTTCTACCGGTGCATATGCCGGTACACTGTACTGAATCTCAGCGATAGTCTTATCGTTGATCAGGTCAATTTCTTTAATGCTTACGGAGCTGATCGAGTAGCCCAGGCGTGCATTCAGATAAGCAATAATCTCTTCTTCACGGCTAAGAGCGCGGTCTACGGTAATAATCTGGCTCTTCTGAGCAGTACTCTTAATGCTGCCGTCTGCCAGTGCCATAATGACCAGCAGCAGACCCATCAGGCTATAGGCGATATAAGCGGGGTCAATATTGATACCTGCAATCAGACCCATTGCCAGAGCCACGAAGTAGTAGGCAACTTCCCGCTGGCTCAAGGCAGTGGAGCGCAGGCGGATAATGGAAAGGACACCGAAGAGTCCCAGCCCCAGCGCCGCGCTGGTGGTGGAGGCGCTTGCCATGGCTACGGTAACGGCGAAGACACCCACATTGATAATGGTGTAGGACAGTGCCATTTCGCGGTTACGGTGGCGCATCAGGTAGATGGTGCACAATGCCGCGATGGCCAGTAGGTCGGCGATTGCCATAGGCAGGAAGGTCATCATCTTCTTCTTTCGTTGTACTTCGTGTTGTATCGGGTGTGCCCCGTTTCTGCTTAGTTCTATCTTTCCGCCCGAATCTGTGCCTCGCCTGTGTTTAGGGTTTTCTCTGTATAAGTTTTCGTTATTTTTGGACGCAAAACAGCCCCCACCCGGCATTTTGCCAAGTGGGGGCTGTTCGATTGCTGTGTTTTAGCTGTGCTGGATGAGGCTCAACTGAACGCTAGGCACACCCAAAACACATATATATGCAATTATGCTAATACTTAGCTCTGGCGACGTGTACGCGCCCTGTTAGCTCTGGCGGCGTGCACGCACGATAACAGCAGCACCTGCACCCAGTGCCAGCAGACCCAGGCCTGCGGCGCTTGCTACACCATTAGCACCGGTCTTAGCCAGGGAGCCCGAAGAGCTGGAGGTAGTGGTCGAAGAACCACCGGTGCTCGAGGAATCAGAAGAGGAGGAGCTACGACCCCAGTCGGAGTCAGACTCGCAACCAATACCGTCATTATCGCGGTCGAACTTCTTGCGGAAGTCCGGGTGATCGGAGCGAATCGGCGCCAGGCCTGCCTCGCGCACCTCGCGGCAATTAGCGAAACGGGTGGACTCGCCGTTCTCCGCAGATTCCATCTTATCTCCAGCGGCATCCTCGTGGATTGCTACATCCGCGTCAGCTTCGGGCGCAGAAGTAGACGCAGAGGCACTAGCCTCAGCAGATGCACTCGAGGAAGCGCTGGGAGCTACGGTGGGCTGCTCAGTGGGAGCGGCAGTCGGCTCCTGGGTGGGCTGTTCCGACGGTGCCTCACTGGGAGCCTCAGAAGGAGCCTCGCTCGGAGCGGTAGTCGGAGCCTCGGTGGGCTGCTCGCTGGGCTGCTCGGTCGGGGTTGCCTTCACAATGCTGACCTGACCCACAACCACGGGAGAAATGGACAGATCGGAGGGGCCAACGTATACGCTCACAGAGACCTGGTCGGTCAGTGCCTCATCCCAGGGTACGCTGATAGTAAAGCACCGGCGGCATCCGCGGTTACGCTAAATGCCTGCTGGCCGTTAACGGTGATCACACCATTGGGGCCGGCGAAGGCAATAATAACCTCAACGGGCTGGCCAGTAGCGTTCAGAAAGTTAGTGCCCGCAATGGTCAGGGCTTCGCCCTGGTTCCAGGTGCTGGACAGCTGCACCTGGCCGCTACCTACGGAGGCACCGGCTGCAGTGCTTACAACGGCGGGTTCGACAGCAATGACGGGAGCCAGAGCTGCACCGCTCATGGAGAGGGTCAGCGCGGCTGCTGCGCCAAAAGAAGTGAGTTTCTTAGTGTTCATGGAATTATCCTAACAATTTTTGTATGTCTATGTGTGGATTTTGGGCGTCAAAACGCCAGCTCTTCACAGTATTTTTCTACGTCCTTGTCGAAGCGGTGAAAATCCCTAAAAATCCGCGGAATTTCGCGGGTTTTTAGCCAGTACATCCTTAGTTTATTAACCCTAAATCTCAGCTCAAGATTAAGATACACTCATGGGTTTCTAGGACGTATACCTAAAAACCCATGAGTGTATATTATGCGCGAGGAATAGTAGCTTTTAGCTCTTATGGCGAGCTTCGTAAGGAATAGTGCAGGTTACATTGCTGTTCTTACCCGTTGCAGTATTCTTAGCAACTTCCTTGCCGTTGACCAGAATGGTGCAGCTCATCTCGGTTGCGCCATCTTCATAGCTGGACGTCACATATACGCTATAGCTCTCGCGACGTTCCTGCTTTGCAGTGGTGGACCAATCGCCCTTGTGCTTAATACGGTTGCTTGCCTCGGTGGGACCGTAGGAGAGACGGACATTACCATTGCTAGTAACCTTCGCCTCGATGTTTACCTCTTCACCCTCGTAGTCGCTGCCCTTGCGCATGTAGTCGCGGTTGTAGAGCTCGGGCATCTTGTGTTCCATCGGAATCGAGCACTGTACCGAGGAGCTAGCACCCTTAGCAGAGTAACGAGAAATCACCTGATCATTAACGCTCAGAGCACAGCTCACCTCAGCTGCATCATCATTGTAGTCAGCGCTAACGTCCAGATCGTAGCCATCTTTACGGGTGACTTCGGCTTCTTTCACAAACTCGCTATTAGTAACTTCTTCGGTGCTGGTGGAACCGGAAGCGCCGTAACGGATCTTAGCCTTGCCGGTCACCTTAGCGGTGACCTTGACCTTGACCTTATCGTCGTTCTTCGCGCCATCGGGAGCGTAACGAGGCAGCTTATCGCCACTAGCCTGGGGTGCTGACGCAGAAGAAGAGCTAGAGGATGCCGAAGCGCTCGCGCTAGCAGAGGAAGAGCTGCTGGAGCTCGAGGACGCCGAAGCAGAAGCACTAGAAGTTTCTGCGGATGCGCTGGTGGTATCTGCTGCCGTGGTCACGGGTGCATCCGGGGTGCTCTTGCCGTTCATGCTAAAGACCAGCACAAGCACCAGAACCAGAACAATAACCAGCAGACCGGAACCGCCGGCAATCCAAGGCCAGATCGGCTTCTTCTCGGCAGGCTCCTGCGGGTACTGGCTATAGGGTGCGTAACCGCCGGTGGGCTGAGCGTAGCCGCCAGGGCCCGCTGCGTAGGCGTCCTGACCGTAGGGCTGACCGGGCTGCTGCTGATATGCCGGGGGTACGAAGGGAGCGTTGGGATCCTGAGCGTAGGGCTGCTGTGCCTGCTGCGGGTAGGATGCCTGAGCATTCGGGTCGTAGCCGTAACCGCCCTGGGGTGCGCCCGGAGCGGGAGCGCCAGCGGGAGTCGGAGGTACCGCAGGCACAGCGCCTGCAGGTGCCTGGGGTGCAGTGTTCTGAGGTTCAGAACCGGGCTGGGGTGCGTTATTGGGCGGTGGGATGCTCATAACTCTCTCTTTCAGTACGGTGTATATGGTCTGTCAGATTATCCAGCCCAACCGATAGCCGGAGCCAGATAACACACTACCTTTATATCCTATGAGTATTTTCTGAATGTTTCCTGAATATGACGCAAACTTTTCTCTATATGACCCTATCTCTCCCCTTGGCAAGGTTTTAAAGAGGTGCGCCCCGGATACACATGTATCCGGGGCGCAGAGTATATAAAGGCTAGTAGCTCAGCCTAGACCTTATTCTTCTGGTTGAGCACATCAAGGGGAATTGAGCAGTACACACTTGAGCTGGATCCCGTGGCGCTTTTAGTATCGACCTCTTTGCCGTCCACAAAAATAGAGCAGCTGATACTATCAGCACCGTGGGCATATACACTGACGAAATAATCCTGACCTGCGGGAATATGTACATCTTTAGACCAAGCACCATTGATAGAGTCCTTGGCTTTGGAAGAGTTCTTCATACTGCCATAGCTAATATCCGCTGCACCATTGCTTTGAACTTTGAGAGTCACCGATACACCCTGGGTCGCCGAGGGACTCGGTGAGGAAATGGCGCTTGCCGCCGGCGTGGGCGCGTTACCCCGAGCGCCGCTAAAGGCAAGAACCACAGCCACAATCAGCACGAGCACCACAACACCCACGCCGGCACTGACCCAAGGCCAGATGGGTTTGGTTTCTTCTTCGATGGTGTGGGCGTAGGGTGCATCCAACGGACCGCTATGATGCTGCGCCCCGTGCGCATTCTGCGCATAGGCACTCTGAGCGTAGGCGGATCGCTGCGGGGTTTGAGGCGCCAGGGGCGCGGCTTGGGCATAGGGTGAGGGCTGCGCGTAGCCCTGGCCATTTTGCTGCTGTTGCTGCCCATACCTCGGTGCCACCGGGTTAAAGGGTGCGTTGGGGTCAAAGGGCGCATCCGGGTCGAAAGCAGCACCGTAGGGCTGATTCTGTTTGGGGTGCTGCGGGGGAACGCTCATCACGCCTCCTTGACGAAAATAGACGGGTAGATAACTCTCACTATCGGCTCTGCGCCGCGCGATCCATGTATCGGGTACACAGCACAGATACTTCAATATAATAGCCTCTTGACCTCGCCGAATATCCCACTTTGAAGGGTGTAGCTCATGTGTATTCCCTGGGAATTATGTGTGCACCTTCTGTACCCGATATCGCTCGGGGCGAGCTTAGCTGAGGGTATAAGCGAGCGCGAGCACCGCCTCAAGCCTCTACTATGGTGGATGAGAGTTTTGCCCGGCATAGAGCGGGCTCAGTAGACACAGGGAGTTTCATGGCGCGCTGGACCGATTCCGCTTTTGATAATGAAGAGATTGCCGCGGTGCATCGTGCTGCCCTGCGTTCCATTGCGCGCGTGGTTTCTGATTCTGATACGCCCATTGATAATGATGCCGCTCGTGCCGGTATTGCCTCTATGCTGCGCGCGGGGAATGTGCTGGTTTTGACCGGTGCGGGTGTCAGTACCGAGTCTGGCATTCCGGATTATCGTGGCCCTCAGGGTGCTCTACGCGATCACCGCCCGATGACCTACCAGGAGTTTATGTACGATGATGCGGCGCGCCTGCGCTATTGGGCGCGTGCATATGTGGGTTGGCGTCGTATGAAGCAGGCTCACCCGAATCGTGCGCACTATGCTCTGGCGGAGTTGCAGGCTGCCGGTGCGTTGAGCGCTATTGTGACTCAGAATGTGGATGGTCTGCATGCGGATGCGGGCGCTGATAATGTGCTGGCGCTGCACGGGGATATGAGTCGCGTGCAGTGTCTAAGCTGCCGTGAGTTTGAGAGCCGCGAGTCTTTTGACCGTCGCCTGGAGGATGCGAACCCGGGCTACCTGCAGCGACTGGAAGAAGTTAATTTGCGGGTGAATCCCGATGGTGACGTGGACCTTTCGGAGGAGCAGGTTCGGGATTTCACGATGGTTGGTTGCCGTCTGTGCGGTAGTTTGAGTATGAAGCCGGATGTTGTGTATTTTGGCGAGGCTGTTCCTGCTGATCGTAAGGCACGCTTGAAGCAGTTGCAGGAGAGCTCTTCGGGTCTGCTGCTGGTGGGTACCTCGGTGGCTGTGATGAGTGGCTATAAGATGGTGTTGGATATGCTGCGTGCGGGTAAGCCGGTGGGTGTAATTAATGGTGGCCCGGGTCGTGCGGATGCGAAGGTCACCTACCTATGGCGCGGCATGGTCGGTCCTTCTTTAGAGCTCCTACTGGACGACCTCGACCTTTCCTAAGCACCTCAGAACTAAGTAAGAACCGGGATGGATACCTCTACACGGTATTCCTTCCCGGTTTTCCCTCTTCGGACGTATAACCAGGCCATAAACTTATGTGACCCAACTCTATAGGCAGCGAGTGACCGTTTAAGAACAGAACCCTGTGAATTTCAGCTATACTAATCGCATGATGGGCGCAATAACGCGCCCTTCACCACTCACATATCTCACTCGATTGGAGTTTTCCATGTCTACTGTTACTCCCCCCCCCCCAGCGCACCCGTAGCTAAGAAGTCCCGTCCCTGGCTCTGGTTCCTGGGCGGCGGCTGCCTGGTTATTATTCTGCTCTTTGCAGGATGCACCGCTCTTATTGGTGGCGCTGCAAAGGTTACTTCCGATACTATTAGCTCTGCTAGTGCAGAAGCCGACAAGGTTCACACCGTAGAATTCCGTTTTAAGTCCAATGGCCCTGCCTCTGTCGTGTACGGTCCTTCTGGTTCTACCAGCAGCGAAAAATTCAATGGCGAATGGTCTAAGACTGTAGAGGTTAAGGGCCGTGATTACTATAGCGCCTACGGTTCTAGCGATATCATCGATGGTGCTACTGAAATGAGCTGCACCGTTCTTATTGATGGTGTGGAGCACGAATCCCACGATGCAAGTGGCGATCATGTCTCTGTAACCTGCTCCAAGCCGATTGACTGGGGCTACGGTAAGTAAAACACATTCAATATTCTGTTACTCCACTATGTCACGTGGAGTAACAGAATATTACTATTCACTCAAGGTTTATTATGTCTCAGGATAATTTCTCGTCCCCTAATAATCAGCAGCCGCAGCAGATACCGGTCTATTACCCGCAACAGGTTCCGGAGAAAAAGAGCAAGCCCTGGCTGTGGGCACTCGGTGGCGGCTGCGCGGGTATGGCGCTTCTCTTTGCCGGTTGTAGTGCTCTGGTCATTGGTGCCAGTGCTTCAAGCTCTTCTTCTAAGGCATCTGCTAGTGCTTCGAAAAGTGTTGTAGCAGCATCTGCACCTGCACAGGCGAATGTTTCTGCAGCAGCTCCTGCAGCGCCCAAACAGGAAAACGTTCAAACACCAGTTGCTAAGCAGGAAACAACTCCTGCTAAAACCCGTATAACTACCCCATCTACCTACCAGGTTGAACTGTTGGTAACCTCTAATGGAGATGCTGACGTTTCACATGGCACGTTGAGCACTCACAGCAGTGAAGATTTTTCCAGCGAATGGTCAAAGACTATCGAGCTTCCACGACATGAGTATTATTCTCTGAGCGCTTCTACCGGTTTCAGCCTCAACGAACGAGCGACTAGTGTTTCCTGCACAATCAAGGTCGACGGTGAAGTTGTAGACCATCAGGAAGCTACCGGCGACTATGCAAGTGCTCATTGCTCCCTTTCTTCATGGTACTCTCCGAAGAAGAAAAAATAATTAATTTATTTCTATGTGCGAAGAGTCTGGCACCCATATACCCAGGCTCTTCGCATTTTATTTTCCAGTATCTCCTCTCCCCTGCATCCAGCACCATATGCGGGATGCTTGCTTGTGGAGTAAAAGTGGGTATAGAATGGCTATAGGCGTGCCAATCGTGCCTGACTTTATCCCTCGTCGAAAGAGAAGAATCCGGTGAATATCTAATCCACAGGCCATCACCTTCAGCGTGATCCCGTGTTGACTAGACCCCGTACATTGTTCGGGTGCACCAGAATCTTTAACGCTATATAGCGCCGCCGGCGAGGTTTTTTCATGCCCTCACTATGGGCCGCCTCTCCCCTATCTGTACTGCACCCGCCTATCCGAGCGTTGAAGCTCCCCAGGAGGAATATGACAGCCCAGATGATGAATATCAGCTTCTCTCATTGCACCTACGCGCACCCCGGTCAGGCGCCTCTACTTGATTCCCTGAACCTGGTCATTCCGCCCGGAATTACCGGTATTGTGGGCGATAACGGCACCGGTAAAACCACCCTGCTTAAGCTCATTATTGGTGAGCTTAAGCCCTCGCGTGGCTCGGTGAGCGTACCCGAGCCCTTCGCCTATGTGCCGCAGGATTTGGGGCTGGATCGCTATCGCAGTCTATCGGATATTTTTGGTATTACCGCCATATTGGATGCACTACAGCGCGTGGAAGAGGGCGAATATGAGCCTGAGCTCTATGAGCTGATTGGCAATGAGTGGGATTGTGCCGAGCGGGTACACGCTTATCTATGCGAGCGCTCTTTCGGCCCTGCCCTGGATTATCAGGGTTTGGAGAGTGCGGCGCTCTATGAGTTCTTTGCTCGTCCTGTGGAGAGTTTCTCTGACGGTCAGCTGGTGAGTGCTATTGTGGCGGCTGCACTCTACCCGAATCCTAGAATGCTTATTCTTGATGAGCCGAGTAATAACCTAGATTCCGCCGCTCAGGCAGAATTATTGACAGGTCTTCAAGCTCTGAGTATTCCGGTGCTCATGGTCAGTCACGATAAGCAGCTGCTGGATATCTGTGACCATATTCTTGAGCTCTACTCCGGGCGCGAAGGTACCGAATTTACTCTCTATCCGGGCTCCTACACCGACTATGAGCAGCTGGTACACGCCGCCCAACAGCAGGCGACGAAAGAAGCTCAGGAAGCAAAAACCGAGGCTCGCAAGCAGCAGCGTGAATGGGTGCGTGCGCAGGAGCGTAGTGCGCGTTCTGCCTCCCAGGTGCGTCACAGCGGGGAAAACGATAAGCTGCTCAAGCGACTCATGCAGCAATCCTCCCAGTCTGCCGCTGCCAGGGCTCAGAGGGTGCACGATACGACCCGTGAACGTGCCGAACAGAAGCAACAGCAGGCTCAGCGGGCTGTACGTAAAGAGCAGCATGTGTATTTCCGTATGCCCGCCTTATCCGGCCATGCCCATCAGCAGATTTTGAGCCTTGTGGACAGGGAAAGCGGTGCTCATATGCTGGTGAATTACGGGGATCGTGTGCGTATTAGCGGGCGTAATGGTGTGGGCAAGACTTCTCTGATTCGCACTATTGTAGCCAGCGCTCCTACCGGTTCTTCTGCCGAGCTTGAGCTGGCTGCTGCGGGGCACCGTAATGAGCGTTTTGAGGCTCGACTTGCAACGGGTGATGTTGGGTATATTCCGCAGCGGCTAAGGTTCGAGTCGGGTTTGAGCCTATTGCAGGCTATTGCGCGGGTGAATCCCGGACTGAGTGAGCAGGAGATTCGTGATGCTCTTGCTTCCCTGCTTTTCCGCGCGGATACGGTGCAGAAGGATGTGAGTGTGCTCTCCGGTGGGGAGAAGTTCCGTGCGGCGGTGGCGTGCGCTCTGCTGAGCGCCCCGGCGCCTCGTCTGCTGATTTTGGATGAGCCGAGCAATAATGTGGATGCCTCTACTCTGGATTGGCTGATTCAAGTGCTGAGCGTATATGAGGGTGCTGTGCTTTTTATTAGCCATCATGAGCACTTCGCATCTGCTCTCAAGCCCACGTTCACGCTGAATCTCTCCGAATAATTACCCAATACACAAAACTCTCGGCGTGTCGCATGACACACCGAGAGTTTTGTGTATTACTCTACATATATCAGCGTAGACCTACTCTCAAGGGGGATATATGTAACAAACCTATAAAACTTGATAGACAGTTGAGTACAACAGCGTGCTCGCTTCTCGGAGAGCAAAGACCGCTCTTCATCATATCACGCTGAAAGGACGAAACCATGAAGGTTCGCAACTTACTATCACTTGTCTTTGCAGGAGGCATACTTCTCGCATCCTCAGCCCCGTCTTAGGCCATCGTCTTCTATAAGGACGCATGGTACACGGGCTGGTCCCACAATACCAATGCATATGCTTCTTCAGCATATATTGGGGATGCGTTCAACGACCAGGTAACTTCGTTCCGCAGCTATCACGAATGCTACCGCATGTATGATCACGCCGGATACGGTGGGGACTATTTCTACACCAATGGACAAGACTTCTCGACT
Organism: Rothia sp. (in: high G+C Gram-positive bacteria); assembly: GCF_030540545.1. GTDB lineage: Bacteria > Actinomycetota > Actinomycetes > Actinomycetales > Micrococcaceae > Rothia. Next base: position 295,171 of record NZ_JAUNVZ010000001.1, on the reverse strand, counting down.
CTTGCCGGTTACTACGCAGGCCGCACTCATTGGGGCGATTGGAATGATCGCATCTCTTCATATCAGCGCTGTGATGAGTAAATAATTATATATTTATACAAGGGCGGGAGGGAAATCCCGATTCTCTCCCGCCCTTCTTAGAAAGTAGATAGGAATGAAAAAACCCTGAAGAAGTTTGGTGCGCTAGCAGTAATTCCTATTTTTCTGGTTTCTTGTTCCAGCGTTTCCAATAATCCAGCTGCAGAAAAAGACACATCTGCACACGCGACTCTAGACTATAGCAATAATCGTATTATTAAGCCTCTTGATGAATACCTGCATATTGGTATTGAAGGCTACTACAATAAAACTCACGATTTGCTGATCAAAAATTGTTTTACCGAAAATGGAGCGGCGTATGAAGCTCCTGGATCTCTACGCCTTGACGGTACCGGGCGCGAATACGCCTCCTGGAACCCTGAGTTCGCTGCCAAAAACGGCTACACCCAGCGTACGCCCCGAGGTAATGGCGCTAATCCTGCACAATTCGGCTGTGAGGACAAAGCCAAAGAAACCCTCAATTCAATCGGCACCGTCGGTCGGGTTCCCCTCGCACGCAATTTGGAAGTTCAAGCTCGCGCATCAGCAAAACAAGATCCCGAATGGAATAAGGCAACAAAGGATTGGATTTCCTGTATTAGAGATAAAGGACTAACTATTGACTCAGACCCCGATATTCTCAGGAGCCATGAGGGCGAGAAAGCAATTATTGGTGACGGAAGTCCAAAGTTTTCGGATAGCCCTCTCACCGAAGAGGAAATTCGAGTTGCCGGCATTGAAGCGCAATGCGCTGTAGATACCGGGGCAATTCAAAAGCTTGCTGATCTTGAAGCAGCATATCAGCTACCCCTTATTAAAAAGAATGAGACGCAGCTGCAAAAAGATCTAGATGATTTTAAAGAGAACAATGAAAAGTTCAAGAAATACTATCTAGCTCATCAATAAAATATAGTGTGGGCGGGTCGGTTATATAACCCACCCGCCCACACTATTCACTATTGGGTAGTAGAGCAAAACCCAGTACTCGGAGAGGATCTTTTAGCGCTGAGCCTTCAGCACCAGGCCCGCCAACGGGGACTGCGGATCATCATTCACATCCACCGTCACGGTATCGCCATCCACGAACTCGCCGGAGAGAATACCGCGAGCCAGACGATCGCCAATCTCACGCTGAACCAGACGGCGCAGCGGGCGAGCACCAAACGCCGGGTCGTAGCCGGTCAGACCCAGCCACGCCAGGGCACCCTCGGTGACATCCAGAGTCAAACGACGATCCTCAAGACGCTTATTCATGCTCTTGACCTGCAGGCGAACAATCTCACCCAGGTTCTCCGCAGTCAGCGGCTCGAACATAATAATCTCATCCAGACGATTCAAGAACTCGGGGCGGAAGGAACGGTGCACAACCTCCATAGCCTTCTTGGTGCGCTCCTCGAATGGCATCTGCTGATCCACCAGGAACTGCGAACCCAAATTCGAGGTCAGAATCAGAATCACATTGCGGAAGTCCACGGTGCGACCCTGGCCGTCAGTTAGACGACCGTCATCGAGCACCTGCAGCAGAATATCGAAGACTTCAGGGTGGGCCTTCTCCACCTCATCCAACAGAACCACAGAGTAGGGACGACGGCGAACCGCCTCGGTCAGCTGACCGCCCTCTTCGTGACCGACATAGCCGGGAGGGGCACCAACCAGACGAGAAACGGTGTGCTTCTCGGAGTACTCGCTCATATCGATACGCACCAGGGCACGCTCATCATCAAACTGGAACTCAGCCAGAGCCTTCGCCAGCTCAGTCTTACCCACGCCGGTCGGGCCCAGGAACAGGAAGGAGCCAATGGGGCGGTTCGGGTCGGAGACACCGGCGCGAGCGCGGCGAACAGCATCCGCTACGGCTGTGACGGCGTCCTTCTGACCGATCAGGCGGGAGCCCAGACGCTCTTCCATATCCAGCAGCTTCTGGGACTCGCCCTGCAGCATGCGACCTGCGGGAATACCGGTCCAGGAGCTAATGACCTCAGCAATATCGTCGGCGCTCACCTGGTCAGAGACCATAGTGTCACCCTTTGCCTCGTCTTCGGCGCGCTGAGCCTGAGCCAGCTGTGCCTCCAGGGCGGGAATTTCGCCGTAGAGCAGGCGGGATGCCTCGTTCAGATCGCCATCGCGCTGAGCGACCTCGGCGCGGGAGCGCAGCTCATCAATCTGAGTCTTAATATCGCCCACTCGGTTTAGACTTGCCTTTTCAGCTTCCCAGCGGGCGTTCAGGGCGTCCAACTGTTCCTTCTTATCGGCAATATCAGCCTGCAATGCTGCCAGGCGTTCCAGCGATGCCGGGTCGTTTTCACCTTCCAGAGCCAGCTCTTCCATGGTCAGGCGATCCACGGCGCGGCGCAGTTGGTCGATTTCCTCCGGTGCGGAGTCAATTTCCATGCGCAGGCGGCTTGCTGCCTCGTCAATCAGGTCAATTGCCTTATCGGGCAGCTGACGGGAGGGAATATAACGGTTGGACAGGCTTGCTGCTGCCACGAGGGCGGAGTCGGCAATCTGTACCTTGTGGTGTGCCTCGTAGCGTTCCTTCAGACCGCGTAGAATGGCGATGGTGTCTTCAACGCTGGGCTCGCCCACATAGACCTGCTGGAAGCGGCGTTCCAGCGCCGGGTCCTTTTCAATATTTTCGCGGTACTCATCCAGGGTGGTTGCACCGATCAGGCGCAGTTCACCGCGTGCCAGCATGGGCTTGAGCATATTGCCCGCGTCCATGGAGCCTTCGGAGGCGCCTGCACCGACCACGGTGTGCATTTCGTCAATGAAGGTCACGATCTGACCCTCGGACTTCTTAATTTCTTCGAGTACAGCCTTGAGGCGCTCTTCGAATTCACCGCGGTACTTTGCGCCGGCGACCATGGAACCCAGATCCAGGCTGATCAGGGTCTTTCCGCGCAAAGATTCGGGTACGTCGCCCGAGACCATGCGCTGAGCCAGACCTTCGACCACGGCGGTCTTACCCACGCCGGGTTCACCGATGAGCACGGGGTTGTTTTTGGTGCGGCGGGAGAGTACCTGCACCACGCGGCGGATTTCGCTATCGCGGCCAATGACCGGGTCGAGCTTGCCTGCGCGTGCAATGGCGGTCAGGTCGGTACCGTACTTTTCCAGTGCTTGGAAGGTACCTTCGGGATCGGGGGTGTCCACGGTGCGGTCTCCTCTCACGTTCGGGATGGTCTGTGCAATCAGTTCTGCGGTGGCACCCAGTGCCTGCATGGCGCGCGCAGTATCGTCGCTACCGCTGGCGATGCCCAGCAGCAGCATTTCGGTGGAAATATAGCTATCACCAAAGCCTTCTGCGCGGGTCTGCGCTGCCTTAATGGCTGCGATGGCGTTGCGGCTAAAGTTGGCTTCCTGCACGGAGGAGCCGGATGCCTTGGGCAGCTTGGAAATTTCGGTGCTTGCGGCGGTGGAGATTGCCTCCACGTCCAGACCTGCTGCCTTGAGGACTGCGACGGCTACGCCTTCTCGCTGGTCCATGAGCGCCTTGAGAATATGGGAGGTCTCAATGGCGGGGTTGTGCGCGGTGTGCGCGTTATTTTGTGCTGCCGAGAGCGCTTCTTGGCTCTTGGTGGTGAATTTAGCGTCCATTATTATCCTTGTGTTTAGTGTTCAGGACGCTCTCTTATGCGCCCTTTATAATCATCTATATTGAGTCTACCGCACTCAACTTTACTTGGCAAGGGTTTCACTCAAGATTTTTTGCCAGTATGCGGACTGATTCTGACAGCCTAAGAGCGATTCACTGACAAGGACCACGGGCAGCCAAGAGCCTATACTCAAAGCATGAATATCCTGATATGTGGCGCCACCGGGCGCACCGGCCAATTGGTGACCACTCTCGCTCTTGAGAGCGGCCACCACGTCACCGCCTATGTACGCAATGAACTCAAAGCCCGTGCCGTATTACCGGAGCACAGCAATCTACGCATTATCCGAGGAGAGCTAGAGGATATCCCCGCACTCACCCGAGCAGCCCGCGGAGCGCATGCAGCCATTAGCACCCTGGGACAGGATTCACTGCTCAAGAATATGCTGCGTACCGATTTTATGCGCCGCAATCTACCGCCCATTGTGCAGGCGGTCAGCGCTGCGGGAGTGCCGCGCTTAGTGCTTCTCTCTTCGATCGGCTCGGGCGCCTCATATGACAGCGCGCCGCTGGCGATTAAGCTGGCTCGCCACAGCGTAATGCGCGCGATTATTGGGGATAAAAATGCCGCTGATACTTTACTTGAGTCCGGCGACACCCAATTGAGCTATGTATACGCGGGCATGCTCACCAACTCCCCCAGCTCACTCACACCCGACCTCTTGGCGGTGCATCCGGGTCAGAAGCATCTAAAAATTGCTCCCGTGCCCTTTATTCCGCGAGAACAGGTGGCTCGCGCGCTCCTGAAATGCGCCACCTCCTCAGATGAAAATGAGGCAAATCAGCACTGGGTTGTGCGCGCCGCCAGGGGTTAAGCTAGAAATATGAGTTTGCAGGCAATATTTTTTGATCACGACGGCACCCTGGTCGACACCGAACCCGTATGGGCAGCCGCAAAGGCGGAGCTCGCGGCAGAGCACGGCGGAGTATGGACCGAGCAGGACACCCTGGATTGCTTGGGCCTATCCATGAAGTTCACCCTGGATCGTCTACGCGAGCGCGGGGTAGACCTTCCCGATAGTGAAATGAACGATGCTCTGGTGGCTAAGGTGCACTCGGCCCTGGCGACTCAGAGCGTGGAATTCCTGCCCGGCATTGCTCCCCTACTTGAGCAGATTGCACGTGCCGATATTCCTGCCGCGGTGGTGACCAATGCGACCACTGCCATTGCCCAGCGCACTGCCAATGCGGCTCCCGCAGGCGTTTTCCGTGCGGTGATTGGTAATGAGCAGACTACTCACCCCAAGCCGGATCCTCAGCCGTACCTGTTGGCAGCACAGAAGCTGGATGTTGACCCGGCGCTGTGCGTGGCTATTGAGGATTCCCCCTCGGGTGTTCGTTCGGCAAGTGCTGCGGGTATGCGTGTGATTGTGGTGCCCGGCGAGCTACAGGTTCCCGATGAGCTGGGTGATGCACGTTTTAAGCACGAGGAGCTTTCGGTAGAGGCTATTAGCGCACTGATTCCCTAAGCATTGCCATAGCTACTTGCGCACGGTGATACGCGTCCTAGAAAGTACTTAGGCTATACACTCTCGAGGGTCATAGATGGCTTATTATGAACTTATCAAAATAAGACTTGCATCGGTGCGCCCGGAGTGGTTTACTTAAATCAACGCCCGGGAGCACAGGCCCGGACACAAAGAACTCATAGAGAACCATCAAACGAAGGAAAATCTCATGGCATACGCAAAGTACACCGCACCCGGTCTGTCCCTGGAAGAGGGCAAGGAGCTCTCCGAGGTTCTGCAGGCACGCCTGCACGATTTGAACGACCTGCACCTGCTGCTCAAGCACGCTCACTGGAACGTGATTGGCCCCGGTTTCATCGCAGTGCACGAAATGATTGATCCCCAGGTTGATACCGTTCGCGAGTTCGTTGACACCATTGCAGAGCGCATGGCTACCCTGGGTGCATCCCCCAACGGTCTGGCTGGCGCGCTGGTTGCAGCACGCTCCGTTGAGGATTACGCAGTGGGTCGCGCACGCGTGACCACCCATCTGAAGGCTCTGAACGAGGTCTACACCCGCGTGATCGAGGCTCACCGTGCAGCTATTGAGGCTGTGTCCGGCAAGGACCCCGTAACCGAGGATATCTTCATCGGTCAGACCGCTGAGCTGGAGAAGTTCCAGTGGTTCATCCGCGCATTCCTGGAGAACGGCGAAGGCGAAATCGCCTAAAGCCTTGTGAGGGAAAAGCTACCTAGCTAAAAGCCTGTGGGGCGAGTAGTACATCTACTCGCCCCACAGGCTTTTACTCACTTCTTTTTTCGGTATCTACCCCAGTAAATTACAACATTCCAGGCAGTAGCACACAGGAAGGCGGGGATATACACTCCTGCTCCCAGCCAGGGCTTCTGCAAGACAAGAGCAAAGAACAATGTAGCCATTGCATAACTCCACAGAAAATCCAATGCCATTGAGAGACCGCGTGGAATCTTAAACCACGCTGATTCCTTACGAGGAGGGTTCATTCCGTGCAATTCGTACACCCGATCTTCAGCTTTCTTCATAGTCTCCACCCTCTTCAGCTGAGTACATAATCTTAGAGATAAAGCTATTTCACCCTCTTGTTCGCGTCAAGGATTACACCCAATATGACAATATATTTCTTTATTGTCTGTCAGGAATTTCGAAGCCTTCCTGTCAAATCTTCGCCGGAACGAACATTAGCGCACCGATGAGCTTGGTGGATTAAGCATCCCACAAGCGCGTACCCTAGAACTAACAGGCAGAATTCACAAAGCACCGCAGCAGAAAAGACAGCATGAGCACCGAAAACATCCCCCAGCACTTCTCATCACGCGACACGTCCACCAGCACCCAGGTAAGCGAGACTCAGCAGAGCAACGAACGCTCCCGTGGACAGGTCACCCCCCTGGTGCGCACCCGCAATGAAAGCATTACCTCCACATCCCAACTGCACGTACGACCGGTAACCTCCAGCGCACCGGCACTACCAGCACGCTATAACCGCCGCACCACTGTGCACGTACAGCGCGCACAGGCACCGGTAAGCGTACAATCAATCGTCAGCCCCGACACCATTAAAGAGCCCGCACGCCATAGCGCCGTTGAAGCTCCCACCCAGGCACAGATTAAGCGCTGGCGCCGCTACCTTGCCGATGAGGAATCCGAGGCGCGCATCTACCGATACCTGGCACAGCGCGCCGAGGGACGCGATAAAGAGATCCTCATGCAGGTTGCCGAAGCCGAGAAACGCCACCAGCAGCATTGGCGCGATATGCTCGGCGAGCACGCCAACCCGCCCGCACGCCCCTCCTTCTCGTCAGCAACCCTGCAATTCTTAGCAAAGCACTTCGGTTCGGTGTTCATTTTGGCGATGGCTCAGATGGCGGAGTCCCGCTCCCCCTACGCTGAGGACCCGGACGCTACCGAAGAAATGGCAGCTGATGAGGCAATCCATGAGGAGATTATTCGCGCCCTGGCAACCAGCGGCCGCGAGAAGCTCTCGGGTAATTTCCGCGCCGCGGTCTTTGGTGCCAATGACGGTTTGGTCTCCAACCTGGCGTTGACCATTGGTATTACCGCCTCGGGTGCTTCCTCTTCAATGGTTCTACTCTCGGGTGTTGCCGGTTTGCTCTCCGGCGCGCTCTCTATGGCTGCCGGTGAGTTCGTATCGGTGCGCTCTCAGCGTGAGCTGCTGGATGCGTCCCAGCCGACTCAGGTGACGCTGCAGGTGGCCGGGGATTTGGATATTAACGCTAATGAGCTGGAGCTGATTTATAAGGCTCGCGGCATGGACGATGAGGCAGCCCATCACCGTGCCCAGGAGCGTCTGGGCGCCCTGAACTGCGATTGCGACCCTTCCCTATCCTTCAACCCCGAGGCTGAGGAGGAAGAGGAGAACGTGGCTCTGGGTACCGATATTGGTGCTGCGGCGGCTTCTTTTAGTTTCTTTGCCTCGGGTGCTCTGGTGCCGATTCTGCCCTATATTTTCGGCATGTCGGGTGTGTGGGCAATGGTGCTTTCACTGCTTTTTGTGACCGCCGCTCTGGGCTTTACGGGCGGTATTGTAGGTCTGCTTTCGGGTGCTTCTCCGCTCAAGCGCGGTCTGCGTCAGATTCTCATCGGTCTGGGTGCAGCTGGTGTGACCTACCTGCTGGGTACCATTTTCGGTACAACCCTGGGCTAGTCCCTGGTTTAAGGAAAATCCCCCGCCACTGTGTCAGATACAGGAGCGGGGGATTTTCTACAAGAGCTACTACTAGCTTACATGCTCACGCCCCGTGACGTGAACCCAATACAGCAAAAAGTCGCCCGGGATAGAATATCTATCCCGGGCGACTTTTAGCTAAAGAGCTTACTTAGCTGCGAAGATTTCGCGCATCAGAGCAGCAGCCTCGGAGGGGGTCTTACCCACCTTCACGCCTGCAGCTTCCAGAGCTTCCTTCTTAGCCTGTGCGGTACCGGAAGAACCGGAAACAATCGCACCCGCGTGACCCATGGTCTTACCCTCGGGAGCGGTGAAGCCTGCAACGTAGCCAACAACCGGCTTGGTCACGTGAGCCTTGATGTACTCAGCAGCGCGCTCCTCAGCGTCACCACCGATCTCACCAATCATCACAATAGCCTCGGTCTCGGGGTCAGCCTCGAAAGCCTCCAGAGCGTCAATGTGAGTGGTACCGATAATGGGGTCGCCACCAATACCAATAGCGGTGGTGAAGCCAATGTCAGCCAGCTCGAACATCATCTGGTAGGTCAGAGTACCGGACTTGGAAACCAGACCGATTTTGCCCTTACCGGTGATGTTTGCGGGGGTGATACCCACCAGGCACTCATCGGGGGTGATGATACCGGGGCAGTTCGGGCCGATAATGCGGGTGATCTGCTTGCCGTTCTCGTCCACGGATGCCTTAGCAGCGGCCCAGAACTCAGCGGTGTCCTGAACCGGAACACCCTCGGTGATCACGACAACCAGGCCGATCTTAGCTTCGATAGCCTCGAGCACTGCAGCCTTGGTGAAGGCCGGCGGAACGAAGACGATGGAAACGTCAGCGCCGGTCTTCTCAATAGCCTCAGCAACGGAACCGAAAACGTCCAGCTCAATGTCGTTGCCGTTCTTATCCTTGTGGGATACGGTGGTGCCAGCCTTGCGAGCGTTCACGCCGCCCACAATGTTGGTGCCTGCTGCGAGCATGCGAGCGGTGTGCTTGGTGCCTTCGCCGCCGGTAATGCCCTGAACGATGACCTTAGAGTCCTTGTTCACGAAAATAGACATAGTTTTTCCTTGAAATCCTTTGCTGGCGATTAGGCCTTGTGAGCGAGCTCTGCTGCCTTGTCGGCACCGGAGTCCATGGTTTCTGCCTGTACGATCAGCGGGTGGTTTGCCTCGCTGAGGATACGGCGGCCTTCTACAACGTTGTTGCCGTCCAGGCGGACAACCAGCGGCTTGGTTGCTGCGTCGCCCAGAATCTCCAGAGCCTTGACGATACCGTTAGCCACAGCGTCGCAGGAGGTAATACCACCGAAGACGTTCACGAACACGCTCTTGACCTGCTCGTCGCCCAGGATGATTTCCAGACCTGCAGCCATGACCTCAGCGGAAGCGCCACCACCAATATCCAGGAAGTTAGCGGGCTTCACATTGCCGTGGTTCTCGCCAGCGTATGCAACGACGTCCAGAGTGGACATCACCAGACCAGCACCGTTACCCACGATACCGACCTCGCCGTCCAGCTTCACGTAGTTCAGATCGTGCTGCTTAGCCTTTGCTTCCAGCGGGTTCTCAGCGGACTTGTCCACCAGAGCCTCGTGCTCGGGCTGGCGGAATTCTGCGTTGTCGTCCAGGGAAACCTTGCCGTCCAGAGCCAGGATGTCACCGGCGGGGGTCTGAACCAGCGGGTTCACCTCAACCAGGGTTGCGTCTTCCTTGGTGAAGACCTCGCCCAGCTTGACCAGTACGGGAGCAACCTTAGCCTGCAGCTCCTCGGAGAAGCCAGCAGCCTTTACGATTTCCTCAGCCTTAGCAGCGTCGATGCCAACCAGCGGGTCAACCTCTACCTTTGCCAGTGCCTCGGGACGCTCAGCAGCCAGCTGCTCAATTTCCATACCGCCTTCAACCGAGCACATTGCCAGGTAGGAGCGGTTTGCGCGGTCCAGCAGCAGGGAGAAGTAGTATTCCTCTGCGATGTCCGCACCTTCAGCAACCAGCACACGGTGAACGGTGTGGCCCTTGATGTCCATGCCCAGGATTGCCTGTGCATGCTCATAAGCTTCCTCGGGGGTGCGAGCCAGCTTAACGCCACCGGCCTTACCACGGCCGCCAGTCTTCACCTGAGCCTTGATGACGGTCAGACCGCCAATCTCCTCAGCTGCTGCCTTTGCTTCTTCAGGGGTGGTCGCAACAATGCCCTTGAGCACGGGTACGCCGTGCTTAGCGAAGAGATCGCGCGCCTGGTATTCGAAAAGGTCCACAGGAGTCCTTCTTCGTCGAAGTGGTGCCGTCACATTACGTGGCGGCCTGGTCTTAGTGAGATTTTCAAACCATGTCGGCACGTACCCTTTAGTGAGCACACACCGGCACACTTCAAAAGTTTCTCATCTATTACTTTATCCGATATCACCACTGATGCGCACCCGAGAAGCCCCATTTTGGCAAAAAATCTAGAGCGTGCGCTTAACAGTTTTCGGCAAAGAGTTTCATCCACCTAAACCATTGAGCACACGCCCCGAATTTTAGCCTTAGGAGAGCTTCTGCACCGGTGCATAACGCAGCAGCAGACGCTTCTCTTCCGAGCCAAAGCGAACCTTCGCTACGGTCTTATCCCCGCGCCCTTCCAACGCCAGCACAACACCGGTACCAAAGCTCTTATGGGAGACCTTATCCCCCACCGCCAACTGCACCACTTCCTTAGCCTGGTGCACCCGAGATGCCTGAGGTTTGGAGGTAGCACCCGCGGCGCGAGCGGCAGCCGCCAAACCGTAGGATGCCGAGCCATTCACCGCAGCACTAGAGGGGCCACGGGAGACCTGCGAACCCTCATCATAGGAGCTTGAAGAATTCTCGCGGTAGCCGCTAGAAGAGCCACGGTAGCCGCCGGAGGAGTAGCCTGCCGAAGAATATCCGCCGTAGCTACCGGAAGAATACCCACCGGAGCCATAAACGGAACCATAGGAACCCATACCGGAGGCACCAAAACCACCAAAGGTACTACCGGTACGCTTCCAATCCAGCAGATCCTCCGGAATCTCCTCCAAGAAAGGCGAGGGCGGATTAAAAGTACTCTTACCCCACATAGTGCGAGCCTCCGCGCGAGTCACGTACAGGCGCTCCATGGCGCGAGTCAGACCCACATACGCCAGGCGGCGCTCCTCGCTCATTTCCTTCTCATCGGTCAGGGCACGCTGATGCGGGAACAAACCGTACTCCATACCGGTCAAAAAGACCACGGGGAACTCCAGACCCTTAGCGGTGTGCAGAGTCATCAGAGTAATAACGCCCGCTTCCTTAGCTTCTGCTGCCTCGGCTGCAATCTGAGCCGCGCTGGGGGTCGAACCATCCGCCGTTGCCGGGCGGGAGGGAATGGAATCGGCATCCGCCACCAGGGAGACATGCTCCAGGAACTGCTCCAAATCAGCACCGGGGTTATCGTTCTCAAACTCAACCATGGCGTCCAGCAGCTCGGAGAGGTTCTCCACGCGCGACTCATCCTGAATGTCCTTGGACTCACGCAGGGTCTGCAAATAGCCGCTCTGCTCCAGCACAGCCTCCAGGGTGGTGGAGGCGGACTCGGTGCGGGAAATCTGCGCCAGATCCTCCATGAGCTGCACAAAAGCGGCGTACTTTTTAACCGCAGCAGCACCCAGAGCGTCAATAGAGCCAGCCTGCTGGGCGGCGCTAAAGAAGGAAATATTGCGCGCGGTAGCGTAATCGGCAACCACCGATTCGCTCTTGGCGCCAATACCGCGTTTGGGCTCATTCAGAATGCGACGCACCGAAATATCATCATCCGGGTTGGACAGAGCGCGCAGATACGCCAGGGCGTCCTTAATTTCCTTGCGCTCGTAGAATCGGGTGCCACCAACCACACGATAGGGCAGACCCGCGCGCATGAGCATTTCTTCCAGGGCGCGCGACTGGGCATTGGTGCGGTAGAAAATCGCCACATCCGAGGGCTTAACCCCGTATTCATCGCTCAGGCGGTCAATTTCCTGGGCAATATAGCGTGCCTCGGCGTGCTCGGAGTCAGCCACATAGCCAATAATCTTCTCGCCCGCACCCGAGGCAGTCCAGAGCTTCTTCTCGCGGCGATCGGGGTTGCGCTCAATCACCGCATTAGCTGCGGAGAGAATATTCTGCGTAGAGCGGTAGTTCTGCTCCAGCAAAATGGTGGTCGCGTTGGGGTAGTCCTTCTCGAAGTCGATAATATTGCGAATATCGGCACCGCGGAAGGCATAAATGGACTGGTCGGAGTCGCCCACCACGGTCAGCTCACCGGGAGTCGGCGCATTCGGATTCGGGTTTTTCTCCCCCGGCTCACGGTGGTCTGCGGGCGCGTGGGCACCCACCAGCTCACGCACCAGCACATACTGGGCGTGGTTGGTGTCCTGATACTCGTCCACCAGAATATGGCGGAACTTGCGGCGATAGTAGTTTGCCAGCTCGGGGTTTTCGCGTAGCAGCTGCACAGTCTTAGCAATCAGATCGTCAAAATCCAGGGAGTTTGCCGCCGCCAGGCGCGCACTATAGGCGCTGTAGACGGTAGATACGCCGTGCTCCCAAGGATTGGAGGCAGATACTCGCGCCGCATAGGAGCGGGCGGTGACCAGCTCATTCTTCAGATTCGAGATGGCAGAACCGACCGCGCGGGCGCTGAACTTCTTCGGGTCCAGCCCCTTTTCTTTAATAATCAGGCTCAGCAGGCGCTGCGAGTCCGCCGAGTCGTAAATAGTAAAGGTGGATTTGAGCCCCAGAGCCGCTGCTTCACGGCGCAGCACGCGCACGCAGAAGCTGTGGAAGGTCGAAACCCACATGCGCTGAGCGCGCGGGCCAATGAGCGCCTCAATACGCTCGCGCATTTCAGCCGCCGCCTTATTGGTAAAGGTAATGGCAAGAATCTGACCCGGATGCGCGCGTCCGGTTGCCAGCAGGTAAGCGATGCGGTGGGTGAGCACGCGGGTTTTACCCGAGCCCGCGCCGGCGACAATGAGCAGAGGGGTACCGGAGTGCACGACCGCCTGGTGCTGGCGCTCGTTCAAGCCTTCTAGCAGGCTGTGCGGGTTATAAGTGGGAGCTGCCTGGGCCAGAGCGTAGGGGTCGGCGGGGTCATAGTCCTCCCCGTTGCCACCCACGCGATAGGCAGGAGGCATAAATTCGCCCAGGGCGTCTTCGTGGGCGGCAATAGCCTGGGCATCGTTCAGGGGCGCGGGGTTTGCCATGAGATCCATACCGGCAAAGGGGTCGGCACCAGCAAAAGGATCCGTAGCCGGGTAGGGTTCAGCCGCTGCCGCTTCATCGGGTACATAGCCGTCGTATTCGGGGTCGTAGGGCGCGGAGAAGTCCATGCCGAAGAGGGCATCCTCTCCCGCGGGGAAGGATTCGGGGGTGCTGCTCATAGTTGTCCTTTCTACGCGCGCAGGTATTTCAAGGATATAAAAACCGCCGCGTCATTGACAGGACACGGCGGTTAGTGGTGCCCCCGAGACGATTCGAACGTCCGACACCTTCTTTAGGAGAGAAGTGCTCTATCCCCTGAGCTACGAGGGCATATATATCTATAGTACAGTACCGCGCCTAAGAGCCCGCACCGATTCACTGGCTGCCCACCGTTGGCTTTAGTGCGCAGAGCGAACAGGCTCACCGTTGGGTGAACATTAGCGCTTTCTCCCCTGCGGTGCCCGCGCGCTCTGCCTAGACTAGAGAGGTGATTTATCTTGACCCCGCACTCTGGCCGGCGCACGGCACGCATTTTTCGCATCTAATCTCCGATACATCGTTGGAGGAGCTGCACGATTTTGCGGCGCGTGCCGGTATTGATCCGCGCGCCTTTGATTTAGATCATTATGATGTGCCCATCTGGATGTACGATGAGCTGCTCTCTCTGGGCGCGCAGGCGGTAAGCGCCGGGGAACTAACCCGTATTTTGATTGCCAGCGGTCTGAGGGTTAAGGCTAAGGATCGCGCCGCCGCCTATGCTGCGGGTAAAAAGGAAGTTCCCGCGCGCCCGGCAGCTTAGAAGACAGCGTCTGCCGCGCATTCAGGAGCCGCCTGCACACTCTTAAAAGCAAAACCCCGTGACTATCGTAGCCACGGGGTTTTGTGTGAATGTGTGGAAGTCTAAGACTTACAGCGCGGTGTAGAAACCGTCAACGGGCATTGCGTTCACATCGTGAATCAGGGTGCCCTGAGAGGGGTTCAGTGCGGAGATCATCTTGCCGTTACCCAGGTAGATACCTACGTGGTTGTAACCGTTCTGGAAGACGATGTCACCGGGCTGGGGGTTGGAGGTCGGACGAACCTCGTTCTTCATTGCGAAGGTGTAAGCGGTCAGCTTGATACCGTGCTGAGCGAAAACCCAGGAGGTGAAGCCGGAGCAATCCCATGCGCCGAAGGACTTGCCGCCCCAAACGTATGCGCCACCCAGACCGGACTTAGCGGTTGCCACGATTGCATCGCGGGAAGCGTTACCGGTGGAAGCTGCGGGAGCAGTGTTCTGAACGGGAGCTGCCTGCTGCTGAACGGGAGCCTGCTGTACCGGAGCTGCCTGCTGCTGAACGGGAGCCTGGTAAGCCTGCTGCTGCTGAGCCTGGGGTGCTACATAAGAGGTAGCGGGGGTGGTGTAGCTGGTGTAGTCGAACTCGTAGTTGGTGTAGTCGTAGGACAGGTCAGCTGCTGCGGGAACCTCTGCGAATGCGTTTGCAGGAACGGTGGAACCAACCAGCGCTGCACCAGCGATTGCGACAATACCAGCGTTACGGATAGTCTTCTTAGCCATAAAAAATCATTTCCTCCATTGCCTGACGAGGTGAGCTGTCGGACTCGGACATGGATACGCCCGGCCACCTAATCGGTGACTTCGCCCCAAGGTCTACCAAGAAACCAAAAGTGGGTCCCCCGCTGCTGCCGAATATTGGGTAGTTTCTAACGAGTTAGCGGCAGCACTCGGCGGATCTAACTCGCGGTGCCCTCTGACATTAGGTGTTTGGGCACGTAAAAGAGAATACACAGAAAACTCCCAGCTGTCACCTCTGATCCTGAGTAAATCCTGGAAATTTTTCCGCTAGCGAAGCCTTAGCATACCCGGAACTTCAGCTTAAACGAACGGCTATTCGTCTCTTTAAGTGCCCGTGACTAGGCATTTAAGTATCCAGTGAGTTTAAGCGTTTTAAACCTCAACTCCCCACCCCGGCGATATAGCTTTAGGGTCTTAATCTCTTAAAAACTTCTCTCCCCCGGCGTATCGCATTTAAGATTCCCGCGTTAAAGCTTATTAAACGGGCTGTATAAACTCTCAACCCCTTTAAGAGACCTACCCTTTTTCAGGGTGCATACCTCACGCCAGATTAGCCACCGCATCCATCCCGGTTCTCCTCGAGCACCGCAGAGCACACAGACACAGATAAAAACACCCGCTCGCACACCGTGCATACGGTATGCGAGCGGGAGCTCGAGGCCTACGTGTTAGCTACACTCTAAAAAGTCTAGCGCTTAGGAGCGCTTGACCACAATAGCGTTGGCAACATCATTATCCAGGGACAGTGCGGTATCCTCGCCATCGGCGCGAACAATCACATCATCCTCGGTACCTGCCACCACGGATACAGTAGCACCGTAAACAATACCGGCGTCTGCCAGCAGCTTGAGCAGTTCAATATCGGTCTGGATGGACTCGGGGAAACGAGAAATGGTGAAACGATCCTCGGGGCGGGAATCGCGAGCCACAATGGACATAGATACGGTGCGCTCATCATTGTGTGCGCTCTCCACACCCAGCTCTTCCAGACCCGGAATAGCGTTGCCGTAGGGGGAGAACTTGGGGGTGTTGAGCATGCCCAGAATGCGCTTCTCCACGCGATCGCTCATCACGTGCTCCCACCGGCAGGCTTCGTCGTGCACGTACTCAATGTCCAGGCCGATCACATCAGCCAGCAGGCGCTCCGCCAGGCGGTGCTTGCGCATCACCTCAACAGCTTTCTGGCGACCTTCTTCGGTCAGCGAGAGGTGACGATCGGGCTGCACTACCAGCAGGCCGTGCTTTTCCATACGGGCGACAGTCTGAGAAACGGTGGGGCCGGAGTGCTCCAGACGCTCAGCAATACGCGCACGCATGGGCACGATGCCTTCTTCTTCCAATTCCAGGATGGTACGCAGATACATCTCAGTAGTATCGATGAGGTCGGTCATATCCGGCTCTTTCCTTCAATCCAGTGATCCACAAAATGATCGCACTACAGGGAAAAGATAGCTTTCCCTAAGTTAGAACTTTACTGATTACCTATTATGTACCTTTTTACCTAAATTTGCCACGAGTGACACACTGTCAGGCGCAGAGTTTTCGCTCAAGGCACGCAAAACACCCCCGTTAACCGCCTATCAGCAGCAAACGTGGGTAATTTAAGAACTATTCAGCCTTAGCTTTACGGGAATATTTACGACCCTTATAGCGACCCTTACGGCGGGCTACCTTCTTCTGAGCATCTGCAGCTTCGGCCTCTTCAATCTCGCGAGCAATCTCTTCCTCGCTCAGAGCCGCAGGCACCACTTCTTCGGCTTCGGCTGCATCCGGGTCAATATTCGCGGCGGCAACTTCAGCTACCTCACCCTGCAGATCCTCAGCCTCAATATCCTCCGGGCGCAGGCGCTCAGCCCAGGGCACCCAGGCGGGAGCCAGCAGAGCATCATCTCCGGGCAGCAAACCAACCTCGCAAATAGTTGCCTTCTTCGAGCGGGGTGCGCGAGTGAGGGTGGCGAACCAGAACCAGCCGCGGTAGCCGGGCAGAGTGCACTCAAAAAGATGGGTGGTCAGTCGTTCCTCTTCGGCGCGCACATGGTGCAGCAGACCGATCGAGTTCTTCGGGGCGATACCCTGCACGCCCAGCAAGGCAATGTCCTTAGCCTCTGCCAGCACCTCATCTACCTTGGAGGTACGTCGAGCTTTAAAGGGTACGCCGAGGGTAGCCTCCAGCTGCTGATCTTCCTCAGCCACCGGGGCGAAAGGATCCTGAAGACTGTGCTGCTGATTCTCTACCTGTTGCGACATACCTCCATTAAACCAAATTTTCCCTGCCCCCACCCATTGATGACAAAGCCACAGGACACAAACCCCGCGCCTTGAGCCCAACAATTGAGTGTTTTAGGGGTGCTTTTAGCCCTAAATTCCGCCCGTATGCAGTGATTTAGGTACATACGGTGCTAGTGTAGTGCTATGAGTGAAGAACACATCAAGACCGATACGCCGCTGCCCTACACCGCTGCTATTCGCTGGTTGGGCTTTGGCGGTGGCGCCCTGGCAATCCTATGCGTACTTTCCGGAGTAATCATGCTCTTGATGAAATCAGCAGAACAAGAAGTACCCGCCATTATGAGCCAGATCCCGCTGGTTCTACTGCCGGTTGCTTTTATGCTCCTCATGGCGGCAATCTACCTGGCGGTTCGCCGCCGCCGCGCCAGCTAACACTACCACCGAAAGAGATAGATGACTGCCGAAGCTAAATTGCTCGTCGTCGATGACGAGTTTAATATTCTTGAACTCCTAGCAACCTCCCTGCGCTTTGCCGGTTTTGAGGTCGTCACCGCAGGTAATGGTCGCGACGCCCTAGAAGCAGCAGAACGCGAACAGCCCGATCTGATCCTGCTGGACGTCATGATGCCCGGCATGGACGGCTTTGAGGTAACCCGCCGACTGCGCGATGCCGGACGCACCTACCCCGTACTCTTCCTCACCGCAAAAGACGCCGTGGAAGATAAGGTTGCCGGTCTGGGCGCCGGTGGCGACGACTACGTGACCAAGCCCTTCTCTCTGGACGAGGTTATTGCCCGCATCCGTGCTATCCTACGCCGCTCCCGCTCGGCAGAGGGTCAGGACGATGCGATCCTGCGCGTGGACGACCTCTCCCTGAATATCGACACTCACGAAGTATTCCTGGGTGAAACCGAAATCGACCTCTCCCCCACCGAGTTCAACCTGCTGCACTACCTCATGCTCAACGCAAACCGAGTGCTTTCCAAGGCTCAGATTCTCGACCACGTGTGGGAATACGATTTCAATGGCGATTCCTCCATTGTGGAATCCTATATCTCCTACCTGCGCCGTAAGATTGACGCTCAGCGCCCGGATAAGGAACCCCTGATTCACACCAAGCGCGGTGTTGGATACATGGTTCGAGGCTCCCGCGCCTAAAGAATCCACGCGCCCGCACCCCGTGGCTTGGCTTACCAACCCACATCTGCGGGCGCGTCTCTTTATCCCCTCCTTATCTAACCTCAGGCACGAAGAGAGCCCTTCTATGACCTCCGAACCCCACGCTAATACAGCCCTGCCCGATGCGGACGATATGCCCACCGGCGAGCTGACCGCCTCCCTCATGCCCTCCCCCGGCTCCATGCCCGGCGTTCCGGGCGTAAATATTGAATCCGAAACGGGCGAGAAACTCTCCCGCTCCCGCCGCTTTACCCAGGCGCTCTCCCTGCGCACCCAGCTGGTGCTAGTCACCTCCTTTTTGATCGCCCTGGCGATCGCTGTGACCTCCCTGGTGGCTATTTCGGCTCTGCGCTCCCAAATGGTGCAGCAGCTGGATGAAGAAATGCGCGCCAGCTCCAGCACCATTACCACCCTGATGACCACGCGCAATTCCGAGCGCAATGCCTCCCTGGGATCTTACCGCGCCTATCTACTGGATAAAGACGGCACGGTGCTCTACCAGGCAAGCTCGGAGCAGCAAACCCCCGGAGAAAACGGCCCGGATATTAGCGGTTGGAATGCCGATAAGGTTGCCAAAAATTCCCTCAGCGGTGCCACGGTCAATGGCGGGCCGGGCTCAAGCGATTGGCGTATTCTGCCCATTACTCTGGATAATTCCGGCAGCGATAGCGCCCTGGGACCGGCAACCTCGGTGATTATTGCTGTGCCTCTGAAGCAAACCAACCAGGTGGTGGCTCTGGTGGGTGTTCTGACCTTTGCTTTCGGCGTTGCCACGCTCATCTCGGCTATTGCTATGACCTGGGTGCTGGTTACGCGCACCTTTGAGCCTCTGGCGCGTGTGGAGCAAACCGCGGCGAAAATTGCTGCCGGCGACCTCTCCCAGCGCATTGAGGACTACAACCCCAATAATGAGATCGGTCATCTCTCCACCTCGCTCAATACTATGCTCAGCCAGATTGAGGCTTCTTTCAAGGCTCAGGCGCGCAGCGAGGCGAAAATGCGCCGCTTTGTGGGAGATGCTTCCCATGAGCTGCGTACCCCCCTGGTGAGTATCCGCGGCTATGCCGAACTGTATCGTCAGGGCGCCCTGCCCAATGCGGATGCCGTAGCTATGGCAATGGATCGTATTGAATCCGAATCCAAGCGCATGGGTCAGCTGGTGGAGGATCTGCTGACCCTGGCGCGAATTGACGAGCGCCGCGAATCTCAGCTGGCACCCTTTGACCTGTTTAATCTGGCGGTGGATGCCACCAATGACGCCTACGCTACCTCCCCCGATCGTGCCGTAACCCTGATGGGTCTAACCCCCACCGAGCCTCCCACCCAGGCGACCGTGCTGGGAGATGAGCAGCGCATGCGCCAGGTGATTGCGAACCTGATTACCAATGCCATGCGCTACACCCCGGAGGGCACTCCCCTAGAGATTGCGGTGGGTGTACGTCAGGAGGGGCCCCTGGGCGTGCGCTCGGTAATTCAGGTGCGAGATCACGGCCCGGGTATTCACGGCGAAGATCGTGAGCGTGTCTTTGAGCGTTTCTACCGTACCGATGCTTCTCGCTCGCGTCAGACCGGTGGTACCGGTCTGGGTCTGAGTATTGCCGCAGCAATTATTGAACAGCACGAGGGCAGTATTCATATTGAGGAGACCCCGGGAGGTGGCGCTACCTTCGTGATTTCTCTGCCTTTTGTGCCTCCTCAACTGCCCCCGCAGGTGGCTGAGTCTATGGCGCCGGCGCCTGCTCCGGGAACTTTCTAGAGCAGCTTTTACGGCGAGGGCAAGGGATAAAGAGATACTAAAAAGAGGCGGGGCTGATTCAGCCTCGCCTCTTTTATGGTCGCACTATGAACGCTTACGCGTAATTGCTGACGGCAACCTGAGGACAGTATCGGTGAGTCCAGGTGCAGCGGACTTGTATCACCGTATCTATCGTTACTTTAGAGCGCGGAGGGCTCTTTAGCCAACAAACATGGACGCATTGCTCATTTCGGTATCGGAATAGGTGGTGCCTGCCTTATCCAGAGCCAGGTTAATCTGGGCGATGGATTCTTCAACGCGGCGCTGGGTGCCGTGCCAATTATCCAACACACTCTGGAAATTTGCCGATGCACTACCGGTCCAGGAGCTCTGCAGATCCTGCAGGGAGGCGGTCATGGCGGTGACTTCGCTGGAAATCGCCTCGACCTGGGCGCGTGCCTGGGCGCTCTTAGCGGCAATGATTTCGGAATCTACGGTAAACTGAGCCATTGTTTTTCTCCTTGAGTTAGTCCCCGTCTGCGGGGTATTTCGTTTCTATGTGCACCGTGCGGTGCATGGTTTAACTCTATGGTACTTTTTTCATGCATTTTGGTGCTTTTTAGTAATCTGTGGATAAAGTAGTTCATTTCTATCAAAGATTGAGCTATCCACAGACGTATATGGCTCAATAGTGGTCTTTCGAGGCTGAATTTACCGGATTATGACAGGATATATGACGTTTTATGACTAGCACCCTTGAGCTGTACCTATTTCCTATGCCCCTCTTAAAGCCACGCGACCCCCGAAAACCGGGGGTCGCGTATCTCTCATCGAGACGCTTAGGCGGCGGGCACCAGGGTATCTTGCCTAAAGCGTAGGGACCAGCGAGCGTTAGCGGCATCATAGTGCCACAGGCTCGAACGGTTCACTGTGCCTCGACCGGGCACCTGAATCTGGGCAAAGACCAGTACATTGGACTCATCCACCCGCTGAGCGCTGTGCTTAATGGGTGCACCCACCTGAGCAAAAGCCGCCGAGCGGTAGGCAAGAGCCGAGGCGCGAGTGACGGTCTTACCCGCCACGGTCGCCCAGACCAGACGCTCATGCAGCAGGGCAGTGAGGGTATTATCGTCCAGGCTCGTGCCGTGCTGAGCTAAGTACATATCGGCTCGGACAGCATCATCGGGGTTCGGCGCGGGGACACCGAGCGCCTGAGGCGCTGCAGCCTGAGTATCAGCCCAGGGGTCGATATTCTGCTGAGGCTGTACAAGCTGAGACTGTGCGGGCGCTGCTTGGGATACAGCGATCTGGGAAGGCGCACCCTGCGGTGCGTTGTCATGCAGCTCATCATCCCAGGGACCCAAGGGTTCCATATCATCCTGAGCCGGAGGGGGCAGAATACGCGAGGAATGCGCGCCCTCTTCTGCCGGTGCGCTCTCACCTATAGATGCGCTCTCGT
Source organism: Rothia sp. (in: high G+C Gram-positive bacteria) (assembly GCF_030540545.1). GTDB lineage: Bacteria > Actinomycetota > Actinomycetes > Actinomycetales > Micrococcaceae > Rothia. The sequence continues at coordinate 273,863 of NZ_JAUNVZ010000001.1, read as the reverse complement.
GAGCATGAGCGGGCTGCTGAGCGGGCTCTACAGCCTGCGGCTCGCCCTGCTCAGCCTGCTGAGTCTCGTCCTCAGCATAGAGCTCTTCGAGCGGATCGTAGTCTCCGTCATCACCCTGAGGCAGATCCGAAATCTCCTCCTCATTAGCCTGGATGGTTTTAGCTTCCAGCTCGTCTTCGGCACGAGCTGCCGCCTGTCCTTCAGCTTTTGCGCGCTGCTCTTCCAGCTCGGCAAACTTCGCCTTGCGTTCGCGAACTTCCTGCTCATCGGGCACAGCAATCTTAGCTCCCGAACCCAGCAGACCCGAGGCGCGCAGGGCATCCAAATTACGACGAGCTGCGCTAATCTCATCCTCGCTATAGTCGTGAGTGCTGAGAGTAGCATCCTCCGGGGTACTCTCGGGCGCCGAAGCGGTGGGAGTCTCAAGAACCTCTTCGGCTTCCATCCCGGGCTCCTGAGCCTTTTCTAAGGTTTCCTGAGCCTCAGGGGTCATCTCTTCAGCACCTTGAGGCTCAAGACCCACAGAGCGCACAAAAGCCTCGCTCAGGCCAGGGCCTGCCTCCGGCTCCTGACCAGCCTTATATGCCTGAGCCGCCGCATTGGCGCGAGAATCCGCTGCTTCGTTCAGCTCATGTCCGGAGTGACCCTTCACCCAGGAAAACTCATAGTTGCGACCGGCAATGGCGGCATCCAGTTGCTCCCAAAGCTCACGATTGAGCACGGGCTTACCGTCGGACTTCTTCCAGCCCTTCTTCTTCCAGCCCGCCATCCACTTGGTCACGGAATTAATCACATACTGGCTATCGCAGAGCACTTTCAGGCGGTGCTCGGGCAGGTTCGCGGTGGATTCAAAAAGGTCCAGCACGCCTTTAATCTCGCCCATATTATTGGTGCCGTGCTCCCAGCCACCGGCAGCCCAGGTGTTCTCGTCAATGTACCAGGCCCAGCCTGCCGGGCCGGGGTTGCCCAGCGCCGAACCGTCTGCTGCTGCAATAATCTCAATCATGTCTTTGACTTTACCCTATCCTGCTGTGAACGCCCCTTGCGCGGCGCTATTCTAGAACATATGAGCCCGACTAAAATTTTTGCCCTGCCCACGCGCGCCCTGTACTCGAGCATGCGTTTTAGCTGGCTGAGCTATTTGGGGCACGCTGAGCATGAGCGCGCTGCCTCTGCTCCTTCGCGTACCTCGGCGGTGAGCTATCTTGCCACTCAGGCGCTTATGCGGGCTTTGGCCGCCACACGCTTAGAATTCAGCCCGACCGCCGCCGGTGATATTGCGGTCAATCGTAGCTGTCTGCTGTGCACTTCGGGCAAGAAGCACGGCAAGCCAAGGATTGAGGGCGTGAATTTCTCCATGTCGCAGACTTCTTCCCTGGCACTGGGCGCTCTGGGAGCTGATGCTCTACCCCTGGGTTTGGACGTGGAGTCCGCCGCGGCTCGACTCTTTCCCGGTTTTAGCCGGGTTGCTCTTTCGAGCGTGGAAAAGAGCCTATACGAGAGTTTGGACGCGCAGGCTCAGCAGCGCGCCGGTACCCTGGCGTGGGTGGCTAAGGAGGCGATACTCAAGGTTTTCGGTCACGGTCTATCCTACTCCCCCGCCCGTATTGATGTACCGGCTCTGGACACTCTGCAGGTGCAGGCTCGTACGGCGTGCGAGCGCATCCAGCAGCATATTGCCCTCGAGCGTGAGTCGCTAAACGGCGCTGTACCGGAGCTACTCTGGGAACCCATTGATACCCTTCGTGTGAATACTTCTCTGCCTGCTCCCGTCTTGGTCTCTGCCTCCGAAAGCTCTCAGAGTGAGTCCCACAATGTAGAATGCTCATTTTATATTCACTTCTACGCCCTGCGCCGTGAAGCGGCAGAAGCCTCCAGCGTGGCGGTCACCCAAGACCCCGTCCAGGGGCAGGAAGAATACTTCTACGCTGCCCTGGCGCGCCCGGTGAGCGTGCCCGCTCCCTTCGCACCTCTGTGCGACTCGACCCTACGCAAGGTACCCGAGCACGCAGAAGGCACGATGCCGGAAATATATCCGGTCACCGTGCCTAAAGATATTGCCCGTATTCTGGGCTCCTAGATTGGGTGTTTTAATCTCAACATCCAAAGAGCTACTACGCTTTACGCTCCGGTAGAGTATCAATACCCAGAGCGCGACCAAAACTACCCAGCTTGGTACCGGTCTCAGTGTGCTCGAGCACCGGGTCGGACTCAGCCACAATACCGGCGCCCGCGTAGAGAATAGCGGTCTGCTCATCCACCTGAGCGCAGCGCAGAACCAGCGCCCACTGGCCGTTACCCTCAGCATCCATATAGCCCACCAGACCACCAAAGAAGGAACGATCAAAGTCCTCCAGCTCACTAATCATCTCGCGAGCCGTATCGGTGGGTGTGCCGCAAATAGCCGGGGTCGGGTGAATAGCACGCGCACCGTCCAGGCAATTTAGACCCTGCTTGAGCACACCAGAAATCGGGGTGCCCAAATGCCATAGCTGCGGGGTCTTCAGCAGGGAGGGAGCGGTGGGAATATTCAGCTCCTCAGAAATCGGGGTCAGGCGCGCACGAATATCGTCAATCACAGTCTTGTGCTCGCCGCGATCCTTGGGCGAAATCATCAGGAACTCGCCAATGGCAATATCCTCTTCACTATCGGGCACAGCAATACGCGGGGCGGAACCCGCCAGAGGGTGGGTCTTAAAAGCAGAACCCTCGGTACCAAAAATCAGCTCCGGGGAGGCACCCATCAGATAGGAGTGCTCCATACCGCGTTCACCCTCAGGCAGCTGCACACTAAAAATGAAAGCATCGCGCTGCTGCTCACGCAGATTATCGTAGAGAGCATCCAGGTTCAGAGCACCGGGCTCATAGTGTGCAAAGAGCAGACGGGAGAGCACAATCTTACGCAGCTGACCGGCCTTCATGCGCTCTACAGCGGTGGATACCGCGCGGCGGAAACCCAGATTATCGCGGCCGGCAATGGTCACCGGCTGCGCCAGCTCAACGCTCTCCTGCGGTACGGGAGAGTCAATGACCTCCATGCTATCGGGCACAAAAAGATGCGCCGGGCGTGAAGGATCAAAGGGAATCAGACCCATCACGGCGCTACCCTTAGCGCGCGCCACTTCAAAAGCGTTCTCTTCGGTCACGGGGGTAATCTCGCCGGCGGAGCGGATCAGGCGCTCGCCAACGGCAAAGCTAAAAGCGGGAAGGCTCATAGATATCTCCTAAAGGGTCGCGCCGCCATCAACAACCAGCTCCTGCATGGTCATATGGCGAGAAGAAGGGCTTATCACAAAGGAATTCACGCGGGCAATATCCTCCGGGTCGGCAATACGACCCAGGGGAATACCCAGGCGGTAGGTGGCGGGGTTGCCGGCAATGGGCAGGGCGCTCTGGTCCTCGCCATCCCAAGCGTCGGTCACCATGGGGGTGCGGGTGGTACCCGGGCACACCACATTCACGCGAATGCCGTGCGCTGCAAGCTGCAATCCGAAGCTGGTGGACACGCGCAAAGCAGCCGCCTTGGAGGCACCGTAGGCACCAAATTCCGCGCGCGGGGTGCGTGCCGCATTGGAGGCAATGGTCACCAGGGAGCGGGCATTGGACGGGTCGCTGTCCGCCTGGGCAATCATAATGCGTGCGAATTCGCGCAGGCACAGGAACACGCCGTCGGCATTGACCGCCTGCAGCTTTTTCCAGGTCTCAAAAGAGGTATCCAGCAGGGACTGGCTGTGAGCAATACCGGCTGCCAGCACGGCGCCCTGAATCTCCTGCTCCAGCGCTGCGACACTATGAGCCAGTGCAGCCACGGACTCTTCACTGGTGACGTCCACCTGCGCGTAACGGAAGGTAGCATCCCCGTAGCTGGCGAAAGATTCCGCGGGTTCAGGCGCCATATCGGCGGCATATACGCTATAACCGTCACGGATGAGCTGGTGCACGGTGGCGGTACCAATACCGCCATTGGCACCGGTAACAATAACCCAGCTCATTTACGCCTCCGCACCGTTCTCGAAGGAGGCAATATCTGCCAGCACCTCATCGGTGGAAAGCACGCGAGCGCAACGGCCCGAAGCGTACTCGCAGGCCATGCGGTGCTCCTCCTCGCTAAAATCAGCCAGGCCGTCAGCGACCATAAAGGGCTGAATATCGCGCATAAAGGCTTCCAGGGCGGTGGTCAGGCAGCCAATGTGTGCATACACGCCCACAATAATCAGCTGGTCGCGGCCGGAGTCTTTGAGGCGCTGCTCGAAATCGGAGCGGACAAAGGCGGAGTAGCGCCACTTGGTCAGCACGGTATCGCCCTCTGCCGGTGCAATGGCGGGTAGAATCTGTGCGCCTTCGTCATCCTGCATGCCGTCGCCCCAGAAGTCGATCAGCAGGCGACGGTCAGCCGGGTCCTGGCGGGGCGGCTGTGCGGTGTAGTAGACGGGAATGCCGGCTGCGTGGGCGGTATCCAGCAGGCGGCGGGTGTTGGCAATGGCGATATTAATCTGCGCTTCGGGTAGCTCATTGCCGTTTTCGTCGGTGCGTGAGAAGGCGCGGACGAAATGCTCCTGCAGATCGTGTACCAGCAGTACGGCACGGGAGGGGTCGACGGGCCAGGAGACGCGGTTGGCGTGTTCGTTATCGGTGTAGGAGTAGGGCGCAATTGCCGGTAGTGCCATGTGCGTTGTCTTTCTTTATCGGTGGCGCTCTTCGTCGGTTGAAGAGGTCAGCGCCGTTGATTGGTGTCCTCATCTATCTTAGGACACCCTTAGGCTTTTGTCTCGTATCTCTAGCTCATATAAAACGCTTACCTGATGAATAGAGCTCATAAGGCTTCGCACTATTTCTGTTAACAGCCTGTCAGGCATCGAGAACCGGGGCGTACAGGGGCATAAACGGGCGTACACCGCGGGCGAAAGGGAGCAGGATAGCCAGTGAAAAGTGTTAGGCTGTACTTAGTACACGAAATACATATATGGCATTCAAGGAAAACCCAATGACTCGCTATAGCATTCTCGACCAGGTGCCCCTCTATACCGGGGTCAGCAGCGAAGAAACCCTCTCACGCCTGACCGAGTTCGCCCAGGCGGCCGATGCAAACGGGTACACCCGCATTTGGTTCGCTGAGCATCACAACTCCCGCGGCTTCATTAGCTCCGCACCCGATATTATGGCTGCTCACGTGCTTGCCCACACCGAGCGTATTCGTGTGGGTACCGGCGGTGTCATGGCTATGAACTATGGCAGTTTGCAGATCGCCGAGCGTTTCAACCTGCTCGCTTCCCTCTACCCCGACCGTGTGGATTTGGGTCTGGGTCGTGCGCCCGGTACCGATATGCTTGCCGCGGCAGCTCTGAATCAGGGTCGCACCATTGGTGTCCCCGAAATTAACGATATTATTCTTGAAACCGCTGCCTTTATCCGCGCCGATGTGCCCAAGGACAGCCCCTACGCCATGCTGCACGCCTTCCCCACTCCGGCAACCGCGCCGCAGCTGTGGATGCTCGGTTCCTCCGGCTCTTCGGCAACCTGGGCAGCGCACCACGGTTTCAACTACGCCTACGCACAGTTCTTTAGTGGTTCTCAGGATGAGCACCTGATGGATGCTTACCGTTCCCAGCTGCCCGAGGGCGTGGAGGGTACGAACCTTTCGGCTGTCTCGGTGATGGCTGCTGAAACCGAAGAAGAAGCCCAGCATTATGCGCTCTCGGCGTTGAATTTCCGCTACCGCCTGGCGCGCGGCCTGCCCGTGCAGTTCAAGCACCCGGATGAGATTGCTGCCGATGAGGAATACGCGACTCGCCTGCGCACCATGCTCGTGGGTAATCGCCATATGTTCGTGGGCACCTATGATGATGTGGCGGCTCGTCTAGAGGCGTTCGCTCAGGAGACCGCAACCGATGAGCTGATGATGGTCACCTATTGCGCCGATAATCAGGCTAAGATCCGCTCCATCACTGAGCTGTCGCAGCGTTTGATTGCTTCTGCGTAGGTTCCTGATCAGCCCGTATACACAATAGATTAAAGCGTGGGGTGTACTAGATATCTAGTGCACCCCACGCTTTAATCTATTGTGTAATTACAAGAATTTATGTCCTGGTATTCGGTGCTTATTTGACCTCAGTCTGAACCGCCAGCACCTCATTAATACCCTCGGTAATGGAGGGGTGAGTGTAAATAGCATCGCGCAGCTGAGAGGCAGTAATACCGAAACGCATCGCCTGAGCCACCAGGTTAATCACCTCGCCGGACTCAACCACCAGCAGCTGAGCGCCCAGAATCTTATCGTTCTCAGCGTCAATCACGAACTTCATGACACCGGCGGGGTTGCCCACAATCTTCGCGCGAGGCATTGCCGCAATAGCAGCCACGGGCTTGGAGGAAACCTTCACGCGGTGACCGGCTGCCAGCGCCTCACGCTCGGTTAGACCCACAGAAGACAGAGGCGGGTTCATGTACATAGTTGCCGCTACCGCCTGGCGGTCACCGGTGGAGCGGGAGCCGTCACCCATCAGCTGGGAGGCAATCACGCGGTAATCATCCAGAGAAATATAGGTGAACTGCGGGCCGCCGTTCACGTCACCGGCTGCGAAAATATTCGGTACCGAGGTGCGCAGGTGCTCGTCAACAGCAATTGCTCCGCGTTCGGTGAGCTTAATGGAGGTGTTCTCCAGACCCAGGCCCTCGGTGGCGGGCTTACGGCCGGTAGCTACCAGCACATAGTCAGCCTCTAGGCCTTGGGAGGCGCCTTCGGAGTTAGCGTAGTACACGGTCACACCTTCAGCGCTATCTTCAATGCGCTCAACGCGCACGCCCGAATGTACAGTGATACCCTGCTCGGTGAGGATATCGCGGGCAACCTGGGCGACATCCTCATCGTATCGGTCAAAGAGGGCGGGGGGACCGTCCAAGATGCTTACCTGCGTACCGTAGGAGGCGAAAATACCGGCAAATTCAATGCCGATCGGGCCGCCACCGAGCACCGCCAGGCGCTGCGGGCGAGGCTCAAGGCTCTGCAGCTCGGTGGAGGTCAGCACACGCGTGGACTCTGCCAGACCGTCAATTGCGGGCAGCACCGGCACAGCGCCGGTATTGATCACAAAATAGTCTGCGGTAATGCGCAGGGAAGTGTCGCCACCGGTGACTTCAATCTCAGTGTCCGAGATAAATCGTGCGTGGCCGTCAATGAGCTTTGCGGTCTCGTTCGAGAGCAGAATTTCCTTATTCTTAGCCCGCATGGCACCGGTGAGCTTCTCACGGAAAGTGACAGCCGATGCGTAATGCTCATCGGGGTTCTCGCCCTCGCGCAGGGTGTGGGCGCGTTCCACCAGTGCTTTGGTGGGTACGCAGCCAATATTAATGCAGGTGCCGCCGTACATCTGGCTGGACTGCTCAATCAGGGCAACGTTCTTGCCGCTGCGTGCGTATGTGCCGGCGAGGGTCTTACCTGCCTTACCGAAACCAATAACCACCAGGTCAAAGTGCAGAGTATCGCTCACGATGATCTCCCCGTTCTCTCCGCTCACCGCGTGGCAGGCGGAATTTAAGATGTATGACAATCCCTATAACGGTTCTCATCAACCTTTATTCCGCGGCTGCTATATCTTAATCGGGCATTAAGAAACACCCACAATCATTGGAATAATCACGGGTGTTTCTCTAGGTGTATCTACTGATCTCGCGGGCAGTCTTTAGTCCAGACCGCGCAGCCACAACAGAATAGTATCGGCAACATACTCCCAGCCATCCTGACGCAGAGTATTGTGGGTACGGCCCTGAATCTGAATATAATCCTTCACACTGCCCGGATCGGTGTAGGCGTTATAATTCTTGAAATTCACCGCCGGAGGCTGCGAAGCATCCCGCGAGCCGGCAATAAATAGCAGAGGCACATGCGACTTAGACCAATCAATAGGCTGGATGGTTGCCGGGATGCGAGCGCCCGCAGGCACACAGAACTCACGCATCATCTGCCCGGTTTCTTCAAAGCTCAGATCCTGGCAGACATAGCGGTGGTACCATTTCTGGTTCATCAGGCGAGCGGGCGCCTTAGACCAGGGAGCCAGCAGCTGAATATTGGAAACCAACCACCCCAGATTCATAACACTAATACCCGCCGGAGGGCCGCTATTGACCGCCACCGCAGCCGCCGCGTAACCCAGCTCGGCCAGCTTCTGTACCATCACACCGCCCAGGGAATGACCGATCAGAATCGGCTTTTCGGGCAGGCTCTGAATAAAGCTCGCGTAATGCTCTACTACCTCTCCAAAAGTCACCTGTCCCAAACGCGCATCGGGGTTGACCTGCAACTGAGAGATGGGCGCATCCATATAGAGCCAGGAGGGGGCATGTACCGTGTACCCGGAGCGTTGAAGGTAGGGAATCCATTCATCCCATACGCGCGCATTATTCATATAGCCGTGCACCAGCACAATGGTTTTAGTCTCAAGCATGGGTACTACTGTACCCCCTTTGAAAGCCCAGTATCTATCTGACCAAACCTATCTACGCGCGGCGCTGAAGTAGGGTAATGACCTCATAGTGGTTGGAATTCGGGAACATATCCAGCACACGCGCCTGCACCGGGTCATAGGCGGGCATACGCTCCAAATCCTGAGCCAGTGTCTTAGCGTTACAGCTGGAGTAAATCACGCGCTCAATCCCCGAATCCTGCACCCAGGAGCACAGCTTCGCACCAATACCGCGGCGCGGAGGGTTCATAATCAGCACCTCGGGCACACTACCGGAAGACAGGGCGAACTCGGGCGCATCCTGGGCGGAGAAATGCAGATTCTCAATACTACTCTCGCGGGCGGTCCAGCGGGCACTGGCAATAGCCTCGGAGCTAATCTCAATACCGGTCACCGGGGCGTGGGGTTCCATCACCTCGGCGGCGTGCAGGGCAAAACCACCCACACCGCAATACAGATCCCACAGGCTGCCCGGCTGTACCTCTGCCACCCATTGTTGAGCCTGAGAATACATGGCCTCGGCAATCGACGTATTTGTCTGGAAGAAACTCTGCGGGCGCAGGTGTAGCACCATGTCGTTAACCCGCATGGGCAGGGTCTGATGATCGGTGAGGATAATTTCTTCATCACCCTCCACCAGCGCCACATGCTCACGCAGCAGATTCACCGAAATCACACGGGCCGTGGGCAGCTGCTGGCACAGCCAATCCATATTCTTTTTGATCGGCACCAGCAGCTTTTTAGAACGCAACACAAAACGAATCATCAGCTGACCGTCATCGCTGGCGGTCACGAGAATATTCTTTAGCTCGCCGCGGCGCTTGGGGATATCGTAGGGGGTCAGGTGCGCGCGGCGAATAAATTCGCGCAGCACCGGCACCGCAGGCTCAATCTGCTCAATATAGAGCGGGCATTGCCCAAGGTCGGTGGAGGCGCCGCTACGGTAATCCACGGTACCCAGGGTCGGGTGATCGGCGGTTCCACCCACCACGAACTTGGCTTTATTGCGGAAGCCGCTCTGGGCGCTGGTTGCGGTGGGCAGCCATTTGACGTGCGGGTATGCCTGCAGCAGGGTGTGCGCATCATTCTCCTTGGCGGCTACCTGCTGCTCATAGGGCAGCTCGATAGTGGCGCAGGAGTGGCATAAATTCTCGCGGTAATACTGGCATTCCATAGGTACACTATTCTACCCCCGCCCGCGCACCCCGGGCAGAGAGGGCAGACTGATAAGGGTATTAAACGCAGGAACCCCTGTGTGTACAGATACACACAGGGGTTCACTCAGCGATGATTACATCATGCCGCCCATTGCGTCAGCGCCGGGAACAGCAGCACCGGCGGGCTCGGGCTTGTTAGCCACAACAGCCTCGGTGGTCAGGAACAGACCCGCAATAGATGCAGCGTTCTGCAGAGCGGAACGGGTGACCTTGACAGGGTCGTTAATGCCGGCAGCCATCAGGTCTTCGTACTGACCGGTTGCAGCATTCAGGCCGGTACCTGCGGGCAGGGAACGAACCTTATCAACCACAACGCCCGGCTCCAGGCCAGCGTTTGCAGCGATCTGCTTCAGCGGAGCGTCAATAGCAACACGAACAATGTTCGCGCCGGTTGCCTCGTCACCCTCCAGCTGCAGGGACTCGAATGCCTGCACGCCAGCCTGGATCAGAGCCACGCCACCGCCGGGGACGATGCCCTCTTCAACAGCAGCCTTTGCGTTACGCACAGCGTCCTCAATGCGGTGCTTGCGTTCCTTGAGCTCAACCTCGGTTGCAGCGCCAGCCTTGAGCACAGCCACACCACCGGCGAGCTTTGCCAGGCGCTCCTGCAGCTTCTCACGATCGTAATCGGAGTCGGAGTTAGCGATCTCGGCACGAATCTGGTTCACGCGGCCTTCAATAGCAGCTGCGTCGCCAGCGCCCTCAATAATGGTGGTTTCGTCCTTGGTCACAACGACCTTGCGAGCGGAACCGAGCATATCCAGGGTTGCAGAATCCAGGGACAGGCCGACCTCTTCGGTAATAACCTGGCCGCCGGTCAGGATAGCAATATCAGCCATCTGAGCCTTACGACGATCACCAAAGCCCGGAGCCTTCACAGCCACGGACTTAATGGAGCCGCGCATCTTGTTCAGCACCAGCAGAGCCAGAGCCTCACCCTCAACGTCCTCAGCCACGATCAGCAGGGGCTTGCCGGACTGCATGACCTTCTCCAGAACCGGAACCAGGTCCTTAACGTTGGAGATCTTCTGGTTGACGACCAGCACGTAGGGGTCTTCCAGAACAGCTTCCTGGCGCTCGGGGTCGGTCACGAAGTAACCGGAGAGGAAGCCCTTATCGAAGCGCATACCCTCGGTCAGTTCCAGGTGCAGGCCGAAGGTGTTGGACTCCTCAACGGTAATCACACCTTCCTTGCCGACCTTCTCCATAGCCTGTGCGATCAGCTTACCGATCTCTGCGTCACCTGCGGAGATAGATGCGGTTGCTGCGATCTCTTCCTCGGTCTCAACTTCCTTAGCGGATTCGAGCAGAGCGGCGGTGACTGCCTCAACAGCCTTCTCAATACCGCGCTTGAGGGAGAGAGGGTCAGCGCCAGCTGCCACGTTACGCAGACCCTCGCGAACCAGTGCCTGTGCCAGCACGGTTGCGGTGGTGGTGCCGTCACCTGCGATATCGTCGGTCTTCTTGGCAACTTCCTTGACCAGCTCTGCGCCGATCTTTTCGTACGGATCCTCGAGCTCGATTTCCTTGGCGATGGACACACCGTCGTTGGTGATGGTGGGGGCGCCCCACGCCTTCTCCAGAACAACGTTGCGACCGCGCGGGCCGAGGGTGACCTTCACGGCGTCAGCGAGAGTGTTTAGGCCTCGCTCCAGACCGCGACGTGCTTCTTCATCAAAAGCAATGAGCTTTGCCATGTGGCGTTGTCCCTCCTGGGCTAGTTTTTCGGGTAGGGCTCTCCCTACCCGCTTTAATACCTCATTTATTGTGTCAGTTTAGTGCCTGTACAAGCAAGATTTTTGGACCCCTTCAGGCTCTTAATCGCCATGAGCGCACTTAGCGCCCGCCGGGTCGTTTAGGTCGACCGTGCGGGCGCTAAGGTATGAGCTTATGCTGCGACGTAATCGTTGGCAAGAACCACCATAACGTCATTGGAGCCCAGGCCGTTAGCGGCGCTAATTTCACGCACGCTGCTAATGTTCAGCTGCGATGCCACCAGCTGTGCCTGCTGCTCATAGCCGGAGCCGTAGTACACAATGCTATTGGCCGGTGCGGTGCCGGTCCAGTTTGCCGTTGCCGCCACGGTGTACCCTGCGTTGCGCAGACGGGTAGCGGCATTGGTTGCGCTACCTGCGGCAGCGCCCGAGTTGTACACGCTCAGGGTAATCGAGGAATCCACGGTGGGGCTGGGGGTTGCCGCGGCGCTGGAGGCAGCTGCGCTAGAACGCGGAGCAGCCGATGCCGAGGAGCTCGCTACGGGCTTGGAGCTGGAGGTGCCGGGGCTGTAAAGCTTAGGAGCCATCAGATACATGACAACACCCAGCACCAGGGCGAGCGCACCGGCAATGATGACAGGAAGTGCACCGCGCGGGTTCTTGGAGGGGTCGATGAGGGTGCCGCGGTAGGTACCGCGGCGGGCGGTATTTTCGTCGATCTTGTCGAATTCATCCGGCGGGAATGCGCTCATACTCGGCTTGTCCTAGTGGTGCTCGCTGCGCGCCTGCTCTAAGTGTCTGCTGGGGCGTATACTCTGGGCGGGGCGCAATGCTGGTATTCAGTAGTGTCTGTGTCTAGATTACCCTGTTTTAGGCGCCCGTCCTATGTTTCGGGCGTCTATCTCACTCTTTGTGACGTGAGCGGTTATCTCTACATATTGCTCTCGCGGCGTGCACGCCAGGCGTCGGTTTCCACCGGGTAGCGGGCAATAATGCGCGGGTCATCAATCATGGAGTTGAGCTTTTGATAGTAGGCTATGGGGCTCAGTCCCATATTTAGAATCGCCTGTTCTTTTCGTCCCTGGTAGCGCCAATTTTTCTTCTCCAGGGCAATAATGGCGTGCTCAAGTTCGCTCATAGTATTGCGGGCTTCGGGCTCTTCTGCCTCTTGTGGGGGGATTGGGTCAGAGTGTTTAGCTATATGCTGCTCTTCTAGCGCGCTATCGTGAGTGGGGGCTTGGGCGGGCATGAATGTCCTTGCGGTTCTCTTGGCGTATATGGGTATAGATTCAATATATATCAGTGGTAGAAAAGTGGTAGATCGGTGCTAGCACCGGTATAGATTATTTTTCTGCCCGCAGGCACCGGACACAACACGCTATAGTGGCACTATGCAGCAAGCTTTAGAGAATATTATGGCCGCCGATTGGGCCCGTGCTTTAGCCCCTGTGGAACCGCAGATTCGCGCTATGGGTGATTTTTTGCGTGCCGAGCACGCCGCCGGTGTGCGTACTTTCCCGCCCGGGGTTGAGATTTTTAATGCGTTTACCCGACCTATGAGTTCGGTCAAGGTGCTTATTGTCGGGCAGGACCCCTACCCCACCGCCGGGCACGCTATGGGTCTGTCTTTTTCGGTGCATCGCGATGTTCGCCCTATTCCCCGTTCGCTGAAGAATATTTACACCGAGCTGCAGGAGGATTTGGGATATGAGCCTGCCGAGCACGGGGATTTGAGTTCCTGGGCTGATGAGGGTGTCATGCTGCTCAACCGTGTGCTCAGTGTGCGTGAGGGCGATGCGGGCTCTCATCGTGCCAAGGGCTGGGAGGCTATTACCCAGTGCGCTATTGAAGCTCTGGTTGCTCGGGGCACTCCCCTGGTGGCTCTGCTGTGGGGTAATGATGCGCGTAAGCTGGCGCCTATGCTCGCTCCCTATCCGTGTGTGGAGTCGGCGCATCCTTCTCCTCTATCGGCGCGTCGCGGTTTCTTTGGGTCGCGTCCTTTTTCTAGGGTGAATGAGCTGCTGGTTGAACAGGGTGCGCAGCCGGTTAATTGGCAGGTTCGCTAGGCGTGTTCACGCGGTGAATAGACTAGAGGGCTATGGACAGATTCCATAGCCCTCTAGTTATATGCATAAATGGATATATTAGGATTTAGCGCGCATTTCCTGACGACGATCCACGCGCCATACGCTCACATGCTGCATAACATATTGCATAACGTAGTTACCCAAAGCCACGCCCGCTGCCATTGCCAGCACCAAGGAAACAGCGGTAACAGCATTCTGTACGCCGACCACCACATCCGTATCCACCGTCAGCAGGTACATACCGCGGAAGAAAGATAGACCCGGCAGCAGGAAGGTCAGCGCGGGGATCGAGAAAATAGCCTGCGGTGCATGCAACCTATAGGCCGTGTAGGTGCTCAGAGCACCAATCACAAAAGCAGCCGCAGCCGTCGCCGCACGACCCGTACCCTCACCCGAGAGGATCTGCACCCCATAGTAGGTACCCAGCCCGCAGGCGGTAATCGCAGCCACCAGCAGGCACTTCTGCCACGAGGTCTGAATAGCCACAGCCCAAGCGACGGTGGCAATAATCATAAAAGTAGCCCAAATCCAGGGCGGCGCCGGCTCAAAACGAGTCTGCGCAATATCCAGCATGGGCCAGCCAAAAAGAGCCAAAATACTCACCGCGGTGGCAATACCCACCACCAGACCCACAAAACTCATACCGGTGGACACAAAACGACCCGCCGCTGTGACAGGGAAACCATTAATGGCGTCCTGCACCGCCGCCACCAAGCGCGGGGTGGGTAGGAACATAATCAAACCCGCCGCCACCACTAGTGGCGCAGAAATACTCACACCCGGGCGGTGTAGGAAAGATCCGTCCCCGCCGAGCATAATCGCCAACAGGGTGGTAATACCCGCGCCCACCGCCATGCGGAAGAAACTCGCCATACCAATAGATGCCAGGCGGGACATAATCAGGTACACCGGGATAAAAATAATGGCAGCGGCAACACTGGTCGCCCAGCTTGCACCCAGCGCCGCGGTAAGAGTACCCGCACATATAATATTGGCAAGCCAGACAATTGCCGGAGCGTAGAGCTTACGACCATTAGTGATTTCGCTCAGCTTCAGGTCGGCAATATCGAGGTTAATACCGCCCTGAGTAATATCGTGAATCAGGCGGTAAGTTGCCGCCAGAGCCTCGGAGTTCTCGGTGGAGGATCGCACCACGCGCACCAGGGTATGAGTAAAACGCTCCTCGGAGGAGGTATTGCGCTTAATAATGCGCGATTCCATGTAGATATCCGGGTCGGAGGTGTAGTTAATGGTCACCGACTGGTTGGTAATATCCACATCTACCGAATCCAGACCGTAGGCGGAGCATACGGCAATAATCGCCGAGTCAACATCCACCGCATCGGCGCCATAGTGAAACATCGCCTCGGCAAGGCGCAGGGTAAAGTTCAGGGTGTCGCGAGCGTACTCTTTCTCGCGGCGCAGAGCCTCTTTACGGCGCGCCTCGGCACGGCGCTTCTCCTCGGAAAACTTATTGAGGGCAAACTGAGGCTGCTGAATGCGCGCCCGACCGCGAGGAGCCGCAGGAGGCGCCGCAGGAGCCACCTGCACAAAGGATTTGAGGGAGCGCACACCCCAGCGGCCGCCGGCTCCTCGACCCACCACGGGTAGGGTGGTGGTTGCCACCGACACGGGCGCGGTGGAGGGCACAGAGGTTATTTCTGTACCGCCAAAGCGCGGGGGCGCGGGCACAATGGGAATAGCTGCGGTTGCTGCCTTTTCGGCGGCGGCTTTAATCGGGTTTTGTTGGGCAAGCTCCTGCTGTTCGCCAGCCAGCGCTTGACTGATCTGCGCCTGGGTGCGCTGCTGTTCTGCGCGCTGCTGCTCGGCACGATAGGCGTCGGTTTCCCCATAGGCTTGAGCGAGTGCACGGGCTGCCTCGCCGGTAGCGCTAGCCTGCGTTTCTTTTGCTCGCTGAATCTGCTCGGCGGAGAGGGCGCGCATACCGTGGATCGGGTTGTCCGGGGTGTCTGTGTGATCGCTCATGCTGTCCTGACCCGTTGATGTACTTCTTATCACTGATTGTACCGGTCGCTATATCTCTCTCATAGGTTGAGAGACTATGAGATACACCGCCCGGTGATAGTGCGTGTGAGTGTCTCTTTGAGTATAAAAATATCCCGCCCTCACCGAAAGCGGCGGGGCGGGATATTTCAGAAGCTGGAATTACTCAGCGTCGTGGTCGGTCTCGAGAATCTTGACCAGGGTCTCCAGTGCTTCCTCTGCACCTTCGCCCTCTGCGCGCAGCACAACAACGTCACCGTGCTTTGCACCCAGGGACATCAGGGACAGGATGGAAGCTGCGTCCATAGCCTCGTCAGCGGGCTCGCCCTTAGCTGCAATGGTGACCTCAACGGGGAGGTCGCCTGCTGCCTCAGCGAAGATAGCTGCCGGACGTGCGTGCAGGCCAACTCGGCTTGCAATGGTGGCTTCGCGCTCTGCCATGTTTTACTCCTTTAGTAACCGGGGCTAAAGGTTATTTAGACCCCAATTTATTTCTTCTGGTGACCGGAAAACCCGGAAAAGTTCACGTCTCTTATTGTACCTTTTTAGGCCAGGCTATGCGTAGCTTCTTGACTAAAAAAGCTCAATTCACAGCCCGCCCACAGTATCTAAAGGAGCGTAATCTTTTCCGGGTTTAGCCATTCGCCTATGAACTACAGAATCTTTTACAGACCCAGTTCGTCCAGAACCGGCAGCTGTTCGCGTGCAATCTGCTTAGCCTCAGCGGAGGAAATCTGCTCCAGAACCTTGGAAGCAATGTGCTGAGCCTTCTCGCGGGTCACGGACTTGAGCACAGCGGCAACGGCGGGGATAGCGCCTGCGTTCATGGACAGGGTATCCACGCCCAGGCCGACCAGAACCACAGCCAGCGCCGGGTCAGCTGCTGCCTCGCCACACACGCTCACGTACTTCTTCTTACCGGCGGTCACGGAGGCACGCTGTGCACCCTCGACGGTCAGCTTGATCATCTTCAGAACAGCGGGCTGCCAGGGGTTGTTCAGGTGTGCCAGATCGCCCAGCAGGCGGTCAGCTGCCATGGTGTACTGGGTCAGGTCGTTGGTACCGATGGAAACGAAGTCAACCTCGCCCAGAATAGCCTCTGCGTTCACAGCTGCTGCGGGGGTCTCAACCATCACACCGTGAGTGGGCAGGCCGACCTTCTTGAGCATATTCGCGAAGGTGCGTGCCTCGGATGCGGTGGAGACCATGGGAGCCATCACCCAAATATCAGCCTCGGAGCCCTCGGAAGCCAGCTTAATAGCTTCCAGCTGACGCTCCAGCACGCCGGGAACGGTCCAGTCGGTACGGAAACCGCGAACACCCAGTGCGGGGTTCTCCTCTTCCTTCACGTTCAGGAAGGGCAGCGGCTTATCGGCGCCTGCATCCAGGGTACGGACCACAATGTGCTTGCCGGGGAATGCGTCGAAGACGGACTTGTAGGTTGCTGCCTGAGTCTCTGCGCTGGGCTCGGTATCGTAGCCCAGGAAGCCGAACTCGGTGCGCAGCAGACCAACACCCTCAGCGTTCAGGCTAGCTGCCTTTTCAGCGGACTTGCCGTCACCAACGTTTGCGTAAATCTCAACGCGGGTGCCGTCAGCCAGCACGCCCTGACCGTCGAATTCAGCAACGGGCTTGCGGTTTGCGTACTTAACAGCTGCTTCACGCTCAGCCTCGGTGGGCTCGGTGTTGACCAGGCCGTCATTGCAGTCCAGGTACACCACGGTGCCGTTTTCAATCTCGGTCACGCCCTTAGCTGCCACGATTGCGGGCAGACCCAGACCGCGAGCCAGAATAGCGGTGTGTGCCTGGGGGCCACCGTCGGAGGTAATCAGTGCGATAACCTTCTCGGGGTCCAGGGTTGCGGTATCAGCCGGTGCCAGGTCAATAGCAGCCAGGATGAAGGGCTCCTCGGAGAAGGGGATGCCGGGTGCCTGCTGGCCGGTCAGATCAGCCACAATGCGGGCGCGCACATCGTGAATATCGGTCACGCGCTCAGCCATGTAACCGCCCAGTGCCTTCATCTGGTCAGCGAATGCGGTTGCTGCTTCCCAGATTGCGCGCTCGGGTGCCAGCTCCTGGGTCTCAACCAGCTTGATTGCGCTCTTGAGCAGGGCGCGGTCGGTTGCCATCTGGGAGGTGGACTTGAGCACTGCCTTGCCGTCGCGGGATGCGTTCTCTGCGCGGGCGAGCAGGTCTTCCTTCACGCGCTGGGATGCGTCCTTAATACGCTGCGAAGCTTCTTCAACGCTTTCGCCGTTCAGACGCAGGGATGCAGCGGGCTCCTTAATGGGCTCGGGCATCTGCAGAACGGGACCAATCACGCGGCCGGCGTAGACGCCGACACCATTGTAGGTAGTCATGGAAATATTTCCTTACGTAGTCTATGTGGCTACCCCCAGTGTACCGGGAATGGTGCGCTGGGGGTAGTCTGAACACATATTTTTAGTCAGTGGACAAGCCTAAATACTAGGCGTCCTGCTTAGCCTTGGAACCGATAGCCTTCAGCAGCAGGTACAGCAGGGCACTGACCACGGTGCCGGCTACAACAGCCGCCAGGAACATCAGGGGGTTGGAGGTCAAACCAATGATCCAAATACCGCCGTGAGGTGCCGGGGAAGCAACATGTGCACCCATAGAGATAGCGCCTGCAACAGCGCCACCCACGATGGAGGCGGGGATTACGCGCAGCGGGTCAGCAGAAGCAAAGGGAATCGCACCCTCAGAGATGAAGGATGCACCCAGCAGCCATGCTGCCTTGCCGTTTTCACGCTCAGCCTCGCTGAACGCCTTGGGGCGCAGGGCGGTTGCCAGAGCCATTGCCAGCGGGGGAACCATACCGGAGATAATCACAGCCGCCATGATTTCCTTATTCACATCTCCGCCTGCAGACAGGCCGGTTGCTGCAAAGAGGTACGCTGCCTTGTTAATGGGACCGCCCAGATCGGATGCCATCATAGCGCCCAGGATCAGACCCAGAACCACAGCGGAAGTACCGGACATACCGGTCAGCCAGGACTGCAGACCGTCAGTTGCAGCCTTGAGCGGGCCAGCCAGCAGAATGTACATAATGCCGCCGGCGAAGAGGGAAGTCAGCAGAGGGGTAATGACCACGGGCATCATGGAGCCGAGCCAGCGGGGCAGCTTGAGCTGACCCAGACCGTAGGCGAAGACACCGGCGAGCAGACCGCCCACGATACCGCCCAGGAAGCCGCCGCCAACGGTGGTTGCCACAGTACCGGCAATAAAGCCCGGTGCAATACCGGGGCGACCGGCAAGACCGTACGCAATGTAGGCTGCCAGAGCCGGAACCATCAGGTTCAGACCCATACCACCGATGGTCTGCAGTACTGCACCCAGGTACAGGGTCCAGTGCACGTTCATCTGGCCGAAGAAGTCATTATTGGCAAGAATGTCCTTGGTGTTCACATCACCCAGGTTTGCCACGGTAATGGACTCGAAGATGAAGCCCAGAGCCACCAGAATACCGCCGGCAGCCACGAAGGGAATCATGTAGGAGACACCGGTCATCAGTGCCTTGTAGATGGAGCTCCAGCTCAGGCCGGACGCGCCCGAGGCCTCTTCGGAGGCACCCGCGGTTACCGCTGCAACACGCGCGCCATTGGGGTTAGCGGCCTCTGCCAGTGCTTCGTTGAGCATTGCCTCGGGCTCGTCAATACCGCGCTTAACCTGGGATTCCACGTAGGGCTTGCCCGCGAAACGGCCGCGATCACGCACATTCACGGACACGGCGAAGACCACTGCATCGGCTTCGTCAATATCAGCCTGGGTCAGGGTCTCATTGCCGGAGGAGCCCTGGGTTTCAACCTTCAGGTCGTAGCCCAGCTCTTCAGCAGCGTACTTGAGGGCGTCAGCTGCCATATAGGTGTGCGCAATGCCGGTGGGGCATGCGGTCACGGCGACCAGCTTCTTCTGAGGAGCTGCTTCTTCGCTCTTGCCCAGATCTACTGCGGGAGCTTCCTCTGCCTTTTCGGCGGGGGCTGCTGCCGGTGCTGCTTCTTCAGCCTTGGGGGCAAGACCGAGTGCCTGGTTGACCAGTTCCACGATTTCTTCGCGGCTGGTTGCCTCGCGCAGGGATGCGGTGAAGCTCTTCTTCATCAGGGAGCGTGCCAGGGTGGAGAGCAGCTTCAGGTGTGCCTGGTCTGCGCCATCGGGTGCTGCGATGAAGAAGATCAAGTCTGCCGGGCCGTCCTTTGCGCCGAAGTCTACGGCGGGGTTGGGGCGTGCCATGGCAAGGGTCGGTTCGGTCACTGCTGCGGAGCGGCAGTGAGGGATGGCGATACCGCCGGGAATGCCGGTGTCGGTCTTGGATTCGCGTGCCTTGGCATCCGCGTAGAGCTGCTCGAAGTCGGTTGCGCGCTGCGCGCCGACAACCGCCTGTGCCAGTGCCTGGATTACGTCGAATCGAGAGTCGCCCAGGTTTTCGTCCATCAGGACGAGATCCGTGGTGATCAGATCAGACATGCTACCCTCCTCGGGTTTAGTGAGTGGTTTCAGCTATATATCTAACAAGCTATATAAGCAGGATGTGTGTGCGGAATACCGGCAATACCGATACCCCAAAATCTATAGACCCCCGAATATGAGGGAAAAACTTAGAGAGCCAGCTCGCGACGAGTTACCTTATCAATGCTGATTTCAGCCGGGACAGGCATACGAGTGCCGGGCAGAGAAGCCGCTGCAGAACCATAGGCAACCGCGCTCAGCAGAGCATCCTCGGGGGATGCACCCGCCTCGGAGGCAATCACAAAACCGGCGAGGGAGCTATCGCCCGCACCCACGGTGCTACGCACCTTAATGGGTTCGTGAATTGCGTGCCATGCGCCGGATTCGGTCACCAGTACCGCGCCGCCACCGCCCAGGGTTGCCAGCACATATTCAATGCCGCCACCGAGCAGAGACGCCGCGGTGCGAGCGGTCAGCTCTGCACTGGACTCCAGCTCCTCCCAGGAGGAGGCGCCGGTCAGCTGAGCCAACTCCTCGGAGTTGGGCTTAATCAGGCTGGGCTTAGCCTCCTGAGCCAGGGAGTCAATCAGGGTCTGCTCGGAGGTGTCCAGAGCAATCTTGCCCTCAAAGCCAGCCGCGCGCAGAGCAGCAATCAGCTCAGCATAGTAGCTGCTGGGCAGACCCGCGGGCAGGGAACCGGCAAGAATCACCCAGTGGGCATTAGTTGCCAGGGCACGCTCAATCACCAGGGCATCCAGCGCCTCGCGCAGGGGCTGATCGAAACGGGTACCGGGTGCGTTGAGCTTGGTGGTGGTACCGTCCGGGTCAACTACGGTGATATTGGAGCGGATGGGCTCGCCGGTGGGCAGATTGGAATACGCCACATGCTGCTCGGTGAGTACGGTCAGCACCGGGTCGTGAGCATCGCCGGGCACAATGGCCTCGGTGGGCACACTGGCGGCGTGCAGGGCTCGGGAAATATTCACGCCCTTGCCACCCGGGTCCTGAACAGCAGCGGCGGCTCGCTGAACGGCGCCGTGCGCCAGGGGTGCACTCAGCTCAATGGTGCGGTCCATGCTGGGATTCGCGGTCAGGGTTAGGATCACGCGATAATCACCTCCACATTTGCCTCTTCCAATGCCGCGGCAAGTTCCCCGTCGGGGGCGCGGTTGGTAATGAGGATGTCAATATCTTCAAAGGTTGCAAAACGCACCAGGGCTTCCCGATGGAATTTTGCGGAGTCTGCCAGGAGCACCACGCGACGCGCGGCCTTAATGAGGGCGGTTTTTACAATGGCCTCATTCATGCCGGGGGTGGTTAGTCCAAATCCTGCCGCCAGGCCGTTGGCGCCAATATAGGCAACGTCGGGGCGGATGGTATTAAAGTATTCTGCTGCGCGGCTACCCACTGCCGCCCAGGTCATTTTGCGCAGGTGGCCGCCCACCAATTCCAGGGAAACACCTTCGGCTTCGGCGAGCTTGACGGCAATATGCAGTGCGTGGGTAATGACCAGGCGGTCATTGCCGGTCTTGAGGCGAAAGTCGTTGGCTGCGATCTCTTCGGCGAGTTCTTCAATGGTGGAGCCGGCGTCCAGCACGATGGAGCCGATTTCCGAGTCTGCCAGCAGTTCATAGGCCTTGGCTGCAATGCGGCGCTTTTCGGAGTTGTTCAGCAGCTGGCGGGAGGCGATGGAGGATTCCAGGGCGGTGGACTGTTCCACGGTCACGGCGCCACCGTGCACGCGGCGTAGCTTGCCGGCCTCTTCCAGGACCGCCAGGTCGCGGCGCACGGTCTCCATGGTGACGTCGTAGCGGCGCGCCAGTTCTGCGCCGTTGACGCGGCGTGCTGCGGCGACGAGTTTGGCTATTTCAGCGCGGCGTTCTTCAGCGAACATCTCTCACATCACTTTCTTCTCGAGGGTACGGGGTGTGCACGGGTTGACCGTACGCTTATGGTGGGCAGCAGCCCGCAATGTGAGTTTAGGTGGGTTTTTACCGCGCTAAACTAAATCACATTTGATTTTATGTGCGTTTATGTGGGCACGTCAATATATTTTGTGTGAACTCACCTATTTTAGCGCCTTTTTCACTATAAAACCCACATTCACCCGCGCGGGTGAATGTGGGTCTATGTGTGTTTATGTGGGCTTTTGAATGGTATTTCTATGCGGCAGCGGACGAGGTAGCGCGCGTGGACAGTCTACGCGAGCGCACTGTCAAGACCGCCCAACCGGCCAGAGCGCCCAACGCTAGACCGGTGCCGTTGGTAAGCACATCGTGCCAATCCCCCACGCGCTCGGGCATAAAGAATTGAATGATTTCAATGGCGGCGGAGACAATAAATCCGGCGTAGAGCATCCAGAATCGCCAGCCCAGTAGCAAGCAGAGAGCGAAACCTCCGGGCATAAACATGACCATATTGGCGGTCTGTTCAATACTCGAGTGGTTAATCCACTCGGGCAGCCCGTTACTATGGGCCTGAGCCAACCAGGCGTCCAGGGCACCTCCTGCGGCGTTATCGTCCACGCGCACGGGTGCAAAAACAATGGCTGTGACCGTTAGAGCCCAGAGTGTCAGCAGCGCCCAGAGGGTTCCGCGCGCCCAGCGTCCGGTTATAGGAGCAGGGCGCGCTGCCGCTTTGATAGCCTTAGTCGACACGAACACTCTGCATACGCTCGGCGGCGTGAGCTGCTGCCTGCGCGTGCAGATCAGCGCCAAACCATTCACGCGAGGACCAGGCGAATAGGCCGGCAATATCAAAGGCGATAGGCTCGGCGTTGGGAATGGCGGGGCGGTGCTCCTGACCCAGGGCGGCGGAGTAAGTGCGGCGAATAAAGGAGCCGTGGGAGACGACCATAATGTGGGCGCCGGGGTGCTCGCGCACAATACGGCGCAGGGCGCGCACGCCACGAATATACACATCGTGGTCGCTCTCCACGCCGGGCCAGTAGCGTTCGGGCGAGCGCAGCTGGGTGTCGGGAATACGCAGTCCCTCGGCGGTGCCGTAGTAGCGTTCGACCAGCTCGGCATCGGTGGCGCCAATGCTCAAATCGAAGCGTTCGCCCACAATGCGAGCGGTTTCGGCGGCGCGAATCAGCGGGGAGCTAATGAGCACATCAAAGTGCAGGCCGCGGGCGGCAAGCACGGCACCGGTGTCGTATGCCTGGGCGCGACCGGTGTCATTGAGGGGAATATTGGTGGTGCCCTGCATGAGTTCGGCTTTATTCCAAGTGGTCTGGCCGTGGCGGATCAGGGTCAGGCTGCCGTCCAGGGCGCCCGTGGGTAGGTCTTCGGGATCCAGTTCGGGCTCATTGGCACGCACAACAATGCGGTCAATGGCGGCGTCCATGAGTTCCAGGGGCACGTGCACCAGTTCGGCATTGCGCGGAATGGGGTAGATGAGCACGCCGGGCACGAAGGGGTCTTCAGTCAGTTCGGCGGGCACGTGGCGGTAGAGTTCGCCCATGACCATGGAGATGAGCATGCCGTGGGCTGCGACCACAATGGTTTTACCTTCGTGTTCATTGCGGATGCGGTTAATGGCTGCCAGGGCGCGGGTAATGAATTCTTCGCGCGGCTCAACGGTGGGGTTCAGCCCTGCGCGTGCCTGGGCGATGAGTTCGGCGGTGGCTTCGCGGCCTTCCAGGTCTCCAAAGCTGCGTTCCTGCAGGCCTTCGTAGGTGCCGATGAAGGGTACGTCCAGGCCGCGGGCGATAATCTGGCCGCTTTCTACCGCGCGAATGAGCGGGGAGGAGACCACGCCGTCAATATGCACGCCTTCGGTTTCTAGCGCTTTGAGGGAGTCAATGGCTTCGGCGACTTGGGAGCGGCCGGTGTCGTTGAGGGGAATATCGCTGCCACCTTGGAATTTGTGGGCGAGGTTCCAGTCGGTTTGGCCGTGGCGGATCAGGATTAGACGTGTGGGTTTTGTGCTCATATTCCCATTATGACATTTGGGCGCCGGCGGATGCTGTGTATATAGCGGCGGGATTCTGTATACGCAAGATTTTCATACTGTGGTTGTACACGGCCTTGTTTGTGTCTCTGGGATACTGAATATATGACTGAATTTATGCACTCCCCTTCTGGTTCTTATCCGCCGTCAGCTTCTATTGCGCCCGGTGGGCAGCAGGTAAACGCCGCCGCGCAACCGGCTGCTGCAGTGCAGCCGATTATTAGTGCCCGTTCCTTGAGTAAAACCTATGGTTTTAACCCGGTGCTTCATCAGGTATCCTTGGATATTTTCCCGGGCCAGTCGGTGGCGATTATGGGTCCGTCGGGCAGCGGTAAGACCACGCTGCTGCATATTTTGAGCGGTATTATTCAGCCCGATGCGGGCAGCGTGTTTCTGCGTAATGCCCAGGGTTACCGTGATATTGCGGCGATGAGCAACGCCGAGCGTACGGCGTTGCGTGCTTCTCATTTCGGTTTTGTGTTTCAGCAGGGTTTGCTGGTTCCGGAGCTGACCGCGAGCGAGAATATTGCTTTGTCGGCGATGCTGGCCGGTATGTCGCGTTCGCAGGCGCGTACTCGGGCTCAGCAGCTGCTGCAGCAGCTAGGTTTGGGCGCGCTGGGAAACCGCCGTATCGGTGAGCTTTCGGGTGGTCAGGCGCAGCGTGTGGCTATTGCCCGGGCACAGGTGAATGATGCTCCGATTATTTTTGCCGATGAGCCCACGGGTGCTTTGGATAGTGCCACGGCGCGTGAGGTGATGCAGGTGCTGCTGAACGTGACGACCTCGAATACGGCTCTGGTGATTGTCACTCATGATCCTGCGGTGGCTCAGGCGTGCCAGCGGGTGATTCATGTGCGTGACGGTGTGATTGTGAGCGATTCAGCGCAGCAGACACAGCAGGCGCCCCAAAACACAATTCAGCAGACGCCTCAGGCTCCCGCGCAGCATCAGCAGAATTGGGGTGCCTAATGCAGGTATATTCTCTTATTGCCCGCCGCACTTTCTTTTCCTCACAGGCTATTTTGCCGATTTTAGCTTTTGCTGCCTCGGCGGCCTCGCTCTTGACGGTGGCCGGCGGCATTCAGGCTTTTTATCTCTGGGTGCCCTACAGAGCCACCGGTGCTTCCGCGGTCTATCGTGAGGCGGTACAGATGGCTCCTTTTTACCAATTTTGTGCCTGGTTTGCCGGCTTGTTGCTGATTTTTCCGCTCTTTACTCTGGGTGCTTCGGCTGCTCGGCTTAGTGCCCGTCGCCGTGATGACCGTTTGGCTACTTTGCGTCTGCTGGGTGCTTCTACTGCGCGTCTGACCATGATGACGGTGCTGGATGCCCTCGCCTACGCACTGATTGGTTTTGTGCTCGGTGTTGGGCTTTATGCTCTGCTCATTCAGCCGCTGGGTACTTTGCGTTTTCAGGGTTTTCCTCTGCAGGCGCGGTATATGGCTCTTTCTCCCAAAGGGATTGGGTATTGCGCCCTATTTTTCCTGGTGGTTGCTACCGTCAGTAGTCTTTTTGGTCTCTCGAAGGTCTCTATTAGCCCGCTGGGTGTGCGTCAGCGCGTGTCGGCTGCCCCTTTATCGCGCAGGCTGCTGGTGGGCGCCCTGGTAATTTTTGGTGCGGCTATTGTGCTTTCGGTGCTCGCGCAGTCTCTGATGCAGAGCACCGCCCAGGCCGGGGTAAGCTATACGGTTCTTTTATTCATTGTTGCCCTGATTCTTGGTTTGCCGGTGCTTTTGGGCATGGTGGCGATGGATTTGCTGGGTACTTTTGTGGTGGGTTTGTACGCAAAAATTGCGGTTAAGCGCACCTCTAAGCCTCATGCGCTCTTAGCGTATCGCGCTATTTTGGAGTCTCCACGGGCGGCCTGGCGTCAGGTGTCGGGGGTGGCGATGTCTACTTTCACAGTGGCGTTTTTAGGCCCGATTTTTTCGATTATTGCGCAAGTGTCGAGAGCGAGCCAGGATGTTGCGCAATCTACTCTAGTTGCTGATATGTGGCAGGGTTTGTTCCTGCTGCTGAGTATTTCTTTTGTGCTGGTGGCTATTTCTGCTCTGTTGAATCAGAGCGCCGCGATTTTTGAGCGGTCTTCTCTGTATTCTTCGCTGCATATGATGGGTGCTTCGCGTAGGGTTTTGGGTGCTTCGCGCCGTCTGGTGGTGATGGGTCCGCTGGTGCTGGTCAGTACTATGTCGGCTGCTGCTGCGTTGCTGCTGGTGGGGCCTTTAATGGGTAGTGCTCTGAGCGGTGTGTCGCTGCTCTATACGCTGGGTTTGGTCTTGGCGTCTATTGTGGTTGGTGTGCTGCTGGTGCATTGTGCGCTGCTGGCTACTGCCCCGCTGCTGCGTTCGGTGACGTCCAAACCGGTTTCTGCGCTCTAATTGTTGCGAGGTTGAGAAGATAGAATTAAGCCATGTTGAATCATGATCTTCCCGAGTCCTGGGTGCCCACCTGCGCTGTTTTTGATTGCGATGGGGTGCTGCTGGATTCTGAAACCGCGTGGAATAGTGTGCAGCGTGAGCTTTTTGAGAAGTGGAATATCCCCTTCTCGCTGGAGTTGGAGGAGCGCCTGACGGGTTTAAGTGCACCGCAGGTGGCTGATGTGCTCGCCGATCTTTCCTACACCGGCGACCGCGCGAATACTGAGGCGTTTATTGCTCACCGTGACGCAACCTTGCACGAGCTGATGACCGTGGAGCACGAGGTGATTAGCTCCGGTGTGCAGATGATTGAGGGCGCATACGAGTTCATGGCATTTTTGGCGCAGTTTATGCCGGTAGCGGTGGCGTCGAATTCTACCGCCGGTATTTTGAAGCTGAAGATGGACACCTACGGTCACGCTAAGCTGGTGCAGACCTGGGTCAGTAGTGATGACGTGCCCGCAGGTAAACCTGCCCCGGATATGTACCTGGAGGCGGTGCGTCGTCTCGGTGGCGATCCTGCGTTCACGATTACCTTTGAGGATTCTGCTGCCGGTGCGCAGGCTGCGCGCGATGCCGGTACAAAGCTTTTGGTCTTTGCCCCCGAGGGCGCCAGTGAGAGCACCCCGGCCGGCCACGGTGTGTTTACCTCCTTTACCGACCCGGATCTTTTGGCATTGGCACAGCGCTGGGCGCAGGCGAGCGCATCCTAAATACTAGCCGTAAAAGAGTATCCCCGCCGTCCACAGGGACGACGGGGATATTTCTATACGGTATAGCGGCTTTTAGCGGCGCAGAACCTTCTTCGCCAGGGTGTTACCGACCAGCTGAACCAGCTGCACCAGCACAATAATAATAGCCACAACAGCCCAGGTCACGCCGTCATTGAAGCGCTGGTAGCCGTCCACCAGGGCGACCTTACCCAGACCGCCCGCACCGACATAACCTGCCATAGCGGACATATCCACCACACCGATAATGATGAAGGTGTAGCCCAGGATCAAGGGGCCGAGAGCTTCGGGAATCATCACGGTGAAGAGAATACGCAGCTTGGAGGCGCCCATTGCGCGAGCCGCCTCGACCACGCCCGGGTCGATGGAGACCATATTCTGCTCCACAATGCGGGCAATAGCGAATGCCGCGCCGAAGCTCATGGTGAAGATTGCCGCGTTCACGCCCAGGCGGGTACCCACCACAATATTCGTCAAGTTGCCCAGTGCCGCAATCAAAATAATGAAGGGGATCGGGCGAACAATATTGACCAGCACGTTAAGCACGCCGTAGACGAAACGGTTAGCGAAAATATTGCCGGGTCGGGTGGTGTACAGCAGTGCACCGATGATCAGGCCAATAAAACCGGCGATGATCATGGTTGCTGAGACCATGTACAGGGTGTCCCAGATGGCGGGGACCAGCTTGGAGCTAATAAAATCGCTCCATTCAGCGCCGGTGAATTCCTTAGCGGCGACGGGTACAGAGTTAGGGGTAAACATTAGCGCACCTCCTGCACGCGGGTAACGGTGCCCAGTTCGGCAATGGCTGCGTCAACACTGGTAATTTCGCCGATCAGTTCCAGGGTTAGGGTGCCGTAGGCCTTGCCCTGCAGGGTTTCAATACCGCCCTGAACAATGTTAAAGCGGATATTGCGTTCGCTCAGGCGGGAAAGTACCTTACCCAATTCCTGGTTGCCTTCCACAATTTCCACGTTGACCAGGTAACCCTTGTGGGTTGCGCGCAGGCTTGCTGCCTCGCTGCCGGTGGGGGCGAGCTTGACGGTGGTTGCCACAAAGAGCTTTGCCACCTCGGTCTGCGGGTTGGAGAACACGTCGTAGACATTGCCTTCTTCAACCACGCGGCCGGTTTCCATGACGGCTACACGGTCGGCGATGGAGGAGACCACGTCCATTTCGTGGGTAATAACGACCACGGTAATACCCAGTTCGCGGTTCACCTTTTTGAGCAGGGCGAGCACTTCCTGGGTGGTTTCCGGGTCCAGCGCGCTGGTGGATTCGTCCGCCAGCAGCAGGGAGGGGCTGGTTGCCAGGGCGCGGGCGATACCCACGCGCTGCTTCTGACCGCCCGAGAGCTGGTTGGGGTAGTGGCCTGCGCGGTCAGCAAGACCCACGAATTCGAGCATTTCTGCTACGCGAGCGCGGCGCTTTGCCTTATCCCAGCCGGCGATCTTCAGGGGAAATTCCACGTTGGAGGCAACGGTGCGGGAGTTCATGAGGTTGAACTGCTGGAAGATCATGCCGATATTGGTGCGGGCTTGACGTAGCTGGCTATCGGTCTTGCCGGAGATTTCAAAGCTGTCCACGGTCAGGGTGCCGCGGGTGGTGGATTCCAGACCGTTGATCATGCGGACCAGGGTGGACTTACCGGCACCGGAGTAGCCGATAATGGCGAAGATTTCGCCCTTGTTAATGGTCAGGGATACGTTGTTGACCGCGGTGACGATCTTGTCACCTTTGCCGTATTCTTTGGTGACCTTATCCAGGACGACCATGGGTTCGGCGGTGGTGGGCTGTGCATTCTCGCTCATTGCCGCTCGCTTTACTCTTCTCTTCCGGTATGCCCGGTGATTGTTCAATATCTGGTGCAGATAAGTATTATTCTTGGTTCTGCGATGAGACGCGAACAGCGGTAAACCGGTGTTCTCGGTTTACCGCTTGTTCACGGGTGAAGCTTACTTCTGCTTCTTAATGTTTTCCTGCTCCTGCTTGAGCAGCTCACGCAGCTCCTGTGCGCTTGCCTTAACCTCTACAGCAGTGTTCTTGGTTTCTTCCTGAACAACCTTCTGCACGGGCTCGGTGTGGTAGATTTCCACGACCTTCTTGTAGCTTTCCTTATCTGCGTTTTCCTTCTTGGAAACGAAGAGGTTTGCGTACTTCAGTGCCTTGGGGTTCTTGGGGTCGTCCTGTGCCAGGGCATCCTTGGGCTCCAGGCCTGCGTCCTTAATGAAGTCATTGTTGACCACGGATGCGTCCACGGATTCCATTGCGGTGACGGTCTGGGTCGCGTCCAGGGTGGTGACCTTAACCTTGGAAGCGGAGGTGTCCACGTCGTCAACCTTGGGCATGTAGATGTTGTCGCTCTTGAACTTGACCAGGCCGTTTGCTTCCAGCAGGTTCAGGGCACGTGCCTCATTGACGGTGTCGTTGGGGATCGCGATGGTGCCACCGGAGGGGATGTCGTTCAGGCTCTTGTGCTTCTTGGAGAACAGTGCCATGGGGTAGATAACGGTGGGGCCGACAACTTCCAGTTCCTTGTCGTTGGCAACGTTGTAGTTTGCCAGGTAGGGGATGTGCTGGAAGCGGTTCATGTCGGTATCGCCGGACTCCAGTGCAGGGTTGGGCTCGGTGTACGCGGAAAATTCGCGGTATTCGATGGTGATGCCCTGCTTGGCTGCTTCGTCCTTGAGGACCTGGTTCACGCTTTCGCTGCCAACCACACCAATGACAACCTTGTTATCGTCCTTGGCGGTGTTGCTTGCGGAACCGCAAGCGGACAGACCGATGGCAAGGGGCAAAACAGCGAGTGCTGCAACAAACTTCTTCACGGCTATGAAACTTTCTGTTGGTTTTCCTGGATTCCTGCTATCGCGGGGTGGCGCAATACCGCGCGGTGCCCGTGCTAACTGGATGAGATAGATAGTGTGCTTTTATTAGAGCATGGGCAGGCTCTCGGGTGGTAGTTGTTTCCATTTAAGAAGACATACACCGTCATGAACGTAATATTTCGTAATATTACGAAATATGCCGTCATACAGCAACAGAGCAAGCCAGGTGCTTGCTCGATGTGTGTACATACCATCCAGGGCACAAAAGTGGGGCGAGTAGTATTCACTACCCACCCCACCCTGTGAGGAGTATTGAGCCTTAAGCGTCGAATTCGCCCGAAGCCAGCAGCTGCTCACGCACCTTACGGCGCAGCACCTTACCCAGCATGGAACGCGGCAAATCATCAACTACCACCACGCGGCGCGGCACCTTATAGCGCGTCACACGCTCATAGCAATGCTCGCGCAGCTCATGCTCCTGAGGCACAAAACCGGGAGCCGCAATCACCGCAGCAACCACCATCTCGCCACCGCCAGGCTGAGGAATACCCA
Source organism: Rothia sp. (in: high G+C Gram-positive bacteria) (assembly GCF_030540545.1). Classification (GTDB taxonomy): domain Bacteria; phylum Actinomycetota; class Actinomycetes; order Actinomycetales; family Micrococcaceae; genus Rothia. Next base: position 243,435 of record NZ_JAUNVZ010000001.1, on the reverse strand, counting down.
CCACCGCGGCATCCGCCACAGAATCGTGCTGCTTGAGGGCAATCTCAACCTCGGTGGGCGAAACATTAAAGCCGCCGGTAATAATAACTTCCTTAATGCGATCCACAATCTGAATAAAGAAGTCCTCATCCAGGCGCACAATATCACCGGTACGCAACCAGCCATCGGCAGTAATGGTGCGCTGAGTATCCTCCTCGCGCTTCCAATAGCCGGCAAAACGCTGAGGCCCAGCCACCCACAGCTCGCCCTCCTGGCCGGGGGCAACGTCTTCCAGGGTCTCGGGATCCACCACGCGAATATCGGTGCTCGGGAAGGGAATACCGATAGAACCAGCACGACGAGTGTCGTTGAGCGGATTGCAGGAGACCAGCGGCGCACACTCGGTCAGACCGTAACCCTCCACCATATAACCGCCGGAGGCTTCCTCCCACTCAGCCACCAATTCCGGGGGCAGGTTCATTGCACCGGATACCGCATAGCGAATACCCTGCAGAGACACGCCGCGTTCCTTCGCCACATCCAGCAGACGACGATACACCGGAGGCACCGCGGGCAGCACGGTCGGGCGGCTTTTCTTCATTGCTTTGAGCATCAGGTCCATATCCACGGTGGGGAAAAGAACCAGCTTAGCGCGGCACAGGGCTGAAATGGTCAAGCCCAGGGTCATACCGTAGGCATGGAAAAGAGGCAGCACCGAGTAAATCACTTCGTCATCGCCGGGCTGAATCCACGCCTCGCCCATACGACCATTAGATTCAAGATTACGGTGGGTGAGCATAACGCCCTTGGGCAGACCGGTCGTACCTGAAGTGTATTGCAGCAGAGCCACATCGTGCGCACCGGGGCGGTGGTGGTCAGCGCTCAGGCGCTCATTTTTGAGCAGCTGCTTCCAGCTCGTGGTGCCCGGAGCTGCACCCTCCAGCTTGGCGCGAGACTCGCGTGCCTTCTTCACCGGCAGCTTGAGCATAGCGCGCATGGTTGCAGGCATAGCCGAGACCATATTCACCGCGTAAATATGAGAGGGGCGAATATCAGCGGGCAGGCCGGTCACATGCTCGGCAATCTTATCCCACACAATCGCCGCCTTGGCGCCGTGATCCTCAAACATATGGCGCAGCTCAGCACCGGTGTACAGGGGGTTGTGCTCAACCACAATCGCGCCCAGGCGCACAATCGCGTAGAAAGCAACAATATGCTGCGGGCAATTGGGCAGAATAATAGCCACACGGTCGCCCGCCTGCACACCTGCGCGACGCAAACCCTCAGCAGCGCGCTCAATCTGCTCACCCAGCTGGGCGTAGGTGGTGGTCGCGCCGAAGAACTCCAACGCAACCTTGGAGGGCACGGCACGAACTGCCTCCTCCATCAGGTGAGTTAGGGAAGTTTCGGGAAGCTGCACATTGGCTGCCACCCCGGGAGAATAATCCTTCAACCAGGGTCGCTCTTTAAGCGGATTATCGGGAATAACAACCGGTGCAGAACCGGCGGGAGAAAACTGCGCGTTGGTCATAGTTCGATTGTGCCTTTTGCGCGCGCCAAACACCAAGCTCACAAGCTGGGAATACCCTACGAATTTTTATGCTCCAGCGGGTAGACTGGTAGTTATGGGTAAAAAACAGGACGAGTACTACGACCAGCTCTTCAAGCAGCTGCTGCGTGAAATTTCCAAACGCTTTTTGATCGCCGGTCTGCTGGTTATTGCTGTCGGCGCACTGATTATTCTGCTGATGTATCTGTTCTACGGAAAGTAAAATGAGCGTTTCTGATTCCCCCGCACCGCTGACCACCACCCCCGCTGTTTTCGATACTGAGCACGGGGAGGTTTATCGTCGCATGGTTGCCGGTACCGTCTATAAGCCGGATGCAGGATGCGCCGCTATTACGGCATCGATTTATTCCATTGCGCAGGATTACGCCCAGCTCTACCGTGAAGGTAAGCAGGAACAGGCCGATGAGCTGCTGCGCGGTGGACTGGGTGCCTACGGCGAGAAATCGCATATGCGCCCGCCGCTGACCTTTGACTACGGCACCAATACTTTTATTGGTCACCACTGTTTCTTTAATTTCAACACCACCATTTTGGATGTCGCCCCGGTAACCTTTGGCGACTATGTGCTGGTGGGCCCGAATGTGCAATTTTTGACCCCCACTCATCCGCTGAACCCCGGTGACCGCAAGGCATTCTGGGAGGGTGGCGAGCCCATTAGCATTGGTTCCAATGTGTGGATTGGTGGCGGCGCTATTATTCTCGGCGGCGTGAGCATTGGGGATAATGCGGTCATCGGTGCCGGATCGGTTGTCACCAAGGATATCCCCGCTCATGCTATTGCGGTGGGTAATCCGGCACGTGTTATTCGCTATGTGGGCGAGGATGAGCGCCCGGCGCACCCGCACCAGTACAGTGCTGAAGAGATTGCCGCTGCCGAAGAGTTCTACTCTTCTTCGCAGTAGTTATCTCTTGAGCGATCCATCGATAGGTAGATATGAGCCAGATTCCTAACCCCCAGAACCCCCAGCAGTCGGCGTCTTCGCAACAGGCGCAGCGCAGCGATCACAGCGCCTGGGATGCAGCTTTTGCCAGCGATGAGGCGACCGTCCTGCTGGATGAGTCCCTGCTGCAGAATGCCGCGCCCTCCCCCGCCGCTGCCCAGCGCGAAAGTGCGCCCCAGTCCGCCTATGAGGCTCCCGCCTCCGGCGATATTAGCTGGCTGGACACCCCGGATGAGGAGGCAACCACCCCGGTAACCTCCCTTCTGCGCCCGGCAGTACCCGCGGCAGTTACTACCGCTATTCCGCAGGTTGCTCCCGCAGCTTCTGCGCCCGCTGCAGCGCCCGAGGCTACTATTCCTGGAGCCTCTTCCGCTGCTGCCGTTTCTACCCCGGCGCCCTCAGCCCATGTATCCGGCGCGGAGACCGATCTTTTCTCCCCCGAGATGGAACCTAGCGATGCTCTCAGCGCTCAGCAGCAGCGTTTTGGCCGCATGCAGATTATTCCGGGGCTGATGGGTCTGGCGGCTTTCATGGGTGCTTTCTCTTTCTTCTCCTGGGCTATTAGCCTGGTGCTGCATGTGGCAGCTCCGGCGATTCTGCCCGCCGGTGCTTCCCTACCCAGCGCCCCGGATACCGTCAGCCAGCTGCTGGCTCAGGGTAGCAACGGCGTGCTTTACGCGAGCCTGCTGGGTGGTAGCTATCTGCTCTCTGCGTGGGCTGGCGGTTATACCGCTGCTCGCATGGCGCGCTTTGCCCCGGTGAAGCAGGGTTGGTCGGTATGGCTGTGGCTGGTGCTTAGCGTCGGTATTGCCAGTGTGCTTACCGCCGCTATGCCGGGTCAGTTCAGCGGCTCCTTTGCGCCCTTCTCGGCTCAGTCCTTCTTGACCACTTCGGTGCAGGTCAACGGTTTCCTCGCTTTTGTTCTCTTCCTGCTCATTGCCCTGCTGGGTGCTCTGCTGGGTGGTCTATGCGGTCGTATTTATCACCGCCGTGTGGAGCGCTACCCGAGTGTTGAACACTAGGTTAACCACCTAAAAGATAGCGAAAAGCCCGCCGCCCTCTATTATCGAGGGCGGCGGGCTTCTATGGTTTAGCGCCTATATTTAGGAGTCCAGAAGCATTGCCGGCTCTTCAAGAATCGCGGCAACATCGGCCATAAAACGAGCCGAAAGGTCGCCGTCCAGCAGACGGTGGTCGAAGGAACCGCCCAGGGTAGTCACCCAGCGAGGAATCACTTCACCATCCACCACCCAGGGCTTCTGCTTGATGGTACCGAAGGCAACAATAGCAACCTCACCCGGGTTAATAATCGGGGTACCGGTATCAATACCCAGGGAACCAATATTGGTAATGGTCAGGGTACCGTTTGCCATCTCAGCAGGCTGAGTCTTACCCTCGCGGGCGCGGGTGGTCAGGTTATTCAGAGCCACCGCCAGCTCGCGCAGGGACAGCTCCTGAGCATCCTTAATATTGGGCACCATCAGACCGCGCGGGGTTGCCGCAGCAATACCCAGGTTCATATAGTGCTTAATCTGAATCTCGGAGTCGGTCCAGGTGGCGTTGACCTGCGGGTTACGCTCAGCAGCCCAAATCACGGCGGCAGCAAGCACCAGCAGCGGGGTCACCTTAATACCCTCAAAGTGGCGGGACTTCTTCAGACGCTTGACGAACTCCATGGTGCGGGTTGCATCCACATCCACAAAAATCGAGACGTGCGGGGCGGTAAAGGCGGAGTGAACCATAGCCTTAGCGGTCGCCTTGCGCACGCCGCGCACGAGGATACGCTCAATGCGGTCGCCGGTGCTCGTGGAGGGGTACCAGTGCTTATCGTAGGATTCCTGCACGTCGTTCAGGTGAGCCACGTAGTTGAGCAGATCCTGCTTGGTCACCTGGCCGCGGGAACCGGTGGGCGGTACCTGGGTCAAATCCACACCCATTTCCTTGGCGGCAAGGCGCACGGGAGGTGCCGCCAGGGTCTGTGCCACGGCGGGGGTTGCAGGTGCCTGGGGTGCCGTCTGTGCGGGTGCATTCTGGGTGCCGGTCAGACGCTGCACCACGGTGTTCAGGGGGCTATTTTCCACCAGCTTGGAGGCGCGGTCGGCAAGCTCGGAGAGCAGACCGGCATTGCGTCCGCCGGCGTCTACGGGCGCGTGACCCAGCAGGGGTTCTGCGGGGACTACGGGCTGTGCCGGTGCGCTGGCAGCTGCGGTAGCTACCGGGCTGGAGGCAATGGGCGCGGTGCGGGACTTGCGGGCGCGGCGCTTGACGGTATCGGCCTTGGGACCGGAACCGACCAGCGGGCGGGAATCGCTATCGGGCTCGGAGGTGACCGCCTCGGGCAGGGATTCTGCTGCCGGAGCGGGGGCGTCGCTACCGCTGGCTTCACCGCCGCTAATGGCGATGATGGGTGAGCCGGTCTCAACGGTGTCACCCTCGGCGGCGTAGAGCTTCTCTACGGTACCCGCGTAGGGGGAGGGTAGCTCCACCACGGATTTGGCGGTTTCGATTTCTACCAGCACATCGTTAATGGCGACCTGGGAGCCGACAGCTACCTTCCAGGAGAGAATTTCTGCTTCGGTCAGGCCTTCGCCCACATCGGGCAGCTCAAAAATCTGGGACATTCTAGCCTTTCGCTAGGGAATATAGATAAACATCTATATTCTTCGCGGGAATTTATTTAGTTCTTAGAGCTCGTACTCAAATGCTCGATCCACGGCATCCAGAATGCGATCCATATCGGGCACATACTCTTCCTCAACACCCGAAACGGGGTAGGGCAGGTAGTAGCCGCCCACGCGCATCACCGGGGACTTCAGGCTAAAGAAGCAACGCTCAGAAATAGCCGACGCGAGCTCACCACCCACACCACCAAAACGCGGTGCCTCGTGGGCAATAATCAGGCGGCCAGTCTTCTCCACCGAGGCAGCCACCGTGGGCACATCCATCGGGGAAATGGAACGCAGGTCAATCACTTCAACGGAGCGACCCTCTTCAGCAGCAGCTTCGGCAGCAGCAAGAGCGGTAGGAACCAGCGGGCCATAAGCAACAATGGTTGCGTCGGTACCCTCGCGAACCACCTGAGCCTTAAACGGGTCAAAGGAGGTATCCGAGAAGTCCACTTCACCCTTGAGCCAATAGCGACGCTTGGGCTCGAAAATAATAATCGGGTCGGGGTGTTCAATGGCCTTGCGGGTCATCCAATAGGCGTCGTGCGGGCTGGAGGGCGTAATAATACGCAGACCCGCGGTGTGAGCAAAGAGCGCCTCGGGAGACTCGGAGTGGTGCTCCACAGAGCCAATCAGACCGCCGTAGGGAATACGGATAGTCACCGGCACGGTGTACTGCTTATCGGTACGATTATGGATCTTTGCCAGCTGGCTGGTGATCTGGTCGTAACCGGGGAAAACGAAACCGTCGAACTGAATCTCGGGCACCGGGCGGTAGCCGCGCAGCGCCAGACCAATGGAGGTACCGATAATGCCGGATTCACCCAGGGGCGCATCCATCACGCGATGCTTACCGTGCTTAGCCATAAGACCCTCGGTAATGCGGTACACGCCGCCGAGCTGGCCAATATCCTCGCCCATCATAACGACCTTGGGGTCCTCGGTCAGGGCATCATCCAAGGCGCGAGTAATTGCCCTGGCAAGGGTCATGCGTTCAATCTGAGCACTCATTATTCCTCCTCGAAGCCTGCCATGTACTCGCGGTATTCCGCGCGTTCCTGCTCAACTTGCGCATGCGGGGCTGCATAGGCGCGGTCAAAGAAGTAGTCAAAGTCCGGCGCTTGCAGGTTCAATGCCACCTCGCGGGCGTAATCGGCGAGCTTCTGACCCTCCGATTCGATCTCTTCAAAGAAGGAATCATCAGCATAGGAGTTCTCGCGCAGGTACTTCTCCATGCGGATCAGCGGGTCGGCCTTGAGCGGACCTGCCAGGTCCTCATCGGTGCGGTACTTGGTGGGATCATCGGCAGTGGTGTGCGCGCCCAGACGGTAGGTTTCCGCCTCAATCAGCACGGGGCCTTCGCCCTTGCGGATTTTTTCCATGGCGTAGCGGGTAACAGCCAGGGTGCCGAGCACATCGTTACCGTCCACGCGCAGACCCTCAAAGCCGTAACCTGCGGCGCGGGTAGAAATCGGCACGCGGGACTGCACATCAAAAGGCACCGAAATAGCCCAGCGGTTGTTCTGCACAAAGAAGAGCACGGGTGCATCAAAGGAGGCAGCGAAGACCATTGCCTCGTGCACATCACCCTCGGTGGAGGTGCCGTCACCAAAGTAGCTAATGACCGAGGGCGGCACGCTATCGGTGGCGGGGTCGGTTGCCTGACCCTGGCCGGTCTGCAGCTGGCCGGTTTCTTCGGCAATGCGTGCATCGAGTTTCAGGCCCATGGCGTAGCCCACCGCGTGCAAGGTGGAGGCGCCGAGCACCTTGGTCAGCACGTGGTGATTGTGCTTGCGCGGATCCCAGCCGGCGGTTGCTGCGCCGCCGAAAATTTCGATGAGTCCCCGCACGTCCACACCGCGGTGCAGTGCCACTGCGTGTTCGCGGTACTGGGGGAAGATGTAGTCATTGGGCGCGAAGGCGAAAGCGGAACCAACCTGGGCTGCTTCCTGGCCGCGGCTGGGTACCCACAGGGCGAGCTTACCCTGGCGCTGCAGGGCGGTTGCCTCGTCATCGAAACGGCGGGTCAGATACATCAGGCGGTAGGCGTCACGCAGCAGGGATGCGTCAACATCCTGCACATAGGCGCTGAAAACCGGGTGTTCGTGGACGGTACCGTTTTCATCCATGAGCTGGATGCGTTCGGGTACGCCCGGGTATTGTTCGGTCACGTGTGTCTTACCTCCACACTTCAAGCGGGACGCTCCCCACCGACCCTTGAATTGGGCACGCCGGAAGAAAGCATGGGCATATAGAACCATTTTAGCGCGCTGAAGCTGAACAAAACCTGAAAATGACGCTAAATTTCGCCCCTATTGAACATTGATAGAAAAATTCTGTATATAGAATTTCATCAATATAGATAGAGAGCTAAGATACACTAAAGCCCCGTATAGCATTCCTTCACAAAGCACCATACGGGGCGTGATCTATCAGCTCCTAGAGCTTAGAGATTATGAGCAGCAAAGTCACGAGCCAGGGCAATCATGCGGTCATTGGCTTCATCTTCGCCAATACTTACGCGCACACCCTCGGTACCAAAAGCACGCACCGATAGAGCCTGAGCGGCTGCCGCCTGCACAAATTCGGGAGTCTTCTCCCCCAGCGGCAACCACACGAAGTTCGCGAAAGTACGAGGGAAAAAATATCCGGCGTCTTGCAGGGCTGCAACCACCCGTTCACGCTCAGAAACCAGGTGGTTCACGCGCTCCATCACCTGATCCTCGTGGTCAATGGATGCAACGGCAGCCTCTTCAGCAATGGACGTCACCGCAAAGGGAGTCGCCGCAACACGCAGGTAGCGGGTAATAGCGGGCTGGGAAATGGAGTAGCCCACGCGCAGGCCCGCCAGACCCTGAGCCTTAGAGAAGGTACGCAGCAGCACCAGATTCGCGTACTCCCCGTAGAGATCCACACCGTTCACGGGTGCTTGTTCCCCGGGTTCCAGGGGCGAAACAGAGCAGAACTCGAAATAGGCTTCGTCCAAAACCACCACAATATCTTTGGGCACGCGCTCCATAAAGGAACGCACCTGAGATTCGCTCAGCACGGTGCCGGTGGGGTTATTGGGGGTGCACAGCAAAATCACACGGGTACGCTCGGTAATGGCGGCGAGCATAGCCTCCAAATCGTGGGAGCCGTCGGGCAGATTGGGCACCTGCACGCTGGCTGCCCCGGCAAGACCCACCAGAATGGGGTAGGCCTCGAAGGAACGCCAGGCGTAGATGACCTCGTCCCTACTGCCGTCGGCATTGGCTCCGGCAAAGGTTTTAATGATCTGTTCCAGGGCGCCCAAGCTTCCGGCACCGGTAACGATGTCCGCGGCGGGTACGTTCAGGCGTTCGGAGAGGCGTTCGCGCAGGCGGGTGCTCAGCGGGTCGGGGTAGCGGTGCACCCTGGTGAAATCAGCTAGGATGCGCGCCACCTCGGGCACGGGCCCGTGCGGGTTTTCATTGGAGGAGAGTTTGTACTGCGTGAGCCCTTCTACCGGTGCAGGGGGCTTGCCCGCCGCGTATTCGGGCAGGCTGCTAAAAACCGGTCGGGGGCGTATTTGCTGTGTATCACTCATGCTCTCCAGTATAATCCCGCCCGCTCCGCTGGCTTAGTAGCTTCCTCCGTCTCCCGTGCCGATAAGCGCTAATCGCTCTTGCATTTCTTCGGTGCTCATTCCCGAACTATATCCCTCGTTCATAAAGATTCGAGGATCGGGATTGGCCGGATCCATTTTCTCCCCCGGGATATAGGGAAGAGGCGGGTCAAAGGACGGAACTTCCAATCGGTCAATGGGACTATTGGGCTCGATCGGATATATCGGTTCAACGGGCAGGATCTTTGGATACAGGTCAGGATTCTCAGGGGACTCAATGAAATCCGACCAGGCTCTATCAATAGAATCGCGCAGAGAATCAAAAGAACCACCGGGAGTAAAATGCTTCTCTATATCCGGAAGCTGAGACACACCGGGAATAGGATCAGCTCCGCCGGGTAGCCTGCCCAGGGGAATGGCATGGGTTTTACCATCGCCGTGATAGGGCATAGGAACACTGTCGAGACGGCCGTCCTCAAGGCTTCCGTTCCAGCGGTACACCGTATTCTGCGGATCATCCCATTGGTGCGGTCGCACACTATTTTCCCGGGGTGATAGTACCGAAGAATTCATAGAGCCTACGCTTCCCTCAGGAATAGCAGCCATAGCACTTTCTGCTATGCCCGGCTGAGACGTGGGGGTAGATTCCGTATAGCGATCGGTGGGAGGCTTACGCATAGCACTTTGGCTCAGAAAATCTCTCGCAGCATCCTCGTTATATCCTCCATTGCCAAGTGTTTTAAGGGCTTGCATAGCTCCGTCAAGGGCATTAATTCCCGGATGTCCAGCAGTGGTACCGGTATAGACAGCTGAACGCTCAGCTTCATACTTATGTGCATTGGTGTCGCCCATTATACGAATTGCTTCTTCACCCTCGGAAATACTCGTGTGATAGTGATTCATATCGTGAGTACTCTTATCGGGCTCAGGAGCATCGGGATACTTTGAACGGTCAAGAACCACATGGGTGTCTCCGGGACGTTCCTCCCATTTATCGCCGGTAATAATATGCGGCACTGGGTCTTTAATGTCCTGATATTGATGTACCTTGAACTTCTTATCTCCTCTATCCTCAAGATGTTCAATGGGTGCACCGTAGGTATAAACATTTCCCACATTGTAGCGACCGTAGAACTCATTATTATTTGCCAGCAGGTAGGCGGTTGCGCCGCCCTGGGAATGACCGGTGAGGTTAATGGTGCATTTATCCCTCGGCAGCTTATCAATCCCCAAAGCTCGAAGCTGCTTATCCACCAGCTGCATATAGGGAGCAGAATCTTTCAGCGCATCAGTAGAACGCGCATGAGCCAAACTACCATTAGCGTAGACACTTGCCGGGTCGTTTAATTTTTTCGCGTCACCATCGGTACCCGGAATATATACTTCAACAATATATTGGCCGCTTTGGGGATCCTGATAGACATCGACCAGGGGCTCCGCATAGCTGCCCGAGGTTCGTTTCTCTTCCTCCTCTCCATATTGCATATCGTTAGCTTCCTTCATACGTCGCGCGCGTTCATCGGCGTTCAGAGGAGGATGCGCGGGCATATTGTCCTTGTCTATCTCGTGCAAGCGACCATCACGAATCTTAGGAGCTTGGGGGTCATAGCCAAAGAGGCGCTGGATAGCCTGAAATGACCCTTGGGTAATCGCATCTGCCCAGACTCCAGAAACCCCAAAACCCATCAAGAGACGCTTAATCCTGTCCACTGCAGCATCAGGATACAAATATTTCGCCACGTTATAGGCCTTAGACCCAAAAGCTGCGAGCACTCGCATTGCTGGAATTGCTGCTTGCCATATAGTCTCTTTAGTCTCGTTCCACCACTGCCCTAAATTCTGTCCGAAAGCAGAAAAAAGACCCTTGGCACGGTCAAAAACCTTGGAGGGAATGGAGCGAGCGCCATTCATAAATGAACCGAATGCTCCCATAACAGCCTGCTCGGCGCTTTCATAGCCGTGATAGGCAGCCATGACATTGGCAGAGGTTTTGCCCATATTCTGCCCCAGGGCGCTAAGACCGCTTCCCGCCCGGGCAGCCTGCGCTGCTGCTTCACGCCCCGAAGCTGCTACCAGCAGGGGGAGAGCTTTGGGAGCTGCTGCAACTAAAGACATAGTCTGGGCGCCATATGAGGAGCCCACCTGATTGACAGAGTGAGCCAATCCAACCAGTTGCTCTTTATCTACGTCAATAGTTGCATGACCCGTCAACTGGCCGCCTGCAGCGGCGGGCATAGCCTGCTCTATTGTGCTCATTATCTATCCTTTCTGATCTGTTATCGTTTTAGGGAACGAAGCATCCCTGGGGAATGCTTGATTTTGCTTGCTCAATGAGCGAATTAAGGTTGTTCTGTATCTGCTGACCGCCTAAGTCTGCAATAACCGAGCCGATATCCTGAGCCTCTGTAGCTCTGTGTAGGTGGTCAGCGGCGGTCTGGATAAAATCTTCTACCTGCTTAGCCATAGCGGAGATAGCGGCAGCTTTTCCTTCAAGCTGGGCGGCTACTTCTTCTCCCGCTGCTAAAAAGCCCTGGGCTGCTTGGCCGGTCAGCATTGCCATGCGTCCAGCCTCGATACAGTGCTCATCCAGGCGGTCTCTGTATTTCTGACCGGCGACAGATTTCCAATATTCTGCTTGTAATTCCGCGCTGGAGCGATTGCGTGTTTGAAGGATTTCTTCTCTCTCCTGCTCAAGCTCTCGGTAGAGGCTTTTACCCAGTTCGCGCATTGCTTGGGCGGCAGCGTGCAAAGCGGCAATTGCCGGGCCAGCTGCCAGGGTTGATATTCCGTGGGAGGCAATATCGCCCAGGATCTCTCCCATATTGGGGGGTTCGTATCCCGGTTCTTCGGGGGCTATATTTTCGTTTTCTTCTGCCATGGTTCTCTCCTTCTGATCTCGTACCTGTGGTGTAGGTTCCGGTGTATCCAAGAGTAGAGAGCTTTAGCGGCTGTTTTTTGTAATTACATAAAATCTGTGGATAAGTAGTGCGCTTTCTATCAAATAGAAAGTTATCCACAGGCTAAACTGCCAAAATCAGTCGTTATGTGCGTAAATATGACAGATTTTTCTCTCTTTTATGACTTTTTATGACGGGCACCCGCTGTCCCCTACCGGGTCTCCATGCACGGCACCCACACGCGAATCCCATATTTAAAGCCGTCCACAATGTGCACCAGCCCGCACCCGGCGAACCCGAATATGAGAAGATAGAACTATGTCTGAAAACACTCTTTTGCCCTCCGGCCGTATCGACCTGGGCGACGGCACCCTCGCCCTCGGCCCCCTGGACGGTCGCTACGCATCCGTCACCGCGCCCCTGACCAACTACCTGTCCGAAGCCGCTCTGAACCGCGACCGCATCCATGTTGAGGTTGAATGGTTCATCTACCTGTGCGAGCACCGCGTACTGCCCGGTCTTGAGCCGCTGAGCGATGAGCAGAAGCAGGGTCTGCGCGCCATCGTGACCGACTTCAACGCTGACTCCGTTGCAGAGCTGGCAGAGATCGAAGCCGTCACCGTACACGATGTGAAGGCTGTTGAGTACTACATTGGTCGCCGCCTGCCCGCCCTGGGTCTGGAGCACCTGGTGCCCCTGGTTCACTTCGGCTGCACCAGCGAAGACATTAATAACCTCTCCTACGCCCTGGGTATTAAGGACGCTTTCGAGAACGTCTGGCTGCCTGCAGCACAAAACCTGGTACAGGTTCTGCTGGACCTGGCTGAAGAGGGCCGCAATGTGCCTATGCTCTCGCGCACTCACGGCCAGCCCGCAACCCCCTCCACCCTCGGCAAGGAACTAGGTGTGCTGGCATGGCGTCTGAAGCGCCAGATTAAGCACGCGCAGGCTACCGAATTCCTGGGTAAGATCAACGGCGCAACCGGCACCTACTCCGCTCACTACGCGTCGGTGCCCACCGCCGATTGGCAGCAGATTTCTCGCGGTTTCGTTGAGCACCTGGGTCTGACCTGGAACCCGCTGACCACTCAGATTGAGTCTCACGACTGGCAGGCTGAGCTCTACTCCGATATTGCGCACTTCAACCGCGTGCTGCACAACCTGTGCACCGATGTGTGGAGCTACATTTCCATCGGTTTCTTCCGTCAGATTCCCGTGGCGGGTGCAACCGGTTCCTCCACCATGCCGCACAAGGTGAACCCGATTCGTTTCGAAAACGCAGAGGCTAACCTGGAGCTCTCCAACGCTCTGCTCGATTCCCTGGCTTCCACCCTGGTGACCAGCCGCTGGCAGCGCGATCTGACCGACTCTTCGGCTCAGCGCAATATTGGTGTGGCTTTCGGTCACTCCGTGCTGGCTATTTCCAATGTGGTCAAGGGTCTGCAGCGCCTGGATATCGCTACCGACACCATTTCCGCTGATCTGGACGCCAACTGGGAGGTCCTGGCCGAGGCTATTCAGATGGTTATGCGCGCCGAGGCTATTGCAGGTGTTGAGGGCATGGAGAACCCCTACGAGCGTCTGAAGGAACTAACCCGCGGTCACCGCGTGGATGCAGCTCGCCTGAAGGAATTCGTGGCGGGTCTGGGCCTGTCCGAGCAGGCTGCTGCTCGCCTGTCCGAGCTGACCCCGCACACCTACATTGGTGTTGCTCCCACTCTGCTGGATCACGCAAAGAATGCCTAATCTCTAGCTCACCATTGGTGGGTTAACCCAAAAGGATGGGGCGGGAAGTAGTACTTCCCGCCCCATCCTTTTAACGCAATGCGCCTGTATCTATACGGCAGTTGCTCCGCTTTAGCGCCCCATCATACGACGGTGAGCCGCACCGGGATTCTGCAGACCGTGAGAGTGCGCATCGTGACTAGCGGTCTCTTCATGCGCTGCCTTCTGCTTGCGGCGCTTCATAACAGCCTTTGCAGCGCCCACAGCGCCGCCAGTTAAAGCTCCGGCGATCTTTGCGCCGCGCTTACGCGGGGCGGGTGCGTTTTCCACCGTTGCATCACTAAAACGCGGTGCTCGCACGGGCAGAGTCAGCTCAGGCGGGAAGTAGGTGGGCGCCTCGCCGAAGGCTTCGCGGGTGCTGCGAATAACCTCGCGGCCCAGGGCAAGGTTCGCGCCGCCACCGACCACGGCACCCACGCCGAAGGGAATGGCGCGGCCCATCATCATGCCTGCCTGGCGCCCCATAAAACGCTTAATGAACATATTGCGCAGAGCGCGCTCCACGCTGAACATCTTGGAGTTGGAGCCCATGAGCATACCCCACTGGTTCGAGAGCATGCCCGCGCGACCGTTCTTTGCCAAGATGCTGGTGATCAGCTGCGAGCCTTCTTCGCCGAGCATGAGCGCCATAACCATGGAGCGTGCCGCTTCGGGGTCGATGACGTGCACACCGTGCAGTTCTGCGATCGCCTGGGCGAAGATCGCGGTGCGTTCCAAATAGCCACCAATAGCGACCACGGACAAACCCACGGAGGTTACGGTACCCACGCCGGGCACAAAGGAGGATGCGCCGGTCACGCCACCGATGGCGGTCACATCGCGCAGGTATTGCTTTTCCAGGCGCTTTTGCAGCTGGGCGGGGGTTTCGTGCGGGTACTTTTCACGCAGTGCCTTGACCAGGGCCAGTACCAGGGGGCGCTGTACGCGCAGTACATTATCCAGGGCGGTGGTGAGTGCCGGCTTGGGGTTGCCGTTGTTATCGAATAGAGACTTCATGGGGTCTAGCATGGTTTTAGTAAATCATGCTTTTCTGAATATTGGGTGTGTGACGGGCGCGCAGAGCCTGATTTATTTCTCTCGTTCGCTCAGGGCTGTGTTTGGACAGGTTCTCCCCTGGTTTTCCTCGCACCCCGCTTTTCTCCTCGCGCGTGTCGCATATTCGCACCGCGCTAACGCCATAGAATCCAGCGGTATGTTTATAGCCGTTCCGGCGCTGCATGCCCGTATATTTCGCTGTCTTTGTCCCTATCTATACCCCGGTAATTATGTCTATGCATTGAGTGAATATTTTTCATAATTTGGTGACGTTCAGCCGGCAAACCGGTTAGGTATGTGTCCCATCTCATGCGTAGAATGGGGATAACGTTTCTATCAAAAAGCAAGGGTGCTCCAGCACAGCTTTAGGCACCCTGTACGAGTGCCGCATAGTTCGCGGCGGTAAAGGATTGGTATGGCGGCTTCTTCCGCGTCTGCGCGTTCCCCGCTAGCTTCGCAGGGTATGGGTATTGCCTACGCCCTGGGTGCTATTTTATCGATTCAATTTGGTTCGGCGCTGGCTAAGCAGCTCATGCCCGAGCTGGGTGCTTGGGGCGTGGTGGGTATTCGCTTACTCTTCTCCTCCATTGTTCTGCTCGCGATTTTCCGCCCGGCGTTTACCACCTGGACCCGCCAGCAGTGGCGCTCGGTGATTATTCTGGGCGTGGCTCTTTTTGGCGCGAATGGTTTTTTCTATGTGGCGATTGAGCAGATTCCGCTGAGCATTGCGGTGGCTATTGAGTTCATGGGTCCGCTGGTGCTGGCTACGGTTCTTTCGCGCCGTAAGAGTGATTTGATTTGGATTGGTCTGTCCTTTGCGGGTATGGCTCTGCTGACCAGTGAGTCTCAGGCTAAGCCCGAGGATTTCGCGCTGGTGGGTATTATTTTTGCGGTGCTGACCGCTATTAGCCGTGCGGCGTATATTCTTGCGACCGAGAAGGTGGGCGCAACTATCCCGGGTATGGGCGGCATGGTGATGGGCAATGTTGTCTCTACCGCGCTGACCCTGCCTTTCTCCTTTATGGTGAATTGGGATCAGCTTTCGGGTCTGCCCTCGAACCCTAATCTTCTGCCGATTCTGTGGGCTGGTTTCATTATGAGTATGCTAGCTTCGGCTCTGCCCTCCCTGGCGGAGATTTCGGCGCTGCGTCTGCTGCCGTCCAGCGTGTACAGTGTGCTGCTGAGTATGGAGCCGGCTATCGCTACTCTGGCGGGTCTGTTGATTCTGGGTGAGCAGTCTTCGGTAATTCGTTGGGGTGCTATTGCTCTGCTGGTTGCTGCGAGTGTAGGTATTACTCTGGCTCATGCCAAGGCGGAGCGTACCGCGCTGGCAGCCGGTGAGGATCCTCAGCAGCATGCGCAGGAGTTCCTTCCCGGTGCTGTAGAGACCACCGGTGCGGATATGGTCTATAAGGCGGAAACCGGCTCTATTCCGGTCATTGATCCGACTCAGAAGAATTAGCACTCTGAATATAGCGATCAAGGGGGCGTGCAGGATAGTATCCTGCACGCCCCCTTGATCTATTCTTCTACATGTCTGCTCTTGCTCAAGAGCTAAGGCTATAAGGTTCTACGCACCGGCAAGCGCCGCTAAGAATTCGCGCAGCTGCTCAGTCTCCAGTACTTCAGCCGGGTGCGGGCCGCGGGCGTAGAGCGCGTCGGCTGTGTCTTCGTCCAGCTCTCGGTCGGTGGCTATGAGCACCAGATTGCCTTCGTTATTCCCGGTGAACATGCTGGATTCAGCCAGGCACCAAACGTGATCAAAGATTTCTAGCAGTGCCGGTGCCTGCTGCTGGAAGAAGGGTAGTCCCCTATCATCTCCCACATTGACTGCCAGCACGCCTCCGGGCGCCAAAAGCTCTTTGAGCTCTGCGTAGTACTCGCGGTTCGCCAAGTGCGCGGGAGCATCTACTCCGGTGAAAATATCCAGGATAAGCGCATCGAATGCGGCGCCGTCCACATATCCGGGCAGTTCGGGTAGCACCTCGCGCGCATCGGCGGTTACCAGGGCGCAGGAGGTACCTGCAGGCAGGGGCAGAATATCGGTGATGAAGGAGAGCATTTGCGGCTCAATATCCACCGCTACCTGTGCCGAGCCGGGGCGGGTTGCCTGAATATAGCGTGCCAGGGTCAGGGCACCGGCGCCCAGGTGGGCGGCAATAATGGGTTCGCCGCTGGGGCGCACCAGATCAATCACATTGGCAATACGGCGCAGGTATTCGTAGAAGACATAGGCGGGGTCGCCCAGGTCCACATGGGATTGTTCGGCATCCCCAATTTCGAGCACGTAGCCGTTGTCGCTAAAGCCGTCGGAGTGAATGGTGGCGCGCGCGTTAGCGTAGCGCAGCTGAACTCCGGCCTCGGCGCGGGCTTGGCGCGCGGGGTCCATTAGGCTCATGCGATACCCGCGACCTTCTTAAAGAGGGCAACCATATCGTCCGCGCCGGTCTGGGAGGAGATCTGTTCGCCGCTGAGCACGGTTTCGGTGCCGTCCTTGGTCAGCACGAAGCTGGGGGTGCCTTTGACTCCGATTTCAATCGCGTGGTTCATATCGGAGGTGATCAGCTGGGCGCTTTCATCGCTGCGCGCGTCCTTGTGGTAGCGGTCCATGTCCAGTCCTAGGGACTGGGCGTACTGGGCAAATTTCGCTTCTGCGCTTGCCACATCGGGGAGGCTCTTCCATTCGCTCTGGGTGGCAAAGAGCTGGCGTGCCATTTCCAGGTGCTTACCCTGGTTTTCTGCTGCCTGTACCGCCAGCGCGGAGGTTCCCGCGTGGGGGTGGATTTTCAGCAGGGGTAGGTGGCGCACGGTCAGGTTCAGGGTGCCTTCGAGCTGGCGTGCGGCTTCTTCAAAGTTGGGTTCTGCTTTGGCGCAATAGGGGCACTGGTAGTCGGTGTAGAGGGTGATGGTGGGTGCCTTCTCTACGGTGCTATTGAGGTGGTAGCCGCTGTCATTGCGCAGTCCGCTGTTCTCCAAGCCGGGGTAGCCGGTGGTTGCTGCGGGGCTTTGGGTGGGGCTGCCGGTGCCCTGGGTGTCTTTGGTGGCGGTGCATGCGCTCAGGGCGATGAGCGCCAGGGGTGCGCCTGCGCCTAGCAGCGCGCGCCGAGTGATATGTTCTGTCATGGGGGCTCCTTTGTGGTGATGTTCTTTAATTCTACGGTGCATTTATCTCTTGACCGCTTCTTGAACTATTGACTCCCCTCACGTTGTTCTATAACCGGTGGGCGGTTCGCTTTGGGCGCTTTTTCTTGATAGTATGGGCTGGTATTGAGTCTGCAACTCAGTATGCGCCTCTATAGCTCAGTGGTAGAGCAGCTCCCTCGTAAAGAGCAGGTCACCGGTTCAAATCCGGTTGGGGGCTCAGCTAAAACCCTCGGTTCGCCGAGGGTTTTTGTGTATTCCTTTGCTGGTTATTCAGCGTTTTCCAGTCCGGGTGCGTAGAATAGTGCTCGTACCCTGTGACCCGTTTTTCAAGGAGAGAGAGCATGTCTCGTTCCGGCCTGCGTTTTACGCTTACTTTTATTGTGCTGTTGCTTCCGCTAACGGGTGTGTGGTTTTTCTACCGCTGGACCTTTGGGGATGAGGCGAGCGTAGTGGTGCCTCTGGTGTTGGGTGCACTGACTTCCTTTCTGTGCGCCTATGCTCTGACCGGTGGTTCCAAGCCCCATAACTAAGCTGTTAAATTCAAGCGACCCCGCCTCATGCCTGAGGCGGGGTCGCTGAGTTTATAACGCTAGGTTCCGGGCTTATTTAGCCTTCTTGAAGCGCTCATCAATGGCCGGCTGAGCGTTTTCCTTGAAGTGGCTGACGGGCTTATCCCACAGGCCGTAGACCTTTGCCAGTTCGGCGATCTTCTTGGCACGCAGGAAGCGCGGCAGGTAGGAACCGTCCTTGGGGCCGTCCAGCGGCACATCCAGCAGGTTGTGCGCGTCGGCGATTTCTGCCTCGCTGGGCGAGAAGGCACGGTTAATGGTGTCTGCCTGCTTGTGGTCCAGGGTGATCTTGCCGGTCATGCCGTGCACGCTGCCGTGGCGGCATGCCTCGATCAGATCGAAGCCCTGCTTGCCCAGGGAGGGGCCGTCAATGGGGCCGGGCAGACCGCCCAGGGTGGAGGCAATAACCAGCTGGGAGCGGACATATGCCAGTGCCATGGGGTCGTCGGTTGCGCCGGTGTCGCGGCGGTAGTCGCCCACGCCGAATGCCAGGCGGAAGGTGCCGATTTCCTGGGCGATCTTCACGCAATTGTGTACACCCAGTGCGGATTCAATCAGGGCAATAATGGGGGTGCCGGTGCCGAGCTCTTCGGCGGTACGTGCCACGTCGGTGGCGTGTTCTGCGGTTGCGAGCATGACGCCGCGCAGGCCCTTCAGGCCGCGCAGTGCTTTAACGTCCTTCCACCAGTGTTCGGTGGTGATGGCGTTAATGCGTACCCATGCGACAACATTATCGCTGAGCATTTCTACAATGCGTGCGCGTGCTTCGTCTTTTTCTTCCGGGGGGCAGCCGTCTTCCAGGTCCAGGATGATGGAGTCGGCTTCGCTGGCGAATGCTTGTTCCATATCTTCTTCGCTGGAGTTACCACGAACCAGCAGCCAGGAACGGGAGAGACTGGGGCGTAGCGCCATGGCGCGTTCATTACGGTGGAAGTCGATCACGGTTCGCCTTCTTCTTTCGGGTGAATGTGTTAGCCGTCTTTAAGTGTATGTCTACCTTTAGACCCATACGAACTGAGGTTGCCCTTAGTAAATTGAGGGTATCCTGCAGCTCTGAAAATTTTTCCCGCGAAATTCCGGCTCTCTTCAGTTTTCCTACCCAATACAGCCCATTTTTTTGGGCAAAAGTTCCGGCGCTAGATAGCTTCATACCGAATGCGATAACCTCATCCGAACCACCCTGTACCCGTAGACGAAAGGGCGGGCACCCGCTACACGCGAGCGCCCGCCCCTTAATCTTTAAAGGCTAGGTCTACGACACCAATTCCATATCCTGCTGCTCCTGCAGGGCGCGAGCAATCAGCCCTTCAGCCTCCTGCACATGCTCCACCACGGTCTGTACGCGGCGTTCTACGGTAACCTGGCGAGTGCATCCGGAGCTGCAATCGCCAAAGCAGCGAGCCATGGCTAGAGCCTCGGCGCACAGGGCGGCAGCATTACCGGCGCGGGAGAGGGCGCGGTGAATATCGGAGAAGGTGCCATTCGGGGAGTAGGGAATATCGGTGTCCATACTCGGGGCAATGCGGTGCGCCTCCATGGCGATGGCGCGCACGCGCGGAATCAAATCGGCAAGTTCATTAGCGCTGGGTACGACCAATTCGATCATATCGGTGCCCGCTAATCGTTCAAGCACCTGATGAAAACGGTCGATTCCGCGCAAGAAGCGGTCGTGAGCGCGGCGCCATACGCCTTTGCCCAATTCTGCGTCGTCACGACGGGATTGGAGGAAGTCTTTGAGCCCCACGCTCACTCCTTTCAATGCCGGAAGATACTTAAGATATATCTAAGGGTACCCTAAATTTTACTTTAGTGACAGCCCGTCCGTATATCTTCCCCTCATCTACCCCAAACTCTAGGGAACCAGCAGCACCTTACCGAAATAGGCGCCTCCGTCAAAGTACTCGTGCGCAGCAGCTGCGCGATCCAGATCAAAGGTGGAATCCAGCGCCGGGGAAATCAGACCGCGCTCATACAGCGGCAGCACCTCGCGACGTACACCGGCAATAATGCGCGCCTTATCCTCTGCACCGCGCGAGCGCAGGGAGGTTGCGTGTACCGACAGGCGGCGGGTGAGCATAAGCCCCATATCCAGCTCGGCGCGAGCACCACCCTGCAAACCAATAATGGTCATATGGCCGCTATCGGCAAGGGAGTGCAGATTATCGTTCAGGTAGGGAGCGCCCACCACATCCAGAATATAGTTCACGCCAACAGAGTTGGTTTCGCGCTCAATGACCTCACGGAAGGACTCTTCACGGTAGTTAATGGCGACCAGACGCTCGGAATCCGCACCCAGCTCACGACCCAGAGAACGGATAAACTCACACTTCTCCTCGCTACCGGCGGTGGCAAAGACGCGCGCACCGGCAGCCAAAGCCAGCTGAATAGCGTGGGCGCCAATACCGCCCGAGCCGCCGTGAATCAGCACGGACACCTCGGCATTATCCGCCGGGTTCAGGCTCATACCGCAGGTGGTGACAAGATTGGAGTAGACGGTGGCGGCAACCTCGGGAATACCGCCCGCCTCAATCAGGGACACACCGGCGGGAATGGGCATAATATGGCGGGCATCTACGGCAACATATTCGGCGTATCCGCCGGATGCCATCAGAGCCATCACCTGATCCCCCACAGCCCAGCCGCTCACCTGAGAGCCGATGGCCTCAATGGTTCCGGAGACTTCCAGGCCGTAGATATGGGAGGCACCTGCCGGAGGCGGGTAGTGGCCGCGGCGCTGCAGGGCGTCGGCGCGGTTTAGACCCGCGGCGGCAATCTTAATGAGCACCTGGTGCTCCTGCACTTGAGGCAGGTCAATCTCGCTGACCGTGAGCACCTCGGGGCCGCCGTGGGCTTCTTCAATAATGGCGCGCATGGGGTGTTTCTCCTTCGCTGATAGGTGTGTCATGATTTATAGTTTTAGCTTAGCTCATGCCATAATGGGCGGGTAGCATGTGCGCTGTGAGCGTGCATCACATTGGATGGTTGTCCGAGCGGCCGAAGGAGCTGGTCTTGAAAACCAGTAGGCGGTAGCCCCGTCTCAAGGGTTCAAATCCCTTACCATCCGCGTAGCAAAGCCCCGTGCGTTCCTTGATTTTCCAAGGGTTTGCGCGGGGCTTGGTGTATATACACTGGCTTTGTGGCTCCATGGCGGCTCCGCACTGCGCAGCAAAGCCCCGTATCGTATTGATACGGGGCTTTTAACGTTTTAGCTTAGGCCCTTGACGCAAAAGTAATAATCAAGCCGATAACTACCCATACTAAGCACAGAGCAGCGCCAATACGTGCCATGGTTTTACCATTCTCACCGTAATATCCGAGTCGTTCTGCCTCATCGGCTTTAGAGTGAGCAAGCCAGCTGAAGATAGCCACAAACAGGAACATGCCAAACAGGGCACCACAGACAAGAGCCAAAATACCGAAGGTACGGGAGCTCTTTGCCAGATCAGCACCCTGCTGGGCATAGGCGGGATTGTACATTCCCGGCTGAGCACCGTAGCCGCCCTGATATCCGGGTGCTTGGTAGCCCGCCTGAGGCTGATACCCCGGCTGTGCCTGATAGGGCGCTGCGGCAGGTGCCGGTGCCGCATAGCCGCTACCTGCAGGAGCATAGCTGGGAGCGGGAGCGCTCGCCTGCGGTACAGCGTTCGGAGGAACCGCAGCCTGCGGGGGTACAGTAGCTTGGGGAGGCACAGCTGCTTGAGGGGGTACAGCGGGCTGAGAATAGCCGGGTGCCGGGGCAAGCGCCTCCGGAGCCGGTGCCGGGGCGGAACCCGCATAGGGATCCAGGCTGCGAATCATTGCCGGGGAAGCCACCACGGTCGGCTCATCGTAGAAGTCGCCCTCAGAGCTGGCATATGAAGATTCACTATCACGCGCGGAGGAAATGCTTTCGCTGGCGCTAATCTGCTCGCCCGCCGAGATCGAGAGCTCGCTCGGGGCGGTAGCCTCAGCGTTCGAGGAAGATGAGCCGGTACCCTCATCGAGGATTTCGCGATAGAGCTGAGCGTATTGTTCCGGGCTCATGGGTACCGTTTCATCGCCATTGAGGTTCTCGGGGTAGGGGCGGGTTTCATCCCAGTCCCTGGGGCGGGCGTTAGGGTGTAGATTCTCTGACATTCTCTCTCCATCGGTGCGTGATGTGCAGGTATTTAAAGTATAGGCTCTCGGCGTGTGCATATGCCGGGAGGTCAGAAGATTTTAATAGTAGTAGCTGCTGGAGGAAGCAAGGACAGCAAAGAAGAAAATAAGCCAAATAGTACTGATAATAACGCTAATAGAGCTAATAATAACGCCCGCCCAGCCCATGGCGCGACCATTGGATTCATAGACGCCCATCTGCTCAGCCTGACCTGCCTTGTTAATGGCAAGAATACCCAGAACGAAAGAAATAAGACCGAAGCACAGCAGAGAACCAATCAGGGCACAAATACCCAGGGTGTGGGAATCCTTAGCGAGCTTCTGACCTTCCATATAACGCGGGTCTACGGCGACCACGGGCTGCGCCATCATCATCGGCTGTACAACGGGCTGAACCACAGGCTGTACAACGGGTTGGGGCTGCTGGTAGTAGGGGCCGGGGTATTGAGACATAAGAGTCGTCCTCTGATTATCTGTGCGTATCGGGGTGATGTCCCTTTGAGTGTATCCCAGTTTGCACGCTACTGGCCTCAAAAGAGCAGTTTTAAGAGCAAAGACTCAGCTTGAATGCTCAAACTGAGTCTTTGCTGAATATGGCTCTAGTGGGTGATACCGGCTGCAATACCAAATATGATCAGTAGGATAAAGAACAGGATCACAAGAGCCAGCGGTACCAGAGATATACACAGGGATGTCCACCCCAGAATCGTTCCGGCGCTACTCTTGGCTCCCTTTCTACGGTCGCTATTCCCCATGACGATAGCGCAGATACTTGTCACCAATGACGTCAACCAGAAAA
This sequence comes from Rothia sp. (in: high G+C Gram-positive bacteria), assembly GCF_030540545.1. Classification (GTDB taxonomy): domain Bacteria; phylum Actinomycetota; class Actinomycetes; order Actinomycetales; family Micrococcaceae; genus Rothia. Next base: position 220,327 of record NZ_JAUNVZ010000001.1, on the reverse strand, counting down.
TGGACGTCAATCCAGTAGAGCTTGGAAAGAAGATATACGTCAGGAAGCAGCAGATCATAGCAATAAGACCGAAATTCCGCGCTCGCTGGCTTTGCTCTTTAACATGGGCGGTCATCAGAGGGGCAGCGCAGCCGGGAACCATTACGATTGAGTCTTGCATCAGGGCGGGTACCACTGTCTGCACGGGATATAGATGGGTGAACGTTGTGGGGGCAGCAGGTACTAGCGCACTACCGGTGGATGCAAAGGCAGGCGCCGAGGCGGATGCATAGGACTGTGCGGGGGCGAAGGTGGGTTCGGAGGCGGGTATCTTTGCAATCTGCCCCAGTTCAGCCAGCGAGGGTACGGCATGGCCCACAGGAGCATGCCAGGCTTCGGATTGTGCACTCTGCTGGTTCTGTTCTTTAGCGTCCATAACACGCGTGGCGTCTTCTGCGGATGCTTCGGCGGCCGGTTTCACTTCCGGGCTCAGGGGCAGGGTTTCATCGATGCTGCGCTCGTAGGGGCGAGTTGGGTCCGTTTCTGCCGCGGCGGGCGAAGTATGTGCCGTGGAATATTCTGCGGGGTAGGGTCGTGTGGCATCCTGCAGATCATAGCCGTAGGAGCCGTAGTCTTCGATAGTGTAGACGCGGGTTTCTTCGTCCTCGCTCATATCCTCGGGAGTGTATCCCCGGGTGTTGTGAGGCGTATCTGGCGTGTTCACAATCTATGCTCCAATGCTCTTCAGGTATGGGTATGCGCCTCTACCCTATGCCATGAGCCTGGAGTTTTGCTGGTATTAGCCTGAATACTTGCTGAATCCTCTCTCTACCCATAGACCTCCGGGCGCAGAAAACCGCCGTATCCAATCACTCTCAGATACGGCGGTTTCATGAATAATACTATTACTTAGCGACTGGTAGAAGCAGCGCCAACAGCAATAATGCCGAGGAAAATAAAACCAACCAGAATAAGAAGCTCCAGGGCACCAATGATCAGGTTAATCCAGCCCATAATACGACCACCGGAAGCTGCAACGCCAAACTGCTCTGCCTGGCCCGCCTTCTTAACGCCAATAATGCCCAGAATCAGGGAACCAGCGCCAAAGAACCACATAAAGAAGCCGAAGAAGTTCAGCACCAAGCCAATAATACCCAGGGTCATGGAGGTCTATGCTGCCTTCTGACCTTCCATCTGCTGAGGGGTCATCATGGTCACGGTTGCCTGTGCGTACATCGACTGAGCGTAGCCGGGCTGAGCACCCGGCAGAGGGCCGGTAGTCTGAGACTGCTGCGCGCCTGCCAGAGGACCGGTCACCTGGGGCTGCTGTACCTCGGGCTGTACAGGGGCGGGCTGCGCGGGCTTATTCAGATTGGGTGCTGCCGACTGTGCTGCGTCGGTGCCGTAGCTGGGCTGAGGGTTTTCAAACATAGGTATCCCCTTATGTTTGTGTGTTGATGCAGTACAAACTGCTGATTATCGGTTCCTCCAGCTTACCCCATGCGTATTCCTACACAGCTATAGAACACACTATCTGTGACATATCTGTAACGTTTTCCCTATCCACCCGCAACAGACTCATGGCATTTGGCTCGCATCCAGGGAGGTCGAAAAAAATTTTCTGAAATAGGCTCTAGAAATTGACCCGCGCGCCAAGAGCCGATATTCTTGTAGGGATGCACTTGCTAGCAAGAGCATTGGGAGACGTGCCAGAGCGGCCGAATGGACTTCACTGCTAATGAAGGGTCGGGGTTAAACTCGACCGGGGGTTCAAATCCCCCCGTCTCCGCAGCAAAGCCCCGTAGCACACGCTACGGGGCTTTTTCGCACCCTCCACTCCACCTCACTCTAAAGAAGCGCAGCGTTTAGAAGCTCGCAAAATCAATCAGCCGAGCACCCGAATCGGTACGGGCATTATCCAACAGAGCCCACAGATCATCCACACGGAACACCGCGATGGAGCTGGGCACAAAGCCATAGGACATATCCATCATTGCCTGATACTCAGAATCGGCAGTTGCCAGGCGCAGAGCCGCATCGTAAATACCCGGCAGGTGAGAAACCACCAGCAGGGAACGCACATCCTCAGATACACCATTAATACGCGCAATAATACGCGAATCCGACACCTCGTACAGACCCTCATCCAAATGAGCCGTAGGAGCCTGCTCCCCCAGGGCATCCGACACCCAGGTGGTGGTCTGGCGCGTGCGCAGAGCCGAGGAAGACATAATCTGCTCGGGAATATAACCCTTCTCAGCCAGCCACTGCCCCGCCGCCTGGGCCTGAGAATGTCCGCGGGAGGTCAAGGGGCGGTTGAAATCATCCATACCCCAGTCAGCTTCGGCGTGGCGCATGAGAATCAAATATTTTGCATCGTGCTCAGTCATATACCAATTTTAGCCCCTGAGCGCCCTCGCGTGCCCTTGAATGCGTACCGGCGCATAAAGCAGAACCCTCGAGGCGCACACACGCGCCTCGAGGGTGAAAAGTTCACAAACCTAGATGGCTCTATCGATTAGATCAAATACTCGGGAGCTGCCCACACAACAACCTCGGGATGCTCAAAGAAACGGTAACCCTGGCCGCGCACAGTGCGCACAGTGCCCGAGAGTCGACCCAGCTTAGAGCGCAGGCGACGCACATGTACGTCAATGGTGCGCTCATGCGGGTGGTGCTCATCATCGGTACGCCAGAGAGCATCCAGCAGTTCATCGCGACCCACCGTGCGGCTGGAGTTTTCGACCAGGTGAGCCAGCAGCTCGAATTCCTTAAAGGTCAGCAGCAGAGGCTCACCGTCCAGGAATACCTCGCGGCGCGCAAGGTCAATCAGCACACCGGAGGAGGTAGGCGAGGGAGTCTCAGGTTCCGGCTCAGCACCGGGGTAGTAGATTGCGGTCGGATCACCCAGAGCGTTGCGCACAACCTCCAGATCGGTACCCTCAGCGTTCACGGGTGCGAGGGCGACCGCAGCGTAGGATTCAGCCTCGGGCGCCAGGTGGTGAGCGTAGGTGCGCAGATCCTGCACAATACGTACCAGGGAGGTGCCATTAGCTGCAGCAAGTTCTTCATTTAGACCCACATAAAGCACGAAGCCGCGTGCCTCATTTTCGGGGGTTCCACCGTGTTCCTGCGTGGAAAAAGACATGGGGCGCAGGGTTGCGGCAGGAGCATTGCCAGTGGGCGTTGCGGGGCGCTTCGCGGCACGTCCACGTTGGGAGATGTGGACGTATCCAGGTGCACCTGACATAATCAAGCCTTCTCTCAATAGGTTGCGAACGAGTCCCTTTGGTTCTGCTTACGTGGGATACGGCTATCGCTTCCACGCCCTCATACTTAACTCTCCCTGGAATTGTCCAATAAATCAAGCGCAATAGCTGAGTTTGGAAGACTTTTCCACCTCGTGAATTACATATCAATATTTATCAAACAATACATTCAGACATGATTCACTATAAAAACCTAGTATATATTTGACACTTTGCCCCAAAATTATACAGAGCTCAGCCGAGTTTACAAGGAAAGAATGAATTTATATTCATTATGCCCCTAGCTTCACAATTGGGTACGTGACTTTACAAGACATCAAAAACCATCTAGTGCTTCGGATACTAAACATTCGGCCCGCACTCGAGGCAGGAACCCAAGCCCACAGAGCGCCGTGACAAGGTTAAATTCACCCTCCTGCCCCACTGACAAAAGACTCATTAGACACTTGAAGCTGTTCTAGCACACATAACGTATAGGGGCTCTAAAATATTCCCCCTGAACAGCGGCAGAAGATAGAGAAAGGGCGCACCCATCGCAGTACACACTGCAACAAGCGCGCCCTTTCTGAAGCCACAAGCCTAGTGAGCCACACCGTAGAGGCGGTCACCGGCATCGCCCAGGCCCGGAACAATATAGGCCTTCTCATTCAGGCGCTCATCGCGAGCAGCCACAAATAGGTCAATATTGTCCATGCCCTCAACGCCAGCCTCCAGAGCAGCAATACCCTCGGGAGCAGCAATCAGGCAGACACAGGTAATGGACTCGGCACCGCGCGCACGCAAGAACTTAATCGACTCGATCAGAGTGCCGCCGGTAGCCAGCATAGGATCAAGCACATACACCTGACGACCGGTCAGATCCTCGGGCAGACGCTCAGCGTACGTGACAATATCCAGGGTCTCTTCATTACGAGCCATACCCAAAAAGCCAACCTCAGCGGTGGGGATCAGGCGAGTCATGCCCTCGAGCATACCCAGGCCGGCGCGCAGAATCGGCACCACCAGGGGCTTAGGATCGGCAATAACGGTGCCCATGGTCTTTGCCACGGGGGTCTCGATCTCGCGCTGCTCCACGCGGATCTCACGGGTCGCCTCATAGGCAAGCAGAGTCACCAGCTCATCAGCCAGCTGACGGAAAATCGGGGAGGGAGTGTTCTTATCGCGCAGAACGCTAACCTTATGATCAACCAGGGGATGATCCAAAACTTTAATACGCATAGGTTAATTTTATGACAGATAGATGCACCCGCGCAGGAAAATTACCAAGAGATAGCGCACAGCCACGCTCAGTTACAGAGCAGCCACAGAGCCCGGATGGGCGCCCCGTGGGCATAGAAAAACCGCCCGTCAGGAAACCCGACAGGCGGTTTTTGTTGGCGCGGTGGTGGAGGGATTTGAACCCCCGTTGGCTTTTACACCAAACATCATTTCGAGTGATGCACCTTCGGCCGCTCGGACACACCACCAACAACTACATAGTATAGCAACCCCGGCTACAGGGCGCAAACAAGCAGCTCTTTGATGCGCACCCTAAAGGTGAATATAGCCATCCACAATCAGCATGACCGTGCGCGTGGCATCCTCAGCACTACGCTGCGTGCCGTGCACCGTGCGGTCCACAGAAAGCATGAACATAGCACCAAAAAGAGCCACAGAAATAGCACTGACATCCTGAGCACTATCAGGATGATAGTTCAGCGCCAAGCGGGAGACCATACGGTGCAAATCACCCAGCACGTCCTGCCGCAGCCCCAGCAGCTCCTGGCTAAAACCAACCTGGCGGCTACCCTCCTGCAACCACATGCGGGCAAAACCCGGGTGCTCATACAGGAACTCAAAGCTGGCATAAATACCCTGCTGCAATCCCTGGCGCGGATCCCTGACCGACTCGGTAGCGCGCAAAACCGCCGCACGCAGCCGCTCCGTGCCATAATCCAGCAGAACCTGCGGCAACTGAGCGCGCGAGCCAAAGGTGTAATACACCGTACCCTTAGAAACACCCGCAGCAGCTGCCAGCTGCTCAATATTAATATCCTCGCTCTGACCATCAGAGAGGATCTGCATGGCGGCACTAAAAATACGCTCACGAGTCTTCGCACCGCGCGAACTGGGCGCCACAGGCACCGGGCCGGTCGATAAAGAGCTAGTCAGCTTAGACATTAGACCACAATCTCCGGAGCGAGCTTCTTCAAAGACCACACGCGATCGCGGCGAGTACCGAAGTAATTCAGCAGCAGACCGGCGCAAGCCCAGACCAGCAGAACCGCCACAATACCCCACAGGCTACCAATATCAATACCGTAGCTCAGGCGGCGCATACCGGTCACCGCATAGCTCATCGGCAGAGCATTGTGCAGCCAACGAGCACCCTCGGGCAGGGTCTCATAGGGCATGGCACCGCCGGCACTAATCAACTGCAAAATCAGAATAATCAGAGCCACAATCTTGCCCGGCGAGCCCAAAAAGACCACCAAGCCGTGAATAAAGGCGGTGAAAGTCAGCGAGACAAAGCACAGGAAGAGGAAGACCAACACGGGGTGCGCCACCTCAAAGCCCAGCCCCCAAACCACGGCGGCATACATCAGAGCCACCTGGGCGGTACCCACCAAGGCAAAGGGGATCCAGCTGCCAATAGCGATACGCAGGCTCGGAGCGTGAGATGCCAGGGCACGGGAGTTCATGGGGCGCAGGGTCTGCACCAGCATAAGGGCACCAATCCACAGCGCGAGCGCCATAAAGAAAGGAGCCATGCCCTCACCGTAGTTACGGCCGTTTGCCAGGGAGTCGTGGTTCAACTCCACCGGGTCGCTCATAACACCGGCAACCTTTTCACGCTCGGATTCGTTCAGGTTCGGGATCTGCTTGGTGCCATTGCTCAGACCGTCGGAGAGCTGGCCGGTACCGTCCTTAAGCTGGTCGGAGCCGTCCTTTGCCTGGGAGGAACCGTCGGCAAGCTTTTCGCTACCGTCGGCAAGCTGCTTGGTGCCGTCCTTGAGCTGGCCGGCACCGTCGTCAAGCTTCTGAGCGCCGTCAGCCAGCTGCTTCTGCCCATCCAACGCGGTCTTCTCACCCTCGGCAAGGGTGGAGGCGCCCTCGGAGAGCTGGGAAGTACCGTTGCTTAGGGTGCCGGTACCCTCGGAGAGCTGCTGAGCGCCCGAGTCCAGTTTGGAGGCACCGGAGTTCACAGTGGTGGCGCCGGTGTGCAGTGCCTTCGCGCCGGTTGCCAGCTGAGAAGCACCGGTATTGAGCTGGTTCACGCCGTCATTGAGGGCACTCACCTTGGGTGCAATGGAGCTGGTGCCGTCGGCCGCGCAGGAGTCAGTTTTAAGCTGCTGCAGCTTAGATACCAGATCGGGGTTGGATGCGCCGCGCTTTTCCAGCAGGGTGCTTAGAGCCGTATCGTTCAGTCCAGCAACGATCCTCTTAGTTTCTTCAGAGTCTACGCGGGCAATGACAGCTTCCAGGGCTTCGGAGGTCATGGTGCCGTCATCTACCAGCGGCTGCAGGCGGGTGCGCAGATCGGCTGCCACCTTGGAGACAGCGGTATTGGACAAATCGGTACCGAAGTTACCGGTGCCCTCGCTGGTATTAATCGCGGCGAGGTTCTGACACATGGTATTGAGCTTGGAGGGAAGCTCGGGCACGCCAGCCTTGTCCAGGTTTTCTTTGAGCTGAGCGGTGCCATCGGCGAGCTTCTGCGAGCCCTCTGCCAGAGACTTGGAGCCGTCCTCTAGCTTCTGAGTGCCTTCGGAGAGCTGAGAGGTGCCGTCAGCCAGGCTCTTAGCCCCGGAGTCGAGCTTCTGAGCGCCACTATCCAGATCGCTGGCGCCGGTGGAGAGCTTGGTAGCGCCGTCGGAGAGCTGCTGCTGGCCGTCAACTAGCTTGCTGGAGCCCTCAGTGAGCTGAGCGGTGCCGTCTTTGAGGGTGGCGGAGCCGTCCTTGAGCTTAACCGAACCGTCCTTGAGGGTGGCGGTGCCGTCCTTAATCTGGCTCAGGGCATCGGAGAGTTTCACGGCACCGTCTTTGACCTTGGTCGCGCCATCGGCCGCATCCCCCATTTTGCCGTGAATGGTGGTGAAACTTGCCAGCAGGGTGTTGGCGGTCTTATCCCCCACCTTGGCGGCTACAGAATCACGCACCGCGGTACCCATTTTGGTCACAATATTGGTCAGCACGTAGTTATTGGCGTCATTGGTGATGACTTCAATACCGGCTGATTCGGGGTTGATGTCGGGCGTATTACCCTCGCTATCGGGCACGAAGGAGCCGGCACTGAGCAGCTTTTCGGTAAAGTCATCCCCAATGACCAGGGCGAAGTTGTATTCGCCACGGGTCACAGCATCCACCGCTCGGTCACGAGAGTCCATGGTGCTCCATTTGAAGGTTCCGGCGTCCAGCAGGTTCTTTTCAACATCTTGACCGGTATTCAAATACTCGCCATTACCGTTGGTGCCGCCTTTATCGGTCACGACCATAACGCCCTTAATATCTTTGACATTGGAGTAGGCGTCCCAGTTGCCGTAGAGGTAAATATAGCCGTAGAGCAGAGGGATACAGGACATGGCAATGAGCACCAGCCAGGGCAGGACACCCGAGGTCAGGCGCTTCATTTCAACCAGGGCTACGCGTAATACGCTCATGCTTGCTCCTTGGAGGTGTTCATCTCGGTGCGTGCCGGGGTGCTTTCTTCTGCGCTGAGCATATCCTCGAGAGGATGCTCATCTGCCGCTTGAATGGTTTCGCGAGTGCTCTTGGTGTTCTTCCTATCCACCAATTCGTAACCTGCGGGTACACGGGGGACCTGATTGGTCACCGGTACCGAGTCATCGTCAAGGTCTTTATCCTTGGGATCCTTGATTTTGGGCTCTTCTACCAGCTTTTCGTGGGAGTCACCCACTACGGCTCGCTTGCCCTCCCAGGATTCAGAAATATGGGGCACAATGGCGATAATGGCTCGCGGATTATCCTCATTTTCAGCCAGTTCTACCAGCTGCGGCAACCACATATGGGTGCGGTTAAAGTGGCGCGAGGGGGTATCGAATACCAGCAAGGGCGAGCCGGAGTGCTCCGCCAGGGCGAGCATGAGTTCCAGATTCTTCTCGCCGGTCATTTCCTCGGTCCAGAGCTTATCCAGATCCTCCATGCCGCGCTCTTTAAGCCAGCGGGTGGCGCGGGGGCGACCGAACATGGGCTGACTATAGGAGAGCATTTCGGAGACGTAGTCGTGCACGCGCATATGGGATTCGGGCGCGGTGACTTCGGGGGAATCAATAATATCGGAGAGGCGGCGCAGGCGGTATTTGGAGGTGCGCTCTTGCGCACCCCAGGCGATGGTGCCGCCGTTTAGAGGCAGTCGTCCGGTCAGTCCCAGTGCCAGGGCGGTGCGCTCTAGCTGGCTATCTGCCTGCACTAAAATCACTTCACCGCGCTCTACGGTGAAGGAGGTACGACCAAAGAGTGCCTTGTGGCGGCCTTTAGCCCAAATATTGTCTACTTTTAGCATGTACCCTCGCCTGTGTTTTATGCCTGCGTTACGCGGTACCGGGGTGTCCCGGCTATGCCGCGTATTCAAGTCTACGGAGCCTTAGGGGCTCCACTAGGGCTTTTAGGGGCTTGGCGAGTGTAATTTTGAAAACTTTGAGGAAAGTTTTTGAGATTTTTAGGATATTTTTTCAAAAACTTGAGTTGCGGGTAGCACCGGGTGCAGGTGCCGGGCGTACCGGCACCCGGCCAATATACGAAGCCTATCCCCTATCGTTTCTGCGCGAAAAAGGACTCCATGAGAGCCGCACCATTCTGCGCCTGCACCCCGGCGTATACCTCAACGGGTTTTGCCAGGCGAGCATCGCGCAGCACATCGTATACGCTACCCACGGCACCGGTTTTAGATTCCCAGGCGCCGAAAATAACCCGCGGGATGCGGGCACTGAGAATAGTTCCCGCGCACATCAGACAGGGTTCCACGGTGACTACCAGGGTGCAATCTTCTAAGCGCCAAGATTTTCTGTGCGCAGCAGCCTGGCGCAGGGCGTTAATTTCTGCGTGGCCGGTGGGGTCGTGATCACTTTCGCGACTATTGTGCCCGGCGCCAATAATCATGCCTTCGGGGTCTACGACGACAGCACCAATGGGGATTTCACCGGCGCTATAGGCGAGCTGTGCTTGATCCAGGGCTGCCTGCATCCAGGGGTTAAACTCTTCGGGTACGGGCATATCGGACAGGACAAACTTTTGCCCGTCAAGTGCTTTATATTCTTGATTACACATATAACTTAAAATCTATAAATACAGGTCAATTAGCTAAATATTCCCAATATTTAGCCATTCTGAGCCAGGGCAAGGGGATATACCGCATTAGCCCCAGCACGGCGCAGCAAACGCGCAATCACCGTAAAGGACCAGCGGGAATCCACCATCTCGGACACCAGCAGCACCGGGCGCGGATTAGCTGCCAGGGACTGCACCACACTATCGGGCAAAGCACAGCACGCCAGAGCATCGGCGCAACGGAAAACACCATTACCACCAAAGAAACGCGGATTCGCCTGCAAGGTACTTGTGCCCAAATATTCCAAATGACCAATATGGGCAATACCTCGCGCCAGGCTCTCCACCAGCTGCGGGCGCACCGGGGAGGCAAGAGCCAACACCGCCGCGGGTCGACCGGCGGGGCCCCACTGCCAGTTTTTAAGCACCTCAATACAGCCCTCCCCCAGCGAGCGCGTAACGGCAGAATCCACCGGGTTACCCTCAGCGTCTTCGGCGAAAATATCGCGTAACTGAGAACCCCAGGAAAGATCGCTCAGACGAGCCAGAGCATAACCTCGTTCAGCTCGCTCATTCTCGGCAATCTTACCCTTGGGCGCCACCGAGCCGAAAGTAGAAAGGTCCATGGGTACGGATACCTTAGCCAGCTGGCTTACCCACTGGGCTCGTGGCTCAATATCCACACCGGTGGAGTGCAGCCGACCGCGCGCCTGCTCAATATTTTCGGCGCTCAGCTCGCGCGGGTACCAGGGGCCGGCGCATACATCGCAGCGTCCGCAGGGTGCAGCGCTCATATCGTCCAGCTGATGCGCCAAATAGACCATACGGCACAGGTTCTGCTCCCGCTCATAGGCGAGCATAGCGTCCTGTTCGTCTTTGCGTGCCTGTAGAACCGCGGCGTAGCGCTGGGCATCGTAACTCCAGGCGGCACCGGTGCTCTTCCATACGGAGCCGTCTTTATATACGGCGCCTTCAACATCCAGGGTCTTGAGCAGCAGGTTCAGCTGGGTGCGGCGAATCTGCACGCGTGCCTCTAACGCCGGGACACTCAACCCGGCGCGTTCTGCATTAAGCGTCTGTAGAATCTGCATGCTCTTTTCTTCATCGGGCATGGAGGCGGTGGCAAAGTACTCCCAAATGGAGCGGTCTTCTTCACCGGGCAGTAGCAGCACATCCGCCTGGATGGCGCCGCGGCCGGCTCGTCCAACCTGCTGGTAGTAGCTAATCGCGGAGGAGGGCGCGCCCAGGTGCACCACAAAACCCAGATCGGGTTTGTCGAAGCCCATGCCCAGGGCACTGGTGGCGACCAGGGCTTTAACCCTATTGGCCTTGAGGGCTTCTTCGGCAATAATGCGCTCTTCCGGGTCGGTGGCGCCGGTGTAGGAGAGCACATCGTACCCGGCGGCGCGTAGGGCGCTGGCAATATCTTCAGCAGCGGAGACCGTCAGGGTGTAGATAATGCCCGATCCCGGCAGAGTATTCAGGTAGCGAACCAGCCACGCCAGGCGGCTGGTGCTACTTTCGGGCAGGGTGAGCACACCCAGGCGCAGGGAGTCTCGGGTAAGAGGGCCGCGAATCTGCACCACGCTGCCGGGGTTGGTACCGGCAAGCTGATCCATAATGTCTTTACTGACGCGGCTATTGGCGGTTGCAGTGGTGGCAAGTACCGGCACGCTCGCCGGCAGCCGGTTGAGTAGTTCGCTAATGCGGCGGTAGTCGGGGCGGAAATCGTGCCCCCAATCGGAGATACAGTGCGCCTCGTCAATAACGAGCATGCCCAAATCGCGGGAGAGAATGGGCAGCCAGTGTTCGCGGAATCCTGCATTGGTGAGACGCTCGGGGCTGATGAGCAGCACATCCATCTGTCCTGCTTGCAGGCGAGCGCGGATTTCGTCCCATTCGGTGACATTGGTGGAATTGATCATGGCGGCGCGCACGCCCATGCGTTCGGCGGCGGCTACCTGGTCGCGCATGAGCGCCAGTAGCGGGGAGATAATGAGTGCCGGGCCTCTTCCTTCGGCGCGTAGCAGCATGGCGGAGATGAAGTAGACGGCTGATTTTCCCCAGCCGGTACGCTGGATGACCAGGGCTCGGCGGTGTTCGTGGACCAGGGCGCGGATGGCTTCGTATTGGCCGGGGTGGAAGTTCGCGGTGGGGTTGCCGGTGAGTTGGGTCAGGAGGGTGCGGGCGCGCTGGTAGAGTGCTTCGTTGCTATAGTCGATGGGCGCGTGCTGTGGCTGGGTCATGGATTTCTCCTTTGCTTCTTCGTCTTACTATTGTGCCAGTCTCGGGGCGCTGATAGGGGCTGGGCGGTCAGGGCGGGGTGATTGTGGGTACATCGCCTGTTTTGTTCAAGCCTTTGTGCGCCTTTGCCCGTAGAATGGTGGTAGTGTGCACAGCGTGAGCATAGCCTGGTTCTAGCGGGCACTTAGCGTGTATCTGTATTCTGTAGGTCAAGACGTTATACTTTTTGCCGTGCGCGGCGTTAGATCAGGATGGTTATGTCGTTTCTTATGACGAATTTTGCGCTTCATATTCCGGTGGCTCTGCTGGGCCTGGATTTGGAGCAGATTTTGCTGAATGCCGGTGGCTGGGTTGTTGCTCTGGCGTCGGTGATTGTGTTTATTGAGTCCGGTGTGCTCTTCCCGGTGTTGCCGGGTGACTCGCTGATTTTTGCGATTGGTATGTTGCACACTCAGATGGGTATTCCGCTGTGGATTTTCTTGCCGGTGCTCATTATTGCCGCTATTGCCGGTGCCGAGGTGGGCTACCAGTTGGGCGCTCGTTACGGCCGTAAGCTTTTTAAGGATGATGCGCGTTTCTTGAGCACGAAGAACCTGCACGCTGCCGAGGAGTTCTTTGCTAAGCGCGGCGGTTTGGCTCTGGTTCTGGGTCGTTTCATTCCGATTGTGCGTACTTTTGTGTCGCTGGCTGCGGGCATTTCTTCCTATAAGCGTTCTTCGTTCCACCTGTGGAATGTGGTGGGCGCGTGCGTGTGGATTCTGTCCATTGGTTTTGCGGGCGTGATGCTCGGCGGCGTGCCTTTTATTAAGAATAATATTGAGCTGATTGCCATTATTATTGTGCTGGTTTCGGTGATTCCTGTGGGTCTTGAGTACCTGCGTGCTCGCCGTGAAGCTAAGCAGGAATCTGCTGAGTAATCATCAACCCCATAGATAGAATGACCCCGATACAGAGTGAATCTGTATCGGGGTCATTCTCTTTTAGGTTTTAGCCCTGGTAGGGGTTCTGAGGATTCTGGTACGGGTCATAGGGCTGCTGCACATTCGGTGCCTGCTGCTAGGCTACCTGCGGGTTATATGCTGCAGGTGCACCGGGTACCACAGGCTGTACGGGGTACATAATAGCCGGCTCCTTGGGGGCAAAGAATTGATTGCTTGCGGGCAGAACCAGAAGAACAACAATGGTAATGCTCAGAACAATGACCAGGCTGTTCACGATAATACCCAGCAGCGTAGCAAGATCTACCAGCGCGAAAATCTTTTCTGCTGTGGAGCTATAACTCCCATAATCCACACTCGATCCCTCGTGCAGCCGAGCTGATGCAACACATACTCCAGCTATAACCAGCAGGCTTACCAGGGTGCCAATACCACCCATAATAAAGCAGACAATACGAGCCCAATTATGGCGCTTCAGAATAAAAATACCGAGGACAACGCTCAGAGATACACGGAAAATCATGCCGATAACACCGCCAACCAGGGTTGTACCGTATGTCAGACCTTCCGTGACTCCTACTTCTTTAGCCACATTAGTAATCTGCGCTGTCAGAATAAGATCTAGCACGAAATCAATCAGAGCGATAAGGGCAATGCCAAAAATTGCTCCGGCTGCAATCTTAACGGTGGTCGGTGCGGGTGCGGCGGGAACTGCGGGTACAGGTGCCTGAGGATAGGGTGCATAGGGCTGTGCAGCCATATGTTCTCCTTGGTTGAATGAATTTATCGGTCTCTTTGAGCATACACGATATATCTTTTGATATAGGGTGAATACCAGGAAAACCCCGTTACGACTGTAGCGGCATAACGGGGTCTTCCTTATGAGCATATGATCTATTTAGGCGTGCGGAGGCTTTTGCTCTCCCTGCGGAGGATTCTGCGTCTCAGTCGGAGTCTCAGCCTGCAACTGGACGTTCGGGCTCTGTGCTGCATCCATTGCCTTAGCCTCGTCAGCTTCCTTTGACGCTTTCTTGAAAGCAATGATTGCTGCAAAGAATCGAGAGCTTGCGGGAAGCGCTAGCAAGACAATAATGGTAATGCTCAGAAGGACGACTATAGCAACCATAATGGCAGACGAGAGGTAGGCGTTCTCGTAGATATCGAGAAGGTCCCTCACATATGCATTGCGAGTACCGTACGCTGCTTTGTGCGCGTAGTCGAGTTCCATGCCTTGCATGTATAGAAAACCGAGATTAACGAGCGGACCCAGGATACCCAGAACAAAACAGACATTCCTCGCTCCTTTGGATCCCTTTAAAAGAGCACGACCAATGGAGATACTAATAGTCGTACGCAATAGATCGTAGAGTACCGAGCGGATAAGTGACCCATCGTCGCTAGCGTCTCTGACATAGCGCATCTTCTCGAGCACATCATTTGTCTGAATCGTAAAGATAATAGTCAGCACAAGAGAAATAAGTGAGAGTCCGGCAATCGCAAAGACAAGACCCGCCGCAATCTTAACGGTGAGCGGTGCCGGAATGGTTTTATCTACAGGCACGGGTGCCTGAGGGTTGGGTGCATAGGGCTGTGCAGCCATATGTTCTCCTTTGGTTGGGTTGTATATCGGTATTTTGAGCATACACGATATTGCCCATATCCCACGAAAATTCAAGGGTTTATGAACCTGCCGGGCGTGTTTCCAGCCTATTTTCAGCTTGAGCACCAATAGCGGGTGTGGCATCCCGGGCATAGAAAAACCCGCCATGTGTATACATGACGGGTGAAAAGTGCGCCCTGTGGGGCTCGAACCCACGACCTGCGGATTAAAAGTCCGTAGCTCTACCGACTGAGCTAAAGGCGCTCTATCACCTACTATACACGATTTTTCCCGGATTCAAGCACTGCCATGTGCCTTTTGGAACCCCGCACCCCTAAATTTCGACCCTGGCTAACTCTTCCCTGCGCACCCCCGACCGGGGGTAGACTTGTAATCTCATGACTACGCATTCTTCTTCCCGTTTTTTCCATCGTCCCGTTCGTTTATCCACCGAAAAGTTTGAGTACTACCAGGGCGGCGAGGATCCCGCCCTGCGCGAGGAGGCAGCCGAGGCGAGCGCCCTGGCGCTGGTGACTCGCGGCCGTTCTCTGGTGGGTTCTTTGGACTCTGCGGAAGACTCTTCGGATCAGGCGGAACTCTTGGAGCGCCTGGTGACCTTTACCGATGAGTGGGGTATTGAGACTCTTGCGATGATGTGGTCTGCTGCGCCCGCGATTTCTCTGCCGGGTGCCCTGTGGCGTATGTATGCCCTGCGGGATGCGGTGCAGCGCAACCCCGATTCTTTTGCGCGCGCCTACGAACGCGGTATTGATCGGGATGTGAGCGATGTGGTGGTGGCTGGTGTGCCCGATCCGCCGACCCCGAGTGAGGTTGTTGCGACCGTGGATGAGATTCTTGCCGGTCTTTTTGTCGGGGATTTTGATGTGGCTTTGGAGCGTTGCGCGGCCTTTGCGAAGGTGTGCGCTGCGGGTCTTCGTGATCTTTATGAGCGGGGTGTTGATCCGGCAAGTGGAGCTAGTCACGAGGTGCGCCGTGAGCATGTGCAGCGTCATGTGGCACTGAGTGAGCGGGCTGCTTCTTTGGATGCGTATGCTGGGCAGCTGCAGACGGTGGCGACTCAGTGGCGTGCGGGTCATGTGGGTTTATCAGCCGGCATGTGAGTGTCTTTGCAGACTGCCTTGTAACTATTCGTCATATAACACGTATTTTGAACATCAAGTGCTACCATAACACCCCTATTTGCGAGTGCTCCACCACATATTTTGTGAAGATTTTTCCAATTTTGCCCCATTTTCGGTTGACAGAGCACCCGGTGCGGGTGGATAATTATTACAAGATGTCGGGTTGCTAATAGGTAGCCCCGGGCTCCAAATCATTAGCCGCTTCGAGCGGCCTTCCGCCGAGAGGCGCTCCCAACCCGGCATCCCTAAACTTGAGAGAGTCACCCGCTACGGCGGGTGGCTCTTTTTCCATACCCGGCATCTATAAGCCTTTCCTCAGCGCCTCGTTCACCGCGTCTGTGAGCAAAATCTACCTGTAAAATTAGCTTTCCTTACCCTTATCAGACACAGTTAACTATGTACCTTTTCAAGGTGCCACCCACATACACACCACCCATTGGCTCCAACCACCGAAAGACCCATGACTTCTACCGTTGCTATTGTGGTCCGAACCAAGGACCGCCCTAAGTTTCTAGCGCGCGCTCTAAAGGATATTTCCGAGCAGACTTTCCAGGATTTCCAGGTATGTATTGTCAATGACGGTGGCGACCGTGAGCGAGCTGAGCAGGTGCTGGCACTTAGTCCCCTGGCGAGCCGCGCGCAGATTATCCACACCGAGGGCCTGGGTATGGAGGCCGCCTCCAATGTGGGTATTCGTGCTACCGATTCCACCTATATCTGCATTCATGATGACGATGACCTGTGGGATCCCCGCTTCCTTGAGGTGAGCGTACAGGCTCTGGATGCGAGCGATGCGTATCTATCCTCTGTGCGCGTGGTGCAGCGTTTTGAGCGTGAGACTCCCGATGGTTTTGAGCTGGAGCGCACTGAAATACTGCACGGCGATATTCACCAATTCGGTCTGCACTATTTGACTCGCACCAATCGCGCGGTGCCCATTGGTGTCATGTATCGCCGCAGCCTGCATGAGCTGATCGGCTATTACGATGAGTCTCTGCCGGTGGTTGGCGACTGGGAGTTCAATATTCGTGCGGCGCAGGTTGCTGAGATTTTGGTAATCAATGAGCCCCTTGCCTATTGGTGTATTCGTCCGCAGGCTTCGGGTGCAACCGCTAATAGTATTAGCCGACCCGATGAACACCGCTTCTACGATTCCCGTGTGCGTGATGAGGCTCTGCGCGCCTATATTGCGCAACTTGCGCCTCCTACGGGTAGCCCTGCCGGCAAGGACGGCACCCGCCCGCATCTTGCGGCTCTTGCCCCCCTGCTGACTCAGGCTCATTACGCTAATGAGTTGGATGGCGGCATTGCCCACAGCCATCAGCTATCCCGCGATATTTTGGAACGTCTGGATCGTTTGAATGAGCGCCTGGATGCTCTTGAGCATCAGCTTAATTCGGGTGCTTCCCGCCTGGAGGTTTTGGAGGAACGTACCGGGCATGACTCTGTGCGTCTGGCGCGCTTGGAACACAATCTTTCCTGGCGCGGTAAGCTTCAGCGCCTTTTCCGCCGCTTGTAGTAGCAGTTTTGACAGAATTCTTTAGAGTGTAGAGGGGTAATCGTGCGTATTTTGGTGGTTGGCGATATTGGTCAGCCTGTATACCATGTGGGCGATGAGGCAATGACTATTGCTTCGGCTCGTTTTTATGCTGAGCACGGTCACAGCCCGGTGCTGACCACGCGCGATGTGCAGCATTCTACCCGGTATATTGGTGGGGATTATGAGTACATTCCGACTCTTGAAGCACCGTATGAACCAGCAAAAAGAGAACAACTCTTCGATTTTATTCATCACTTTCTAGAGCATAATATCAAGAAAGAGCTTCCCGTCTGGGCAATTGAGCATTCTATTGATTGGGCTCGTATTGAGCGCTTTATTGATGACGTCTCTTCCTGCGATGGCGTGCATATTTCCGGTGGCGGCAATCTAAATTCCCGCTATGGCTGGCTGCTTTTTGAGCGTGCCATTATCGCTCTGATCGCCCGCCATCGTGCTATTCCGCTGGTGGTTACCGGCCAGTCCTTTGGCCCGGTTCTTTCTCCTCCCGATGCACATATTTTGGAGGATTTACTGCACAGTGCCTCTCTGAGTGCTGCGCGTGAGCGCGGCTCTTTTGAGTGGGCTCTTAACCGCAATCTACCGACTCTCTATACGGGTGACGATGCTCTGCTCTTTGAGCCGGGTTCCATAGAGCTAACCTATCCTGCCGGTATTGAGATTCCCGCTCTTCCCGAGCGGTATATCTGCGTTACTCTCAATGAGCTCAATGATACTCAGGCTCGTTCCCTTGCGGCTCTTTTGGATCAGTGCGCCCGCGACTATGAGTGCTCTATTGTTTTCCTGCCGCATATGGGTAATCCCGATCAGGCTCGTGATGGTTTGCGTGCTGAGGGCACGGGGGATGCTGCTGTTCATGCTCGCGTGGCTCATTTTATGCAGACTTCTGCGGTGCAGCTGCCTATTGTTCATACCGATATGGCGGTTCGGGTGCATTCTGGTGCTCTGTTGAATCTGAGTTCTCGCTATCATCCGATGGTCTTTAGTATGGCTGCGGCTGTTCCTGCGGTGCTACTGGCGCCGGATGTGTTTACGGTGCAGCGTGGCGGTGGTGCGCTGGAGCTTTACGGTATGCAGGGCGCTGTTATGCCTCTTGAGATGCTCTCCACTCCCCTGGCGTCTTTCTTGATTTCTGCTGTCATGGGTGAGCATGTCCGTGAGAGCCTGAACTCTGTGCGCGCCGCTATTGCCGAGCATGTTTCTAGGGTGCACGAGGCTGCCCTGGCTGTTCTGGAGGGTCGGGAGGCTTCTGCAGTTCCGGCACTAGAACCTGCCCCGGTTCTTGCGCTTCTTTCTGAGGAGTGGGAGTCTGTACGTTCTGCAGCTATTGCTATGTTGAGCCGCTGGTCGCACGAGGCTGGATTTGAATGGTCGCTATCTGATCGTATGCATTCTTGGGATGCGGTGTACCGTTCCCAGGGTCTTATCTCTTAGAGTCCGCGATAAATAGGTGGGGGTGTCTAATGCATATTAGACACCCCCACCTATTAGCTTTCGCTTATGACTTCAGCAGTTCTTTTTCGTTTGTTACGATCATTTTGTATGGGAACTGCGATTTGGAAACAACTTCATCAATTTTTGGAATCTCTTGCTTTTTAACCACTTCTCCCTTTTTAATATCATATATCCTAAGGATATTATGGTTTAGCGAGTCATCCATATATAAATTGTAAAGATAACCGTTACCCCAGTAGAACATACCTTGATCTTTTACCTCACTGGGACTCTTACCAAATGTTGACTTATCAAGATCAAAACGCTTAGTATTTACTCCAGTCTCAATATTGGTCGAGATAACTTCACCGTCTCCACTAATCCAGTATATTTCTCCATTGGAATACCACGGCTCAGCTATCTCAGCCTGAAACATATCCTTATTAATACGTTGAGCTTTGTATCCAGAAATTCGAACTTGCTGAACCGTATTTTTTTGAGTATCGAAAATAACTAGAATTGACCCTACAGCATCCTCGGGGCCAAGGTTTTTCTCTTTATTCTCACTACTGTATATATCCTGAATTCCAATGATCTTATGACCTATACATTGAAAGAATGCACCCCCCTGAGGTGCGTGAAGCTCCTGCCGCAGAACGACTTCTTCACTACCTTGAGGCGTTACCTTAATGAGAACCAGGGGAGAGTCAAAAGAATAGGGATACTTGTCCGAATCCCTCGTGTACTCAGCTACTACTGACCACATACTGTCGTCTTCACACCGTTGCAAGCTTGAAATCCATGCCATATAGGGGTAGTTACGACTCGTCTGCCCATCATGACTTTCAACAATACGATATTCATATCCGTACCCATCATCTGTCATTTTAATATTTTTCGCAGCTACAAACCCACCGTCCTTAAGACCTTTAACATTCTCATTATATGGAGAATCATAGCCCCGATGAATTTTTACCAGGGTATCACTCAATATATAATCAGTATCATAATCTCCAAAGTATAGTTTTCCGTCTCGGAAATCAATATCTGAAGTTTGAGCACCAGCATTGCTTAGCTTAGACCATTCATTTTTTTGAGGGTCATAGAAGGCAACTCCACCTCCAGGATGTTTATATCCTCTATAATCTCCTGCTATCGATACAACAATTGCACTATTCTTAAGTGCAATTCCAGGGTTATCAGAAACATCTTTACCCTGAAACGAATGACATCCAGAGAGAGAAATAATAAGACAAGATGACAAGATGGCTAGCCTAAAAATTAGGCTAGCCATCACTGCCAACTTGTCGTTTATTAGAAACGACAATCTAATCACCTAGCCTATACGCTGGTACTCATGGAGCCACGACGAGTTCTTAATGTCAAGAGGATAGACACCAGCACCCCCATTGGAATCCAAATCAACCTTCGGGTCCGTCTGCTTATAAGCTGCCCAAACAAGCTGTGAACAATTATAAGTCGACGCATAAATGGTCTTATTATTCCAGAAGAACCAGTTATAGCCCTTACCAACCTGAGCAGCTGCAAAATTTGCAGCCTTATACTTATTAGGACTCTGGCGATCCCAGCCCACATAATACTTAAAAGCCGGGGCAGGGGCTTCAGCCCAGTACGCATTTACACGACGAATATGCGGACTCGTAGCCTCAACATAGGAGAAGCTGGAATCATAAATCCCAGTATGTCCATGCTGAATACCGAACGTGCTGTTTGACGAGTAAAAGACATCGCCAACATAACGAGGAGCCCTAAGAGCCACATGATACGCCTGGACATTCCCTCCTGCCAACATTTCCTGATCAGGCTTTGCATTCTGCGACTCGTAAGCTACGCGCTCCACAATCGCTTCGTAACTTTCGCCAGATTCTTCTGCGGTCTTCTCAAGAGCGCTCTGAATCAGATTACGGTCTTCCTGGTTGCTGGGGTTCAACCCCGCAGAAACCACAATGTATTCAAAATTCGCGTTCATCGAATGGTAGTCTGCATTAGCGTTAGGGGTCATACAGAACCCCACCAGCAATGCGAGTACCGAAACGGTCATCTTCTTAAGGGTCATAATATTTACCTCACTCTGTGGGATGTGAACCCCCTGACGGATGGCACATCAACTTCGGTGGATACAGTCCTAATCGAGCTGGTGAAACTACCTTACACAGACCCTAATCAAGAAAGCAAGGATACCCTTAAGAAGAGAAAGTAAATTTATATATAAAGAAATTTTTATATTTACCACTAGAAATATAGATGATGTACAATAAATACTGGTCAGATCCATAAAAAATGAAATATTTACTTAGCTATCAACCACTCAGAAACTAGAGCCCTCAAAACCCTGGGCAAAATATATGACTATCATCACATATCAAAATATGGTCTAAAGCCAACATCCTCATATATTTTATACTTTTCATCTCGCTTCGCCAAATCAAGGTTCCCCACGCTAGTAACGAAATAATGGGCGGGCTGTGACGAATACACCGTAGAATAATGCCATGGCTAATCGTGCACGATCCAAGAATTCACCCGCCTACCGCTGCACCGAATGCGGCTGGACCACCTCCAAATGGGTGGGTCGCTGCGGAGAATGCGGCACCTGGGGCAGCGTCGAAGAAGTCGCCGCGGCCGTCACCACCGCCCGCACCGTTGCAGCCAGCAGCGTGCAAAAACCAGCCCAGCCTATCAAAGAGGTAGACTCCACCGTCGCCGCCTATATGAGTACCGGCAACCCCGAATTTGATCGTGTGCTCGGCGGCGGTCTAGTGCCCGGAGCCGTTATCCTCATGGCAGGTGAACCCGGCGTGGGTAAATCCACTCTGCTTCTTGACGTGGCGGCGACTTTTGCTCGTGGCTACGCCCTGGCTGATGGTCAGAAAGTACCTGTGCAACCTCCCAAAGCTGTGCCGGGTTCTCGTGCTGCGCAGGCTCCGACCGTTCACGATGTCCTCTATATTACGGGTGAGGAATCTGCTGCTCAGGTCAAGCTTCGCGCCGACCGTATTCACGCGGTGGCCGATCGCCTGTACCTGACCAGTGAGACCGATTTGGGTACTGCTCTGGCTCATATTGAGCAGGTTAATCCTTCTCTGTTGGTGATTGATTCGGTGCAGACTCTGGCTTCTGCAGATGTGGATGGTTCTGCCGGCGGTGTGACTCAGGTACGTGAGGTCGCAGCTTCGATTATTGCGCAGGCGAAGGCGCGCAATATGTGCACTCTGCTGGTGGGTCATGTGACGAAGGAAGGCACTATTGCCGGCCCTCGCCTGCTGGAGCATCTGGTGGATGTTGTCTGCCAATTTGAGGGCGATAAGCACACGAATGTGCGTATGTTGCGTGCGGTGAAGAATCGTTTCGGCCCCACGGATGAGGTAGGTTGTTTCGATATGCACGAGGACGGTATCGCCCCGGTATTGGATCCTTCGGGTATGTTTGTTTCGCGTACTCCTCACCCGGTGGCTGGTACCTGTATTACGGTGACAATGGAGGGTCGTCGCCCTCTGCTGGCTGAAGTTCAGGCTCTGTTGGATAAGGCGGTGGCTCCGTCTCCTCGTCGTACGGTGAGTGGTTTGGATTCTCCGCGTATTCAAATGTTGTTAGCTGTTTTGCAGCGCCGTGCTGGTTTGAATGTGGGGTCTTTGGATTGTTATGTGTCTACGGTGGGCGGTGCGAAGATTGCGGAGCCTGCTGCCGATTTGGCGTGCGTGATGGCATTGGCTTCTGCCGCTCAGAATAAGCCCCTTCCGCGTAAGTTGGCTGTTTTTGGTGAGGTCGGTCTTGCCGGTGAGGTTCGTGCTGTTCCGGGTATTCGTCAGCGTATTGCCGAGGTGGGAAGGCTTGGTTTTACCCATGTGGTAGTGCCTGCTTCTCCTCAGGGGGTTGGGGAGGTTCCCGAGGGGGTTAGTGTCCGCGAGGTGACCAGTATTGGGGAGGCGTTGAATCTGCTTTTCCCCCAAACCTAAGCACTCTTATCGCTCAGCGTAGCGCATAGCACTCGGGCCACCGTATACAGCGGTGGCCCGAGGTGTTATTAGGCAAGTAGTTCCAGGGGTTCGACCTTGGTGGCAGCAAAGGCCGGCAGGCATCCGGCACACATACCAACCAGCGCCCCCAACACGGGGATACCCAGAATAATGGGCGGTAGAGACAGCTCCCACCCATTGGCAACACACACACCAAAGCACAACAAAATACCGGCGATAAAACCACCCACGGCACCCAGTGCACCGAGCACAGCAGACTCCGCTAAAAACTCACCGGCAATATCCGCGCGGCTCATACCCAGAGCACGATTAATACCGATCTCACGGCGGCGCTCCCACACGGAAATCTGCATGGTCATCACAATACCGAAACTGGTCGACGCAATCATCACCGCCAAAATAATAGTCGTCAATGTACGAGAATCCCTCGTATAGGACTCACGCAAAGCAACCGGGGAAGGAGGAATATCCAGGTTAGTGTCCTCCGGTCGGCGCTGCGGATCTAGCACAGTGCGCAATTGCGCAGCCACCACATCCGCACTACCCGGGTTCACATGAACCTCCAGGGCACGCATCTGCTGGTGCGCCTTCTCAAAATAGGTACTGCGCGTGGGTACAATCAGCGCAGTGGACAGAGCACTATTCTTAGGGCCATCGCGCACAATACCCGCCACGGTCACCTCGGAACCATTGACCATCATATGGTTACGCCCGGGCTCCGCACTCACACCAATATTCTTCGCCAGGGCAGCACCCACATACACCACAGCCTGGTCTTCACGGCCGGGTGCTGGCTCAGCGAAAGTACCCTCCGTCAGATAGGCTTCTCGGGCGCGCAAGCCTTCCGCAGAAACCACCGCAAAGGGCGGGTTCTCGGTAATAGTTCCGCTTAGATTCTTCACCGTGTAGCTCGTATTGTGTGTGTCAATGGTGAGCGTACCGGCACCGTTAATCTCAGGAATTTGCGCTATGCGCTCTTGCAAAGTCTCTTCGGGGATATCCCAGGTGGCAATCTGCAGGCGCACACCAATCACCTGGGCGCTATAAGCGTCCAAATGCTTAATGCGGTGCAAGGCAGAGGATTCAGAAATACCGACCAACCCAATAATAGTGGTGGTACCAATTAGCATGGCAATAATAGTCAGCATATTACGCTTGTACCGTCGAATAACACTTAGCAGAGCGTAGGAAAGTATCTTAGCCATGAGCTGCTTCCTCTCTCCGAGCATTGTGCGTAGTTATCTGTACGGCACTATCGCTCATAATCTGACCGTCACGAATATAAATCTGACGATCGCAACGCTGAGCGATATCCGGCTCATGGGTAATAATCACCAAGGACTGCCGATCCGTAGAGCCGGAGAGCAGCAAATCTAAAACCCTATGGGAATTCTCGGTGTCCAAATTACCGGTCGGCTCATCGCAGAGTAGAATAGCCGGTCGGCACGCTAGAGCGCGGGCAACTGCCACACGCTGTTGCTCACCGCCAGACATATTTTTCGGGTACTCGTGCAGGCGGTGATCCAAACCAACCTGGCTTAGAGCTTGTAGTGCTCGTTCCTGCGCATCGTGCGTTGAAATACCGCGCATGGTCAGCGTGTGCACAATATTTTCTAGAGCGGTTAAATGCTGAATCAAATGGTATGCCTGAAATACGAAGGCAATATGTTCTTTGCGGGCGCGCGTGCGAGTACGGTCATTTGCGCGGCTCATATTCTCCCCGAGAATATGCAGCTGCCCCTCGGTGGGCTGATCCAATAAACCGATAATGGAGAGCAGGGTGGATTTTCCACTACCGGATGCCCCGGTAATGGCGACGGACTCTCCGGGGGCAATGCGTAAACTGGCGTCTTTAAGAGCCCAGGTTGCGGGCGGAAAATATCGGGAAATATTCTCGCATTCCACGGCATAGCGAGCAGTATCGGGGCGGAGGCTCATGCACGCGGCTCCTTCCCCATCTCATTCCTGTCCTCGCGCAGCTTTACTTTCAGACCTGCGCGCAGCGATGCCGGAGGGTTCGTAATTTCGCATTCTCCTTGGGCACACACACCGGTACTAATGGCTACACGCTCATTATTTTCAAGGACCAGTTCACGCACACCATTACGATCGACTATCGCCGATTCCATAACGGTGAGAGCGTTATCAGGGCTCTGCTGAATAATAACGTTTGCGCGTAGCTTTGCCTGGGGGGTAATGCCCTGGGGTAGAGCAGCATTAATCCTGAAGCTTGGGCGGGCTGCAGCACCCGGTGCCTGTTGAGCAGCGGCAGCAGCTTGGCCGGGCGCAGAGTTAGTAGAGGGGGTTGTCTGGGCACTACTCGTCTGCTCCCCCAGGGTGCCCTGGATGGTTTCTCCCGCACCGCTAATCCGCACCTGTTGGCCGGGTGCCAGTTCACGTGCGGTATCGCTATTATCGGCGCTCAGAGCCAGGGTGTAATTACCATCGTGCAGGGTGCAGAGGCTGCCACTCACCTGGGCACCCTTAACACCGCAGCTATTCATGACGCTGTAGTCGTTGCCTTCCATGAGGGTGTATTCAGCACGAGGCAAGGGCGTGGAGTAACGGTTCTCATCGTCTATATCTGCGGGGGGAGCGTATCCACGGTCAATGTATAGGGAGTAGATGGCGTTAGCGGTGGCTTCGCCGTAGTGCCCTTCAGTATCCCAGATGCTGTACCCCAGGTTTTCGAGGGCTACTTGCAGGGCGTGTACATCTCGACCGACGCTTCCGGGCGCCAGGTCGCGGTATGCCGGGGTGTCGCTGCTAAAGATAAAGAGGGGTCGTTCATTAATGGTGCTGACGATATCGCCATTGTGTAGAATCGTGCCAGCTGCCGCTCCGGGGCGGGTCACTACACCGGGTATTGTCAGGGTAATATCCCGAGTGTGGGCAGGTGTTATCTGCACTTCGGAGCTATAGGAGCGAATGAGGGTTTGGGTTCGGAGGGGCACCGTTAGTTTTTGGGCGCGTTCGGGCTCTCGGGTGGATTGTATATGGGTGTTCACTCCGCTTACGAGGGCATAGACGGAGAAACCTCCGGTGATAATAAGCAGAATAACGAGGATAGGTACCAGCCAGCCTCGGGCTCTACGGGCCGAAGCTGTTCCGGTAGTTTCCGGGACTATTTTTTTCGTTCCATTGTTCACGGCTCTCTCCTTCGATCCGCGTGGGCACTCTTGTACCCGGGTAGAGCTGTAGGAAGGGTGTACCCAAACGTCATGGGAGGCACACCCTTCGTGTTCTACATCTCACTATACTCTTTTTAGCTCTGATTGTTAATGATTTGTACGGCGCGTTCTTTCGCTACCTTTTCAATATCACGGATTTCCATGATCAGCGCTTCGTGGTCTTTGAGCCATTGTCCTGCTTTGGAGTAGAAGATGTCCTCTGCTTTGCGTACGATGCCTGAGGATTCTTGGCAGGTATAGTCTGCTTGTGCCATGGCTCGTTCTTCGGCGTTGGCTGGGGTGCCGGGTGCGCGGTAGCGACCAAATTTTTGTTCAGCTACTGCTGGACCTTGGCTGAAGACACTAATATCAGGATACCCGGCAGTCGCCATGCACTGGGGATATTCTTTATTATTTTGATAAAGATGCATAATATCTTCAGTTATATGATACTCCTGTGATATATGAAGCATTTCATTAATCAGGCTTGAATATTTTAGGCGATTCTCAATAGATCCATATATTTTTTTATATGCATCTCCCGCACATGACTTTGAGTTGATGGCGACCTTTGGGCCGTAGCTGAGGGCGTATGATATATCATCTGCAGGATTATAATCCTCTTGATTGATGTCAGATTCACTACTCTCTATCAAAGAATCATTGTATGTAGATTTATATCCATATTTTGCTTGTTCCATTGAGGGAATACGGGCTCCATTATTGATAACATCAGATCCTGAAAATGTTATGCTATTATCTCGTGGAATAAATCTTTTCCCTTTTGAATCCATGCATTTTTTCATTTCAATATTGAATGCCACTTCAATATCAGATGATTCTTTTCCATATGATTCGAGAGCAGATCGTATATCTTGAGGAACTTCCTGGACGGGGGAAGAGGAACAAGCAGTAAGAACCAGCATCGACACCGCAAGAGCAGCACCGGTCTTCTTCATGATTGCGTGAGGGAACATTGTTCCTTCCTCCTTGATCTCAGGGGCATAAGCACCTTGGCTTATTCCTTGTGAAAGCATCTCGTGCTTCATGCCCGAAATTTTATAACAGGGTGAGTAATACCTTGTACTCACCATGCTAGAGAGCAGACTTCTGAAAAAGCAAGCACACGGAAAGCCACATTCACTAGAGTAAATGTTATCAAATTATAAGAATCGCATGTATTTAGTAATAAATAGCTAAATTAATCAACATATTATTGTGAAAAAGTAGACAAAAATCATTAATTTTCATCACATTTTTTCTATATATGGACTTAATATTTCGTCAAAGACCACATAAACCCACGGATTCTCACATGAAACCACAGTGCATACTCTTACATTGCTGGGCTCTAAAGCAGCACCTTTGGAGCCCCTGTCACCCTCAGTAGCTCCCTCTCACCTGTGCTAAGAAGAGTACACTTAGTAGAGTGCAGACAAGATATAGTGAACTTCTTCTCAAGACCATCGCTCGTATAGCCCCCGGTACAGAACTTCGTGAAGGATTAGAACGAATCCTTCGAGGTCGTACCGGCGCTCTCATTGTGCTTGGATCGGATAAGACTGTTACTTCTATATCTTCGGGCGGTTTCAGTATTGATACTGAGTTCTCAGCAACCCGCCTACGTGAACTTGCCAAAATGGATGGCGCGATTATTTGTAATCGTGAGGGTACTCGCCTGCTGCACGCTGCGGTTCAGCTTTCGCCCGACACCAGTATTGATACGAATGAGTCGGGCACTCGCCATCGTACGGCGGAGCGTGTGGCTATTCAGACCGGTTTCCCGGTGATTTCGGTAAGTGCTTCTATGTCGGTTATCTCTGTCTATGTGGATGGCACTCGATACACCGTTGAAAGCACTCAATATTTGATGAGTCGCGCAAACCAGGCTATTCAGACTTTGGAAAGCTACACTCGACGTCTAAGCACGGTGTTGACGGAGCTTTCGTCCATGGAGATTGAGTCGACGGTGACGATCACGAATGTTGCGTTGACTTTGCAGCGTATGGAAATGGTGCGCCGTATTATTGCCGAGGTGAGCCATTATGTGCTGGAGTTGGGTGTTAATGGTCGCTTGGTTTCTTTGCAGCTTGAAGAGCTCCGTAATCCTGAGAGCTCTACCAGCGATATTATCTTGCGCGACTACCTGCCTGACGCCAATGAATTGACTATCGCTGCAGCCCAGCAGGCGCTAGAAAACCTTGATGACATGGATATTGTCGACCTTAAAACTGTCGCTCGTGTTGTAGGTTTTGACGATATAGATATGGAAGCCCCTCTTCATCCTCGAGGATATCGCCTGCTCGATGGTATTCCCACCATGCCCCGTGCCATTACTGAGCGCATGGTGGAGCGTTTCGGTAGTTTGCAGGCGCTCATGGCGGCATCTCTGGAAGATTTACGAGCTGTTGAGGGTGTGGGTGAACAGCGTGCTCGTACTATTCGAGAGTCCCTTTCCCGCATGGCAGAGAGCAGCCTGGAGAAGTTCCTGTACTAGACCACCACCTCACAGGGGTGAAGCCTGAAACCCCACAGCAGGAGTTCAGGCTTCACCCGTGCGCATATAGCTTTTCTAAAGCTCACCGTTAATAATTTTGATCGAGCGTTCCTTAGCCTCAGCCTCAATATCACGAATCTCAAAAATCAACGACTCGTGCTCTTTGAACCACTGGGCAGCCTTAGAATAGAAAATATCCTCGGCCTTACGCACCACACCACTCTCTTGCTGACACTTATAGTCAGCCTGCGCTAGGGCGCGTTCCTCAGCATTGGCCTCTTCACCTTCACTACGGTACTGACCGAACTTCTTAGCAGCCACCTGCGGTGCCGCACCAAAATAGTTGACCTCGGAGTACCCGGCCACAGACATGCACGCGGGATATTCCTTACCCGTTTTATAGAGAATGCCAATCTCTTCAGCAATACCGTATTTCTGGTTTACCATCGCCAGAGCGTTAATTAGGTTCGTGTATTTAAGATGCTTTTCTATTGTGCCAAATACACGTGCAGCAGCTATCCCTCGGCAGCTTTTCGGGTTCATAGACACCTCACCACTCTCCGGTATTTTGTACGAAACCACACTATCCGGATCATAGGGACTGTCGTCTTCTTCATACCTTGAACCCTGAGATTCCTGTGGGAGAATCGTCACGGGATAGCCCTGCCGAGCTTTTTCTTCCGTGTATAGAACAGCGCCTGTATTCACAAGATCTGCGACCCCTTTCCCGATCTTCACACCACCGGGAGTATACGCTCTACCGCGCTCAAGGGCACATTTCTTATACTCTTGCTCAAGAGCAATATCAATATCTTGGCTTCCCATTTTATAAGAACTCATAATATTTTGGACATCTTGCGACACGCGCTCTTCATTAGGCGAAGTTGAACAAGAGGAAATAAGCAAAGCAGAAACTGCACAAAGGGCTATTTTTCTCATCATAAATCACCACCAGCCTAACTTTATGGAAAACAGGTAACTTTACAAAGCACCTAACCAGCACTGTGCAAAATAGTTAATCCTATCATTTCCCCCATAGAGATTGCGCATATCCTGACCAGGGCTAAGCTCAATAACTAACACTGATCCATACCAGAGATTGTCACGGCCAGTGTAACAGGTGTCAGTATAATTCTTCACCGAAGAAACAACATCATCCGGAACGTCAATATACCAATGCCCACCCCTCACCTGAGTAATCTGGTTCTGAAAATTAGCATGCTCGTAAGCATGGAAATCTGCTGATGCGGGGCCAATAGCCCCAGCCATCAGGAGTGCAGAAGCACCCAGCAGCGACAAAGCCTTCATCATCTTCTGAGCAACCATAACAGCCACTCCTTCCCGGGCAACCATTGCCCACTCGTAAGTCTTAAAAGCTGGCGACATGACCAACTTCAGTGTTACAAATCATTGAGGTACATCACTATCAATAAATTTGTTGCCTATAACCCTAGTCGATAAGATATTGGGGTGTCAATAGGTGCACAGAAACAAAAGGCTTATATATTCATATTTATCTATATAGACCGAGTATTATAAATGGATCAAACAATATCAAATTCCACAAAAATTATTCGCTATTTGACATGGAAATTCACCACATAGACACTCATCTATATTTTAAATTCTATTAAGTGCTATAAATCACTAGTGGGTTAAGTTCTTACCCCGCCCTCGCAACAGCACAAAGCCCCCGAAACTTGCGTCCCGAGGGTCTACCTTAGCAGCCCTAGGCTACTGCAACACAAAATTCACAAACTGAGAACTAACACCCTACACACTGGCAACCACCCAATACGAACCCTTCTGGGCAGGCGAGCAGTGTGCTCGTACTATTCGAGAGTCCCTTTCCCGCATGGCAGAGAGCAGCCTGGAGAAGTTCCTGTACTAGAGCCCGGCAGATGTGCTCCAGGTGAAAAGTCCCGATAGTGAAATCGGTGCTTTTGTCTGTGCATGGGTGACTCCAGATACTGTGAGCCTGCAATAATATGCACTGTGGTTTTATGTGAGAACCCGTGGGTTTATGTGGTTTTTAACGAAATATTAAGTCCATATATAGAAAAAAATTGTGATGAAAATTAATGATTTTTGTCTACTTTTTCACATAAATTTGTATAATAATATATCTATTTGATGTTGTTTAGTGACGATTGTAACAATTTCTTGCCAACTGCTGTAATGGATGTTGGCTTGTGTGTGATTGTCTTTCTGTGATCTTACTGCCTACCATGGTGAGTACAAGGTATTACTCACCCTGTTATAAAATTTCGGGCATGAAGCACGAGATGCTTTCACAAGGAATAAGCCAAGGTGCTTATGCCCCTGAGATCAAGGAGGAAGGAACAATGTTCCCTCCCGCAATCATGAAGAAGACCGGTGCTGCTCTTGCGGTATCGGCGGCGGTTCTGACTGGGTCCGTGGCTCCTGCTGGTGCGGATTTCCATGCCTACGATCACGTTAACTTCCAGGGCGAACTGACCCGTTCTGGTCCGGCGTGGTACATTGATGTGCCGGATAACATGATGTCATCCGTCAAGAATGAAACTAACATTTGCTTGCTTGGCATTAGCACCCACACCTGGGTTACTGAAGAACATCTTTTCAAGCTTAATGCTGGTCAGATTATGTGGTACGTCGGTGACCATGCTAATGATAAGGTCGATCACATGTATCGAACTGTGTGTTTCTAAAAACTGCGTGGTGGGAGAAAAATTTTCTCCCACCACACCTACATAGGGGTATAGCATCATGAAGAAAATAAATACTCTTCTAATAACTGCACTGCTTCTATGCACATCCTGTGCCCAAAATAGTGTCGAAATCCCACGAGATGTACGTACCACCTTGGACTCATATGCATCTCCAGATCCAGATATCTCATCCGCTTACTCCTTCAAAATAAAAGAATGCATGAAGGAAAAGGGATACACTTACCATCACCAAGAACATATCGGTGGCTCACGCAGTGTTGCCACATCCATAAATGGTGATGCCGTACTCACCGGCGGTGATGAGCTCACATACGGATATCTGCGGACCTACTCAGACTCCGTACTAGAAGAACCCGAAGACTCTGGTTATAGGCTTGCCCTCGCTGGAGATAGCTCAGAACAAGAAAAGGTTATAACCTACAAGCTAAATAGCGGAGCCATTATCGGTATGACTACAGATTCTTGCACCAGTTATGCTACCCAAGCAGTATATGGCTCTATTGAAAACGGGTTAAAATATACTAACTTAACCAATGAGCTATTAGACGTGGGAAGTAAAACTGGGGCCAATGAAGAAATAGGTGTACTATATCGTAGCAATAAGGAATATCCTCAGTGCATGAACCAAGCAGGATACCCCGACGTTAAAACATTCGGCGACGCGCCCAAAGTAGCCGAACAAAAATTTGGACACTACCGCGCACCCGGCACCCCAGCCAATGCCGAAGAACGAGCCATGGCACAAGCAGACTACACCTGCCAAGAATCCTCAGGCATCGTACGCAAAGCAGAGGACATCTTCTACTCCAAAGCAGGACAATGGCTCAAAGACCACGAAGCGCTGATCATGGAAATCCGTGATATTGAAAAGGTAGCGAAAGAACGCGCCGTACACATCATTAACTCCTAAAGCGTCTCAACTATAGCTAAACCCCGGTATAAGTTATACCGGGGCTTAGCTATAGTTCTATACACTGCTATTGAAGCACAAAATTCACACGCTGAGAACTAACACCCTGCACACTGGCAACCACCCAATACGAACCCTTCTGGGCAGGCTTAAGAGCATTACAACCCAACACATTAATATTGCGATCCCAGGCATAGTCGCCTACCTGAGCAGCACCTGGCTGCAACTGCCCCTTCGGGGCATTCGACGGAGTACACATGCTCTTCGTATACACGCGCGCACTACCCGAGGTCACCTGAATATCCACCGGAGCACTCTCCGCAGCAATAGTACAGGGAGTTGAGCCCGTATTCGTATAGGTTACGCGGAAACTGGGCTGCTCACCGGCAGCATATACCGTCTTAGACGGAGCCACTATCACCTGCAAGTCAGAAGCAGCGCACGCCACAAGAGCCGTAGAGCTCGGCTTAGCACTGGTAGCCGCTGCGCTCGGAGTGGGTGCCACACTCACAGTCGCAGCAGCACTACTGACACCAGCACTCGGGGATGCAGGCACACTCACCGTTACCGACTGGCTGGGTGCCACACTAGCACTCGCAGAAGCTGAAGGATCAATACTGGGAGTAGGGCGGGCACTAAAATTCGCAAAGGGTGCAGTAGAAATAGAAGGAGTGACCGTTGCCTCCGCCTGAGAGCTACCCGAATTAGCCTGGCGACCCAGTACAAAGGTGCCAACAACGAAAGCCAATGCAAGAACCAGCAGCAACGCTACAACAAGAGTCAGGCGGCGCTTTGCATACACAGAATCGGTCTCAGGGCGGAATTCACTCATACTCTTAAGGATAACTGTTTTTATACACTCTTTGAAACCCTCCTCTACCCTCGAAAGTATAGAATGCAAGCACTCTATCCTATCCTTTCGATCGTCCTTCTAGTTTTCCGTAGAGAGCCACTATGACAACCCGTATAGCGCAATAAGAGAACGAGCATTCCCTATATATTCTTTATGTGCAGTCCCGCTACAACTCAGCTCTTGGGTCCACCTAATTGGGCAAAAGCATACATATCGCGTACCCTAAAGCAATGCGAAAAAACGCCCCAGAGACTCTCCCGAACCACAACACTATTGAACGCGCCCACCACCTGATCAATAACTGGTTCATTGCCAATGCACGCGACCTACCCTGGCGACGCGCAGAATGCAGCCCCTGGGGAGTTATGGTCAGCGAATTCATGCTCCAACAAACCCCCGTTAAGCGAGTACTACCCGTCTGGGAAGAATGGATGCGCCGCTGGCCGACCCCCGCCGATCTCGCCGGTGAAGAACCCGGGGAAGCAGTGCGTGCCTGGGGCCGCTTAGGCTACCCGCGCCGAGCCCAACGCCTGCACAATGCGGCACGAGCCATCGTTGAAGAACACACAGGTGAAGTACCCGCCGACTATGACCAGCTGCTGGCTCTACCCGGTGTCGGATCCTACACTGCCGCCGCTATTAGCGTTTTTGCCTTCGGTCGCCGCGCCACCGTCATCGATACGAATATTCGCCGCGTGCACGCCCGGCTCTTTAGCGCGAAGGCACTCCCCTCTAAATCCCTCACCGCGGCAGAAACCCGGCTTGCCGAGGCGCTCATGCCTAATGATCTGGGAGAATCGGTGCTCTGGAACGAGTCCGTCATGGAGCTGGGGGCTCTCATCTGCACCGCTAAAAACCCCGAATGCGATCTATGCCCGGTGCGCGATATGTGCGCTTGGCGTGCTGCCGGCTGCCCCGAGGCGGAGTACACGCCCGTGGGTCAAAGCTGGGCCGGTACCGACAGGCAGCTGCGCGGGGCAATGATGGCGGTGGTTCGAGCGGCACACTCCCCCATTCCGCGGGCGCTGCTCACGGATATGAGTGTTGATATTGCGCACCTGCCCGCCCATATTGTGCTGGACTCCGACGTGGTTCAGCTACTTGATTCGGATGCGGGTGAGCAGCTTCGTCGTTCTATTGCGCAGCTGCGTGCTTTGGGCTCTGCCCAGGAGCAGATTGACCGCTGCTACACTTCCCTACTAGCCGACTCCCTCATCCGCGAAACCAATACCCTGGTCAGTCTCTAAAATCTATATGGGTGGGTAGGAACTCATAGAGTTTCTACCCACCCATACTCTTATACACCTACAAGTTCGGTGTAGAAGCCTGATATATGTCAGGTACGCTCAGTCCATGCCGCTCGACATACCCTTCCAAGACCCTCTGATAACGCATATCCTGCAGAACTGTAGTCATCGCGTTAAGACTACTACTGTCAAATATATTTTTTACATCCACAGCAGCCATAATCCCGACGGTACCTACAGGATCACCACTAAAGTATTCAGAGTTATACAGAGAATCTTCATCTATGAGCCGGTGATAACAATCCAAAAGGTACACCCAATCTTGGGCATCTCTGGATTCACCGTACCCTCGAGTACCCCAAGCAATCAATTTGAGACCCAGTAACCCTGCCAAAGTGGGTACACGTATCTGAAGACCTGTCCCTATGTCTTTAAGAACAGAATGCTCAAATGCTTCTCTCAGCCCGGTTACTATCCAGGCTTGACCTTCTTCACCGCGATATTCTTGAATCCCCTCTTGGCTCCTGCTAAAAGGAAGAATATCGACTTGGTAAGGACCAAGCATACGAGAAATTGTCCCATTGGTAGGCTCACCAAAATGTTGGAGAGACTCCAAATTATCTGAATCTGCATAGGCGAAGGCCAAATCAATATCCTGGGTTCCACGAATACTCTGAGTTCCACCAGCTTCCCAGAGAGCATAGATATCACGTGCAAAGGACCCAATAACCATATAGGTACCTGCCCCTAGAACACTATCAGCTTCTCGAATAATGGATTGTAGAGCCTGAAGGCCAGGTTCGCTATATAGGTTGTTAAACCTCTGCATTCTGCCTCCAGAAATTACGAGCCGCGGTTACAACACGACTATCTGCGCTAGCCAACGCATCCGCATACACCAAAATATTGGGAATATTCTGTATGTACTCCTGATTCCAAAAGGGCTGAATAATTGTAATTTTCCCCTGAGAATCCGGTACAAGACGAAGAGCTCGAATAATCTCTACAGGAGGGTACTCAGCGTAAGCGATAATCTCTGCAGCACGGATATCGGCTCCCGCCTGCTCCAATGCATACTCTCCGCTGAGCATATCCCGATACTCCTGAGATGCCTGCGCATACTGGGCAAAATCAGCTATAGGTACGCCACTATACTTACCTTGTTCTAACGTAGGTCGCAGAGTATTAAGATACCCGTGTACCCAACGCTCGCGTAAAAGAGTACGGTGCTCCAAGACTCTACCCCTGGCAGATTCCAGCAAGAATCCCTGCGCTCTCAAGACTTGGAAAGTCTTTGTGACCATAGCTGCAGATACTCCCGCAGCACGAGCAATAGTACGTACAGACTCCTGCAATAACGGTTCCTGCGCCAAGAGAACAAAAAGAACCCTAAGATGCGCAGCTGTAAAGGGTCTGTTATAGGTGCGACTAGTTCGTGTGCGGGGACGGGGGTGAGCTGCTCGAGTGTGTTTTTTACCCTCGACCCATAGGTTAAAAATTGGAGTGTGAATCCACGCATTACCAGCTCGATCAATATATTGGATCTCCCGCTCGTGCAAAGCAGACGCCAGGCTGCTCCCTACACGTTCAAAAATATATACCGGGTTGTCACCTCGCTGAGGACGATGAGCGTCGATAAGGGAGACCGATGTATACGGTGCCAGAGAAGCATCCAGAGGAAGGGTGCTCTTATCGGGCAACTGTAAGCGGTGTTCTCCCCGTGAATCTCGAATAACCTGCATATTGTAGCTCTGCGCTACACGTTCTAACTCAGGTATTAAAATCTGCTCATCCAACATATATCCAGTATAGGGTGAGTGTTTACGATATGTAAACGTTTACGAAATGTAAACACTCACCGCGGGTAAAGGAAGGCTGGTTACGAGGGGAATAGCTTGCAGAGAATACAGAGCATAGATAAGTGCCCCGGCACAGCACGTACCGGGGCACTTATCTATTCAGTCTTACTCAGCAGCCTCTTCGGTGATCTGCTCAGCGTCAACAACAGCCTCCGCCTCCAGAGCAGCAACCGAATCCAGAGACAGCTCCTTCATCGGGGTCGAGGAGAAGGTGAACTTAGCGTTATCGCCTTCACCCTCGGCGTCCACAATGATCTTCTCGCCGGGCTTGATCTCGCCGAACAGGATCTTCTCGGAGAGAACATCCTCAATATTGCGCTGCATTTCGCGGCGCAGAGGACGAGCACCCATCGAGGGGTCATAACCCTTAGCGGCCATCAGAACCTTAGCTGCATTGGTCAGCTCAATGGACATATCCTGATCCGCCAGACGCTTAGCCAAACGGCCCACGAACAGGTCCACAATCTGCAGAATCTCAGACTCGCTCAGCTGCGGGAAGACAATAATGTCATCCACACGGTTGAGGAACTCGGGGCGGAAGTGCTCCTTGAGGTTCTCCATCACGCGAGACTGCATGCGCTCGTAGCTTGCATCCGAATCGTCCATTGCCTGGAAACCAACCGGCACGCGGCGGTTCACATCACGGGAACCAAGGTTAGTGGTCATAATGATCACGGTGTTCTTGAAGTCCACCACGCGACCCTGAGAATCAGTCAGACGACCGTCTTCAAGGATCTGCAGCAGGGAGTTGAATAGGTCAGCATGAGCCTTTTCAACCTCGTCAAAAAGCACCACCGAGAAGGGCTTACGGCGAACCTTCTCAGTCAGCTGGCCACCCTCTTCATAACCGACATAGCCGGGAGGTGCACCGAACAGACGGGAAACGGTGTGCTTCTCCTGATACTCGGACATATCCAGAGTAATTAGGGACTTCTCATCGCCAAAGAGGAACTCAGCCAGAGCCTTTGCCAGCTCAGTCTTACCCACACCGGTGGGACCGGCGAAGATAAAGGAACCACCCGGGCGGTTCGGATCCTTCAGACCCGCACGGGTACGGCGGATCGAACGAGCCAGTGCCTTAATAGCGTGGTCCTGACCGATAACGCGCTTGTGCAGCTCGTCTTCCATCTTAATAAGACGCGAAGACTCTTCCTCGGTAATACGGTATACGGGCACACCGGTGGAGGCGGAGAGAACATCGGAAATAACCTCGGGGGTCACGGTGCCGAATGCGTCGCCACCGTTCTCACGCCAGTTCTTCTCCACAGCATCGCGCTCAGCAATAGCTGCTTCTTCCTTCTCGCGCAGCTCAGAAGCCTTCTCGAAGTCATTGGCTGCAACAGCCTGTGCCTTCTGGTCGGCAAGCTTAGCGACCTGCTCCTGCAGAACCTTCAGCTCAGCCGGTGCGGTCATACGCTTAATGCGCAGGCGAGCGCCAGCCTCGTCAACCAGGTCCACTGCCTTATCGGGCAGGAAACGATCGGAGATGTAGCGGTGAGCGAGGTTCACAGCGGTCTCAATAGCCTCATCGGTGATGGTCACGCGGTGGTGAGCCTCGTACTTATCGCGCACGCCCTTGAGGATCTGGATAGCCAGCTCGGGGGAGGGCTCATCCACCTGCACGGGCTGGAAGCGACGCTCCAGAGCGGCGTCCTTCTCAATGTGCTTACGGTACTCATCCAGGGTGGTGGCACCGATGGTCTGCAGCTCGCCACGAGCCAGCATGGGCTTGAGGATAGAGGCAGCATCAATAGCGCCCTCAGCCGCACCAGCACCCACCAGGGTGTGAATCTCATCGATGAAGAGGATAATATCGCCGCGCTGGCGGATTTCCTTCAGCACCTTCTTCAGGCGCTCCTCGAAATCACCGCGGTAGCGAGAACCAGCAACCATAGAACCCATATCCAGAGAATATAGGTGCTTATCCTTTAGGGTTTCGGGAACATCGCCGTGAACAATAGCCTGAGCCAGACCCTCCACCACGGCGGTCTTACCCACACCGGGCTCACCGATCAGCACGGGGTTGTTCTTGGTACGGCGGGAGAGGATCTGCATAACGCGCTCCATCTCCTGGTGGCGACCGATAACCGGGTCCAGTTTGCCTTCGCGTGCAGAGGCGGTCAGGTTGGTACCGAACTGATCCAGGATGGTCGAACCTGCCGGGGTGCCTTCACGGGAGTTGCCCGCACCAACACCGGCGGTTTCCTTGGACTCGTTATTGCCCGGGTAGCCGGAGACCAGATCCATGACGGACTGGCGTACGGCGGCGGGCTCAGCGCCCAGCTTTGCCAGCACCTGGATTGCTACGCCCTCATTAGCGCGCAGCATACCCAGCAGAATGTGCTCGGTGCCGATGTAGCCGTGGTTGAGCTGAATGGCCTCGCGCATGGACAGCTCAAGAACCTTCTTGGCGCGCGGAGTAAAGGGAATGTGACCGGTCGGTGCCTGCGGGCCCTGGCCCACAATATCCTGCACCTGCTCGCGGACAGCGTTCAGGGTGACACCCTGAGATTCGAGTGCGCGGGCACCAATACCCTCACCCTCGTGAACGAGACCGAGCAGAAGGTGCTCGGTACCAATGTAATTGTGGTTGAGCATGCGTGCTTCCTCTTGGGCAAGCACCACGACGCGCCGAGCACGGTCGGTAAAGCGTTCAAACATTGCGCACTCCTTGGAATAATGACTTGATACAAGAGTACGCAAAAAATCCGTGGGTTACCGGCTAAAGCGCGCCCTGTTCGCCATCAAGGGAAATATAGCGCTCTATCTAGCTGTGGGCGTACTTAAACACCGGTTTTTCGGGGTAGATACAGGTACGCGGCTTGTTTCCGCGCCGAGCTTCTGAGGCTCTGCAGCTGGGATTCTGCGCTTGGATATCCGGTGGGTTCTGTGACGCGGTGTGTGGGGAGAATCGAGCGGAGATTTACCGGGGTGTGGGAGAGGCGTTGTCTAGAACAGTGAATACTTCACTCCGCAATAGTTTATGGTTCATGAAATGTTCAGCGGACAATAACTTTTCACAGCAGTCCACACCGAACATTCAGGGGCTCTAATAGCTGCCGAAATACAGCCGAATCCTTGAACTATATATAAGCCTATTGGTATTGCACTATAGACCGCACTGTCGACACTCCTCGGCTTGTTTCGATTCCACGATATCTATAGGCTCAGCCGCTTATACAGGGTGGCAGAGCATAAACTATTAAAAAGAAAACGGGCAGGGGGTACCCTGCCCGTTCACTCTAGCGATTCAACGAGATGAATCGATAAAAATTAGTTCTCGCCCTCAGCCTTCAGAGCTGCGTAGTATGCATCCTGAATGTGCTGGTGAATGCGGCCGCGGGAAGAAACGGGGTGACCGTTCTTCTGTGCCCACTCGCGGATTGCAGCGATCTCGGGGTTACGCTTGGGAGCGGTACCGGTTGCTGCACGGCCAGCGCCACGACGGTTGGTGCCGCCCTGAGAGCGACGAGCCTTCGCTACGAAGGGACGGATAGCGTCGCGCAGGCGTGCTGCGTTTGCGCTGGAGAGGTCAATTTCGTACAGAGCGCCGTCGAGACCGAAGCGTACGGTTTCGTCTGCGGGACCGCCGTCGAGGTCATCTTCCAGAATAATGCGCACCTTCTGTGCCATGATTCTCAACTCCTTAGAGGTAATAGGACTATCCACCCCACCGAAAGGTTATCATCGGGGTTAGGATAACTGTATTTGTACATATAGTAACAGAAAAATAAAGAAATGTATCCCCATGAACGTCATAAAAGTAAAAATTTTAGAAATATAAAGTCTAATAGATACGACAAAGTCGGGGATTGGAGCAAACCAATCCCCGACTTTTAGCGGTCTATATGCCGATTCTCAGCCTAATAATAGCAATATGGTGCAGGTGACAGCCTGTCAATATATGCGACTATAGGCCTAGGTCAACGCGTTATTTACGCCTCGGGCTTCATCAACGGGAACAGAATAGTCTCGCGGATACCGGGCTGACGAACCACAACACCCTCACGCTCGGGATCCTTATCGCCCGCCAGCAGCATAATCAGGCGGTCAATACCCAGACCAATACCACCCATGGGCGGTGCACCGTGCTCCAGGGCGCGCAGGAAGTCCTCATCCAGCTGCATAGCCTCATCATCACCGGCAGCAGCCTTCAGGGACTGCTCGGTCAGACGCTCACGCTGAATCACCGGGTCAATCAGCTCGGAGAACGCGGTACCGCGCTCCATACCACCAATAATCAGATCCCACGCCTCAATCAGGTGACTATCGGAACGATGCGGGCGAGCCAAGGGCTGTGCGCTCGGCGGATAATCGTACACAAAAGTCGGGTTAATCAGGGTCGGCTCAACAATCTCACCGAAGAGCTCAACCACCAGCTTCTCAGCATCCCACTTGGGATCCACAGCCACCTCGTGCTGAGCAGCGATCTCACGCAGCTGCTCAGCAGTGGTCTCGGGGGTAATCTCAACACCCACAGCCGCAGACAGACCCGGGTACACGCCAACCCACGCCCACTCACCAAAGAGGTCAATGGTGCCGGCCTCGGTCTCAATCTTTTCGGTACCCACAGCACGAGCACAAGACTGAATGATTTCCTTCATACGCTCAGCCATAATGAACTGATCAGCAAAAGCCTCGTAGCATTCCAGGGTGGTAAATTCAGGGCTGTGGGTGGAGTCCACACCCTCATTGCGGAACACGCGACCAATTTCGTACACGCGGTCAATGCCACCGACCACTGCACGCTTCAGGTACAGCTCGGTTGCAATACGCAGGGTCATATCCTGGTCGAAAGCGTTCAGGTGAGTTTCGAAGGGGCGAGCTGCCGCACCACCGTGAATCAGCTGCAGGATCGGGGTCTCAACCTCAATATAGCCGTGGTTCTCCAGTACGCGGCGCACGGTAGCGGTAATCTTCGCGCGGTTAACCACCAGCTCGCGAGCCTCATCGCGCACCATCAGATCCAGGTAACGCTGACGCACGCGGGTCTCTTCGTTCAGGTCCTTGTGCAGCACCGGCAGAGGGCGCAGAGCCTTGGACGCCATCTCCCAACGGGTGACCATAATGGACAGCTCACCACGGCGAGAAACAATCACGCGACCGGAGACGAACACATGGTCGCCCAGATCCACCAGGGACTTCCACTCAGCCAGGGACTCCTCGCCCACCTCAGCCAGGGAGAGCATTGCCTGGATGCGGCTGCCGGAGGTGCCGGACTGCAGGGTTGCGAAGCAGAGCTTACCGGTATTGCGGCCAAAGACCACGCGACCAACTACGTTAACCACGTGCTCGGTTTCATCGCCCGCTACCAGTTCTTCAGAAGCCAGTTTCGGTTCGTACTCGGCGCGAATAGCGGAAATATGGTCGGGTTCAATACGCTGCCCCTCAGCATTGAAGAAGCCCACCGGGTACGCTTCACGACCCGATTCAATCAGCTTCGCACGCTTCTCCAAGCGGATGGACATCTGCTCAGACATATCTGCAATCGCCGGTGCGGCGGTTTCCTTCGTCATCATTTCCTTATCAGCTTTGGGTGTTGCCACCGAGTACCATACTCTATCTACTTTAGCGCAGGTCCATATTGTCAATCAGGCGAGTGGAACCCACAAAAATTGCCGCCAGAGCCAAAACACGCTCAGATTCTTCGGTGGGCTCACCAAAAGTATGGGGATCCACCAGCTCCAGGTAATCCAGGCGCACGCCCTCGGTCGCATTAATACGCTCGCGAGCGCTCTGAAGATCAATACCCTCAAAACCGCGGTTCAGGGAGTTCTCGCGCAGCAGTGCCAGGGTGCGGGAGAGCACCAGGGCTGCCTCGCGTTCAGCCGGGGAGAGGAATTCATTGCGGGAAGAGAGTGCCAGACCGTCATCATCGCGCACAATAGCAACCGGGCGCAGGTTCACACTGTGGTTGAAATCGTGCACCATACGCTGAATCAGCACGAACTGCTGGGCGTCCTTCTGACCGAAGTAGGCGTTGACCTCGTGGTCACCGGCGCCGGCACGCACAATATTGAACAGCTTGTTCACCACGGTCAGCACACCGTCGAAGTGACCCGGGCGGGTCTTACCTTCGAACTTGGTGCCCAGCTCGCCGCTGGTAATGCGGATCAGGGGGTCGCCGTCGGGGTACATTTCCTCAACGGAGGGTGCGAAGATGACCTGTACGCCTGCCTCGCCCGCTAGAGCGGCATCTGCTTCCAGGGTGCGGGGGTAGCGTTCGTAGTCCTCGCCGGGGCCAAATTGCAGGGGGTTGACGAAGATGGAGGAGACCACCACATCGTTCTGCTCCGCGGCGCGGCGCATGAGGGTTGCGTGACCATTGTGCAGTGCGCCCATGGTCGGTACGAAGCCCAGGGTCACATCGCGGTAGATAACCTCGGTACCTTCTTGGGCTGCCAGCGCGCGCGCCTGCTCATCAGCCTGCAGCTGTGCCGCGGCCAGTGCTTTAGTGATTGCGGTGATGAAGTCGGCAATCGTGGTTGCAATCGTCGGCTGATTCTCAGTCATGACGAGAACTCCTTGTCGTTCGGGGCGGGATCGGTGTGTGCTCCGGGCAAGCTAGCTGTAAAGCTGCTTGAGAATCCGTCCCAATTGTTCATCGCTTAACAAACTTCTATTATGCGCTCTTTTTGCCGTAGATTCAGCCAGTGTGCGGTAGGACTCCACAATATCCGCCGCATTTTCATGCTCAGCATACTCATTCAGGGCTTTGAGGTGAGCTCCCAAAGTGTTCACATCCCCGCGCGCCACCGGCCCGGTCAGGGCATTCTCGCCCTGACGCAGAGCGTTATCCAAAGCGGCTTTGACTAGGGGTTCCATATATCCACTGGGGTTTTCAATACCAATGGAGGCGAGCATCTGCTGGGATTGTCCCAGGATGGTCATCAGGTGGTTAGCGGCGTGAGCTAGAGCCGTGTGGTAAATCGCACGGTCGGCTTCTGCAATAAAAACAGGCTCTCCACCCATTTCCACCACCAGCGCCTGAGCAATAGGCAGGTAGAGGGAGGGACCGGTGACCGCAAAGGAGGTGCCGTTGAGACGGTCAATATCCAGGGAGAGGCCGGTGAAAGTCATGGCGGGGTGAATAGCCAGACCAATAGCGCCCAGGGCAGTTGCGGGGGCAAAAATATCGGTACCGTGACGACCCGAGGTGTGAATGAGCAGCTGCCCGGCTTTCAGGCTTCCGGTTGCTGTAAGACCCGAGATGACTCCGGGAAGCTCATCATCAGGTACCGCCAGCAATAGCAGCTCTGCTGCCCGAGCAATGGAGGCGGCGTCCATCATCGGCACGCCGGCTAGCAGGGTCTCGGCGCGATCTCGGGAGGCTTCGGAGACCGCGTGAACACCCACAATCTCGTGCCCGGCGCCGCGCAGGGCAGCTCCGAGGACAGCGCCAACTTTTCCGGCGCTAATAATGCCAATCTTCAGGCGGGCAGGTTTTAGATTCATCACCCTATTAAGTATAGACGCGGGTGTTCTGGCCGCTATTGCAGTTTTTTCAGCAGATCAATGAGGGTGCACAGTTCCAGGTCGCTCATACGGTGCGCTGCCGGGCCCTGGTAGGGAAGGGCGTGCATGAGTTCCTGTCGGACGGTGACGCCACGCTCTGTGAGTCCCATGAGTTTCACGCGGCGGTCGGTTCCTGCCACGCGTTCGACCAGCCTAGCTCCCTCCAGGCTGGTTGCAAGGGAGGTGATATAGGAGGGGTCGGTGCCCAAGGCCTGGGCAATTTCTTTGCCTTTAAGGGGTTCTTCCAGTATGAGGAGCACGCGGATTTCGTTGGCGGAGAGGCGGTGTTTTTTACCGAGGTTCGCGAGGTTTTCGCGGGCGGTGTCGGCTGCGCGCACGAGGAGGTTCATGGATTCGCGGACGAGGGCGAGGTGATTTTCGGTTTCGACTGTCATACACATCATATTACCTGAGCTTGTCAATAGTTGAGTTTCTAAACTATTATGGTGTTATCCGGGGACCATAACAGAAACACCCCACCAAACGAAAGAGAACAACCATGAACACCCTCTACACCCCCACCACCGCAGGCGTCCTGAAACTCAAGAACCGCCTCGTCATGGCACCCATGACCCGCCGCCGCGCCACCGAACACGGCGTACCCACCGACGCTATGGTTCGCTACTACGCAGACCGCGCCAGCGCAGGCCTGATCGTGGCAGAAGGCACCTACCCCACCATCACCTCCCGTGGCTACGAAAACCAGCCTGGCTTGGAAAGCCCCGAACAGATTAAAGGCTGGTCACACATTGCCAACGCCGTGCACGAACGCGGCGGTAGCATTGTCGTCCAGCTAATGCACGCAGGCCGCCTGGCACACCCCGAACTGACCGAAGGCGTACACCCCCTAGCGCCCAGCGCCATTGCCTCCGGCACCACCACGCACGTACCCAGCGGCAAAGCCGAACTGCCCGTGCCCCGTGAAATGAGCATCGACGATAT
Source organism: Rothia sp. (in: high G+C Gram-positive bacteria) (assembly GCF_030540545.1). Taxonomy (GTDB): domain Bacteria; phylum Actinomycetota; class Actinomycetes; order Actinomycetales; family Micrococcaceae; genus Rothia. The sequence goes on along the minus strand of NZ_JAUNVZ010000001.1, from coordinate 176,194 downwards.
CCAGGCCGCAAAGGCAGAATTCGTCCAGGCAGCACGCAACGCCATTGAAGCGGGCCTGGACGGTATTGAACTACACGGCGCCACCGGCTACCTGATCCACCAGTTCCTCGCACCCAACTCCAACACCCGCACCGACCAGTACGGCGGCAGTCCCGAAAACCGTGCACGCTTTGCCATCGAGCTGCTCGAAGAGGTCTCGGCAGCCATCGGCGCCGAACGCGTAGGTCTGCGAATCGCACCCCAGTTCACCATCCAGGGTGTTGCGGAAAAGGACGAGCAGGATATGCTAGCCACCTACCTGCCGCTCATGGCGGCGGCACGACGCCTGGGGATCGCCTACGTATCTGTCATTACTAGTGCCTCCGAAGAAGCTGTAGAAACACTGCGTGAAGAATACAACGGATTCTTTATCCTCGGCGGCGACTTTATAACCCCCGCAAACAAGGAACTGGCAGAACGCCTGATTGCAGAAGAAAAAGCAGAGGCCGTAGCCATCGGTCGACTGTTCATCTCCAACCCCGACCTGCCCCGACGCTTCGCCGAAAATCTGGAGCTTACCGAAGCAGACGGACGCTACTTCTACGTAGGCGGCGAGCGTGGCTACAACGACTATCCCACTGCCAACTAAAGACCCGGATAGCTCAAATCTCCGCACTCGGATAGTGTATAAGTTCAATGAAATAGATACAGTGCGGGTGCTTATCTGCCATGAGAAGAGGGCAGATAAGCACCCACAGACTTAAAGCGCTCACCAGCGCTACTAGCTAGTGCAAGCGCTGAGGCCGTTTTCTTGCCAGACCGCCCGCTTGGGAGAGCACATGGGCTTCATAGAGCGGTACCTGATCAGCTGCCATCCAGCGATTGCGCACGCGCACCGGTCCGAGTACCGAGGCACAATGCACCGTGCGAGCGCCGGCCACTCGTGCTATCGGTCCTGAGCTAATACGCAACGCCAGTACGCGAGTAGAGGGAATGCATGCAAGCACGCGTACACGCCAGCCGGTGCGCGACCAGTAGAGGTACTCCTCGCTATGAGTGTTAGAGGTGTTTGTATCAATACGCTCCCAGCCCATAGCTCGATAGCGCGCACTCAAGGGCGCAAGGAAACGAGCCGCGGGCACTGTCTGCAGGCGCGCCTGCCAGGGCTGGGCAGGCAACTGCGGGGCGTAAGGATTGGAGGCTCCCGGCTGCAGGGTGTTCAGCAATGCGGCACGCTGCACGGAATCCAGCTGCGGGTAAATATGCTCCAGCACGCGCAGCACATCCTGCGCATTACCCACCGGCAGCACCGTGGAGCGGGTGAGTACATCATTTTCTTTATCCCCAAGACCCACACCGGCAATGGTGAGCTTCATGCGGTACCAGCGGGTTAGGCGCCAGAGCAGGGGCTGTTCCAAGCTAAAGGACTGAATGCGCGAGAGTAGAACGCTCTGAGTGTGCGTGCCGGTCAGACCGTAGCTAATCTGCACTCCCCTACCTCGGGCGCTCGAGAGGTCGCTTAGGCTAAAGCGGGCACCCTGATCAAATTGGTGCCAGAAATGACCCGCATAACCTAGAGCCGGGAAAATCAGGGAGACACCAAAAGCCCCCATGGCCTCATGAGCCTCTATATCCTCTAATCCCGTGAGGGTGAGTATTGCAGAGCCAATGGCAAAAAGAATCGACCAGACTATCAACGCGGGGATAATCCAGGAAATATCATCCAACAAAAGAGCGCCCACATAGCGGGCGGTAGATACCCTAAAAATCGGGGTGGAAGCGGTAGATAAAGAATAATTATTCTGGTTTATGGGGGCGGGCATCAAGGAATCATACGCCGGTTCGGTCAAGACCGCAGGTGCTACTTCGGGCATATCCTCAGGCGAAGAGGCAGAAGAACCAGGCGCAGAAGAACCATCAGCACGGGATTGAGTCATCAGGGAGAAAATCTGCTCACGCAGCTGATCGGCGCGCGCCTTTGAAACATATTCAATACGCAAAGCCGTCTCGGCGCCGTCGGGAATCTCGCACCGCACCACCGCCAAACCCAGCAGGCGGGCAATAAGCGGGCGGTCCAGCTCCACACTCTGAATGCTCTCATAGCGCACCTGACGCAGCTGGCGAGTGAACACACCCCTACGGCGGTACAGCATATCCTCACCCACCCAATAGCGGGTCGTCCACCAGCGAATCAAGGCAATAACCAGCAGGACCACAGCAGCAAAAAGCATCCAGCCAATCCTGCCCAGATGAGTCCGCGCCAAATTGCCGAAGCTCTCAAAAATGTTCTCAGCAGCCCGTGCATTCTCTTCCAAATTGCCGGTAATCAGTGCATCGCGCAGCTGAACCAGGGCAAAAGCAATAATCGCCCAGCCAACAACACCCACATGGGCTATAGCCGAACGCCAATCGGCACGCCACCACTGTGCCTGCTGCAGCTCATCGGTCAGCAGCGAGATATCCCGAGGATGCGGCGAATTATTCTCTGAAAAACGAGCCATTAGAGTTCCACCATTCGCTCTTCGGCACGCTCAAGCAGCAGGGTACGCAGCTGATGCGCCTGCTCAAATTTCAGGCCGTAAATCGTTATATAGGACTCCGCCACGCCCGCCGTGCGAATCTGCAGGCGGCACAGCCCGGCCTTGCGCTCCAGAGGCCCGGATTTAATATCCATATACTGCAGGCGGCCATAAGGAATCGAGACCTCTTGACGGAACAAAAGGCCCTTACGGGAGGAAAGATAATCCGGCTGCACGCAATAGCCCAGGGCACGGGTGCGGCGGACCAGGGTCAGCATCCACCATGCAGACCAGAGCAGAATCGCAATAATCACCGCATAGATAGCGTATTGAACAGATTCAGAGACAGGCAGCAGGGAAGGGAAAAACTTAAAGCCCAGAATAAGCGCTGCCTGCACAAGCATAACGATGATTAGGGCAAAACTATCGCGGGTATAGCGCACCGCCACATAGGTGGAATGGGGCGGAATCCACTCGCGCTCCTGTACACCGGTAGATTCAGGAATACCGGCAGACTGAGGTATACGGGCAGACTGGGGGTATTCAGACATAGCATTTTCTCCCTTGAACTCGTTATGCACCCGTACTAAAGCAGGCGGGGCGCGGTCTGTATACCCAGTGTACACAGGCCACACCCCGCATGTGAAGAGTAGCACTATTTATGACACTATATTGACCGTGCCCGTAGACGGACCGGTAGAGGAGTCTTCCTCCGGAGGCAGCTTGCACCAGCGCTGAGCCACCAGCCCCGCCACCGTCAGAATAACAGCGGCAAGAGCATTAAGCGCACCAATCCACAACCCGCCCAGGGCACCGCGCTCAGCCAGCAGAGTCAGGTGAAAAGCAAGAATGCCCAGCATGGCACCGGTCAACACCGCGCCGGTCATAATAGAACACTGCGCAAACGCGAGCACACGCGTCGCCGATAGAGCCGTCATATTACGCACCTGCGAGCGCGTTGACGGATCCCTAAAACGCGACACCTGCCAGCCCAAATACAACGCCGTACCAGCAATCAGCACGCACACCAGGGCAAGCACGGCAGAGGGTGCCAGCTCGGAACCAGAATTAGCCAGCAGAACATCCACAGCAAAGATAAGCGCCGCCGTGAGCACAACGGTCACCAACGCTGTAGAGATACGGATTTCTTTCATCCTCTACTCCTCCGCGCTATCCAGACTTGGCAAAGGCTCAGCATAAGCAGGGTCAATGCACGCATCACACATACCGCGTAAATCGGTCACAGCATTTTGACCGGCGGCCTCATCGGCACGAGAAACCACATAGGCCTGGTGAACTACCGCGACCTTGCGATCGGGTGAGATGGGTAGTAGCGCCTGCGGGTTTGCCTCCGCCCAGGGCACCAGTACAAAGGCGCGCTCGCGGGCACGAGGATGCGGCAGGGTCAGCACCGGGTCAGTAGAGAGCAGCGGCTCCCATTGCGTCTCTATTTCTTCTGCACCCTCTGCCGGTTCAGGCATGCGCTGTTCAATGGCGATAATGTCAATATCCAGGGTACGCGGGCCCCAACGTACCTCGCGCGTGCGGCGATGCGCCTGCTCCACGCGGTGGCAGGCAGCCAGCAGTTCATAGGGATCCAGGTCGGTAGCGACTTCAATCACGGCGTTAATATAGTCCGGCTGTTCGGGGCCACCCACAGGAGCCGTCGCATACAAACCCGAAAGAGCTATGAGACGCATATCCAGAGTCTGCAGCTGCGCCACGGCCTCTTCAATAATGTCCTCGCTATCACCCAGATTAGAACCCAAAGCCAGAACCGCACGATACTTTTCAGGAATAGACATATTAGTCATGGGAGCACACCTTAGCGCTCTCAGCGCCCGCGCCCTCTGCCGCGATACGAGAGCGCGCCACGCTCACCGCCACCGATCCAAAAGGTACCTGAATCGGCGCGTGCGGCTTATGCACCGTCACCTCAACAGCAGTCACCAGCGGCTGAGAACCCAGAATCTCCTCGGCAATACGCACCGCCAGGGTCTCAATCAAATCAAAACCCTCACCGGTAATACGGTCGTGAATCAGCTGAGCTACCTCGGCGTAATTGGTGGTTAGGGACAGGTCATCGCCGGCAGCCGCAGCGCTAAAATCACCGTGTAGCACCGCGTCCACAATGAATTCCTGGCCATCGCGCTTCTCAAACTCCAACACACCGTGGTAGCCGTGGGCGCGCACGCCGGTCAGCGTAATCTTATCGTGCATTTTTCTCAAACTTTCGTATGGTTTCAACAATGGTAATGGCATCTACCGCGGCGCGGACATCGTGCACGCGTACAGCCCACACGCCCGAGCGCGCCATGAGGGCAGCGACGGCGGCGCTGGCGGCATCGCGCTGCTCGGGTGTACGAGGCGCCGGCTGCGGCAGGTTATAGCGGGTGGCGTGCTCCTTATCGGCGGCAGCCAGGGCATTGGCGACCGAGCGTTTGCGCGAACCGGCAATGAGCAGGCGGTGACCCAGAGCCTGGAAATCCTGTACGGCGCCCAATAGCTCCCAGTCCTGCTCGCCCGTTTTAGCAAAGCCCAGACCCGGGTCAAGGATCAGATTCTGCGGTGCAATACCGGCTGCCAGGGCGCGCTCGCGTAAGCTCATGAGCTCTTCCAGCACCTCGGTGACGGTGCCGCGCGGGTATACCGCCAAATCGTTCATGGTGGTGGAGGTACCGCGCGCGTGCATGAGGATATAGGGCACCTGCAGGTGTGCTGCGGTTTCGAGCATTTCATCGCTCAGATTCATGCCGGAGACATCATTAATAATGTGCGCTCCTGCCCCAATGGCGGCGCGGGCGGTGGAGGGGTTCATGGTGTCCACGCTAATGGTGGCACCCAGGCTCGAGATCGCTTCGATCACCGGCAGGATGCGATCCTGCTCCTGCTCGGGGCTAATGCGCGTGGCTCCGGGGCGGGTGGATTCGCCGCCCACGTCGATAATGTCTGCGCCGTCAGCAAGCATGGCGGCAGCGTGCGCGATAGCGGCTTCGGGGCTGAAATGCTTACCTCCGTCGCTAAAGGAGTCGGGGGTGACATTGAGGATACCCATGACCTGTGTGCGGCTGTGCTCGGTGAGGATCGGTGCGCTGGCGTGTTCTGTCATGCTTTAATGCTACCGTTTTTCATCCCGGGGTGATATGCGCGTCTAAATGCGCAAATCCGCGCTTAATATTGCATGTCGAATGCGTATTTTAAGCTTTTGTGGCGTATTCTTGAGATATCACATACGTACCGGCGTGCCCGCACGCCACCTTTTGAATTGTTAGAGGAGATTCACGTGAATCTGAAGACCGGTGCTTGGGTTTCTTCGCTGATTGCTATTGCCAGCCTGATCGCTCTGGTGCTCATTGACGGCCCGCTGCGTTGGGTAACTTTTGGTAGCGCTCTGATTTGTGCTGCTACCGGTGTTGCACTGGTATGTGCAATTGCTTTTGGTTGGGATACCGAAGAGTCCGCTCACTAACAGAGCCTTTTCGCTCACCGCAGCCCCCGGCTTCGAACACACCGGGGGCTGCGGTTTTTATATGCTCTGTATCTGATGCGCGAAAAGCCCAGTTATGCACGTTTAGCCCATTAATACCTGGGCTAAACGTGCTTAACTGGGCTTTTCTACGCGGAGGTTCCTAGTGCTTGGAGAGGATCAGGCTCATTGCCTCGGCGCGGGTTGCCGGGTTCATCAGCTGACCGCGCACAGCGCTCGTGACGGTCTTAGCGCCGGGCTTACGCACACCGCGCATGGACATGCACATGTGCTCAGCCTCAATCACCACAATCGCACCGCGCGGGGACAGATGCTCTTCCAGAGCCTCAACCACCTGAGTGGTCAGGCGCTCCTGAACCTGCGGGCGACGCGCGAAGAGATCAACCACGCGAGCCAGTTTGCTCAAACCGGTCACCTTACCATCCGGGCCCGGGATATAGCCAACATGGGCAACACCGTGGAACGGCACCAGGTGATGCTCACAGGTGGAATAGAACGGAATGTCCTTCACCAGCACCAGCTCAGAATGCTCAATGTCGAAAGTCGTACCCAAAACATCCGCCGGATCCATATGCAGACCCGAGAAGAACTCCGCATAAGCACGCGCAACACGCGCCGGGGTATCTACCAAACCATCACGATCCGGGTCCTCGCCAATAGCCAGCAGAATCTCACGTACCGCCGCAGCAATACGCGGCTGATCCACCTTATGCTCGGTCATTATTCTCTCCATTCTGGTACGGTGCGCCGGACTCGGGCATGACCACGGTCGACTCATCCTCAGAGCCTACCGCCGCGGGAGCAGCCGGAGGCACCTGTGCCGGGCGGGCGGGCGCAATCGGCTGAACCGGCTGCACACCGTAGGGCTGGCTGGGCTGTACGGGCTGCGTGGCGGTCGCGGGAGCCTGCTCCGCAGGGGCATCAGCTTCACGCTCAGCGGCCAGCTCGCTGGGAGCCTTCACCGGAGGAATATTGGTCACCTCGCGGGTCTTCTTCGAGTACCAGTGAGAACGCTCGGGGCGCTTACGCACATCCTTGAAAATCTCAGCGATCTCGTTCTCCAGCAGAGTCTCACGCTCCAGCAGGGCGTACGCCAGGCGGTCGAGCACATCGCGGTTCTCTACCAGAATCTCATAGGCCTCATCGTGAGCCTGCTCCAGCAGAGCGCGCACCTCGGTATCAACCGTGAAAGCGGTCTCATCGGAGTAGCTGCGGGAAGAACCTGCGCTACCGCCACCCAGGAAGGGCTCGGTGTCATCGCCGGAGAGCTTAACGGAACCAATCGCGGCGCTCATGCCGTAATCGGTGACCATCTTACGCGCGGTATCGGTCGCCTTCTGAATATCGTTAGCTGCACCGGTGGAGGGGTCGTGGAAGACAATCTCCTCGGCGGCGCGACCACCCATCGCGTAAGCCATCTGATCCAGCAGCTCATTGCGGGTGGTGGAGTACTTATCGTCCTTGGGCATAACCATGGTGTAACCCAGGGCGCGACCGCGCGGCAGAATCGTAATCTTAGTAACCGGGGAGGAGTTGCGCAGAGCCGCAGCGACCAGGGCGTGACCACCCTCGTGGTATGCGGTGACCTTACGCTCATGCTCGCTCATAATGCGCGAGGACAGCTGAGGACCTGCCATGACACGGTCAATTGCCTCGTCAATGGCGCGGTCGTCAATCACATTGCCGTTATCGCGGGCGGTTAGCAGAGCCGCCTCGTTCATAACGTTTGCCAAATCGGCGCCGGTAAAGCCGGGGGTGCGCTTAGCAACCTGACCCAGGTCCACCTGCTGAGCAATCGGTTTGCCCGCTGCGTGCACTTCCAGAATGCGCGCGCGGCCCTTCATATCGGGCGCCTCCACACCAATCTGGCGGTCGAAACGACCGGGGCGCAGCAGCGCGGGATCGAGCACATCGGGGCGGTTAGTTGCTGCAATAACGATCACGGAGGAGTTACCCTCAAAGCCGTCCATTTCAACCAGCATCTGGTTCAGGGTCTGCTCGCGTTCGTCATTGCCGCCACCCATGCCAACACCGCGGCGGCGACCGACAGCGTCGATCTCGTCGACGAAGATAATGGCGGCGGGGTTGCTGCGTGCTTCCTTAAAGAGGTCGCGCACGCGGGATGCACCCACACCCACGAACATCTCCACGAAATCGGAGCCGGAGATGGAGTAGAAGGGCACGCCAGCCTCGCCCGCAACAGCCTTTGCCAGCAGGGTCTTACCGGTACCGGGAGGGCCGTAGAGCAGCACCCCCTTGGGGATCTTAGCGCCCAGGCGGGTGAACTTTTCGGGTTCGGAGAGGAATTCCTTGACTTCCTGCAGCTCGGCTACGGCTTCGTCAGCGCCGGCAACATCGCTGAATCGAACCGAGGGGGTGTCCTTGTCGAACTTCTTCGCGCGAGAACGCGAGAAGGACATGACGCCGCCACCGCCCGAGCGGCTCATCATGAACCAGAAGAGAGCGGCGAAGAGCAGCAGGGGTAGCAGCATAGAGACCATGGAGGCGAAGAAGTTGCTCTCCACCGGCTGGTCGGTGTAGCTTTCCAGCTTGGCATCGCTCATGGCGTGGGCGACGTCCTCAGCGCGCGGGGTGGAGTAGTAGAACTTCAGGTTCTTACCCATGTCCTTGGAACCCTGCTTATAGGATTCCTTCAGGTTCAGCTCCACGCGGTGGTCACCGTCGTAGATTTTCGCGCTGACAACCTGGTTATCCTTCAGCAGCTGCAAACCGACATTTGTATCCACCTGCTGGCGGGACTGACCCATTGACGAGAACACGAAAATACCCAGAGCGACCAGGGCAATCAGAATAGCGCCCAGCCACTTTGAGTTAATAATCTTGCCCCACAGGCTATCACTGCCCGGCTTGGGGGGTGTAGGTTTCGTTGCCACTATTAGTCCTCCATGAGCGGGGCAGTGCCCGCAAAATCACGCTCTGCCCGGCATGACCCGGCAGAGAATAGAAAGAATCACCTTAAATGTACCCGAGGAGCCCGGATTCGGTCATAAGAAACGGCGATATTTCGCCCTGCGGTTAACGGCTTTTAATGCTGAACGCCCCGCGTGAACCGGATAAACCGGCACGCGAGGCGTCCGCCCTAAAATCTAATCTTTAGGAGTACACGTGCGGGTGCAGGGTCGCGATGCAATCCAGGTTGCGGTACTTCTCAGCGAAGTCCAGGCCGTAACCCACCACGAACTCGGGGTCAATATCCCAACCGATGTACTTCACGTCAATATCGGTCTTGACCACGGCGGGCTTGCGCAGCAGAGCGCAAATCTCAACCGATGCTGCACCACGAGATGCCAGGTTCTGCTTGAGCCATGCCAGGGTCAGACCGGAGTCAATAATGTCCTCAACGATCAGCACATCGCGACCGGTCAAATCGGTGTCCAGGTCCTTGAGGATACGCACCACGCCGGAGGACTTGGTGCCGGAGCCGTAGGAGGACACAGCCATCCAGTCCATGGTGTAGTGGTTCTTCAGCGCACGGGAGAGGTCAGCAACCACCATGATCGCACCCTTGAGCACGCCCACCAGCAGCACGTCCTTGCCCTCGTAGTCGGCGTCAATCTGAGCTGCCAGCTCATCAATCTTTGCCTGGATTTCTTCCTTGGTGAAGAGGACGTTCTTCAGATCGTCCTGTACATCTTTTGCCTGCACAACAAGTACTTTCTTCTCTCGAGGGACGGCGTAACTCCCCGCGCGTGCGGGAAGAGTGCTGCCGACCGTGACCGCGCTTCATGCCGCGCGGTACGTCTTTGCATTATCTGTACCTTAAGTATGACTTAATTCCGCTGTGCAAGCATCCCCGCAAGCGCCCCAGAGCCGAATAAAATATGTGACTTTTACCCGGCGGATGCTATCACGAGCCGGCAGCTGCACGAGTGGAGAGCAAAATCAGCAGATCGGCGCGCCTATTTTGCTCACCGGCACCGGCTACCGGCACACGGCGACGGCGGTAGGCACTCACCTTACCGGGCATCTGCACCGGGCCTGCAATTGAGTGCTCGGAGGCGAAATCCTCCAGAGCGCGCAGACGCTCAAAATTCACTGAAACGCCCTCTGCAGCCGCCACCGCCAGTGCCAATACGCGGCTGCGCAGGGCACGGGGTAGCTCCATGAGCGCCACACGATCTAGGGCGCAGAAGCTAGTAGCGGGTTGCAGAGATGCAATAGAGAAATCCTGCGGGTCAACCGGCACTCGCTGAACCGCCTCAAAAGCCAGCTGAGCCTGCTGACTCAAATACTCGCTATCGGCGCCCACAATCGTGGCGGTTTGAGCCAGGGCGCGCATAATATCCCCACCCAAATGCTCCTGCAAAAAGGGCAGAATCTCATGGCGTACCCGCGAGCGCATAAGGCTTGTATCGGCGTTGGTTGGGTCGATCCAGGGCGTCAGGGCCTCGGCGGCACAAATATCCTCTATCTCATCCCGGCTCATATCCAGCAGGGGGCGCAGATAGGTTACACCCTGTTCCTCTTTATGAGTAGGCATGCCGGCAAGGGATCGGGTGCCCGAGCCGCGAGAGAGACCCAGCAGTACGGTTTCCGCTTGGTCATTGCGGGTATGGCCGAGCAGAATAGCGTGAGCGCCAAGCTGATGCGCCACGCGGGTAAAAACTTCATAGCGGGCGTTGCGCGCCGCCATTTCGGGTCCCAGACGGGTATCGTTCACGGTGGCGCGCTCAATCACGACCGGAGCAAGCCCCATGGATCGCAGGGTTTGAGCAGTTTCTTCGGCAACCTGCCCGCTGCCTTCCTGCAGCTGGTGGTCAACGATCACAGCGCCCACGCGCATATCGCCTCGGCGCGCAAAATGGGCTGCGATACTTGCCAATGCTAGGGAGTCGGGGCCGCCGGAGCAGGCAACTAGCAGCAGGGGCAGTTCACTCGCCTCTCGTACGCAGGCGCGACGGGTACGGCCGGTGGGCTGCACGCTGTCTTTGCCGAAGTGCTCGGTGAGCAGGCGCGCTGTGAGCTGGCGGGCGCGTCCTACGGCGGGGTGCAGGCGGCCTTCTCGTGCTTCTTGCATTGTTAGTCTTTCTTCTGCTCTGCCGGGTTGAGTGCTGCGCTGGATTCGCTAGCTTTGCTCTCGAGCACGCGCGCGATCCAGGCGTCGGGGTCGTGAATTTCTGCCTCGCTGGGTAGGTTTTCTGCGCGTTCCCAAACGCGGTTGAATTCCTCCATGCCTCGCTGGTCCACGATATGCTGTACGAATTTCTGACCGTTTTTATATTGTGCGAGTTTCTTTTCCATGCCCAGTAGCTTATTGAGGGCTCGGCGCACAATTTTCTGAATGCTGCTGCGGCGGTCAAAGCGCTGGCGAATGGTTTTTACGCTGGGAACAATGGAGGCGTCAATGGCGTCCATGACCACATTGGCGTGGCCTTCCAACAGGCTCATGACGGCGTTGAGTTCGGCGCCGATCCGGCGAATTTCCTCGGTGGGCTGGGCGATAGAAGAGTCACTCTCACTATCGGAGTTCAAGCTGCGACCGAGACCTCCGAGTTTAGATACCTCAATATTGGCTGCGGTGTGCTCACCCATGTGAGAAATCAGGCTCAGAAAATGCTCACGTAGCCAGGGCGCGGCGGCAAATTGCACGCGGTGGGTTTGCTCGTGCAGGCACACCCACAGGTAGAAGTCTTCGGGCTCTAAATTGAGCTCTTTTTCCAGGCTCACAATATTGGGAGCGACCAACATGAGGCGCCCGCCGGCAGGCCCGTACCCCGCCAGTGCAGCATAGGGGTCGTATTGTCCCAGCACTGCGGTGGAAAGATATGAGAGCACCGCACCAATTTCAGCCGAGACGATACTGGATGCCAGGGGGATGGACTTGGGATTTTTGGATTCCAGGCTGGCAAAGAGCGGCTCAATAAAGGGCGCTGCCATAATACGGAATGCTTGGGCGTTGGCTTTTGCCCAGGTGGCGCGGTCGATAACGAGCACCTGGGAGTCTCGGAGGTTGTGGGCGGCTTCAAGCCCAGTGATTGCATAGACGTGTTCTACGGAGGTCTCTGCCGCCTTGCGGATGGAGGCGATGGCTGCCTGCATTTCGCGTTCGCGGGTGCGGCGGGTAAATCGGGAGCCCGCGGGTGCGATGAGGGATACGGTGCGGGCGATTTTTTCGGGGTTAATGATGCGCTCAGCTAGGGTGCTCATAGTCTAAGTCTATGTCATGGGGCTCTTGAGGTGATGTATTCGGGGCGTATATTCCCGACCTGGGAGCTGCCGGTTATCTTCCGGAGAGCCCTAAACTTTTCCGAACTATCCTTTGGATTCCTATCTTTTACCCCTTTTTATTACCTTCCCAAGCAGTATTTCCGAAGTATTCTTCGGATTTTAGATGCGCATAATAAAGCACAAGGGCTTGGACGCTCCGTGTATGGAGTGTCCAAGCCCTTGTACTAGCGTGTATTAGCTACATGCCCAGAAATTAGTGGCCTTCAGCTGCGAAACGCTCGATAGCTTCCTGAACCATCTTCTCTGCTGCTGCCAGGTCTTCCCAGCCCTCGCCCTTAACCCACTTGTTGGGCTCCAGGTCCTTGTAGCGCTCGAAGAAGTGCTGGATCTCAGCCTTGAGCTGCTCGGGGACATCAGCCAGGGACTTGATGTGGTCGTAGCGCTTGTCAGCGGGTACGCACAGTACCTTCGCGTCGCCGCCTGCCTCGTCGGTCATGTTGAATACTGCAATGGGGCGAGCCTCAACGATCACGCCGGGGATTACGTCAACGTCGAGCATGACCATTGCGTCCAGCGGGTCGCCGTCTTCGCCCAGGGTGTTCTCGAAGTAGCCGTATGCGGTGGGGTACTGCATGGAGGTGAACAGCACGCGGTCCAGGCGCAGGCGGCCGGTCTCGTGGTCTACCTCGTACTTAACGCGGGAACCTGCGGGGATTTCAATGGTGACGTCCAGTTCCATGGGAACCTCTTTCTTACTTGGGGGCGCGTTTTGCGCCGTTTCTTGATTATTGTAGCGTGTTTAGTCTGGCGGTGAGCTCGGGCTATGCTTTAAGAATGCGTTTTTCCTCCCCCTCACTCTCGCGCCGTACTTTTTTGTTCTCCGCACCCCTGGCTTTGGCGGCGTGCGCTTCTTCTCCGGCACCGCAGCCGGAGGCAACCCCGAGCGTGAGCGCTTCCCCGTCGCCTTCTTCTGTGCAGGAGCTGTATCCTGCGTTGAAGAGCTCCTTGAACGAGACCTTGGCGCTTATGCCTAAGGATCGTTCTGTGCTGGTGCTCAGTGAGGGTGGGGACGAAATCTACGGGCTGAGCAAGAATCAGGCATTTGCTCCCGCCTCGGTCATGAAGGTTCTGACTCTGCTGGCGCTAAGCCATTCCCCTCTGTATTCTTCGACCTTGAAGACGTCCCTGCGCTATACGGATCGTGCGCTCTATATGGTGGCGGGTGGCGATTCTCTACTCTCTCCCGGCGAGTCCAATCCTCAGGCGGTTAATGGTCGTGCGGGTGTGCAGACTCTTGCTGCTGCGGCGTGCCGCAAGTTGAAGGCTGCGCAGGCTCCTGCGGGTGAATACACTCTGCATCTGGATGTCTCGCTTTTTAGCGGCGCGAACCTAAATCCCGGGTGGGAGGAGGGGGATATTGCCTCGGGTCAGATCTGCGCGCTATATCCTGTGGCGTTTAATTCCCATCGTGTGCCCGGTGGGGAGGAGAGTGAGCGCCCGGAAAATGCCGCTCAGGTGGTTTATGATCGCGTATTGGCTGTGCTCAATGAACAGGGTAAAGAGAACGGATATTCCTTTAAAGCCGCCGGGGCAGCCACCACTCCCGAAAACGCTCAGCTACTGGCATCAGTAGAATCTGCCCCCGTCTCCGAGCAGGCTCAGCTGATGATGCTCAGCTCCGATAATGCCCTGGCGGAAGTGCTCGCTCGCTGTGCAGCTCGACAGGCTATCGGCGAGGGTAGTGCCGAGGCAGCTCAGCGTTGGGTTCGTGACGAACTGACCCGCCTGTCTATCCCCCTGACCGGTCTAATTCAGGCGGATGTGTGCGGTCTTGCGCCCGCCGATCGCCTCAGTGCCGTAACCACTGCAGCGGTTCTGCGCGCTCTGCTCAATCACCCGGAACAGAAGATCGCTGAGTCCATGCCGGCTTTCTTCCCTCTGGCGGGTGTGTCGGGCACTCTTCTTGATCGTTTTGACAGTGCCGAGAGCCGCGGGGCTCGCTCGCAGGTGTGGGCGAAAACGGGCACTTTATATAGTGCGGCGTCGTTGGCGGGGTGGGCTGTGACTCCCGAGGGTCAGCGCCGTGTTTTCGTGATTTTCTGTAATTTCCCGGCGGATTATGACACTCTGGTGACGGTTCGCGGTCTTGAGGATCAGTGCGCGGCGCTTATTGCCGGTCGTGCGCCGAATTCGGCCAAAGAGCCCGTTGTCGCGGCGTCTGCTACTGCAAGTGAGCCGGCGAGCCCGAGCGCCTAGGGCGTTTCTGCTCAGCCCGTCTAAAGGCAAGTTTTCGAAGAGTACCTGCACGTACATTAAAGAGCTTCTTTCTGGGGCATACTGTGTATATGGATTCTCTTGCTGTACCTTATTTTTCGGTCACTGCCCTACTGAATACGAATGTGTGCGAGGCTGAGCTTTGGTTGGGTGCGCGCAGCGTGCCCAACTGGCGTGAGCACATTCTCTCTAGTATGGATAGCGGCATCTTTTCGGCTCTCGCGGCGGGAGATTATCACCTGAAGGTGCAGCAGGAGTCGGGTGAGTCTGCGGTTCAGGCGCTGATTCGCGGCGGTGTCTGGAGTGTTCTTTTAAGCGAGCACACACCCGTCGCAAACATAACAGGTATTCTTTTAAGCTATATTCCAGGAGAAGAAAACGCACAGAGCACCGAGGGAAGTGAATATATTTCCATCTCGGCGCCCCAAGCACTGGCTGCCTCCTATCTGCAGCGTTTAGAATCCATTGAGCAGCTACAGGCGAGCGAACCGGAGAATATCCGCGCGCTCCTAAGCCTGCCTCAGCTAATAACCTGCCGCCAGTGCCCCGCCTGCGAAATGCTCTACGGCACCACCGAGCTACCCCAGGCTGAAGAAATCACCGGTGAAGAGGAAGATTCCGAGATTGTGCTCGAACTGGGCGAGTCTATCCCGGTACCGCCTCCGACTCCGGAAGAGGACGAAGATAAACTTGCTGCCCTGGAGCAGCGCACCCACCTGCTGGAGAGCCTAAAAACCCTGCAAACAGCCTGGCAGAATGAGCATCACTACCCCACTAGCGTGGAGTATGCGCACGCCATGAACCTTGCTGCGGTGGATTATCATCGCCGCGAGCGCGCCCAATTTTGGCGTGATCATTTTTATCGTCTCTCCCATGAGCCCGCCGTTTGGGAGGGTTCGCGCGACACCCTGATTTTTGATTCTGTGACCGTGGAGCAGGATTGGCATCTGCCCAAGCCCAGGGCTCGCAAGCCCGCGCGTATCCTGGCGATTACCGCGCGTATGGGTGAATCCAGCACTCTTAAGGCGGCTGATAACGGTCTATATATGCTCTACCCTGCCGTCAGTGCGCCGGAGCATGTCACCTCGCAGCTTTTTAAAGACGCCACCTATTATTCGCATAATAATCCGGATATTCCCGCACCTCGTCAGGTGCTCTCGGTGGGCATTCCGGAGGGCACTCTACTTGAGGTTCATCAGCATCAGGACGGTTCCGGCAGGGTGGATATCCTGCTGGAAGAAAAGGGCGTGACCGGCTTGGCGCCCGAGGAGCAGCATCAGCAGCTGCCCATTGCGCTCACTCCCCCTATTCCTATTGCTACGAAGTCTTTGGAAGAGGCGATTTTAGAGACCGCAACGCAGAGCGCTTTGGCGTTCCCCTCTGCGCTGCCGGGTGCCGCTCAGGATATTGTGCGCCGTGAGCCTCCGCGCCTTCGCGGCGGCGCTTCCCTACCCTCGGTAGAGGACTTTAGCGATGCCGAGCTACCCGCGGTTGAGGCTCTCTACGCTGCGGTGAAGAACCTTGATTCTTCCTATGTGGCGGTGCAGGGCCCACCCGGTTCGGGTAAGACTTTTGTGGGTTCTCATGTGATTGCGCGCCTGGTTGCTCAGGGCTGGAAGATCGGTATTGTGGCGCAGTCTCATGCGGTGGTAGAGAATATGCTCTCTGCCTGTTTGGAGCGCGGTGTGCCACCCGAGCAGGCGGCGCGTGGTCGCGGTAAATCGCAGACTCCGAATTTCCTCTGGCGGGAGGTGAGCGATACTCAACTTCAGGAGTGTCTTAACGCTCCTGAGGGTTTTGTATTTGCCGGTACCGCCTGGGATTTTAGTTCCGAGAAGCGCTTTGCGCAGCAGAGCCTGGATCTTCTGGTGATTGATGAGGCGGGCCAGTATGCCCTGGCGAATACTCTGGCAGTGGCGCGTGCATGCCGTTCCATGTTGCTGCTGGGTGATCCTCAGCAGCTGCCTCAGGTGTCGACCGCAAGCCACGATATTCCGGTCAATGAGTCGGCTCTGGGTTGGCTCTCGGATGGTAATCCGGTGCTTGATCCCGCCTATGGTTATTTTTTGGGTGTGTCCTGGCGTATGCACCCGGCGCTCTGCGCGAGTGTGTCTCGTCTGTCGTATGAGGGTCGTTTGCTTTCTGCTCCCGCGGCGGCTGAGCGTGCCCTGTCTCTGCCTTCGGGTGGGGCTGTTGAACCGGGTTTGAATATTGTGCGTCTGGATCATGAGCACGCTTCGGTGCGTAATGCCCTGGAGGCTGAGCGCATTGTTGAGTTGGCATCCGGGTATATTGGTTCGTCATGGACTGAAAAGGGCGTCACGCGTGAGCTTGAACCTGAGGATATTGTGGTGGTCGCCGCCTATGGAGCCCAGGTAGAACAGATTCGTTCAGCTCTAATTCAGGCGAATCTGCTCACTGATGATGGCCAGGGTGTTCGTGTGGGTACGGTGGATAAGTTCCAGGGGCAGGAGGCTCCCATAACTCTGGTGTCTTTGGCGGCGTCTAATGCGCAGCTTGCCGGTCGTAGTGCGAGTTTTTTGCTCTCGCCCAATCGTTTGAATGTGGCTATTTCTCGCGGCCAGTGGCGCACGGATGTGGTGTGTGGCTCCTCTGTGGAGCGCTGTGTGCCGCAGAGTGTCCAGGAGGTGCGTGCTCTGGGTGGTTTTGTGGGTTTGGGTCTGGATTCCATCTAGGGTTCGATTCACCCTCGTGAGGTGCATTTTTATACATTGTTTAGTTTTGTGACTGTATGATACAGGGTTATATCTGCCACATTTACGCGTGCTTTGCGCGCGAATAGTGATTTTTATGCGCGTACACTTTTGAAGTTATGCCGTAGCTTGAAAGTTTTAGGGCATAATAGGAACGTGTTCGTTCTAACCTTTATCCAACGTTCGTCGTCGGGTTCTGTGGAGAAGCTGCAACAGGCTCTCTCCCCCTTGAACCCGCGCGTACCTTTTACGCAGACGTACCCCGATGAGCTTCAGGGTGCTTTTGAATCTGCCTCTGATGCGGTTCATGCCGCTCTGCTGGCTGCCCCGGACAATGGTTTCTGGGTTGGCGTGGGCGTGGGGCATCTAAATATTCCCGCCTCGGGTGATGCTCTTGATGATTTGAGTATTGCTCTGTGTGATGGTGATGCCCTGGAGTATTCGCGTCTTGCGGTGGAGCAGGCGCGTACGGGTTCCCCGGCTCGAGGTATTGCTATTTCTTCTGCTCAGCGTTTCCTTTCGGATGCTTTGAGCGGCAATATTCGTCTACTGTATCGCGTGTGTGCCGATCGTACCGAGGCGGAGCAGCGCGTAGTTGCCCCCTTGATTCCGGGTGTGCGCGGTCAGCAGAAGGCTGTGGCCCAGGCTCTGGGTATTACCACTCAGGCTGTTAGCCGTGCTCTGGTGCGTGCTCGATGGCATGAGGAGCAGGCTGCCCGTGTGCTGCTGGTGGACGCTCTAACCCGCCTGGATGTTCCGGTGGATAGTTTTTCTGCGGGTTCTATCGAGCTATAGATTTTAGATACGGCGGGGTTCCCTGCGTTCTTTCTCTCTCCTGTGGTGTTGAGCTTAAGGATGCATGGGGCCCCGTTTTTCTACACCCTCAATATCTACCGCGAGAGGTTGATGGGCAGATTATTTTGGATATTTCAAGCATTTTTGGTTGCGGCGCTCACATCAAAGGAGTAGAGTCAGCTATAAGAAGAGGTCATGTATATTCACGGAAACGTGAAACTTACCGGTGCATCCCGGACGAAGCACCCCGACCTAAGGAGATGATTCTCATGAATCTTCGCCATAATGTATCCGCCATGGTAGCCATGCTCATGGTCACCGCCGGCATGCTCACCCTGCCTGCAGCTCAGGCACGCTCCCACCCAGACAGAGGTGTGTGAGTGTAGGATGAACATCTGTCGCCCTATACCCACTATTCCTTAGGTAACGGACACAAAGGTCGAGCAATGAAGCGTATTATCTATTTCCTCAGCATTCTACTTATAGTATCCATCTCCGGTTGCGCAAAACCAGATAAAACAGCCCCCAAGGAGATATCTATAAAATCATACGATACAATTATCATCCCTACCGTTCAACCTGATCCACTGGCTATTAATAAATTGGTTGACTTATTCCGCACACAGGAACCTTTGCGTAAAGCTGAAGAAAAAGCAATTACCGATTGCATGCACGCCCGCGGGCATACGGAATTTAGAGCAAAGCGACTTGAAACATTTAGCATCCGTGGCCACATACTGGTTACATCACTTAGCCTTGAAAAAGCCCGCACTAGAGGCTACGCCAATCCTGAAGATCCTGAATGGGATGCATATTCTGCCCAAACAGCCCGTATGAGCAATCAGGCTCTTGAAGACTATACGGCGGGTACCCCTAAGTCAGAATATGTTACCGGATATCCCGGTGGCCCCAGCATGCCTGAGGGGACCTGCCTCCTTGAAGGGCTCAAAGCTCTCTATGGATCTGCCGAAGATGCCGTGTTTTTTGAAACAATTAAGCATACTATGCTTAATGCATATATTAACTCCTATCTTGACTCAGAAGAGTACAGTACCATGCTTAAGGAATGGAAAACCTGTATGGTAGATAATTCTCACCCCGAGCACCGGAGTCCAGATGAGGCAGAAACAAAGGATCACGATAATATCGATACAGCAATAGCAGATGCTACATGTCGCGAGAAAATAGACTATGAGGGGCGAATCAAAAAGGGACTTATTCCCTATATCTCACAATTCATTGAAGATAATCCGCACATCATTGCAAAGTACACTGAAATTAAGAAAAGAGGGGAAGGGAACATTGAGAAGGTTATGAACTCATAGACCCATTTCCTCTCATCCCTTAATCGACTATGTGTAGGGGCTGGATTACTCCAGCCCCTACACACAGGGTACATATTATTTATGCATTAAACCCACGAGTTTCAAAGCCGAAACGGCGCTTCATGCCGCGCATCGAACGACCACCACGACGGTACTCCTTCACTTCATGTCCTCGACCAAAACCTTCACGATTAACACCCTGCTCACCGCGGTGCTTAAAACCGCCACGATGACCGCGACCAAAGCCGCGTTCGAAACCGCCTCGACCAAAATCACGAGGACCAAAACCGAACTCTTCACCGCGACGAGCGCGGCTCATCCACTCTTCAAAACGCTCGTCACCCATGCGCTCACGGGCTGCGGCCTCCCACTCTTCACGAGCCTGCTGCATATCGGGAAGTTCCTGGCTCAGGCGAGCATTCAGACGATCCATCATATCGGCAAATTGCGCGCGCTCCTGTTCGGTGAGCACCTCAAAGAAATTTGGGCGCTTAGGTTCAGCTGAAGCGCTTGCGCCCATCTCACGACCGGATTCGGTCAGGTAAATCAGCTTAATACGCTTATCATTGACATCCGCTTCACGGCGAATATGACCGGCTTCTTCCAGCTTTGCCAGGCTTTCATTCAGCGAAGGAACGCGAATGCCCAACACATACGCCAGCTCGCGGGTGGGAATGCCATCCTTGAGGTTCAGGGCAGCCAAAATACGACCCTGGCCGCGGCTGGTGTCCATGCCGTTCTTGTGCTTGGCGTGGTGCTGGTGTGCACGCCATGCGTGAGCATTACGGGCAAATTCCATCACCTTGTGCATCAATTCGCGGCCGGAGAGGGTTTCTGCTGCTTCTGCAGTGTATTCTTCGGGGGTATTCATGAGATATTCTCCAAAAATCTATGGGGCGAGCCTGTGCTCGCTATGGGTGTATCTGAGCGTGCATTCCGCGGTAGATATACGGTACTGTGCAGCTCCTGACATAAATCCTACAGGAACCTGTTAAAGTTTGCAACAGGTACCAGTAGGAAATTTTTCTCTTTTGCGCTCGAACCCCGAAAACACAAGGTAAACACCCCATAAAAAAATTTTTACCAACCATTGGGCACACCCCCATACCGCCCGGTACACTTAAACCATGCCGCTCTCAGAACTCTCCGTCAGCACCCAAAACTATCTCAAAAGCATCTACGCTATCGAAGAATGGTCCGGCACACCCGCCACCGCAACCACTCTCGCGGTACATATGGGCCTGCGCATCTCCTCCGTCTCAGACGGGCTCAAACGACTAGCGGCAGCCGATCTCATTGAACACCAACCCTACGGCGGCATAGAACTCACCGCGCAGGGGCGAACCTATGCCCTGGCAATGATCCGCCGCCACCGCCTAATCGAAACCTTCCTGGTGCAAACCCTGGGATACACCTGGGACAATGTACACGACGAAGCCGAAGTGCTCGAACACGCCGTCTCCGACTTTATGATCGAGCGAATCGACAGCCTACTGGGTCACCCCACCCGCGACCCACACGGCGACCCTATCCCGGACGCCCAAGGCAATATGCACTTCCCCCAAACCGTGCCCCTGACCCAATGCACACCCGGAGACCGCGTACTGGTCGAGCGCATTGATGACGCCGACCCGCGCCTACTACGATACCTGCACGAGCACGGCATTATCCCCGGCGCCTCCCTACTCATTGAAGAAGGCGCCCCCTTCTCCGAAGCAATTAACGTACGCGTTATCCCGGCTGAGCACCAGGAGCACAGCGCGCAGGCACTACCCCTGGGTGTTGCCGCCGCCGCGTCCCTCTTTGTCTCAACACTCTAAAACGGCATGGAGCCCCGGATACACTATCCGGGGCTCCACCTATATATCTCTTATGCTCTAGCCCTCTAGGAAAGAGCAGCACTCTGCCGACGCGCACGCCAGCGCGCCAACACCCCGTAACGAGGCGCCAGAACATACACCGCCAGGAACATCAGACCCTGCACCAGCACCACAGCACCGCCGGAGGAAACATCCGCATAGTAGCTCACATACAAACCCACCACGGTACCCAGCACCGACACAGCCACCGCGATCACCAGCATAGGCACAAAACGATCCGTGAGCAGTCGAGCGGTAGAGCCCGGAATAATCAGCATGGCAACCACCAGCACCACACCCACAATCTGCAAACCCACCACCGAAGTGAGCGCCAAAATCACCAGCAAAATGCCACCGAGCAGGCGCGGGCGCAAACCAATAGCGTGCGCAAACCCGGGGTCAAAAGCATAGAGCACAAAATCACGGCGCTTCATCAGCAACACGGCAGCCACAATCACCGCCAAAATACCGATCTGCCAAATATCGCCCCAAGAAACGCCCAGCACATTACCAAAAAGAATATGATTCAAATCGGTATTCGTTGCCGTAACGGAAATAAGCACCAGGCCGAAGGAAAAGAGAGTTGTAAAGACAATGCCAATAGCGGCATCTTCACGCACACGCCCGCTGGAACGCACCGCGCCAATCAGCGCCACCGCGCACAGAGCCGCAATCACAGCACCCACGGCAAAAGGCAGACCAAAGATATAGGCGAGCACCACGCCCGGAACCACAGCGTGAGAAATGGCGTCGCCCATCAATGACCAGCCGAGCATAACCAACCAGCAAGAAAGCAGAGCGCACACACTCGCCGCCATGAGCGTGGCAATCAGGGCGCGCATCATAAAGGGCAGAGTAAAAGGTTCGGTCAGAAATTCAATCACTTTTACTCCCCTTCCCGGGATAGATCAGCGTTAGATAGCTCGGACTGAGAGCTCGAAGAGGTGCCCGCATCAACCTCCATACCGAAGGCACGCATAAGGTTCTGCGGCTGCAACACACGATCGGGGGTGTCCTGCATGAGCACAGTTTTACGCAGCAGCACCGCATCATCGGCAAAGGTACGCAAAGACGCCAAATCATGAGTAGAAATCAGCACCGAAGCACCCTCATCGCGCAACTGCTGCAGCACCTCAACCAGCATAGATTCACTGCGCTTATCCACGCCCGCAAAGGGCTCATCCAGCAGCAGCAGCTGGGCGCCCTGGGCAATAGCGCGAGCCACAAACGCACGCTTACGCTGACCACCCGAGAGAGCACCAATTTGACGATGCGCCAGCTCGTGCAGCTCCACACGCTCCAGGGCATGCTGCACTGCCAGTTTATCGGCGGGGCGCAAACGGCGAGTCAGACCCAGGTTACGGTAGCGACCCATAGCCACCACTTCACCCACGGAAACAGGGAAAGACCAGTCAATATCTTCACTCTGCGGCACATAGCTGACCGTTCCCGCCTTACGGGCCAGGGCGGGCGCTCGATTATCAATCAGCACGCTACCACTCTGTGCGTGATGAACCCCCATAATTGCCTTAAAAAGGGTGGATTTACCCGAGCCATTCATACCAATCAGACCGCAAATAGAGCCTTGACGCACACTCAGGCTGGCATTGTGCAGCGCCTGCACGCTACCGTAATTCACGCTCACATTCTGCACCTGCAGAATGGGGGAATTCTGCTCCCCCGCGCTCTGGGCAGAGGAGAAAATATTCTTGACCATAGCTTATATTTCTAGAAAATAATCTGACACTACGAGAGTATCCCAGCTCCTACCGGAGTGCACCCAAGGTAATACTCTGATACGCCGCATAGCGCCCTTGGACGGATGAATACCGACCCTCCCGCGCCTCGAAGCCGTGAAAGGGCAGCGGGAGAATCGGTATTCACGTATCTATCAACCCGCGGGCTGAGATCTTAGGACTTACCGGTCAGACCCTTGACGATGGTATGAGCATCGTGGCGGATCATATCCAGGTAGGTCGGCACGGGGCCATTAGCATCCGAGAGGGAATCCACATAGAGCACGCCGCCAAAACGGGCACCGGTGGCATCTACCACCTGCTGCATGGGTGCATCGGTCACGGTGGATTCGCAGAAGACCGCCGGAACCTGAGATTCCTTCACAAAACTAATCACGGAGGAAATCTGCGAGGGGGTTGCCTGCTGCTCGGAGTTAACGGCCCAAATGTACTTTTCCTTCATACCGGCATCCTGTGCCAGATAGGAGAAGGCGCCTTCACAGGTCACCAGGGCGCGCTGAGACTCCGGTAGGGTGCCCAGTTCCTTGACCATATCGTCCTTGACCTGCTGCAGCTTCTGCTTATAGCTCTCGGCGTTCTTCTTGAAGTCATCGGCGTGCGCGGGGTCCAGGGCAGAGAATTCGGTGACCATATTGTCCACGTACTTCTGCACATTGCTCGGACTCATCCAGGCGTGAGGATTGGGCTTACCCGCGTAGGCGTCTTCGGTAATATTAATGACCTTCACCCCATTGCTCACGGTAGCGTGCTTAGCGTCGGAGTCCTTGACAAACTTCTCGAACCAGCTTTCCAGATTCAGGCCGTTATCCAGGATCAGATCGGCCTTAGCTGCCTTTTTAATATCGCTGGGGGTGGGCTCATATTCGTGGATTTCCGCGCCGGGTTTGGTCAGCGACTCCACGTTTAGGTGATCGCCGGCAACATTCTGCGCAATATCGGCGAGCACGGTGAAGGTGGTCAGCACGGTTTTCTTCTGACCCTCTGCCTTGGGGGCAGCGGAGCATGCAGCCAGTACCAGAGCCAGGATGCTCAACAGGATGGCTGCCAGAGGGAATTTTCTCTTCATTGGTCTCTCCCATCAGTGCGTACGGTGTGTGAGTGTCGATAAAGTCCATTACACTCTTATGCGAATGGTTTTCATCTTCTACTCTCATCATAGTTCGCCTAGCCGAACTTTTCAACTACGGTAGATCTAATCCTCTTATGCCCGTGCACGGGGCATACTAAAGGTCAGTACTACACTGAATAATTTTTCAAGTATCTGTGAAAATTTCATGCCTGTATATGAGAACAGCTATCTACTAACGTCATAATGACGTCAATATGACGAATTATTCACTCAAAATATAGCATCTGATGACATTTGAGATTCAAGAGAGTAGGGTGAGGTTAAGGAGCCAACCGACTCCCGTCCCCAACCCGCAGCATATACGCTGTGCACTAAGGAGCAGAGCATGAAGGCAGCTCGTTTCTACGACCGCAACGATATACGTATTGAAGACATCCCCACCCCCGAGGTTGCACCAGGTGAAGTCCTCATTCAGGTTGCCTGGTGCGGCATTTGCGGCACCGACCTGCACGAATACCTGGACGGACCAATCTTCTGTCCCTCCCACGGTCACCCCCACCCCCTCTCCGGCGAAGACGCCCCCGTTACCCTCGGCCACGAATTCTCCGGTACCGTCAGTGCCCTGGGTGAAGGCGTCACTGACCTGGAAGTCGGCGATCACGTAATCGTTGAGCCCTATATTGTTGACGATAGTGTGGACGTGGGCCCTGAATCCAAGACCTACCACCTGTCTAAGGATATGAACTTTATTGGTCTTGCCGGTCGCGGCGGTGGCCTGTCGGAAACCATTAGCGTCAAGCGTCGCTGGGTGCATAAAATTTCCAAGAATATCCCCCTGGACCAGGCGGCGCTCATTGAGCCCCTGACCGTAGCGGTTCACGCCGTGGAGCGCGCGGGCGAACTGACAGAAGGTCAGTACGCACTGGTTACCGGCGCCGGCCCGATCGGTCTGCTCACCGCCGCGGTGCTGAAGGCAAAGGGCCTGAAGGTCATTATTTCTGAACTCTCGTCCCTGCGCCGCGCCAAGGCTATCGATGCGGGAGTTGCCGATTATGCATTCTCCCCCGCCGAGAGTGATGTTCTTGCCGAAATTCAGCGCCTGACCGACGGTCGCGGTGCCGATACCGCCTTTGAATGCACCTCGGTTCAGCCGGCATTGGATCTGATTCTGGACGCCGTTAAGCCCACCGCGCGCATTGTGATTGTCTCCATTTGGGGTCATCCAGCACAGCTGAATATGCAGAAGATTGTGCTCAAGGAACTGGATATCCGCGGCACCATTGCCTATGTGAATAACCACCCCGAGAGCATTGCTCTGGTGGAGTCCGGCAAGATCAATCTTGAGCCGTTTATTACCGGCAAGATCTTCATTGACGACCTGGTCGATAAGGGTTTTGACACTCTCATCAACCATAACGAGACCGCCGTGAAGATTCTGGTGACCACTCACCGGGATCTACTGGATTCCTAGAATCCGCACGGGTATAGGCTGCATCGGGGTTCTTTCTACGTTCTGAATCCCGGTGCACAGGACATATTCCGTTTCTCTAATCGCGGAGTATGTCCTGTGATCAGACCGCGACGGTGGGGTCTGCTCATTCAAGGGCACCGAGTTTTACACCCCAAACTCGGTGCCCTTACTCTTTCCCGTAACTCGCCGGGTCGTGTTGGTGGGGTAAGCTAGAGAGCATGAAAATCGCGACCTGGAATATTAACTCAATTCGTGCCCGCGCCGACCGTCTGGAAGAGTGGCTGGAAACCCACGAACCGGATGTACTGGCGCTGCAGGAGACGAAAACCAAGGATGATTCGTTCCCCTGGGATGTTTTTGAATTCATGGGCTACGATGTGGCGCACTTTGGTCTAAACCAGTGGAATGGCGTGGCTATTGCCTCCCGCGTGGGTCTTGAGGATGTTCAGCGTGCTTTTCCCTCCCAGCCTGCCTTTGGTAAGCCCGGTGAGCCGGAGGTAGTGGAGGCGCGCGCTATTGGCGCTACCTGCAATGGCGTGCGTATCTGGAGCCTGTACGTTCCTAATGGCCGCGGCCTGGATGACCCCCATATGGACTATAAGATGCGCTGGATGCAGCAGCTGCGCACTAGTGTTGAGTCCTGGCTGGCCGATGATCCGAATCTGCAGCTGGCCCTGGTGGGTGATTGGAATGTGGCGCCTTTGGATAGCGATGTGTGGGATATTGATTTCTTCCGTGAGAATCAGCTGACCCATGTTTCGGCTCCTGAGCGTGCGGCGTTCCAGGCAATGCTGGATGCGGGTCTGAGCGATGTGGTACGCGATCTACTGCCGGGCACTGAGGGCTATACCTATTGGGATTATCAGGCGGGTCGCCTGAGCAAGAATGAAGGTATGCGTATTGACTTCCAGCTCTACTCGCAGGCTTTGGCGGCTCGCGTAAAGTCTGCGACTGTGGATACCGAGGAGCGCGCGGGTGAGGGCACGAGCGACCACGCTCCCCTGATTGTCGAACTCGACTAGTATAACTACTTGGCTATATAGATAAAATTGATTGGTGAGAAAATCGCTCAGTCATAGCGTAAAAAATGGCTGTTTTTACAGTATGGCATAGAGACAGGGGTGGATAGTGTAAAAAATCGCGATTTTTTACACTATCCACCCCTGTACGACTTATCGTGGAGTCAGAATCTACGCTGCCTGAGCCTCAAGCTCCTCGGGAGTAAGCGGGTCGTGCGAGAGACGCCCTGCAAGCCAAGCGCACATCATCAGCTGAATCTGATGGAAAATCATCAACGGCAGAATCAGCAGACCAATAGTTCCCGCACCGAAAATAATGGTCGCCATGGGCAGACCAGCCGCCAGGGACTTCTTCGAGCCGCAGAACATAATCGCCACACGATCGGCGCGGTTAAAGCCCAGGCGGGTGGCAATCAAGGACGTCAACCAGAGCATAAGAGCCACCAGGACGAAAGCAATCACAATCAGCAGAACCACCTGCCACCACGCGATCGAGGTCCAAATACCGGCGACCATACTTGCCGAGAACGCCGAATACACCACCATCATCACGGTCAGCTTATCGGTCCACTTAGCAACCTTGGTGCGCGCAAAGGGCCCCACCCATTTCTGCACCAGCTGACCGAGCACAAAGGGCAGGAAAATCTGCACGGCAATATCCACAAATACCTTGCCGGAAATCTGTACGTGCCCACCGTTCATGAGCAGCATTGCCAGCAGCGGGGTTGCCACCACACCCATCAGACTGGAGAGGGAGGCGCTGACAATAGCGCCGGCAACATTACCGCGCGCAATGGAGGTAAAAGCAACGGATGCCTGAATGGTGGAGGGCACCAAGGTCAGGTAAAGAATACCCGCATAGAGCCCGTCACCCACCACATATTTCAGGGGTGCCAGCAGTACACCGATCACGGGGAAGAGAATAAAAGTGAAGCTGAGGATCGTCAGGTGCAGTCGCCAATGGGTTAGACCCGCGAGCGCCTGGCGAGTGGATAGGCGCGCGCCGTAGAGGAAGAAGAGGAATGCGATAATCCAGGAGGTTGCTGTCGCAAAGATCGTGGCGAAGTCGCCCCGTGCGGGCAAAAGGATCGCCGTTAGGAGGGAGATAATAACCAGCCAGAGCATCAGGTCGATGCTTTTGAAAATTTTTGCGAGCATAGTTCTATTATCTCACTGACGCCTCGGGCATAAAAGTACCCCGGCGCACTACCGCACGCCGGGGTACTTCACTATTGATATCTATAGCCTAAGCCTGGGGAGGGATGGGGTCGCCGTAGCCTGCGGGAGGCTGCTGATTCGGCGGGAATACCGGAGCCACAGACTGTCCCGGGGCAGGCATCTGGCCGGGAGCCGGAACCGCAGAATAGGCGCGCATAAACGCCTCATGTTCAGCAGCAGAAGCACGATCCATCCAACCGGCGTACAGAGTACCCTCAATAGCCGGAGGCTGAGCGGGCTTCTCAAAAACCTGCACCGTATCCAAACTATAGGACTCCCACGCCGCACGGTTCTCGTCCATAAAGGCAATAGCCTGCTGCGGGTCGGGCATAAGCGCAGTACGCTCAGAGGGCGGAACCAACGAGGGCGCAGGACCGGGCGGGTTCACAGTCGGGCGCCAGAACAGACGACCCGGCTCATCACGATTGCGAATCGCGTGGAAACGCAGGGGCAGAATCGGGTGAGTGGCAGAAGCATTAACCAGCCACATCCAGAAACCGCCGTCATTAACAGCACGATTGGCGAACTCATCAAAGTTCACCTGAGCATTCAGGTACTTACCGCCAGCCAGCAGCTTCATACCGCCCTTAGCACCCTCGGGGCAGAAACGGTACCCGAAATTATCGGCGGTGTACTCCTGAGCACGGCACAGAGCAGCACCCAGAATCGGGATATTCAAGAAAGTATTGCTCAGCAACAGACGGAAGTAGCTGACATGACCGGCAGCAATATGACCGATCTCGTGACCAATCACAAAACGCAGGGCATCCGGGTCACGGCTGGCGCCACCGACCTCAAAAAGGTCCGAGTACAGGGCAATATAACGACGGTGGCCGTGACCGGAGGCAAAGGCATTAATAGCGCCATTACCGGAAATGACATAGGCATCGGGCATACGGCGCAGACCGGCAGCACGCGCAGCCTCAGCAATCATATAGTAAGCCTGAGGGAACTGCGTGGGCGTAATACGAATACCGCGCGCACGCTGCTGAGCGTAGAAGAAAGCACGAGCCACATAAATAATCAGGGGTGCCAACAGCAGACCCATCACGAACTGGGATACGGTACTCGAGCCGCTACTTACACCCGAATCCAGGGCACCGGAGCGATCGAAAGTACCGCGCACCAGGTGAGCGAGGAACTCAACCACCAGTACCGTCAGCGCAATATAGGAGATGATGGTGGTCGCATAGGCAACAATAAGCCAGGGCATCTCGCCCGGGTGGCGTAGAGCAGCAACCAGTCGGCGAGGCAGCAGGCTCTGGAACTCGCCACCGGTCGGTTCAGGCAAGGGGCTACGAGGCTTCTGACGGGTATCTTCCGGAAGCCAGCCCTGGGAGAGGTCATCGGGTAGGTTCCCGCCGGGCGGGAAATGGTGCTCGCTCATAGTCTCTCTTCGCTCGTGCTTTTCTTTCCACTCTACCGCACGCGGGCGCGAAAAACCGCCCATCTCCTGCATGTTTTCAGGAAACGGGCGGTTTATCGACGGTTTAGAACCTTAGAAGTGAACCGGCGTTACTTGGTTGCCAGTGCCTCGGTTGCCTCGGCGATAGCCTTCTCCTCGTTGGTGGGGATGACCAGTACCTTGACAGCGGAGTCCTCGGTGGAGATCACGCGAGGCTCGGGAGAGCGAACCATATTCTCTTCAGCGTTGTACTTAACACCCAGTGCGCCCAGGCGGTCCAGAACCAGCTTGCGGAAGTCGCCCGAGTTCTCGCCAATACCTGCGGTGAAGATGATTGCCTGTGCGCCGCCGACTGCAACATTGTAGGCACCGATGTAAGATGCTACGCGGTATGCGGTCATGTCCAGTGCCAGCTGTGCACGCTCGTCGCCTGCCTGTGCTGCCTCAACAACCTTACGCATGTCGTTGGAGCCTGCCAGTGCCAGCAGACCGGACTCCTTGTTCAGGATGGTGTCCAGACGTGCTGCGTCGATGCTCTCATCGCGCTGCAGAATGGTGGTCAGAACCGAGGGGTCGATATCGCCGGAGCGGGTACCCATAATCAGACCTGCCAGGGGGGTGTAGCCCATGGAAGTATCGATGGACTTGCCGCCCTTAACAGCGGTTGCGGATGCGCCGTTGCCCAGGTGAGCTACCACAGCGTTGA
This sequence comes from Rothia sp. (in: high G+C Gram-positive bacteria), assembly GCF_030540545.1. Taxonomy (GTDB): domain Bacteria; phylum Actinomycetota; class Actinomycetes; order Actinomycetales; family Micrococcaceae; genus Rothia. The sequence continues at coordinate 146,408 of NZ_JAUNVZ010000001.1, read as the reverse complement.
ACTCGTCCACGGGGATACCCAGCAGCTCTGCGCCAACGTGGGTGACGTACTCGTGGCTGGTGCCGTGGAAGCCGTAGCGGCGGATACCGTACTGCTTGTACAGTTCCTCGGGGATTGCGTAACGCCATGCGTGCTCGGGCATGGTTGCGTGGAACGCGGTGTCGAAGACAGCAACCTGGGGCAGGTGCGGCCACTTGTGGAATGCTGCGCGGATACCCTTGACATTTGCGGGGTTGTGCAGCGGAGCCAGGGAGGAGAGCTCTTCAATGTGTGCGGTCACTGCATCGTTGAGCAGTACGGGCTGGGTGAACTCTTCGCCGCCGTGCACAACGCGGTGACCCACTGCCTCCAGCTCGCGGCCGTCCAGTACCTCTTCCAGCTTTGCTGCCATGATTTCCAGGGCTGCGTCGTGGTCGGGGATGTCGGTGCCGATGTTCTCGATCAGGCCGACGGTAAGCACCTGCTCAGCTTCGGGAGCGGCGGTGTCGCGCACCTGGTACTTCAGGGAGGAGGAACCTGCGTTCACAACAAGAATCAGCATACATACTCTTTCGTTAGGTGTATGGGCGCCCGGCGCCGATCCTCGGGTGTGGATTGGGCGCATTGCGACCCCTGGTGAGGGTGCTGGGCGTACCTTTTCTCTCTATTTTCTCACTTTTTGAGTCTCTTGGCGTGCACTCTGGGGAAAGTTCTCATGAGCGAACACGCGATATGGCGCACATTAAGACCTTCGAGGCTCTTTCTAGAGCTGCACAAAGGAGAGCACATCCGGATGCGCCTGCACGCGCAGAACCTCCGGCAGCACCTGCGCCTGCACAGCACGTGCAGAGGCCACAGGGTCACCATCAACCTCCACCGGCTGAGCACCCTCCAGCATCTCAATACGCACCCGCTTACCCACATAATGCTGCATCACCGGCAACTGCAGGGGGGCATGGCCCCACAGGGTACGGCGCATCACCTTACCCATCACCACCATCCAGCCCGCCAGAGTCCGCGGGGAAGTCACAATCACCTCAAGCTGACCATCATTCAAATCAGCCAGGCTCGCCAATTGCAAACCACCCTGTAGGCGACCACAATTAGCAATCAGCACCGACTTCATGCACGTCTCAAACGGCGGCTGATCATCAACCGTAATACGCACCCGCGGGCTCTTACCCATCAGGGCACCGGCACCCGTACGCACATAGGCAAGCCACCCCAGCTGCGCTTTAAGCTCCTCGCTGGTTTCGTGCATCACCTGGGCATCCAGCCCGGCACCACTCATCACAAAAAACGTATACTCTTGGGAGCCGCGCACCGAATCACTGCGCATAGAAATCGCGTCCATCGGAACCGCCGCACCATTGAGCGCAATATCAATACTGCGTTCCCGATCAGCCAGCGGCAGGTACAAGTTACGGGCCAAAAGATTACCCGTACCGGCTGGAATAATCCCCAAACTCACCTCGGTACCCAGCAGCCCGCGCGCCACTGCGCCCACCGTACCGTCACCACCAATAGCAACCACAATCTGCGCACCGGCATCCACCAGCTCACGCGCCTGCTGTGTACCCGGCGAGAGCACCGTCGTCTCACGCGTAAGCACACGCGGCCAACCCAGCTCACTCACACGACGCTCAATATCACGCACATAGCCGCGCGCCTGCGCCTTCGACGGGTTATACACCACACCCACCAGGCGGCTATCAGCAGGCTCCAGGGCACCCCACACACCCAAAGGCGCCACCAACGGCGCAATCAAACGGCGCTGCTGACGCACCATACCGGTAATACGTGTACCCACAGCAGTGAGGGCAGCACCGGCCAGCGAATACCCCAGAAATTTACGGTTAATAGCCATAGGTACAAGCATACTCCCGCACACAGCACACGGGGCAGCCCAACATCAACCCGGTCTCAAAACACACAACCGCCCGGTAGTATTCACACTACCGGGCGGTTATCTGCTCCAGGGGCGCACCCTAGAAAGATAAGAATTTAGGCAATGGCCGGGATCACCTCAGCGCCACCCATATAGGGGCGCAGCGCTTCGGGAATTCGTACCGAGCCGTCAGCCTGCTGGTGGGTTTCCAGAATCGCCACAATCCAGCGGGTGGTTGCCAGGGTGCCATTGAGGGTTGCCACCGAGCGGGTGCGGCCCTTCTTCACATTGCCCTGCTCATCCACGGTATCGGCGGTACGCTCACGGGTGTTCAGGCGGCGTGCCTGGTAGGTGGTGCAGTTCGAGGTGGAGGTCAGCTCGCGGAAGGTACCCTGGGTGGGAACCCATGCCTCACAGTCGAACTTGCGTGCCGCGCTGGTACCCAGATCGCCCGCAGCGGTGTCGATCACGCGGTAGGCGAGCTCGCACTTGGCGAGCATTTCTTCTTCCAGAACCAGCAGCTGCTCGTGCATCGCCTCAGCCTCTTCAACCGGGCAGTAGACGAACATTTCAGCCTTGTTGAACTGGTGCACGCGAATAATACCGCGGGTGTCCTTACCGGCGGAGCCTGCCTCGCGGCGGTAGCAGGAGGACCAACCCAGGTACTTCTTGGGGCCGTTGCTCAGGTCAATGATTTCATCGGCGTGGTAGCCCGCCAGAGCCACCTCGGAGGTGCCGACCAGGTACAGGTCGTCGCGCTCCAGACGGTAGATTTCATCGTCGTGCTTGACGTTAAAACCGGTGCCGTTCATGATTTCGGGGCGTACCAGGGTGGGGGTGGTCATCATGGTGAAGCCATTAGCGGTTGCGGTGTCCAGTGCCAGCCACATCAGTGCCTGCTCCAGGCGTGCAACCTGACCCTTGAGGAAGTAGAAGCGGGAGCCGGAGACCTTGGCGCCGCGCACCATGTCGATACCGTCTACCAGTTCGCCAATTTCCAGGTGGTCGCGGGGCTCGAAGCCCTCTGCTTCAAAGTCGCGCGGGGTGCCCACGGTCTTGAGAACCACGTAGTCGTCTTCGCCGCCTACGGGCACGCCGTCAACGATGAGGTTCTCAATGGAGGAGAGCAGTTCGGTAAACTCTGCGGCTGCTGCTTCGGAGGCTGCTTCGGCTTCCTTGACCTTGGTTGCCAGTTCCTTAGCCTGGGCAACCAGGGCGGGCTTTTCTTCCTTGGGGGCCTTAGCAACCTGCTTGCCGAAGGCGTTCTGCTCGGCGCGCAGGGTTTCGTATTCGCCGATCAGGCGGCGGCGCGCCTCGTCAGCTGCCAGGATACGGTCGACGTGGCTTTCGTCCTTGCCGCGTGCGCGCTGGCTGGCGCGGAAGATCTCGGGGTTTTCACGGAGGAGGTTAATATCAATCACGATTACTAATGTACCTTAAGGGGTTATATAACGGGCGGGGGTCAGTAGATTAGCGACGCAGAGCAGCTGGGCGACCGTTCGGGAAGAGAGACTCAACCCAGGCGTGAGCCGCCGCGAAGGCCTCATCGCTATGGATTGCGCTCGGTGCGGTACTCTGATGGTCAGCGCGCGGGTACGAGCCCAGGAATTTAATCTCGGGTGCCACGCGGTGCAGGCCGCGCAGGGCATCGCGCATACGCGCCTCGTAAATGTGGGCGTCCGCGTCAATGCTAAAGGCGTAGGAGCCCATCTTTTCGCCGGTGGGGCGGGATTCAATGCGGGAGAGGTTCACTCCGCGCACCGAGAACTGCTCCAGCAGGGCGGTGAGTGCACCGGCGTGATCTGCGGGCAGGGGTACGGTCAGAGTGGTCTTATCGGCACCGGTGGGTTCGGGAATATCGGCGGTGCGTGAGAGCAGCACGAAGCGGGTCACGGCGTTTTTATTGTCGCCGATATTGTCTGCCAGCACCTGCAGTTCGGGGTGGTATTCCAGCAGTGCCGGGGAGCAGATGGCAGCTTCATAGCCGGGGCGTTCATTGTCGAGCAGCCCCACGGCGGCACCGGCGGTGGAGGAACCGGGCAGGTAGTCTACCTGCGGCAGGGTTTCTTCAGCCCAGCCGCGCACCTGTGCCCAGGCGTGGGTGTGGGTTGAGATGGTGCGAATATCTTCCATGCGGGTACCGGGCTTGGCGACCAGCACAAAGCGAATGGGTACGAGCACCTCGCGGATAATGCGCACGCCTTCGGAGGCGGAAATGGCATCCAGGGTGGCGCTCACGCCGCCTTCTACGGAGTTTTCGATGGGCACCATGGCGGCATCTACTTCTCCCAGCGCCAGGCGTTCCAGGGCATTGGGCACGCTGGTGGCGGGGATTCGTTCGGCACTGTCTGCGCCGGGTACGCTCAGCAGGGCCGATTCGGTAAAGGTTCCGGCAGGTCCCAGGTAGGTGTATCGCATAGTCACTATTGTAGATACTCTGCGAGGGCGACTCGGGGGTATATGCCTGTATAGAGCCTTTTATTTCAGAGTTCGGGCCGCATCTATCAAAATATCGCCCTATAGATATATAACTAATTATCTATAGAGCGATATGTATTGTTTATACGGGCAGCTAACGACCGGCAAAAGCCCGCACTTTAGCACTATCCCAATACTGGGCGGGCACTCCCCCGCTCATCAGCTCACGAGCAATAGCAGCAGCTTGCACACTACCAGCCTCGGGCAGGGGTGAGTGGGAACCGGCAAGAATCACATTGCCTCGGCGACGACCCTTAAGCATTGCCGAGTCAGCAATAACGCAGGCGTACTCAAAATGATCCAGCAGAGCAGCAGCATCCGCTTTGGCATTAGCCAGGGTACGGTCATCCCCGCAATTGATGACATAGAGACCGCCGGGAGCCAGAGAAGAATCAATGGTGCCCACAAAATCGCTGGTAGTTAGAGAGACGGGAGTAACATCCCCGGCGAACACATCTCGAATCACAATATCGCGCGAGGACTCCACAAAAGTGGCGGCAACAGCACCGGCCTCACCCACACGAATCTTCACCCGCGGGGACTTGGGGATATCGAACCAGCCGCGCACCAGCTCGGCAAGGCGCGCATCCAGCTCCACCACGGTATTACGGGACGCCGGGTACACATCGGCAAAATAGCGCGCCATGGAGCAGGCACCGCCACCCAGGTGGGTAATACGCAGCGCCTGCGGGTTCAGATGCTCACCCACATGCGAGCGCACCAGGGCAGCAATCCAGCGCATATACTCAAAGTCCAGTTCTTGCGGCTGACCCACAATCACATGGGAGGATTGCACACCGTTAATGAGCAGCAACCAGCCGTCGGCGTGGTAACCATCGGGCACCAGCTCAGCGGTTCCCGTGGAAATCTCGTAGACTCCGGCAGCGGCTCCCGCTACGGGCTTTTCCTGCTCGCTTGCTCGGGAGGATGATTGCTTTTTGCTCTTTTTCGCCATGTACTAAGGGTACAGGTTCGCGGCTCTCTCAGGAGCGAGAGCTACCTACTTCATGCGCTCAATGGCGTCGTTGAGGCGCTGTACTTTGCCTTCGATTTCCCCGTGGTCGTGACCGGGGCGAATATCGGCTTTAATAACCAGCTGCACACGCGGACCGTACTTACCCACGGCTTCGGTGGCGGCTTTAATGACCGCCATGCATTCATCCCACTCGCCTTCAATGGTGGTGAACATGGGGCCGGTCTGGTTCGGCAGGCCGGAAGCACGCACAATGGCGACCGCTTCGGCTACGGCGTCATGTACAGAGCCGCTATCGTCGCTAGCGGTGGTGGGGGCTACAGAAAATGCGAATAACATACTCACCATCCTACGCTTATCACTCCGTGCGGCGCGCTGTAGCTCACGGCTTTTCTGTCGATATTTACGCCTCGAGGGCAGAAATCATACGCTGCGGGGCATAAAATAGAACTATGAGCGTCCGCGCGCCATAAGCGTTGCGGACATCCCGTAACTCTCTTTGAGGAAAAGAATGACTACCGGTATTTATATTTCGGCGATGAACCCCGAATCTGGCAAGACCATGGTTGCGCTGGGCATCACCGACTCCCTGGTCAAGCGCGCGAACCGCGTTGGCTTCTTCCGCCCGATTTTCAAGGGCGATATTGCGGCGAACGACCCCATGGTTCGCCTCATGCGCGAGAACTTCAACCTGAGCGAGTCCCAGGTTGGCGGCGCTGTGAGCCTGGACGAGGCTCTGGAACTGATCGCTGAGGGCAAGGCTGAGGAAATCTCCTCCCGCGCCGTGGCTGAGTACGCCAAGGTTGCCGCCAATAGCGATGTTGTGGTGGTTGACGGTGCATACCTGACCAACCAGAACGCTCTGGCTGTTGAATTCGATCTGAACGTGCAGATTTCCCGCGACCTGGGTCTGCCCGTCATTGCTGTGCTCGGTGCCCACGAGGCATCCGTTGCCGAGGCTGTTAACGCCGTGGACGTGGCTCGTAGCGAGCTGCTGGCTGCCAAGGCTGACCTCTTCGCTGTGATTGTGAACCGTGCTCCCGCGGCTCTGCGCGAAGAGATTGAGAAGAACGTTAAGCTCGGCGAGGCTAATCTGCCCGTATACGTGCTCAACGAGGTTCAGGAGCTCTCCCAGCCCACCGTTGCCGAGGTTGTTTCGGCTCTGGGTCTGGAAGCTTCGGGTCTGACTCAGGAAGATCTGGACCGCGATATCCACGAGGTTAAGATCGGCGCTATGACCGTGGCTAACTTCCTGGAGCAGTTCGCTGATGGCGACTTCGTGATTGTCCCCGGCGACCGTACCGATGTTGTGGTTGCTGCTCTGGCGTCCGCTCTGGCTCCGAGCTTCCCGGCTCCTTCGGGTCTGCTGCTGACCGGCGGTTTTGAGGCTTCTTCCTGGGAGAACACCGTTATTTCCTCCCTGGTTGAGAACGCTCCCTTCCCGGTAATGAACACCGAGCTGGATACCTTCAAGGCTGGTCGTGCGGTTGCTCGCGTACGCGGCAATATTGACGGCGGTCAGACCCGCAAGATCGCGACCGCTCTGGGCGAATGGTCTCAGCATGTGGATGAGCAGGAGCTGCTGGCTCGCCTGGAGCTGGAGCGCCCGGCGTCCATTACCCCCACTCGCTTCCTGCACAACCTGATTGAGACCGCTCGCGCTGATCGTCGTTCGATTGTTCTGCCCGAGGGTTACGATGTGCGTATTCTGCGCGCTTCGGAGATTATTGCTCGCCGTGACTTCTGCGATCTGATTCTGCTGGGTAACCCCGCGAAGATCGCTGAGATTTGCCAGGCTGAGGGTATTACCCTGCCGGCTAATGTGCGCATTATCGACATTGATAATAACGAGTACACCGAGGACTTCGCGGCAACCTACGCTGAGCTGCGCGCTCACAAGGGTGTCACCATTGAGGCTGCTCGTACCCGCATGGCTGATCCTTCCTACTTCGGCACCATGCTGGTATACAAGGGTCTGGCTGACGGTATGGTATCCGGTGCGGTTAACACCACCGCGAACACTATCCGCCCCTCCCTGGAGTTCATTAAGACCCGCCCGGGCACCAAGATTGTTTCCTCTGTCTTCCTGATGCTCATGGAAGACCGTGTGCTGGTGTACGGTGACTGCGCTGTGAACCCGAACCCGAACGCTGAGCAGCTGGCTGATATTGCTCAGGCTTCTGCTGAGACCGCTCGCCAGTTCGGTGTGGATCCCAAGGTTGCTATGCTCTCTTACTCCACCGGCACCTCCGGCTCCGGTGAGGATGTGGATCGCGTGCGTGAGGCAACCGAGCTGGTTCGTGCATCTAACCCCGATTTCGCGGTTGAGGGTCCGATTCAGTACGACGCTGCATCGAATATGTCCATTGCGTCCACCAAGCTGCCCGGTAGCGCTGTTGCCGGTCAGGCAACCGTGTTCATCTTCCCGGATCTGAACACCGGTAACAACACCTACAAGGCTGTGCAGCAGTCTTCGGGTGCTGCCGCTGTGGGTCCGGTGCTGCAGGGTCTGCGTAAGCCCGTCAATGACCTCTCTCGCGGTACCACCGTTGAGGACATTATTAACACTGTGGCTATTACCGCTATCCAGGCTCAGACTCTCTAGTCTGCACCTATAGCGCTCTGAGCGTAAAGGGGTGGGTGTCTATCAGACACCCACCCCTTTTTCTCTACTCGTGCCGTTTGGAAGGAGTAGGATTGATAGAGTACAGATTGTTTCGAGAAAGGATAGATCATGAGCACCGTTGTTAAGGCAAGCGGACTGACCTGTGGCCACTGCGCTATGAGCGTGCGTGAAGAGATCGAAGAGCTGCCGGGCGTAAGCGATGTGCAGGTGGAGGTTGTCAAGGACGGCATCTCCACTATCACCATTGAGCACGAGGGCGCCCTGGACTCCCAGGCTGTTGCCGACGCTATTGTGGAGGCGGGCTTCACTCCCGCTATCTAGTGCCGGGGAATCCGGCACGTGTACACTGCGGGCGGGGTGGGCGAGTGAGCCTGTACCGCCCGAGGCGTATCCACAGTATTGCTTCTGCCCTATCGAGCTTTAGCACTCGCCGCGTCATCATGCCTCGCCCCGATTCACGGAATATCACTGCCCCACGGGATGTTTAAACCACAGGTGTTTAAGCTATATAAGCACCCTCACAAGAGACACTAAATAGCAACAAATACAATCATGAGTAACAATTCAGCAAATTTATTAGACACTCAAGGGAGCCCAGCGGCACCCACCACTGAACCAGCCATGCGCGTAGTACACCTGAATATTGAGGGCATGACCTGCGCCTCCTGCGTGGGGCGCGTGGAACGCAAACTACGCAAAGTCGGCGCGGACGCCAGCGTGAACCTCCCCCTGGAATCTGCCCGCGTGCTCGTACCCGATACTTTGAGCGATAGCCAAGTGGTCGATACGGTCAATGCCGCCGGCTACACCGCCACCCTCAAAAGCGCAGATACTCCTGCCGATACCCAAGCGCAGAGTGATCCCCTGCTGTCTCGACTCTGGGTATCGATTGCGCTGAGTGTGCCGATTTTCCTGATCTCTATGGTTCCGGCACTACAATTCCCCCATTGGGGTTGGGTCATCGCTCTTCTGACCGTTCCGGTGGCTACCTGGTGCGCAGCACCCTTCCATAGCGCGGCGTTTAAGGCGGCTCGTCACGGCTCCTCCACGATGGACACTCTGGTGAGTCTGGGTGTTATCTCCGCCTACGGTTATTCTCTGGCGCAGCTGCTGATGGACCCGGCACTGACCGCCCATGTGCACGCCGGGCACCATGCGCCCCTGTATTTTGATTCGGCGTCTATGGTGACGACTTTCCTGCTGGCGGGGCGCGTGATTGAACATCGCACGCGCGCTAAATCCTCGCAGGCTCTCAAGGCGCTATTGGCTCTTGCTCCGGCGCAGGCTACTTTGCTGCGCACCGATAAGGGCGGTACCACGCGCGAGATTGTGATTGATGCTGCCGATATTGTGCCCGGGGATGTGTTTTTGGTGCGCCCGGGTGAGCAGATCGCTACCGATGGCACGGTACTTGAGGGCGCCTCGGCGGTGGATGAGTCTATGCTGACCGGCGAGTCCGTGCCGGTAAGCGTGCAGGCTGGCGATGATGTTACGGGCGGTACGGTCAATACCTCGGGTGCTCTGACAGTTCGCGCTGAGCGCGTGGGTGCCGAGACGACTCTGGCTCAGATGACGGCTCTGGTGACCGCCGCTCAGGAATCGAAGGCGCCGGTGGCTCGCCTGGCGGATCGCGTGTCGGCGGTCTTTGTGCCGACTATTTTGGTGCTTGCTCTGCTAACTCTGATTGGCTGGCTGGTGTTCAGCGGGGATGCGTCCTCGGCGTTTAATGCTGCCGTGTCGGTGGTGCTTATTGCATGCCCCTGTGCCTTGGGTTTGGCGACTCCTACGGCTCTATTGGCGGGTACGGGTCGCGGGTCTCAGCTGGGTGTTTTGATTTCGAATGCTCAGGCTCTGGAGGGTGCCGCTAGGGTGGACACCATTGTGTTTGATAAGACGGGTACCCTGACCTCTGGCGCGATGTCGGTGGTTCGCGCAGCAGATTTTGAGTCTTTTGCCCGCTCTACTGAACCCATAATTGATGCTGCGATTCTAGCTCGTGCCGCCGCGGTGGAGCGTTTGAGTGAGCATCCGATTGCGCGCGCTATTGTCGCAGCGGCTGATTCTTTAGACTCTTCTGCGGGTCGCATTGCGAGCGCCGGAGAGCCGGTTGTGAGCGATTTTGAGGGTGTTCCGGGTGGCGTATCCGCCCTGGTGGAGACCCCCTTGGAGTGTGAGTCTTCGATTGAGCAGCGGGTACTGATTGGTTCTCCTCGTTTTGTATCCGAGCGCGGCGTGAGCCTCTCCGATGACCAGCAGAGCAGGATTAAAAACCTGCAGGATCAGGGTCTTACCACGGTTATTATGGCCTATGATTCGCAAGCCATCGCCGTAATCTGTCTGCAGGATAGCCTCAAGCCAGATGCTCTTGAAACTGTGCAGCAGCTGCGCGAGCTGGGTATCCAGCCGCATATTGCCTCGGGTGATGCCCCGGCGACGGTTGCTGCCGTGGCGCGCGAGCTGAATATCGCTCCGGAGCATGTACACGCGCAGATGACCCCGGCGGATAAGGCGCAACTGGTCAATGAGCTACAGGCTGCCGGTCATCGTGTGGCTATGGTGGGCGATGGTGTGAATGACGCTCCCGCCCTGGCGAGCGCCACGGTGGGTATTGCTATGGCGGCTGGTACCGATGTTGCCGCTGCGAGTGCCGATATTGTGCTGGTTCGTTCCGATGGACTATCGGTTACGCGCGCTGTGCGTTTGGCTCGCGCTACGCTGGGTACGATTCGTTCGAATCTGCTCTGGGCTTTTGGCTATAACGTGGTGGCTATTCCGGTGGCTGCGGCGGGGTTGCTGAACCCGATGATTGCCGGTGCTGCTATGGCTGCTAGTTCGGTGCTGGTGGTAGCAAATTCTGTGCGCCTGACTCGTTTTGAGCGCTAGTTAGCACCTATACCGAGCCATTTTAACGAAGCGGTGCCCGCCTGGTACTACCAGGCGGGCACCGCTTTAATATGGCGCATGCATCCATGCTTTTAGAAGCCTATCCAGAAGATAATGGCTTCTGCCAGCCCGAAGGCGAGGGAACCGAGGACGGCCCAATGTTTGGGTAGTCCGTAGGCGTAGCCGCGACTGTGGAATACCAGGGGCACAAAGCCGACCAATATCAGGTTCCAGCGCACAATGTCACGGCTGTATTCCGGGAGCGTGGCAAGACTGAGGGCTGCAAGTGCTACGTTGAGAAACTCCCAGCCAGTGTACTCTTCCCTATTTTTGGTTTTGGTCCCATTGCGGGCCGAGAGGGCATGCTTCACCCGTAAACCCAGCAGAATCACTGTGCTCAAAGCCGCCACAAGAATCGCGAAATAGTTCATTTCATTCCTCCCAAAATATCAGATAAGGAGCCGTTAACTCAGCTAGTACGTTCTAACTGAAACATGCGTGAGCAATTGCTCCTATGCCGGTAAGATCGCCGATAAGCTGACGAATCTGAGTCCGCATAGAAGCTTCAGCGAGGTGATACGACCCAGTCAAGATGCGTGCCGTCTTATCAACACCATACCGGCGCACGATCGATAACAAACGCCACGCAACCTTTGCACCACGAGCCCAGGGGAATGCAGCCAAAGCTACAAATTCACCAATCGCAAGAGCACATGCCCAAGGATCAGCCTGGGTAGAAGTCCCCTGAACAGGAGGAGGTACAATACCACCCTTAGCGTTAACTTCCTGCACAACTGCCTTAAGCAACTGGCGAGACTTACGATCCAAGGTATAGCCAACAACCTTGTTATCCGGAGAAATAAGCTCATACATGTAAGTTACTTCATCGAGCTTCTCCACAAACTTGCCAACACGGCAACCATTCGGTAAGGTTTCCCCTGCTTCAGCAATAGGCATCGTGACGCCCACTACTGCAACTGCCCCTCCGAGAGCAGCAAGCCGCAAAGCCGAACGACGATTATAGGAAATATTCACCATCGTAAAATCCTTTTACTATATAGTTCCATCTAGGAAAATTCCAACTTGACATCTCAAACAGATGCGATAGACTATATAAGCTCTATAAACCTCCTACGGTTGATGTTAGAGTTCTGGCGGTTCTCGGTTGTTTTTGATCATTCGGTCGAGAGCCGCCACTATTTTATACAACACCTTCAACAAGTGTTAGGGTAGACTATACCCCAAATTCTCTAGGTAATCATCTAAAAAGAGAGATTCATTACGTGATTTATGTCACGATTCAGGCTTTCATCCACACATCGGAAGCAACGCGGCGACCAAAAATCACGGCGCGAACACCCTGATACCAGAAAATATAGGTAACCCACAGGGCACAATAGGCCCAGAAACTACTCAACGCACCGTTACCGTGAGCCCACCAAATAGCGCCCAGTACGGGAACATAACTAATCAGCATCATAAAGGTACCCAACGCCAAATAGCGCATATCCTGGGCACCCATCAAAATACCGTCCAACACAAACACATAGGCGGCAAGGGGCTGCCCCAGGGCAATAATCAGGCAGCTAGCACCCAGCAGCATCTGAACCTGCGCATCGGGAGTAAAAATCCAAGCGCCCCAATACCCCAGGGGCAGGCACAGCAGAGCGGTCACCGTGCCATAGAGCAGGCTCATGCGCACCAGGCGATGCAGCAGAGCACGCACCGCGCTCCGCTCAGTGGCACGGGATAGATCGCGCGCGCCCATCTCCTTACCCAACAGAGCCTGAGCGGCAATAGCCAGGGAATCCAGGGCATAAAGGAAGAGGGAGAAAATACTCATACCCAGCTGATAGGCCGCCAGAGACTGAGTACCAAAACGCGCCACGATCACCACGGTCAGCAGCATAGCCGCGCGCATAGACAGGGTGCGCAGCATAAGCCAAGACCCCAGGGAAAGCACCGAGCGAGCGCCCTCCCAATCAGGGCGCCAGTCCACCCTATAACGCACCATGCCGCGATGCAAAACCAATCCCAAAGCAATCATCATGAGCCACTGGGTAATGGAGGTGCCCATGGCGGAGCCGGCAACACCCAACCCGGCAGGGTAAATGAGAGCCCAATTCAAGCCAAAGTTCACCACGGCACCCACGCCCGCAACTTTCAGCGGGGTGACGGTATCTTGTAGACCGCGCAGGGTGCCCACCTGGGAGAGAATAACCATCATAGGAGGCAAGCCCCAGAAGCTGTGGTGCAGGTAGTCGCGCGCGTAGCCCATGGTTTCATCCGTGGCACCGAGAGCCAGCAGGAGCGGGTCGGCGAGTGCGTACCCGATCATCATGAGCAAAATACCTAATCCGAGTGCGACCCAGGCTCCATCCACACCATTTTTATAGGCGGCGGAGTAGTTCCCTGCACCGTAATGGCGCGCCACGCTGGGGGTCACCGAATAGGCGAGGAAATTCATCAGGCCCACCACGGTACCGATCAGGGTTGCGGCTATACTCATACCCGCTAGATGTGCGGTGCCCAACTGCCCAATGAGCGCCGAATCGGCGAGCAAGAAGAGAGGTTCAGCAATGAGCGCACCAAAGGCGGGAATAGCCAGGGCTAGAATCTGACGGTTCAGGCTCGTAGGCTGCACCTCGGGGGCGGCGGAATGAGCCGATTTCAGCTCAGTATTCACACCCGGCTCACCACTCGGATTATCTATTCTGTTTAGCTCGCCAGTACCCAGTGTCTCCCCCACTACATCTCCTCCCCAAAGCCCATAAAATCGGCATCGCGAGCGCGCAGCGCGTCCAGGGCGCGGCGTTCTTTTTTGGTGGGACGACCGGCTCCTCGTTCTCTTTTGGCAACCGGAGGCATAGAAAGATAGGCGGGTTTGGGGGCGGACAGATCCTCATAGCAGGTAACGGCAATGGGTGCGCCCACACGCTTGGTAATGAGCTTCTCAACTTTAAAGGTGCGTTCCCAGCCGGGCAGGCGGCGGGTGACAATATCGCCGCGCTTGAGTTTATGCGCGGGTTTGACGGGGGAACCGTTGACTTTAATATGACCGCCCTTGATTTCTTCGGCGGCTAGGCTGCGGGTTTTGAGCAATCGTACTGCCCATAGCCAGAGATCTAAACGTGCGTGCTGCAGCTCTTCTTCGCTCATATCTTCATTGTACGGTGCGAGAGATATTTGCCCTATGCGTGTTCACCACGCGGGCAGCACTGCCCATACTCAACGCCTATAAAAGGTATAGAGAAACCCCGATAGGTTCACGCTCTACCCAAAGCGTGTTCCTATCGGGGTTGATCACTCCGGTGTGCGGTGTAGCCCGTGGAGATAAGAGATACCCGGAGTGGTTATTCTCTTAGCTCAGGCTCTGCACCATTCCTGGCGGAGCCGTTCGGGTTTTTTATGCCCGCCCACTATGCGTTCGAAACGCTCATGGTTGCCTTTGCTGCCTTGGGAGTGGCAACAATATCCTGTGCGGCGGTGACTGCCTTTTCCATCAGGCTTTCACGCTCCACCTTTTCGGCGGCTGCAACATCAACCGGGCGCTCCTTGAAGTACCAGCCAATGGCACCCAGGGTCATACCGAAGATAGCCCATGCTACCAGCACGCCCCACTGGGCGCCGGTGCTAGCTTCGGGGAAGTATGCCAGGGAGCGCAGCAGAGTATTGGATGCGCCGGGGATCATCAGCTGACCCAGCTCGCCCCAGAAGGCGGGCAGGAATTCGTGGGGCATGCTAGCACCGGAGATCGGGTTGCCGATGAACATATTTACCAGAGCGCCGATACCCATACCACCGCCAAGGCCCAGCATGGAGGCAACGCCGACAATGAAGTAGCTGGTTGCCGCTGCGCTCATGCCGAAGGCGAGCCAGAGATGGCCGAAGTCACCGGGGATAAAGCCCATCCAGGTGCTCAGAATCAGGGTCATTGCCAGGCCGCCGAAGACACCGTAGAGTGCCACGGCAACAAAGCGGCGCAGGGTGCCCTGCACGGCAATCAGGGTAACTGCCGCACCGATGGTGCCACCCATCACCAGGGGGAAAGCGGCAACTGCCAGGCCGGTACCATTGCTATCGGTCTCTGCCAGGGTCACCACGGGGACGGTGTTCACGTGCAATTCGGCGAGCTTTGCCTGCTCAACCTTGTACTGTTCGAGCATTGCGTTTGCCATGCCCGCAGCGACAGGGTTTTCGGTGTCAGCTGCGGCTTGGGTCAGTGCCTGCATTTTGGTTTCGGCGAACTTCTGCTGCACCTGGGCGTTCATCTGGGTTGCTACGCCGGTGAGCATCTGGGTTGCTGCGGCGTTTGCTGCCGGTGCGGTGAGCACTTCGGGGGCACCGTTTTCGATAAAGATAATGGCGCCGTAGGAGTGGCGTTCCTTAATGCTCTTCTCTGCTGCCGCGCGGTCGGTGACCACGGTAAAGTCGAAGGTTTCGATTCCCTTATCCTTCAGTCCCTGTTCAAAGGAGCTAACGCTCACTTCGGGGCCTGCGATGGATACGGGCAGGTTCTTGTATTCCGCTGCCTTGGTGGGCCAGACGAAGGCGAGGATGATCAGGCTGACCATGACGGTTGCGATCAGTGCTGCCTTGATGGTCTTGCCCCAGGGTGAGGGGGCGGTGTAGGGTGCGTTGTTCATTTCTTATCTCCAAACAAAACACATGTTGTGTTTACAGGTTCAACTGTACACGCACTTCAAGCAAAGCACAAACAAAATAGATATTTTGTTTATAAGCTCACATTACGCCCCTCCTCCCTTCGGCACTCTAGCGAGATCATCGACCACCACCCCGTGGATCTACAAACAGAATATTAAACAGACTTGATATTTTGTTTGCCTCTGGACAAGCCACCCGCAGAGGTATACCCTGTATATATGCCTCGACTTACAGATGCCACCAAAGCAGCCCGCCGCAAACAAATCACCGATGCAGCCTTTGAATGCTTCACCACCAATGGCTACACTCAGACCTCCATGAGCGACATTATTAAGGCATCGGGACTCTCCTCGGGTTCTATCTACTCCCACTTTGCCAGCAAAGCGGATATTTTTGCCGCCACCATTGAGTCGCGCCTGGACGAGCTGGAAGAAATCTACAATAATCTGCCGGATACGCCCTCGCCGCGCGATATTTTGCGCATTATCCTGAATACCTCGGCAGATCTACCCATTCGCGCTAACTTTGCCGCGGTGCTCCGCCTACGTCTGGAAGCAGCCAGCAATGAGGAACTCCAGGGGCTAACCGGTACCATGATGTCCACCGTGCGCACCTATATTCGCCGCGCGGTAGAACCCTGGGCTCGTATTAAATTGAGCGAGCACAGTGCTGAAGAACCCACTCAGGATACAGTGGATCGTTTTACCGCCGATATTGCCGATGCTTTTATGGTCATTGTGCAGGGCTATCTGGTGCGCACCACTCTGGATAGCTCTGTGAATCATACGCATCTGCAGCAGCTATGCATGACCATGCTGCCCGCCTAAAACTGCTCAGTGAGCGCAATATAAAACTTAAACCTCTGTGGGGTGTATGTTTCACGTGAAACATACACCCCACAGAGGTTTAAAGCTACGTTACACAGTGCCTAGACAAAAGCCTAAGCCCAAGGCTCACGCGCAATAAAACGCGTCAGCTCTAGGGGTCCGCCCTCAGCATTGCCGTGATAGCGGCCGAAATGCACATAGGGACCGCGATGAGCGCTATCGTGAATCACCGCGGAACGCGCACCGGCAACATCCACCACAATGGTATCGCCACGCACAATAATCTTGCCGTTAATCAACTGACCAGCCTTAAAGGGCTTGGCGGGGCGCAGGGTGGTCAGCACGGTGGTCTTAATCGGATACGCGGGGCCGGGCTCATAACGCATGAGCTGGATCAGATCTCCCGAAACGTATTTTCCGTGCTCATCCTTTGCCACGTTCCCGGGGCGAATGGCGAGCACATAGCAGCCGCCGTATTCATCGCTACCCGCGGTGCCGGAGTTGAACTTACCGGCAATACCCATCGGTCCGTCATGGCGGCGGCCAAAGGCAATATAGCCGTACTGCCAATTGGTGGTGGGCAGGGAGGAATTCCAGCGCATACTAAATTCCAGGGTATAGCGCTTGAGCTGCGTGTATTCCACTACCGGGCCCAGCAGCACCGACTGATCGTGCGGCTGGCTGTGCACAATAGACCCGGGCTTAATCTGCGGCATATCGCTCGCATTGGAGAATTCCGCCGGGATCATGCCGTGCTGGCGGGTACCGTTGAACGCCAGGGTGCCATCGCCGTAGAGAGCCTGCACCCAACGAGGATCGGGGCACATAAAACCACGAGCACCCAGCTGCTTGTATTTGTGGTAGGCACTGCGGCGGTGAATTTCCCAAATAATGACCGCCTTGCCCGCTGCCTGGGCGTCCTGGCAGATAGTGCGCACGGTCTGCTCCGGCATAGTTCCGCTGCTAGCGCCGGTCACGCTCTCATAGTAGGGCACACCGACCAGGTCCACGTTCTGGCTGGAAAGCATGGTTTTAATATTCGCGCGGGAGTCTTCACCGTTGAAATAGCACCAGGTGAGCATACCCTTGGACTTTGCTTGGCGCAGCGGCCAGCTATTGGGGGTAAAGCCGCCGTCACCATTGCGGAACATTTTAATGACCACGCGGTGGGCAATGCCTCGGCGCTGAATAATGGTGTACATGGGCTCACGCGCCTGCCAGTCCTTGGCCTCGACAAAGAGCACGGTGTTGGGGTTAGCTGCGTCAATAGCGTCCAGGGCTTCTTCGAAGGTGGGGATGATGGGCTCGGGGCTATTTTCACCCAGGCTGGTACGCATATTCACCGTGTATTTTTGCACATCCCTGAGGGCGAGGTCCTGCACGCGCTTATTAATTCCGGTGGTGCGCTTGAGGTTCGCGTCGTGCATGCACACTAGCTGCTTGTCTTTGGTAATGCGCAGGGAAATTTCTACGGCGCGTGCCCCCTGGTTGATGGCTTGGGCGTAGGCGTAGGCGGTGTGTTCGGGGTTCACGTCGCCAGCGCCTCGGTGGGCGATGAAGAATTCATCCTGGCTAATGAAGGTGCGGGCTGCGGTGTTCTCTGCTGCCTGTGCTGCTGGGCTTGCCAGCAGGTTAACGCCGGTCATGGCTCCTGCTGCGGCTCCGGCGCTGATCAGGCGGCGGCGGGTCAGTGATGTGTGTGTACTCATTGCGGGTTTCTCCCATCCGGTTGCTGAGTGTGGTTGGGCCGGGTGAAGACGAGTCCGTGCTTGAGCCTTGGCTCAATCTTTACCTTAGCTCTAAGTAGCATATCGTTTTTGGGTGGGGAATGCCCACGTTATAGCCCGTCTTTGGGCAAGTTTTCGCTCTGTGCTGTACACCTTTATCCCCGACTTTGGGGTATACCGGGGCAGGTACGCCAAAGGGCTTTGTGTAACGTACACGCTACACAAAGCCCTCGGGTTGATTACGGGGAATCTTTACTTCTTGGATGCCTCTGCAACGCGCTCACCGGCTGCTACGGTGCGGCGTGCGTCGGAGTCCTTGGAAATATTGAACTTGGGGGTGTTGGTAATCATGACCATGGTCTCGGTGGAGGGAACCTTGGGTGCAACCTCGTCCCAGTTGACCTCGATAATGGGTGCGCCAGCTTCGACGACGTCGCCAACATTTGCCAGGCGGGTGAAGCCTTCACCGCCGAGCTCAACGGTGTCGATACCGATGTGAACCAGCACCTCTGCACCGTTTTCGCTGCGCAGCATGAATGCGTGCATGGTGTCCTGGATCAGTGCCACGGTGCCTGCAACGGGTGCTACAACGGTGCCTGCAGTGGGCTTGACTGCGTAGCCGTCGCCCATCATGCCCTGGGAGAATACGGGGTCGGAGACCTCTGCCAGGGGCAGGTATTCGCCGGCTACGGGGGCTACGAAAATATCGGTGGCGGGTGCTTCTGCTGCTGCCTTCTTCTTACCGAAACCAAACATTCTGTACTCCTTTGAGGTGTGTCGAGGCGTTTTCGCCTTATCTCTTGTATTCCAGATTACCGTAGCATTGGCTCTCTGGGGAGCCTTGAGGGCGAATTTGAACATATTGCCTAAGGTACGGAACTTCTACGCTCTTGCGCTGAGCATAATGGGGCGCGCCTCTGGGCAGTGATGTGTACCGGGGTCTAAAATAGGAGGGTATATACCAATTAAGCTGTGTTATGAAAGGTGGGCACTGTGGGCGATATGAATAATGCTGAAGGCACCGTCTTGGAGGTTTTCATTCCCGGTCCGGGTGAGAACCCTGAGGATCGCGACGATATGGAGCGTAGCTTCTTCCTGGGCGTGGCTCAGGAGGCGCTGGATTCCGGTGTGGATATTGAGGTGTACTCTACAGATACCTATCCTTCGGCGTTTGAGCTGTGCGAGCCGGTGGCGGATCAGATTGCTATGTCCGGTATTGAGGTTTTGCCGCTCATGCTGGTCAATGGCGAGGTTAAGGTCTCGTATATGTACCCGACTGCCGAGCAGATTAAGCGTTTCTCTAAGGCTCATACGGTCAAGCAGCCGAAGGCGAATGCTGCCGCTGCTGCCTGTGGTCCGGGCGGTGCTGCTGTGGAGTCTTCGCCGGTTCCGAGCCTGCAGCCTGCTGGTTTTGCAGCAACTCTGGCTGATCGTGCGAATGCTGCGGTGGGTCCGGCTATTGGTAACCGTATTAATCTCATGGGTGGCGATACCGGCGATGGTATTCCGACCAGCGGCTCTGTTGCTACTAAGGGCGGTGGAGGCTGTGGCTGCGGTGGTTGCGGCTGCGGTTCTAAGTAATTGGGTGTCTATATGAACCTCTAAAGTTCAGGGGCTGAGTACGAATTAATCGCATTCAGCCCCTGATCTATGTCTCTCACCGTTGAGAGCTTTGATGATGGTATTTACTGGTTTTCGGCAATGAAACGCTGGAATTTCTCGGTACGAGCCTTAATCTGCTCTTTAAGATCATTCAGCTCGGTCTGATGCTCACGAATCAGGGGCATCTGATAGGCTGCTTCTAGATTCGCCAAATTACGAGCCATACCGGTATCTTCATTGCATTGAGCCTCAATGGTCAGCACGCGAATTTCTTCTTCAGAGGCAGGATCTGAGGGAGATTTACGGGTGTATGCGCTCAGTGATTCTTCTGTGCCCCATTCGTTCTCACCTTTGCGGGGAGAGAGCCCTTTAGATTCAAGACAGGTCCACCACGCCTCACGGTTTGTTTTCCATTCGGAATCAGACATTGCTGCACGATAGGCACGCTCTCTGATAATAGTTGGACGCTTTGCTTTCTGAGCGTCAACTACACCACCAATATTTTCAACCTGAGGCTTAACAAGCTTTAGGCACTTATCAAGAATCCCATAGTCATTCTGAACGGGAACAAATGTTTCGGGCTCATGCAGACCGTATTTCTTCGTATAATCTACACTCCACACACCGTAGTCACGTGAGGTTGAAGATATGGTAGTTTTACCTGTCGGAATTTTATATTCTCCGCCATTATCTCTAAAGCACTTGGATAGGAGAATATCGCGCGCTTTCGTTTCCGCACTGCGATCTATAGAAGACTCTGCATATTCTAAAACCGGTGTGCTAATTTGACTATTTTCATAATCAAGATGTGCTTTAGCGTTTGAGTCCTTCTGCAAGGTAGATGAACACCCGGAAACACTCAGAGATAAGCAAGCAAGAATTACTAATAACCCTTTTATGTTCATTATTTTCTCCACTTTGAATCAAAATATACTCTAAAGACTGGCGACAGACCGGCCTACCGCCAGAGATCATCAGTGACTGCTACATTCTATTAGCGATCCCAAATGCGGGCTGCGGAGCTAATAGCATCATTCCAGGGAACGTACAGAATGGTATTATCGGCACCATTATGCCAATAAAGATCATAGTAGTCGTCGCGCCCGGTTACCTTGTAATGACCACTGTATCCGTAGTCCTGGTAGAGAATATAATTCTCACCCCAGCTACGAATGGAGCTGATACGGTCGTTCATGTGCTCAAAGTAGAACACACTCGAACCACGGGAATCGTAGTTCTCACCCTGATACCCCGCATGGTCATAGAACTGAGCCGCGGACGAGGGAGGAACAGAGGTCAACAACAGCGCTACCGCAGCAGCGCCGGCGAACAGGGACTTCAAAGCATGCATGGCATACTCCTCTGGTCGAGGTAGACAGACCGTCCAGGGTCTGTATACCGAACTGTACATACACCAAGTGGTGTATGTACTTAATTAAGGTACTCCTTTAATCACACGGCAGCAAACATAGATTTTTCACTAAATACTATTAAATAATATCAAAAAACACTACAATGCACTAAAATATAGGATTAATGTGAGAAATTAGCAGAGAAATATTAGCTCCATGAATATTTTACTCACCCATAGGCAGATTGCAAAATCAGAATAAACCAATATATGCATATAGGGTGTTATACGGAGCAAACTCCGTATAACACCCTATCTATTAGACAGATTCAGTAAATCTTAGTAGAAAGAAGGCTTCGGGCCCTCAGTACCGGGCTTGTGCACACCCAAGCTATCGCGAGAACCAATGCTTGGATCAGCCACAATATCACGCACCAGTGCCGCCACAGCCTGGCGAGACACCTCAGTATTAGTGAAAGGATCGTGACGGTGAGTCACACCGTATACGGTCTCATCCTTATTGGTCAGCCATGCCGGGCGCAGCACAGTGTAGTCCAGATCGGATGCCTCAATAACATCGGCTGCCTTACGGTAGTCCTTGAGCACGCTACCAATCATTGCGTTATTCCACTCGCCAAAAGCACCGGGAACCTCATCGTAAATACCGATAGAAGTCACGAAAATCAGACGCTTAACGCCCTCAGCGTCCATTGCCGCCACAATAGCCTTTGCCTGCGCCTCAATCTCACCAGCAAGGTTCGCGTAGACAATATCCTGACCAGCAATGGCCTGGCGCAGAGCCGCTTCGTCCAGCACATCAGCACTAATAGCCTGTGCACCCTCGGGCACATAGCGATGCTTAGAACGAGCGTACAGGGTCAGCTCATCACCGCGAGCCTCCATCAGGCGAACCGCATGCTGAGCAATCTGACCGTTAGAGCCCAGAATCAAAACCTTAGCCATGCTCTTCTATCCCTTCATCGAGCTTATTATATCTACTACCCTAGCATCTGCCCGCCGTGCAGGGATAGACATTTTCATAGGACGTAATATTTACCGATACCCGCTCTCCCCTGCAGCAACCCTCAACACAGAATATAAAACACCCCGCCTATTCCCAGAAGAAATAGACGGGGTGTTTATCAGACTATAGGAGTCTATACTTAGCGAACCGAGTTGCCCTCGGAGCCCAGCTGCTGGCAAGCCTCAACCACGCGAGCTGCCATGCTCTCCTCAGCCAGAGCGCCCCATACGCGGGGGTCGTAAGCCTTCTTGTTGCCGACCTCGCCGTCAAC
Source organism: Rothia sp. (in: high G+C Gram-positive bacteria) (assembly GCF_030540545.1). GTDB lineage: Bacteria > Actinomycetota > Actinomycetes > Actinomycetales > Micrococcaceae > Rothia. Next base: position 124,114 of record NZ_JAUNVZ010000001.1, on the reverse strand, counting down.
CTTGAGCACACCGTCGTAGTTGCTGAACATGTGGCCAGCAACGGGGCGGGTGAATGCGTACTGGGTGTCGGTGTCAATGTTCATCTTGACCACGCCGTAGGAAACAGCGTCTGCGATCTCCTGAGCGCTGGAGCCGGAACCACCGTGGAACACCAGGGAGAAGGGCTTCTCAGCGGTGCCGTACTTAGCGGAGATAGCCTCCTGGATTTCCTTCAGCAGCTCGGGACGCAGGTGCACGTTACCGGGCTTGTACACGCCGTGCACGTTACCGAAGGTCAGCGCTGCAATGTAGCGGCCCTTCTCACCCAGCCCCAGAGCCTCAACGGTCTTCACAGCGTCTTCAACGGTAGTGTACAGGGTGTCGTCGATTGCACCCTCAACGCCGTCTTCCTCGCCGCCGACAGCGCCGATTTCAACCTCGAGCACGATATTTGCCTTAGAGGTGCGCTCCAGCAGCTCTGCAGCGATCTGCAGGTTCTCGTCCAGAGCAATAGCGGAGCCGTCCCACATGTGGGAGTTGAAGATGGGGTCTTCGCCGCGCGCTACAGCCTTCTCGGACTCTGCCAGCAGGGGCAGAACGAAGCCTTCCAGCTTGTCCTTGGGGCAGTGGTCGGTGTGCAGTGCAATGTTCACGTCGTACTGCTTAGCAACTTCGCGTGCGTATGCTGCGAATGCCAGGGAACCGACAACCATATCCTTCTTGGAGGAGCCGGACCAGAATGCGGCACCGCCGGTGGATGCCTGGATGATGCCGTCCGAACCAGCCTCTGCGAAGCCGCGGATTGCAGCGTTCAGGGTCTGGGAGGAGGTCACGTTCACTGCCGGGTATGCGAAGCCCTTAGCCTTCGCGGTGTCCAGCATTTCTGCGTACTTTTCGGGGGTTGCAATTGCCATGCTATCTCCTAGCGGGAGGGTTTGGCCGCACGCGGCCACTGATTGACGTTACGCCAGATTCAGGCGTACCTTAGTTCTTATTTTAGCAAGGGTGAAAAGTTTTTCGGAGCCGTCAGCCCAAGAAATTTCACGAATTTCAGGCTTATATTGTGCTCAATCTCAAGTGAGCAGGCATACTTGTCTTAGTGGCATTATGACAATATTTAGGGAATCGCATGTCCAGTGAGAATGAACGTCAACAGGCATATATAGAACAAACCCGTGCGCGCCTAGCCGCCGTGCAGAAGCGTATGGATAACCACGTGATCGGTAGCGGAAAAATCGCCGAAGCCTTTGCCCTGATTGAACGCATGCGCGCCGAGGGAGCCGCCGATCTGGATATCGATAAAGCACTGGCAGCCAAGAAACTCCCTTCGGTGATTGATATTGCCAAAAAGACCTGGTGGCGCTCCCCCTCCTGGGCTCTGCTCAAACGTAAAAAGGGGCGCCTGGAGCGCAAGCTGGCGCGTCAGCAGCAGCGTCTAGAATCCCTGAACGGTTAACCGGGTTGGGGCGACTTTTTCTCGTTTGGGCGATATAACAGTTCGCCCCACCAAGGAAAAGTCGCCCAAACACTAAAAGGTAGGTTTAGCCGGCAGCCAGGGTAGTTGCCGGATCAATACGCGCCGCGCGCAACGCCGGGTAAATACCGGCAAGCAGACCCACCACAGCCCCGGCAATAAAACCGCTCGCAATGGTCTCAGTACTAATAATCGGTGTCCAATGGTTCATGAGCGACACAATGGAAATACCATTAATCGCGACCACAATACCGAAAATAGTGCCCATAATACTGGTTAGCAGAGTCTCGGCGGCAATCTGCACCAAAATACCCGCCGGGCGCATACCCAGAGCAAGGCGCAGACCCACCTCGCGGCGCCTTTCAATCACCGCCACCAAGAAGGTATTCATAATACCCATGGCACCAATAATCAGCGTAATAACACTCATGGCAATCAGCATAGTGCGCTGCTGAGTATCTACCGCCTCACGCAGAGTTTTAGGCTCCGGAGGCACACCCACGGTATAGCGCGAAGGCTTCTCCGGGGACAGGGCGTAGGGTGCCTCTTCAGCCACCTGATTTGCCGCACCCGCCTGGGTGGTAATCACAATCTGCGTGTGCTTAGCACCGGAACTATTGCCGTCCATGGTGGAGGGTTTAACACCCAGAGGAATATAAACCGCACCGTAGCTCAGGGCAATGGAGGGGTTCTCTTGCACAATGCCGATCACGCGGAACATATCGCCCTGAATATAGACATTAATGCCCTCTTCACGCGGAATGCCCAATTTCTTGGCAACCGACTCGGAGACCACAACCACCTTATCGCCGCGCTCCACATGCCCCTCGTCAAAGCCGCGGCCGTAGGTTAGGGTGTGACCCTCCACCTCAAAAACATTGGGGGTTGCACCCAGTACGCTGGCGGTGACATTGACGGAACGCTCACCGAAATTATCGGGACCGTTTTGAATATCGGAGCCCTCGGAAAGCTGATTCAAAAGAGCCACACCCGTTACACCATTGAGCTGATGCACCCGCTCATAGCCTTCACTGCGGCTAAGCTCCAGCAGCTGGCTGCGCGTGGGGGCTTCTTTACGGGTATCGGTCATAACCAGATGGCGGGCACGGAACACATCGAAGCTTTCCGCCAGCTGACCGGAAATGGTCGCGGTCAGACCCACGGTGAGCACCAGGGAGGCAATACCCAAGATCACGCCGAGCATGGTGAAAAGATTACGACGCACGCGGTGGACCGTGGCGTCCCAGGCTTCGCTCAAGCTGACCCTCCACCAGGGGGTTGAGGGCAGGTTCTGTACCGCGTGCTGCTGTACAACGCGAGTATCAGTGTGTGCCACCTGATAATTCTCGACACGACCATACGGCATAGGCATAGAATACGCAGCAGCTAATATCTCCCTTAACGGAATCTGATCTGTGGGAGCTTCCTCCACATGAACCTTTTTAGCTACGGTAGAAGAGACCTGCTGCCCCGCACGCTCGGTGTAATAGTCCTCCGCCAGGCGACCCTCGTGCATGCGCAGCACGCGATCGCACTGAGCGGCAACCACCGGGTCGTGCGTGACCACAATGGTGCTCTGCTGCTGCCCGGTGAACTCGCGCAGCAGGTTAATAACCTCCTGGGTGAGCTCTTCATCCAGGGAGCCGGTGGGCTCATCGCAAAGTAGCAGGGTTGGCTCGGCGATAAAGGCACGCGCGATAGCTACACGCTGCTTCTCGCCGCCCGAGAGGGTTTTAATGCTGGCTTCGGCACGGTGGGTCAGCCCCAGGCGCTGCAGAATGGCGTCTACCCGTCGGGTTTTTTCGGCGCGGCTGAGTCCCATATATTCCAGGGGTAGTTCCACATTTTTACGAACACTTTTGTGGTCGATCAGGTGGAATGCCTGAAAGATAAAACCGATACGGTGCAGGCGCAGCTGGGCGCGCTGAACGGCGCTGAGTTCGGCGGTATTCTGACCGTTGAGAATATAGGATCCGGTGTCGCTTTCAGATAGCAGACCGAGAATATTCAGCAGGGTGGATTTACCGCTACCGGAGGGACCTAAAATAGCGACCACTTCGCCGTAACCAATATTGACCGAGAGGTCTTTGAGCACACTAATAGTGCTATCTCCCTGAGTAAAGCTTTTACTCAGGTTTTGCGCTTGAACACTATAGGCACTCATTATTTACGGCTTTCTCGCACAATCTTGACCGTGTCGCCGGGGTGAATATCTCCGGAGACGGAGTTTTTACCGCTGCTATTAATGAGCACGCGCACCTGAATTTCTTCATCTTTGCCGTCACGGATTCGAATCACATGGGTCTTTCCGTCTTTGGTAAAGAGGGCGGCTGCGGGCACCACGGTTTGCGGCTCGGGGGTTTCTTCCAGGATCAGTTCACCGGTCACACTGGTGGTGAGTTTTTCGGCTTTTTCACCCACATTGACCAGCATATAGCGCTCGGGTTGAGTGCTCGAAGAGCCCGCTGCGGATCGTTCAGACTGGGCTGCCGAGCCGGCGCTACCGCCCTGGCCACTCTTACTCTCATGAGAAATCAGAGTGCCCACATATTCTTCATCGCCCAGGGCGGGAATGGTGACCTTCTGGCCGCTCTTTGCTTCGGGGGTGAGGGTTCCGGCGGGGCTGGTGCACTGTACGCTCTTGGCGCCTTCAACCAGGTCGGCAATGGAGCCTTCGCTCACGGCTCCGGGGCCGCGCGGGGTACCGGCTACCTTGGCGGGGGCGGAGAGCACGGTGAAGTAGTCCGCGGGGATGGGGCTTTCACTATCAATCGGGCCGTAGCCGTCCAGGTAGAACATGGAGTTCAGGGCGCGGTAGGTGTCTTCGGTGATTTCCCCGGCGGTGCTATTCATACGGCCCAGGTTTGTCAGGGCGGTGTTGAGCATGGCGGCGTCGGGGCCGGTGTCTCCCATGGAGAGATCACGGTAGAAGGAGAAGGAGCCGGTAATGGCGTAGAGGGGTGCACCGTTGACCTCTGCGATGAGGGTGCCGTTGGTGATTTCCTGACCGGATTTCACGTGAATGGCGGTGTATTGGGTGCCGTGCCCGGCGTAGTTCAGAGCTTTGGTGGTTGCGTAGCTTGCGGTGCAGCGTAGCGCGGTGGTGGTGCGTAATTTTTCGCTGGTGACGCGCGCAGTAATGGTGCTGGAGGCGGGGGGCTTCGCTTCGGCGGCTGCTTGGGCGGTGGTTTTAAAGCTTTGGGCGCTCCAGAGGGTGACGGCGGTGATGAGGATCAGGGCGCCGATGGTAATGTAGACCCATGCCTTGCGGCTGAGCTGTTTGAGCTGTGCCATTGTCTCTCCTTGAGGTATAACGGCGAACTACTACGCTGTGGTGTGTGGTGGGTACCACTTGTATATCCAGTATGCCAGGTGGGCTGGGGCTTGTGCAGCTATTTTTCTCATACTTAAGGATGATTTTTCATGTGGAACACAGGGTGAGGGAAGGGTGAATAATTCCCCTTCCCTCACGCACTACGGCCCGATTATCCGGAGGTTACCGAACCCGTCTACCCTACGAGGCGGTACCATCCAGAATATTCGGAGCATTAGCCTCAGCATTCTTCTTCGCCTGAGCCACACGCTCCAGCAGAGCCTGATTATCATTCAGAAAGGTCGTCATATACGCATCCAAAATCTCTTCAGTGCGCTCTTCAAAACGCACTTGATCACGACAGGTCGCATCAGCAATAGCAACCTCTTGAGACTCCGGCTTATTCGCAACAGACACTATGGCCTTGCTCGGACTCGAATAGTCATACCCCTTATCCTTCATACAGGTAGACCACTCATTATCAATAGCAACCGCTTCTTCAGAAGTAATGGCAGCATTGACATACGGAAGCATATATTTCGCCGTCTGAAAATAAAGGGCAGATAACTCTTTATCACCAAAGACCTTATCCCACGCTTGTCCCTGGCATGAATTACCACCCTCATACCCATAGTAATCCTTAGCCTCAGCATCAGAGAAAGCATATTCCTTCTCCCGCTCGCCAGCCCGCATAGACTTAAGAGAGTTGTACCCAGTATCGCGAGCAGCTTCAATAGACAGGGGAACCGGAACAACAATATCCCGAACAGACTCCGAACGAGGCATATAATACCAGTCACGCTGAACATGTCCCCGGCTCACCATACAGGAACCCGCCGATTTTTGTAGAGCTTTAGTTACTAGCTCAGGCGGGAGAACAATGTCATTCACTTTCTCCACAGCCTGATGATCAACTGCGTCCGCCTTATGTATCGAACCCATATCGGCAATCTGAAAACTCTCAGGAGAAGCATCATGAGATACACCACTAGGGGCAGAACACGCTGAAAGGGCGAGTACAATAACACCTACACATCCCAGAAACGTTTTATTCTTTACCATAGACCCGCCCAATCTTCACGCGCCAGGAAATCTGCCTTATTATCGAATTTATCATCCGCAAGATTAGTACCGGCCTGCTGAGGCTCAAGATAAGCACCACGAACCAGCTTATAGTGCGGATCCCAGAAGGTTCCCACCCATTCCCCGAGATACATGCGAGTCGAATAATTCATATTCATCCATGACGAAGCCTTATCGTGCAAGAAGGGCGACAAATCGCGGTAATGATCAAAACCGCTAATAGTCTGAGAATCTCCGCGGAAATAGGGATCAGTCCAGATACATACCGTACGATCCTGCCAGCAATGGTAATTACCAGTCATTGCTTTAGCATCATTGATAGGCAAATCACGCGCCTGACCAGCAGGAGTAGACATGGACAGCACGGCACCCAAAACCAAGGCACCGGTAGCAATCTTACGGAAAAACATCAATCTTACCTCTATCTTTGAGTTCGAGTGTTATTCTTCAGCACTATCTAAAGTAACTTCACTATCTATGTGAAGCTGTCTTCAGCTTATATAGAAACCCTGCAATGTGTCAAGGAACATAGTGTGGAAAATTTTACACAATATGGCACAGCTCATATAAATGAACTTTTCGATACAGCAGTTCTACACTGACACAGGCGCAGGGAGGGGTGTAGATACACCCCTCCCCTCACGATCTATAACCCGATTATCCAGAGGTTACCGAACCCGTCTACCCTACGAGACGGTACCATCCAGAATCTTCGGAGCATTAGCCTCAGCATTCTTCTTCGCCTGAGCTACCTGATCCATCAATCCCTGATTCTCATTCAGGAAGGTGGTCATATACGCGTTGAGACCTTCATGAAGATTCTCCTCATACTTCACACCCTCGCGACATTGAGTGTCTGCAATTGCCAACTCTTGAGTATTCTTTGCATTGGTAGCAGATCTAATAGCAGCACCGGGGCTGGAATAATCATATGATTTACTCTTCATACATTCAGACCATTGACGATTTATACCAGAATATGAGGAAGAGTCAAGATACGCACTAACATAGGGAAGAATGTAACTATCAAGAATCATATAGTTTTTCCACAATTCCTCATTACCATAGACTCGAGTTAATGCTTGAGCCTGACAGGAATTGTCTTGACCTTCAGAACCTGCTGCAAAATCTTTATATTCAGCTTCACTCAGCTCAACTTCACGAACACTATGCGTACCATTTTCTCCACGTTTTTGTTCTGTGGAACTAATGTATCCATAAGTTCGCGCTTCCTCCACACTCAGGGCGCGGGGGATGACCAACTGACGCACGGAACGCAGACTAAGTTCCGGGTAGTTTTCGCGTGGAGCGTGACCGTGCTGCACCATGCAGTCTTGAGCGGCTTTATTGTAAGCTTTGCGTTCCACATCTGAAAATGCAACTAATTTGTCGACTTTCAGAACCGCTTGGTCATCCACCTGAGTCGCAGGAACAACAGGCCCATCACTACTCGAGGAAGTAGACGAAGGTACAGAAGCCGAACACCCCACAAGAGCCACCGAAAGTGCGACTGCAATAGAAAAGGTTTTCACACCATGTTGCATGCTTTATCAATCTTTCACCTAATATATATTCCGGAAGAATTAAGTAAATATGGTATTCATATACTACCATGCACACACTATAGGACAAGCAGTATTATCAATTTTCTGCCCATATTGTTATCAAAACGTTAAAATACCCTCACTGAACAGTAAAGGGAGGGGCGTGAATACACCCCTCCCGGTGCCCGAGCACCATTGCTCGGACACACGCATTATTGCCCACTAGGATATAGAATTTAGAATATTTACAGCGCGTTCGTCTGCTTTCTTCTTAACCTGAGTTACATTTTCCACCAAACCCTGATTATCATCCAAGAATTGTTTCATATAACCATTCATTACATCACGGTAATAGGTGGAATATCCAACAGTTTCACGGCAGGTGGCGTCCTCAATAGCCAACTCATGGGAGTTCTCCGCCTTTTCCGCCTCGATAACATAGAGAGTCATACCCTCGGAAGCGTTGCGATGAAAACGATCCTGCATACAGACTGCCCATTCTTCTTCCTTGGCACTCAGACGCGCATCAAAGGTAGTCCCATTGGTATACCCCAGCAGATTCTTTTGCGAATAAAAGAGCACACGATAGTCATCATCGGAACCAATAACCTTCGACTGGGCAATATTCAAACAGCCCTCACTTCCCGCCACCTCACCGGATTGATCCAAGCGAGTATGCAAAGCCCTCAATTCTTCATCCGGGATACCCGCAAAATCTTCCTCTGTGGGCTGATTAGCCTGTTTGGGGTACGCATAGCCGTGTTCACGCGCCACCTCCACAGTGAACCCCTCACCCACACCAAGGGATTGGTTATGAGGAAAAGGATATAGAGAACGTGCTGGAAAACCTCGCTGCACCATGCAATCAAGAGTCACGCGGTACATCGCCTTATTCACACTATCGGGAATCCTAAAGAGTTCATTCACCGAATCAATATAGGCAGTGCCCTCAATAGGTTCAGCAGCGACTTCTTTGAGGGGCTCAGGATTCGGTAGCTCATAGTGCGATGAATTCGACGAGCCACAGGCTGACAATGCCATGACCAGCAGACCCGCTGAGAGCAAGCGAGACCAAGAAAAAGCAACCATTGCTACACACCTTTCATGCGTTCATGAACGGAATACGCGAGGGGCTTGAATTAACCAGCTACCCATTCCAGTTCTTCAAGCCCCTCATCCCATGACTCTTCCATCATCTCAAGCGCACAGCCTCAAAACCTCATACCAGAGGATGATATTTTGAGCCTTTAAGAGCCTGTCCTCTCATACTCCAGGATTAAAACGCACACAATCCCACCCAAAGCCACGTTCTGGGTGTGGGGTTGAACATTAAACCCACGTATTCCCACAGACCGGTGAGAGTGCCGGGAAGGTATCCACTATCTGGATATTAAGGACCTATAACATAGAGGGTTTAGCTCTTCCGGTATCGCGCCACAATCTGAAATATTTTTCATCTTAGACTCAGCTCACACACTCTCAAGTATTGATTTTCTAGGGGAAATATCCAGATATACAGGATATGCATCACTATACATTCGGAAAAATATCACCGACAGGGCTTATATTTTCACCAAAGCCTGCTATAGTTCAGAATGTATTTCGTGGCAGATACCACAGTGAAGCTGGTGTCTGCCGCAGACAAGGAAGCAGATTCAACCACCCCTGACGGCAGGTGAATCATACCCCCGACGCATAAGAAACGAGGTCAGCAATGAGCGCGAACCCGCACGAAAAGCCGCCGACAGCGGTCTCCAACGACCCCTTCGCCCACGAGCAGGAGGGCTTCCACAAGGGCCTGGGTGCCCGACAGCTGCAGATGATTGCCATCGGCTCCGCCATCGGTACCGGCCTGTTCCTGGGAACCGGTAGTCGCTTGCAGGACGCCGGCCCCATGCTCGCCGTCATCTACGCCGTCTGTGGTTTCTTCGGATACCTGATTCTGCGCGCCCTGGGCGAACTGATCCTACACCGCCCCTCCTCGGGCTCTTTCGTCTCCTACACTCGCGAATTCTACGGCGAAAAGGCTGCCTTCGTCTCGGGTTGGCTCTACTGGCTCAACTGGGCAATGACCGCCGTTGCTGACGCCACCGCAATCGCCATCTACATCAACTGGTTCGGTCGATACAACCAATTCTTTGCCGACCTGCCCCAGTGGGTCACCGCCTTTATCGTGGTGATCATTACCGTGGCGCTGAACCTGGTCTCCGTTAAGCTCTTTGGTGAGCTGGAATTCTGGTTCGCACTGATTAAGATTCTGGCACTGAGCGCCTTTATGCTCATCGGTATCTGGTACCTGATCTTCGGTCAGCCCATCGACGGCGTGCAGCCGGGTATTAGCCTGATTACCAACTCCGAAGGCGGCATGCTGCCCAACGGTCTGCTGCCCGCATTGATCGTGGTCCAGGGTGTTGTGTTCGCCTACGCCGGTATTGAGCTGGTGGGCACCACCTCGGGCGAAACCCAGAATGTTGAAAAGGTTATCCCCCGCGCCATTAACAACGTGATCTGGCGTATCGCTATCTTCTACGTGGGTTCCGTGGTGCTGCTCTGCCTGCTGATGCCCTACACCGCTTACGCAGATTCCGAGTCGCCCTTCGTGACCTTCTTCGACAAGATCGGTATTCCCGGCACCAATGTGATTATGCAGCTGGTGGTTATTACCGCCGCAGCATCCTCGCTGAATGCAGGTCTGTACTCCACCGGTCGTATTCTGCACTCCATGGGTGTTGCCGGTTCCGCACCGCGCTTTACCACCATTGTGTCTAAGTCGGGTGTGCCCGTTGCAGGTATTCTGCTCACCGGTGCAGTCGGTCTCTTCGGTGTGGTACTGAACTTCATTGTTCCCGCTCAGGCATTTGAGATTGTGCTCAATATTGCCGCGGTGGGCACCATGGCATCCTGGGCTGCTATTGCCATGTCTCACCAGAAGTTCCTCAAGCTGGTGAAGGAAGGCAAGTACACTCGCCCCGCATACCGTGCGCGCGGTGGTCGCTTTGCCGACTGGTCGGTCATGGGCTTCTTGGCGGTCGTGATTATCCTCATGTACATGGATGACCCGATCGGTCGCTGGACCCTGATCTCGCTGCTGGTTGTTATTCCGCTGCTGATTATCGGCTGGTACCAGGTACGCGATCGCGTGAACGAAGTGGCTCGTGTGCGTGAAGGCTACACCGGCGCCGTGCCCATTATCGCTCAGCGCCCCGTGGTCAAGAAGCTGGTTGCCGAACCGAAGGTTCACATTAACCTTAGCGAGCTGGACGAAAACGGCGATGGCTATATTGACCCCGCAGAAGGTTCTAAGTCCTAGGCTTAGACGGGTCTGATACGGGGAGTGCGGGTGGATCCCTGCGATGCACACGCACTCCCCTCTTTAGATTTCTGTGTGCATCTCGCCGAACGCGCAGGGCTCAATATGCACAGAGCGCATAGGCTTTCAGGATTCGGCAAAAATTTATAGTCCGTAGGCACACCACATAGGTATACTTAAATGTGGGCTGGGTTACCGCCGGAGTTCCCGCCCCCAAGCACGAAGGAGAATCATGACTGAACACCTCGTAGAATTCGTCGACGTCTCATCCATGGCGAAGTGGATCCAGAAGGACGGCGTTGAAAATATTATCGGAGGCATGGTCGGCTTCCTCGAAGAAGACTTCAAGAAGTGGCAGAGCTTCGATAAGATCGCGCGCGTCGCCTCCCACACCCCCTTCGGCGTGATTGAGCTGATGCCCACCAGCGATAACGTGACCTACTCCTTCAAGTACGTCAACGGCCACCCCTCCAACCCCGCACGCGGCTTCCAGACCGTGACCGCATTCGGTCTGCTGGCAGATGTGGACAATGGCTACCCCGTCTTCCTGGCAGAAATGACCCTGTTGACCGCGCTGCGCACCGCGGGCGTCTCCGCCATGGTCGCTAAGCACCTGGCACGCAAGGACTCCAAGAAGATGGCAATGATCGGCACCGGCTCCCAGTCCGAATTCCAGGCGCTGGGTATGCGCTCGGTACTGGGCATTGAAGACCTGGCTGTCTACGATGTTGACCCGGCAGCTATGGAGAAGTTCCGCCGCAACCTCGAGCCCCTGGGCTTCAATATTAAGATTTGCTCCAGCGTGGACGAAGCTGTTGAGGGCGCCGATATTATTACCACCTGCACCGCTGATAAGCAGCAGGCGAAGGTACTGCTCAACTCCCAGGTCAAGCCCGGCGTGCACATTAACGCTATTGGTGGCGACTGCCCCGGCAAGACCGAGCTGGAGAGCGAAATTCTGGACCGCTCCACCGTCTTTGTGGAATTCCCCCCGCAGACCCGCATTGAGGGTGAGATTCAGCAGAAGGATCCCGACTTCCCCGTGACCGAGTTCTGGAAGGTTCTCACCGGTGAAGAGGCAGGTCGCACCTCTGATGAGCAGATCACCCTCTTCGACTCCGTGGGCTTTGCAATCGCTGACTTCTCCGGCCTGCGCTACGCTCGCGCGGCAACCCAGGGCACCGATCTGCAGCAGTTCATTGACCTGGTGGCAAGCCCGGACGACCCCAAGGACCTCTACTCCCTGGTAAATGTTCGCGTGCCCATCGGCTAAGCAGAACCAACCCTTAGATATATACCTTTAAGCAGCATATACCCCGGTATTTCCTTGATGTACAAGGAATACCGGGGTATATGTATATAGCTATATAACCGATTATCTATAATCCTGGTATATCGCGGCGGCACTAAGGAATCTGATTAAAGACATGGCGACGCACCCAGGCATGCATAGCCACCGCCGCTGCGGACGCCGCATTCATAGAACGGGTCGAACCAAATTGCTCAATGGAGAGAGTATCACGAGCCGCCTCGTGAATCTCCTCGGATAGACCCGGACCCTCCTGGCCAAAGACCAACACGCAATTCTTCGGCAGGTCATAAGTTTCCAAAGGCACCGAATCCGGGAAAATATCAATACCGATAATCTCCAGACCTTCACCCCGCGCCCACTGCACAAAATCCTCAATACTCGGATGGTGACGCACATGCTGATAGCGGTCGGTCACCATCGCACCGCGACGATTCCAGCGGCGGCGACCAATAATGTGCACCTCTTTGGCCAAAAAGGCATTCGCGGTGCGCACCACGGTGCCAATATTCAGATCGTGCTGCCAATTCTCAATCGCCACATGGAAATCATGGCGGCGCGTATCCAAATCGGCAATAATCGCATCCATGCTCCAATAGCGGTATTTATCCACCACATTGCGTCGGTCGCCCTCACGCAGCAGCTGCTCATCCCAGTGATCGCCCTCGGGCCATTCGCCCTCCCAGGGGCCCACGCCCACCTCAAAACGGGCAGTGCCGGGCATATCGGTATCATCCCAGGGCTGCGCGCGAGCCTCCTCGGGTACCTGTACCTGGCTTAAAGCGGCAGAATCAGCAGCGGGTCGGGTGGAATCAGACATTAAGAAACCTTTCACATACACGCGGAATCAACGACAGCACAACGCCCGCGCACCATTCTCATGGTACACGGGCGTTCGCGCTATAGAAGAATAGTCACTGCTGGCAGAGATTAATCCAGACCCAGATCATCCTTGGAGTAAGCGTAGAAGCAGGGCACGCCGGCGACCTCTTCAACATGCTCCTTAGCACCGGTTGCACGGTCAACGATCACAGCAACAGCCACAACCTCAGCGCCCGCCTTGCGCAGAGCCTCAACAGCGGTCAGAGCGGAACCACCGGTGGTGGAGGTGTCCTCCACAGCAACCACACGGCGACCCTCAACACTCGGGCCCTCAACCTGACGACCCATACCGTAGGACTTCTGAGCCTTACGCACCACGAAAGCGTCAATCGCACGGTCCTGAGCGGCAGCCGCACGCATAATAGCGGTACCCACCGGGTCAGCACCCATGGTCAGACCGCCGGCAGCCTCGAACTCAATGCCGTTCTTATCCAGCAGGTCCAGCATGACCTGACCCACCAGGGCAGAAGCCTCGTGCTGCAGGGTCACACGGCGCAGATCAACATAGTAATCCGCTTCCTTACCGGATGCCAGAGTCACCTTGCCGCGCACAACAGCCAGGTCCATAATCAATTCGCGCAGACGCTCACGAGCCTGCTCAATGGGAAGAGTTTCAGAAAGCTTAGTCATACCCTTAAGTCTACTTCAGAACACCCAAGCTCGCAGGTAGAGCAGCCCGAAGTTTCGTCAGCATTTCCTCATACTCAGCCTGCGGGGAAGAATCAGCCACAATAGCGCCACCGGCAGAAATCGAAAACTCACGCCCACTCACCACAAGGGTACGAATCACAATGGACAGATTCGATGAACCATTAGCAGAATAAAACCCCAAAGCCCCCGAATACACACCGCGAGCGCGCTGCTCCAGACGCTGGATAATGCGCATAGTTTCAGGCTTGGGCGCACCGGTCATCGAGCCGCCCGGGAAACAGGCGGCGGTTGCCCGTACCGCGGAAATATCCGGGCGCAGATGACCCCGGATAGTGGAGACCAGCTGGTGTACCGTCTGATAGGATTCAACCCCCATGAGCACCGGCACGCGCACACTGCCCGGCTCACACACCGTGGAGAGATCATTGCGCAATAAGTCCACAATCATCAGGTTCTCGGCGCGGGTCTTAATATCCTCCTGTAGCCATGCTGCCGCTTGAGCGTCCTCTTCTTCGGTGGCACCGCGCGGTACGGTGCCCTTAATGGGTTTGGACTCAATCACGCCGGAAGAATCCAGGGTCAAAAAGCGCTCGGGGGAGCTGGAAAGAACCGCCATATCCGGGGTGAGTAGCAGCGCGGCATAGGGTGCCGGATTGTGCTCACGCAGCAGTGAATACATATCAATAAGCTGTTCCCTGCTGGGTGCTGCCGAGGCGCTGGCTGCCGTGCGTGCGGTCAGGCACACTTCGTAGCTATTGCCCTCAAAGATTTCCCGCTGGGAGTGCTCAATAGCAGCCAGATACTCTTCGCGGTCCGGGGCGGTAAATATTAGGGGAAAGCCTTCGGGTAGCTGTGCCGGCTGAGTATTAGACTGTGCCTGAGCATGGCTGTTCACCAGAGCATTAAGGTGCGGCGCTATGCTTTCAATCCACTCCTGATCGCCCACCAGCCAGCTGGCTCCCGTGGCGTGCTCGTGCACCATATAGCGCACGGCGGGCATCCATAGGGCATCGGGAGTATCGGCAGTGTGCTCGGGAGTGTAGCCCGGAGTGCCGGGCTGCAGGCTGGCGCGCGCCTCGTACCCCCAGAAGCCAACATAGCCGCCCAGCAGTCCTTCGGGCAGCTGCGCATCCGACTCGGGGCGCGGAGTGCTTACAAGGGCACTCTCCAGTGCCTCCCAGGGATTGGCGGTGCGTGCATCCTCGCAGCGGATAACCTGCGCGCTATCGGGTACGGTGCCGATATAGGAGATTCGCGACATGGGAGAGGCGGCGCGCGCCGAGTCCAACCAGAAGGCGTAGTCGTCGGTGGCGATCAGTCTGAAGGCTGCGGCAGGGTCAATGCCGGGCGTCAGGGCGCGCACTACAAGGGGTACAGTATGCATCGACTCTATTCTATCGGCAGGCTGTAAACCATATGAGCTGAATGTATTGGATTCTCATACGAAATTCTTCATATGAATCATGTGAAGATCAGTAAATAGAGGGGCTCTGTGCCCTCACAGCACAGAGCCCCTCTACACGGTTGTACTCAGCGAATACGCCACAACTAGAACCTAGTGGATAACAGCCGGATCCTGACCGTTTTCGCTCACCATGGGCAGTTCGGCAGCAAACCATGCACTGGTACCACCAGCAATATTACGGGTGGTGTACCCGGACTCCGCCAGGTAGGTTGCCGCGCGCTGAGAACGACCGCCACCATGGCAAATAAAGTACACTTCCTTATCCTTGGGAACCTCAGCAATACGCTCTACCAGCTCACCCAGGCGAATGTGGTGAGCGGTTGCAGCATGGCCACCCTCCCATTCATAAGGTTCGCGCACATCAATAATGTACGCATCGGCGGGAACATCAACCGGGTTTACCTGGGGCACATCAGCCATTTTTCTCTCCTATGAGCTTAGAATTCTATCCCTATCAGTTTATCCCGAGCGGCAGCAACCGCGCACTAGAATACGCGCATTATGCGCTCAGCCCGCCCTACATATCCGCGCAAGAACACTAAAAGTGTGTCGTCTAACGGGGAACAACGCCAAAGATGACGTTCTATGACATTAGACATCCACCATATGAACCCCGCCACGCATAGCGCTAGCCAGCAACATCACACTAAGGCTAGACTTATTGGGAATACTACACATTTTCCTCTCAGAAAGAAGAGAACCATGGCAACTGCACCGATCAGTGCGCCCAAGCAGCGCACCTTCTTCGGTCACCCCAGCATGCTCGCCAACCTGTTCTCCGTAGAAATGTGGGAGCGCTTCTCCTTCTACGGCATGCAGGTTGTTATGCTGCTCTACCTGTACAGCAGCATCGACAAAGGTGGCCTGGGCATTGAAAAAGCCACCGCAGCCGGCATTATCGGTGCCTACGGCGGCACCGTCTACCTCATGGCAATCCTGGGCAGTGTGCTCGGCGACCGCCTCATCGGCCCCGAACGTGCCCTCTTCTACTCGGCCATCACCATTATGGTCGGCCACGCAGCACTGGCTCTGGTACCCGGCGTAGCCGGTGTAGCCATCGGCCTGATCCTCGTGGCTGTGGGCTCCGGTGTGCTCAAAACCAACGCCTCCGCGCTGGTTGCCTCCCTCTACAAGGACGGCGACCCGCTGCGCGACGCAGGCTTCACCATCTTCTACATTGGTGTGAACACCGGTGCGTTCTTCGGCCCGCTGCTCACCGGCTGGCTGCGTGTGGAGCAGGGCTTCCACATGGCCTTCGGCGCCGCAGCAATCGGCATGGCGCTGGGTCTGATCCAGTACGCCCTGACCCGCAAGAACCTGCCCGCCAGCGTGCACGAAGTGGCTAACCCCTTCACCCCCGCACAGCGCAACGGCTTCTACGCAAGCCTGGTTGCTATTATTGCGGTCATTGCCCTGGCGGTCACCTTCGGCATTGTCACCCCCGCAAACCTCAAGAACTGGGTGATGGGCATTATCGCCCTGGCCGCTGTGGCGCTCTTCGTGCAGATGCTTTCCTCTAAGAAAGTCACCGGTGAAGAACGCAGCCGCGTCTACGCTTTCATTCCCCTGTGGATTGCAAACGCCGTGTTCTTTGGCCTGTACCAGCAGCAGTTCACCGTGATTGAACTCTACGCCGACGAGCGTTTGAACCGCCATGTTGGCTCCTGGGAAATGCCCACCGAATGGGTCAACTCCATCAACCCGGTGTTCATTATGATTTTCGGCGTGGTCTTTACCGCCATCTGGACGAAGATGGGTGAACGTCAGCCCTCCTCCACCACCAAGTTCTCCCTGGGTCTGGTGCTGCTGGGTGCCGGCTTCTTGCTGTTCATCACCCAGCAGGGTGTGGCCAGCGTGGCACTGTACTGGATTGTGCTGATCCTGTTTGTGATTACCATTGCTGAGCTGGTGTTCTCGCCGATCGGTACGTCTTTTGCCACGAAGATTGCACCCAAGCAGTACCGCGTGAGTATGCTGGCGCTCTACTTCACCTCGGTGGCAATGGGCACCGTGCTTTCGGGATGGTTTGCACAGTTCTACTCCCATGAAAACGAAGTGCCCTACTTCGTGGCGATGGGTGTGCTGGCCATTGGTACCGGTGTGCTGCTGGCAGCATGCCACAAGCCGCTGCAGAAGCTCATGGCCGGTGTGCGCTAATCACCGCGCCTAGCTTAAAGCCGGGATGTTCTTTACGGGACGTCCCGGCTTTTGTATTCGGCACTCCCTTGCGCAAGCTGATGAACGGTGTGAAGTAGTCTTTCACAGCCTAGATAACGAAGCCGCGGGCTGGGGTTTATCCCCTGCCCGCGGCTTTTTGTATCCTTCACAGAGCGTCATATGTACCTTTAATTCGTGTCATAAAAAGTCATACAAAGGCCTCTGAACAGGGCAAACACGTCATAAAACGTAGCGCTAGTTCTTATTAGTACATCTTCTAGGTTTTCCTGAATCTACGGCGTAGGGTTATCTCAGCGGCGCCAACCGACGCCCATTCAACCCTTAGCCGAGGAGGAATAATAATGGCACTGTACCTGGTAGAACTCACCCCCGCATCTGCGTCCAAGGAAGAAGCAGAGGCGCTCATCAGCACCGTCAACACCTCCCTGTCCGGTGGTGAGCTGATTGAGACCCAGGTGGCTTCCGACCACAAGATTATCTTCGTGATTATCGAAGCTGAGAATACCGAATTCGCTCAGTCGATCACCGACGCGATTGGTGAGCGTGCGTCTATTGCCGGCCCGGACGAAGTACGTCTGGTCGGTGCCGAGCTGGAAGATATTAAGAAGCTCAAGAAGGACGCTGACTACCTGGTGGAGTGGGATATCCCCGCCGAAATCACCATGGAACAGTACCTGACCCGCAAGAAGGCGAACTCCCCCAAGTACGCCGAGGTGCCCGAGGTTTCCTTCCTGCGCACCTACGTCCGCGAGGACACCGCTAAGTGCCTGTGCTTCTACGATGCACCGGATGAGGACGCCGTTGTGCGCGCCCGCCAGGCAGTCAGCACCCCCATTGACCGTCTCTTCAAGCTGCACGCATAGGAACAAGACCAATGACTATCGAACGTGAAGCACCGGTTCTGATTCTTGAGCCCCTCATCGAGTACCCGCAGCGCGAGCGCGTGCTGCAGCTGGCTCGCGAGGCAGCCCCGGCAGTAGACGCCAATGAGCGTTCCCCCTTTGAAACCCTGCGCGAGCTGGGCAAGGAGGGTCTGCTGACCCTGGGCCGCAAGGGCGAGCATAACTCGTCCTCCCTGCTGCCGCAGGTAGCCGTTGCCTTTGATCTGGCAACCGAGTGCGCCTCCACCGCTTTCTCCCTGTGGGCTCACCGTTCCACCATTGCATTCTTTGATGCTGTAGGTCGCGAGCTGCCCGCCGGCCTTGCCGAGGGTACCGTTTCGGGTACCACCGCAATGGCCGCCGCTTATAAGGAGAATTCTGGTCTGGCTCCTATCACGGTACATGCCGAGATTGTCCAGGGCGGTCTGCGCCTGAACGGTGCAATTGCTTGGGCGTCGAACCTGTACCCTAACGGCGTGATTGTGCTGCCCGTGGCTGTGGACAATGCCCCCGAGGGTGAGTCGAACCGCTACATTGTGAGCATTAATCGCAATGTTGAGGGCCTGGACGTTCGCTACCAGACCAACCTGCTGGCTCTCAATAGCACCCAGTCGGGCACCCTGAAGTTCCAGGATGTATTCGTACCCGAGGCTGATATTCTCACCCGTGATTTTGCTGGCTTCTTGGGTGCGGTTACCGCTCCCTTCCTGCTGGTTCAGTCCTCCTTCTGCCTGGGTCTGGGTGCCTCGTCCCTGGTTCAGGCGGCACCTCACGCTGAGGACGCTTTCGGTGTCTTCCGTGCAGAGTACGACGCCCTGGTTGAGGAGTACGAGCGCCTGCGTGCTGAACTGACTCGCCTGGCGAGCGCACCGGCACAAGCTGAGGTTATTGACCTGCTGGCTCTGCGTCTGAACGTTTCGCACTTTGCGACCGCTGCGACTCACTACGAGTTGCAGGTGGTGGGCGGTCGCGGCTACGACCAGTCCTCCGCTACCGCACGTCGTGTGCGTGAGGCTCTCTTCCTGCCGGTACAGTCGCCCACGGAAGGTCACCTGCGCTATGAGCTGCTGCGCCTAAGCAGTGGCGAATAATCACTGATTGAAAGGAATTCACCGTGTCCAACGCTGATGCTCTTAATGTTCTCGGGGCTACCAAAACCTATCCTGGCGCTACCACCCCGGTACTCAATGGAGTCGATCTGAACGTTGGGCGCGGTGAATCTTTTGTTATTCTGGGCGCCACCGGTAGCGGCAAATCAACCCTGCTGCGCGCTATTGCCGGCCTGGAGAGCTTGGATGCCGGTCGCGTAGATATTCACGGCGGTCGCCTGGCAATGGTATTTCAGCAGGCTGCTCTACTGCCCTGGCTGAGCGTTCGCGAGAATATCACTCTGGGACTGAAATTCCGCCGTAATCGCGGGGTGTCGGCACGCTCCTATGTGGATGAGCTGCTGGAACGTCTGGGTATTGCTCATCTTGCCTCTTCCCTGCCCTCGGAGCTTTCGGGCGGTCAGGCTCAGCGTGTGTCCATTGCGCGCGCCCTGGCGGTCAAACCCTCGGTCCTACTCCTGGATGAGCCCCTCTCGGCGTTGGACCCGGCGACCCGTCAAGATGTGCAGCATTGGCTGCGCGAAGTCATTGTGGATCTGGGTGTTTCTGCTTTGACCATTTCTCACGATATTTCTGAGGCTCTGGTACTGGGCGACCGTATTGGTTTCTTTGAGGCCGGTACCGGTTTTAGCCGTATCTGGCGCACCGATGACCCCTCGCTGAGCGAAGAGGAAATTTTTGAATACTATCGCAGCCGTAGCGCCTTTGCTTCGGCAAATCCCCGCGTGCCCGAGACCGCTGAGAGTCTTGAGGAGCGCGTCCAGAAAGTTAGTGTCGGAGTTGGCTAATGGAGTTTTCACGCCGTGACCTGCTGGGTGCCGGTATTGCCACCGGCGCGCTAACAGCGGGTGCTTTTGCCGCGCATGCTGCCGGGTTGTCTCTGGGTGCCTCAAGCAGCGCAGCGCAGGCGGTGGGCACCGAGCAGAACCCGCTGAAAATTGGCTATGTGCCCATTGTGGATGCCGCTCCTGTGCTCATTGCCCATGAGCGCGGGGATTTTAAAGCTCAGGGTGTGCACACGGCTGCCCCGGTACTCTTTCGCTCCTGGTCTTCTCTGGTGGAGGCTTTTATTGCCCGCCGGGTGGATATTATTCACCTGCTCATGCCCATGAGCCTGTACCTGCGCTATCAGCTGCGGGTGGATGCCAAGGTGCTGGGCTGGAATCACACCAATGGTTCGGCGCTGACCCTTGACCCTTCCCTGAGTTCTATGGAGCAGCTTGCCGGGCGTACTCTGGCGGTGCCTTCTTGGTTTTCAATTCACAATATTATTGTGCAGCAGCGGCTACGCGCAGCGAATCTACGCCCGGTCATTCGCGCCCTGCCGGATGCTTCTCGCTCCGAGGTGGGTCTGATTGTTATGTCTCCTGCCGATATGATTCCGGCGTTGGCGGCGAAAACCATTGCGGGTTTTGCGGTGGCTGACCCGTTTAATGCTGCCGCTCATCTGCGCTCTACCGGCCGTATTGAGCAGTATCTGGGCGATATGTGGCGCGATCATGCCTGTTGTGCCACGGTGGTTCACGGGGATATTGCCCGCTCCGGTCCCTTGGCGGAGGATATTGCTGCGGCGCTCGTGTCTGCCAGCGCTTTTACGCGCACCGAGCGAGAGTCTAGCGCCAAGGTTCTGAGCGATTCTTATCTTCCTCAGGATGCGCGCTCCATTGCCTATGCCCTGGCGGAGCATGAGGCCGGTAGCGCCGGGGAGCATTGCGCTCATGCTAATTGGGGCGGTAATCGTCTGGATTTCGCGCCTTTTCCCTATGAGTCCTATACGCGGGAGCTGGTTCAGCAATTCTCACGCACTCTGGTGGATGCGCCCACAGGTTTTCTCTCAACCCTAAATACTGAATCTGTACACAGTGATTTGGTGCATGATGGCCCGGTGCGTGCTGCCCTGAGTGCCTACGGCCTGCAGGCTTTTAATATGTCCGGTTTTGAACGAAATGAGGAGGTGTCCTTTGGCTAAACGTGCTCCCCTGCCAGCGCGTACCCGAGTGCTGCTGGGTATTGGCGGTACCGCCTGCACCCTGGCGCTCTGGTGGATTTTTAGCGCCGCCGCTTCCGGGCATCCCATGCTTTCCTCCTTTGTACCCGATCGTCTGCCGGGCGCCTTTATCTCCATGCTTGAACGCGGAGTGCTGCTGGAGGACATTACCCTGAGCCTGTGGCGTCTACTTGCCGGTGTGGGTATTGCCGCTCTCATCGGTATTCCCCTGGGGCTGTGGCTGGGTTTTTCCTCGAAGGCTCAGGCTGCGGCGGCTCCAAGCGTGCAATTCTTAAGAATGGTTTCTCCCCTGTCCTGGGCGCCCATTGCGGTGGTGCTCTTTGGGGTGGGTTCGGCTCCCGTGATTTTCCTGGTGGCTCTTGCCGCCGTGTGGCCGCTGGTGCTCAGCGTCATCAGCGGGGTGCATTCTATGGATCCTCTTTACGCTCAGCTGGCGCAGACTTTGGGTGCTAGTCGTTGGGAGGCTCTGCGCCGGGTACTGCTGCCGGCGCTGGCTCCTTCGATTCTTGCCGGTCTTCGTCTGGCTTTGGGTATTGGCTGGGTGATTATTGTGCCCGCCGAAATGTTGGGTGTTTCTTCGGGGCTAGGTTATGAGATTCTCAATGCCCGCGACCGCCTTGCCTATGATGAGATGCTGGTGTCCATTGTGGTCATTGGTTTACTCGGTATTGCTCTGGATGCTGCGGCTCAGCGTCTGCTGCGTTCCCGTGCAGGATAAGAGCTGCATCCCAGCGGGTGCGCGCTCCCGTGAGCGCATCATAAAGTCAATATATAGCCATATAGCTAGTGTTATAGCTATATGGCTATATTTATACTCACTGCCGGGGCCCTCAAACACCCCGAAAAGATTGCTTTTCGCCATATTTGGCGCACTATCGGAGCGCAGCAGCTCACTCATGGCGTACACTTGGGAAGAATTCAACACACTTCACACAAAGGACACACTCATGTCTGATAAGTCCCCCGCCTTCGGCTGGAAGCTGCACGGTGACGGCAAGAGCATTCAGCCCGGCTCCGTGGTTGCCCCCGATGAGCGTCTTGCCTGGCCCATTACCATCGGTATTGGCGCTCAGCACGTGGTCGCCATGTTCGGCGCAACCTTCCTGGTACCCCTGCTGACCGGCTTCCCGCCGGCAACCACTCTCTTCTTCTCGGGTCTGGGCACCATCCTCTTCCTGCTGATTACTCGCGGTCGCGTGCCCTCCTACTTGGGCTCTTCCTTCGCTTTTATTGCGCCCCTGGCAGCAGCTACCGCCTCCAACGGTCAGGCGGGCGCCCTGGGCGGTATCGTTATGGCAGGTGCCGCGCTCTTCCTCGTGGGTCTGATTGTTCAGTTCGCCGGTACCGGCTGGCTGACCAAGCTCATGCCCCCGGTGGTTACCGGTGCCATTGTGGCGCTGATTGGTTTCAACCTGGCACCGAGCGCCAAGACTAATTTCATGGTTGCTCCCATTACCGCATTGGTTACCCTGGGCTCCATTATTCTGATTTCTGTACTGTTCAAGGGCATTATTGGTCGCCTGTCCATTCTGCTGGGCGTAATCATTGGTTATATCACCGCGGTGATTCGCGGCGAAGTGGACTTCTCCACCATTGATAAGACCGTAGCTGAGCGCGGCTTTATTAACCTGCCCGTATTCCAGACCCCCGAGTTCCACTGGGAGCTTGCGGGCCTGTTCATTCCCGTGATTCTGGTGCTGGTGGCTGAGAATATTGGTCACGTGAAGTCCGTGGCTCTCATGACCGGTAAGGATCTGGATGCGTACTCCGGTCGCGCCCTCATGGCTGACGGTCTGGCTACCGTGGTGGCGGGTTCCGGTGGCGGTTCGGGTACCACCACCTACGCCGAGAATATTGGCGTGATGGCAGCAACCAAGGTGTACTCCACCGCGGCGTACTGGGTGGCTGCATTCTTCGCTATTGGCCTGTCTCTCTTCCCCGGTTTCGGTGCGGCTATTGCTACCGTTCCGGCGGGCGTGCTGGGCGGTGCGGCAACCGTGCTGTACGGCATGATTGGCATGCTGGGTGTGCGCATCTGGTCTGAGAACCGTGTGGATTTCTCCAACCAGGTGAACCTGACCACCGCCGCTGTGGCGCTAATTGTTGGTATTGCTGACTTCACCTGGACTTTTGGCGAGCTGAGCTTTGCCGGTATTGCTCTGGGTACCGCGGCTACTCTGATTGTCTTCCATCTGATGAGCTTTATTGCCTCTAAGACGAAGGCTGCGGGGGATCCGCTCAAGCCCTTTACCGATAAGGATCATGACGCTCTGGGCCACTAATTTTTAGGCTCTCAAGGGGTGGGTTTCTTCGGAAGCCCGCCCCTTTTCTGTACTCTCCTTCCGTTATATATAGAAATTTTTCTTTCTATATGGGAGGATAAGGGTAAGAATTCTTATGTTTTGGGGGCTCTGATGGTTTATATTCCGACAAAGGTTCGCCGGGCCAGCCGCACTATTGGTGAGCAATTGCGTAATCAGCGAAAGCTCATGGGTTTAACCGCGCAGATGGTGGCTGATCGTTCGGGTATTACGACGGTGACCCTGCGCCGCATTGAGCAGGGCGAGTCTGTGCGCACGGATGTTCTGTTCCGTGTTTTGCGTGTTTTGCATATGCTGGATGCCGTGGTGGATGCGACCGACCCCTACCAGACGGATGTGGGGCGTTTGCGCGCTGCCGAGCAACTACCCAAATCTGTCCGCCCAAAGAAGGTCGTGTTTTAGTGGCTCGCCGTATTTCCATAACCTGCACTCTGAATCATGAAGATGTGCCTGTAGGAGATCTCTTTGTGAATTTCTCACGCGGAATTTTTCACTATAACCCCTCCTATCTTCAGAACCCCGCCGCTTTTGCTCTAGCTCCCTCCCTGCCACTGATATTGGGTGCGCAGCCACTGGATGGTTTGGGCGGTTTGAGTGATTCGGCGCCGGATCGTTGGGGTCGTAAACTTCTGCAGCGTGCGGCGGGCAGAACCTCCTTGAGCGAGTTTGATTATCTTCTGGGTGTGAATGATGCAGGTCGCCAGGGTGCATTGCGCTTCTGGGAGGATGGCTCTGCGCTTACCTCGGATGGTGGCGGTGTTCCGGTGGAGCTTGAGTTGCCGGAGTTGCTCAATACAGCTCAGGCGGTTGAGCGGGATGCCCGCACTGTGGAGGATATTGCGGCACGTCGTTTATTTCGTGCAACGGGTTCCCTGGGTGGCGCGCGGCCAAAGGCTAATGTTTTAGTTTCGGGGAAGTTGTGGCTGGCAAAGTTCCCTAAGCCTGTGGGTGATGAATGGGATGTCATGGGTTGGGAGTATACGCTCAGTCGTGTTGCCTCTGAGCTGGATATTGAGACACCGGTGACTGCTTTGCGTTCTATTCAGGATGCGCATGGGCAGGATCGTCATATTTATACGGCTCAGCGTTTTGATCGTTCGCAGTCTCAGGCTCGTATTCCGTATATGTCGGCAATGACCGCGCTAGAAGCTCGTGATGGCGAGGGCGGTGATTGGGTTGATGTAGTGGAGTTTGCCCGCGAGGAGGGCATGGATACCACCCAGCTGTGGATGCGCGCGGCGCTAGGAGCGCTAACCGGCAATACAGATGACCACTTGCGCAATCACGGCTTTCTGCGCCCCTCGCATGCCTGGGTTCTTGCCCCGTGCTTTGACATGAACCCGACTCCGGATGGTAATGAGCATCAGCTTTCCCTCTTTGGAGATCATAGCTATGAACCCTCACTCCTATGGTCCTCTGATGTGCTAGAGCTTTTCGATGTAGATACTGCCCAAGCGGAGCAGTGGCTACAACGGACTGCCGCTCTTTTGCCTCGGGTGCCAGATATGGCGCGTGGCTTTGGGGTGGATAGCGCTAGTGTGAGTGTTATGGCACCTCGTTTTGAGTGGGCTCTTAGGTATCTATAGAGTACCTATATAGAAAGAATTCTTATGGTATTCCGATTTTATAGATAGAATTCTTTCGATATACATCGTGGGCATCTATCGAAAGATTTACCCATAGAGCAAACCTACATAAAAAGGGTGGCTGGGATACACATGTATCCCAGCCACCCTTTTATACTGTTTTATTACCTACGGGAGTCCCCCGCTAGATGCCCAAGGCCAATTGCATTGAAAACACCAGCTGCAAAACGTGGATTGTTAAGAATCCAGCGACCAACCACATTTCCTGCTCCATAGCCACCAATACAGCCAGCGATAGCAGCTCCAACACCCATAGCCTTATCAAAGTAGGGTGCGTGGCGAGGTATCGCCGAAAGGACGCTATATGCACTTGCTACACACATCCCGAATCATGCAGCTATAAGAATTGCAGGGATAGCTTGAGGATGTGTATACCTTGAAATCTTATACGAGGGACTAGAACCAGGGAGTGCGAGAGATTCATGATATCCAGACCGAGCAAGACTGTTGGTAAAGCGGATATTGAATTCATCGAGATTATTCACAGATTCCCCAGCTTCTTCGAAAGCTCGAATAATCGCAGTCTCTTCAGCGGAAAGTGCTGTGGTGTCCTCCTGAGAAGTTGAGTTATAGGCATACGCAGAGTGAGAAATGGGAGTGACTTCAGCAGCATGCACCGGGGCAACCGGAGTCAACAAGCTACCTACTATAATTAGTGATATATACCTTGGTTTCATATAAGGTATGATATGTGGTATGGGATGGCTTTTCAAGGGTTTGAAGTACATTTTTATATTTTCCAGTGTCTGCTTCGGCTATTGGTTCCTGCAGGAAGTTGCGCACCTGTCGGTGTTGGCAACTCTTGTAGGTGGTTCAGTGTGGGGTGGCGCAGTTATGGCTCTTGCTATAGCACTTGAGCAAGGAGATAAATAAAAAGGGTGGCTGGGATACATGTGTATCCCAGCCACCCTTGTCAATAGTTAAGCGCGTATCGGCTTAGTAGTACTCGCCCTGACGGTAATCCCAGGAGGTGAAGTACTCGGAAAGGTTCATCATGATCTTGTCGATATCCAAGCCCTTACGAATCACCACGGGTGCCGGGGAGATAGAACGCTCACCGTTCTGGACAGGAATCAGCTTACCCTCAGCATCCACCATGGAGACCATGACGCCCTGCTCGTAGCGGGTCTCAACGGTCTTATCGGGCTGGATAGACGCCACGTAGTCATCAGCTTCAATGACCAGGTCAACATGGGACTCAATACGCTCACCAATACCCTTGAAGGAGCCGCGGTTACCCTTACCGGAGGGGTTAGCGGAGGAAGCGTAAACCATCTTGCCTTCGCTCCAGAGCTGAGCTGCCAGCTGCTCACCGGCAACGCCGAACTTAATCACGAAGCAGCTGGTGCCGCGTGCGTCGGTCATGAGCTCTTCGCGGCCATCGCCGTATGCCTTGAGCTTCTCGTATGCCTCGGGCTTCCAGGGCAGAATGCAACCCAGCAGCACGTCGTCATCCCAGTGCTTCTGGTAGAAAGCGTCAATCTCGGGGGTCAGCTGAGCCAGCTCGCGCAGCTCTTCCATGCTGCCGCACAGCACCACGCCGGGCTTGGAACGCTTACGTTCCTTCGCCTCGAACTTACGCTCCAGACCCGCCTTATCGCTGGTCATAATGATGTAGCCGACCTTGGTGGGGCAAACAATGCAGCCACCGTCGCCGCGCAGGATCTCCAGACCAGCCTCGGAAAGCTGACCGTCCCACTGAATGTGCTCTGCCATGGTTATTTCTCCTTCTCCTGCACCCAATAGGATGGGCGGTTTCTCTCATATTCGGCGATAAGGTCTTCGTACTGCAAGGTAATACCGATATCGTCCAGTCCGTGAACAAGTTTATTTTTCCACTCGGCATCAATCTCAAAATCGAAGGTGCCCACCGGGCTTATAATCTTCTGCGCGGGCAGATCAACGGTCACCTCATCCTCGGGTGAGAGGGAGGCAAGCGCCTGACGCACCTCAAGGGGCTGCACAATGGGCAGCATGCCGTTTTTTAGCTCGTTATTGTAGTGAATATCGCCAAAGGACCCGGCAATGACCACGCGGAAACCGTAGTCCTCCAGAGCCCAGGCGGCGTGCTCGCGGGAGGAGCCGGACCCGAAATTATCGCCCGTAATCAGAATGCGCGCACCGCGGTATTCGGGGCGGTTGAAAATGAATTCGGGGTTCTCGGTGTATTTATCATCCGTGTAGCGCCAGGCGTACATGAGGTACTTGCCGAAGCCCTTTTTATCGATCAGTTTCAAGAACTGCTTGGGTAGTAGCTGGTCGGTGTCGATATTGTCATTGAGCAGCGGCACGGTGGTTGCTGTAAAGACCGTGAATTTTTCCATTAGGCGACCGCCTTTCGAGTCTCATCTACCGCGCGGGCAGCATCCACACCGGGCAGTTCCGGCAGGTCGGCTGCCAATTCGCGCACGTCCACGAATCGGCCGGCAATAGCGGCTGCGGCTGCCATGGCGGGGCTGCACAGGTGCGTGCGGGAGCCAAAGCCCTGACGGTCCTCAAAGTTGCGGTTGCTGGTGGAGGCGCAGTGCACTCCGGCGGGTACCTTATCGGGGTTCATGCCCAGGCACATGGAGCAGCCGGGGTCGCGCCAACCAAAGCCGGCTTCTTTGAAGATTTTGTCCAGGCCGAGGGCTTCTGCGGCGCGCTTGACCGGTCGGGAACCGGGCACGACAATGGCGGTGAGCTTATCGCTAACCTTTTTGCCCTGCACGTAACGGGCGGCGAGCACCAGATCGCTCAGGCGCGCATTGGTGCAGGAACCGATAAAGACATAGCCCAGGTCGATATCTTCGAGTTTCTGACCGGGGTGCAGGTCCATATAGCTATAGGCGCGTTCGTCGTTCATATCGCGTGCGGCGGGGAATTCCTGACCGTATTCCACACCCATTTCGGGGTTGGTGCCCCAGGTTGCCATGGGGGCTAAAGTGGATACGTCAATTTCGATCACGCGGTCGTAGTGGGCGTCCTCATCAGAGACGAGGGTGCGCCAATCGGCGACGGCTGCCTCGAAGTCCTTGGGTGCGTGGGCGCGGCCGCGCACATACTCGTAGGTCTTTTCGTCCGGGTTCATGAGGCCCATTTTGGCGCCGAATTCAATGCTCATATTGCAGATGGTCATGCGCTCTTCCATGCTGAGCGCATCCACCGCCTCGCCCACATATTCCACGGCGTAGCCGGTACCTGCCGCCACGCCGTAGCGGGCGATGAGCGCCAGAATATAGTCTTTGGCGTAGATACCGGGTGCGGGCGTGCCCATAAAGCGCACAAGCATTTTCTTGGGCTTGACCTGCCAGAGGGTCTGGGTGGCGAAGACATGCTCCACTTCGCTGGTGCCAATACCGAAGGCAATAGCACCGAAGGCTCCGTGGGTTGCGGTGTGGCTATCTCCGCAGACAATGGTTTTGCCCGGCTGAGTGCGGCCGGATTCGGGACCGACCATGTGCACAATGCCCTGGTTGGAGCTGCCGTGCAGGGCGGTGTCAATGCCGAAGTCCTGCACATTGCGGGTGAGGGTGTCCAGCTGGGTTTTGGAGATCATATCGCGGATGGTGGTGATATCCACGGTGGGCACATTGTGGTCGGTGGTGCCGTAGGTCAGATCGGGGCGGCGCACGGTGCGTCCGGCTTCGCGCAGTCCCTGAAATGCTTGGGGGCTGGTGACTTCATGGATATAGTGCTGGTCGATGTAGATCAGCTGCGGTTCGCCTTCTGTGCCGGTGATAACGTGGCGTTCCCAGAGTTTATCGAGGATGGATTTGCCGCTCATTGTCCCCTCCTTCCGTTGTGGTGCGCCTGTGGCGCGAGTGTGCTTGATGATGCTTTTTCAGGGTATAAGGCGCCCGCTCTCCTTTTCAGGATGCGGACGCCCTATCTCATATTATGAACTTGTTGCCGGCTGTGCCGCGCGTGGCTCCGTGAGAGCTTAGAGAGCCGCCAGGATGGCTGCGGTCATCTGCTCGGTGCTTGCATCCCCACCCAGATCACGGGTGCGCACGCCCGATTCCAGGGCAGCCTGCACAGCGCCTTCAATCAGGGAAGCGGCGTCTTCACGATCGAAGGATTCGCGCAGCATCATAGCCACCGAAAGGATCATGCTAATGGGGTTGGCAATGCCCTGCCCTGCAATATCGGGGGCGGAGCCGTGAATGGGCTCGTAGAGGCTCGGTCCTTCGCCATGGCTTGCCGAGGGCATAACACCCAGGGTTCCTGCGAGCACGCTGGCCTCATCGGAAAGAATATCGCCAAAGAGGTTCTCGGTGACAATCACATCAAAGCGTGCCGGGTTGGTAATCATGAGCATGGCGGCGGAGTCCACCAGCTGGTGCTCGAGGGTTACATCGGGGTAGTGCTGGGCAACGTCCTCGGCAACAATTCGCCAGAGCTTGGAGGTTGCCAGCACATTCTGCTTATCAATGCTGGTCACTATACCCGCACCACCGGCAGCCTTGCGGGCGGCAGCCAGACGGAATGCCACGTGCATAATGCGCTCAATTTCAGCGCGAGTGTAGTCGTTGACATCGCGGGCGGAGTCGTCCTTGAGGGTGTGCTCGCCGAAGTAAATACCGCCGGTCAGCTCGCGCACCACGGTAAAGGAGACACCCTCAATACGCTCGGGCTTTAGCGGCGAGAGGTGAGAGAGGGAATCAAAGATACGCACGGGGCGAATATTAGCGTAAAGACCCAGCTGGGAGCGCAATGCCAGCAGACCCTGTTCGGGGCGCACGGGGGCATTATCGTAGCGGGGCGAACCAATGGCGGCGAGCAGAATAGCGTCGGCCGCGCGCGCGGATTCCAGGGTCTGCTCGGGCAGGGGGTGTCCGGCGGCGTCAATGGCGGCGCCACCGAAGGGCTGGGCGTCCAGGCTGTACTCGAAGCCGGTTTTTTCAGCCGCGGCTGCCAGTACGCGCAGGCCCGCATCCATAATTTCCGGGCCGATGCCGTCTCCTGCCAGAACGGTAATGCGTGCGCTCATTCTTTCACCTTCCGCAATTGATGCCGCAGATTTAGCGGCGTTCCTATAGCTTCAGGGTACCGTCCAGCAGGGCTTCAATAGTCTGAGCCACACCGTCCTGTTCAAATGCCGGACAGGTGCGTCCCACGGAGCGGATAAGTTCCGGGTTGCCACTGGCCATAGCAAAACCGGTACCCGCCCAATGCAGCATCTGGGTGTCATTGGGCATATCGCCAAATGCCATAACCTGGCTGGAGTCAATGCCGTGTCGGGCGGCAAAGCGCGCCAGCACCACACCCTTATTGACCTGCGGGTCGCCCATTTCTACCAGGGGTTCACCCACCACACCGCGCGTGACGAAGACATATTCGCCCACTAGGCGCTCAATCTCGCTCTGCAGCTGCGTAGGCTCTGCACCCTCCACGCGGATGAGGAATTTAATAATGGGTGCATCCCCAATCTCTGCCAGGGCGCGCTCAATCGTGGACTCAACCACGCGGGCACCCTCGAGCACTTCCCCACCCTCATAGGAGCCCTGAATATAGACGGTATCCAGGGTTTCCAGGGTGTAGGTTGCCTGCGGGTAGGCAGCCTGCAGAATGGTATTCACACGCTCAATAACCGCCGCGCTAGTGCCGTTGACCTCTTCAACCTCGTCGGTGCCCAGGTGGTAGAGCACGGCACCATTGGAGCAAATGGCGTAGGAGTCGAAGGTGGTCTGTTCCCTGAGCGGATCGAGCCAGCGGGCGGGGCGGCCGGTCACAAAGAGTACGGTCATTCCGGCGTGTTCGGCAGCTTGCAGGGCTGCTAGGGTGCGGGGTCGGAATTTAAAATCCCTGCCGATCACCGTGCCGTCCAGATCGGTGGCAATGAGTTTAATGGTCATTTATGCTGCGGGTTCTTCGTAGGTGACGGTCAGCTGGGCGCGGGCAATGCCGTGGCCAAAGAGATTGAAAGAAACCACGGCGGGAGTTGCCTCGTCGGTCAGTTCCAGAGCTGGGACATCTACCGCGGTGACGGTGAAGATATAGCGGTGCGGGCCGTGACCTGCCGGGGGTGCGCAGCCGACAAAACCGGGTGCGGAGGCATCATTGCGGTGTACCAGGGTGCCCTCGGGAAGCTCTGCCGAGTTGGCGTCTGCCGCCAGTTCGGTCACATGCGCGGGAATATTGCTCATGCACCAGTGCCAGAAGCCGCTGGGCGTGGGGGCGTCAGGGTCGTAGCAGGTGATAACAAAGGACTTGGTCTCTTCGGGGAAGCCCGACCAGGCAAGCTGCGGGGAGCGGTCTTCACCGCCAGGCACGCCAAAGAGCGCCGAGAGCATGGAGGCGGGTGCGGTACCGCCTTGAACAATATCGGTGCTGGTGAGCTCAAAAGTGGGCAGTTCGGGCAGACCCGCATAGGGGTCGCGGGGCAGGGGTGCGTGCGAGGTGTGGGCGTAGGACACGGGGCTTCCTTTCGGGTAGTACAGCTCGGTGATGTGTCAGGGATGGGTTTTGAGAAGAGGTGTGTATATAGATATTTTTCTATATACACACCTCTCTATATAACTCAGATTTCGGGCTAGAGAGCCAGAGCAGCGTTGAGCTCATCGCGGTTCGGCGGGTTCGCACCGGGGCGAGAAACCGTAATACCGGCAGCGGTCGCCGAGAAGCGCAGCAGCTGCTCAATATCCTCGCGGCCCAGGGCTGCCAGCTTGGTACGCGCATCGGCACCGCAAATATCGCGGTCAAGCAGAGCGGCAATCAGAGCAGCCATGAGGGAGTCACCTGCACCCACGGTATCGGCAACCTCCACCTTAAAGGCGCCTCGTTCAATACCCTCGGGGAAACGCTCACTAAAAGCAATGGGGCCGTCCGCACCGCGGGTAATAACCACCAACTCGGCACCCTCGCGCAGCCAGGCGTGCGCGGTATCAGCCAGGGAACGCTGGGGGTAGAGCCATTCAACGTCCTCATCGCTTGCCTTGACCAGAGCGGAAACGGCAATGAACTTCTCAACCCATTCGGCGGCAATATTGCGATCGCTAATAATGGTCGGGCGGCAATTGGGGTCGTAGCTAATGAGCGCCTTTTCGCGAGCTCGGCGCAGGGCGTCAATGAGCACGTGGGCGCCGGGCTCAAGCATGGTGGCAATGGAACCGGTGTGCAGGGCGGTGGAGGAGTCAATAACCTGCTGCATCTGCTCGGCAATATCGTCCAGGGACCATTCAATGTCGAATTCGTACTCGGCGGCACCGTCGGCACCAATATATGCCTGGGCGGTGGAGGTCTGCTCAGCACTGGGGGCAATGGGCTGAGCCACCGCGGAGGCATCCAGATGCTCCTGAATGCTCTTGCCGTACTCATCATTGCCAAAGTGGCCAATAAAGGAGGTTTCGTGGCCCAGGCGTGCGGCGCCTACCGCCACGTTCATGGGGGAACCGCCGGGGTAGGCGTGTGCTTCTTGTCCGGGCTTACGAACGATATCTACCAGTGCTTCACCGATTACAGTCAACATACTCCCTATTCTACTCGCCGGACTGTGCGCAGGTCACGGGGCGAACGTTGGCAAAAGCACATTTTTTATGAGCGGGCGCTCGGGGTGAAAATCTGTGTTTGTGTGGGTTTTTCGGCGGTTTTTCGGAGGGTTTGATTGGGTTTGCGTGGGTTCGTGTGGGATTGCTGGAAGGCGGAAAAATTACCGTCTTTTCCAACCCGAAAAACAGGCGTTCAGTGGTGCTCAACACGCTAGACTAAACATAAGAAGGCACCCACCCGGGTGCTTTAGACGCGGTCTCTTCTCACTCCTGAACCCAGGAAACCGCGTTGACGAGGAAGTCCTTATCAAGGAAGAAGGTCAAGAGTGACTACTGAAAACAGCCACGAACAGTGGATCGCACGTCAGGCTCAGGCAGAGCAGATGATTCCCCTGATCGGTACCCTCAACCGTGATAACGGTGTGGTGCTGAGCATCCACGGCCGCAGCCTGGTCAACAAGTCCGTTATTCAGCTGCTGAAGCTGCACGATGCAGCCTCCCAGATTGACGGCGCTCCCCTGAACCCGGCACACTCCCACGAACTGATTCGCGCCCTGACCGAGCTGAACCTGGGCCCCTGCTCCATTGATGTGGCAGCACTGCACCACGCTCACCGCGATGCCGGCTCCCCCGAGCTGGGCGCTTGGCTGCGCGAGCAGCTTGCCGACTCCCTGAACAAGTCCGGCGAGCAGGCTCCCACCCAGGACGTTGTCCTCTACGGTTTCGGTCGTATTGGCCGTCTGCTGGCTCGTATTCTGCTCGAGCGTTCCTCTTCCCTGGGCGGCAGCCTGCGCCTGCGCGCTGTGGTCGTGCGTAAGAACTCCGAGACCGATCTGCACAAGCGCGCATCCCTGCTGGAGCGCGACTCGGTACACGGCCCCTTCCGCGGCACCATTGAGGTAGACGAGGCAAACGACACCATTATTGCTAACGGTGTGCCGGTTCGTTTCATCTACTCCTCCGACCCGAAGACCGTGGACTACACCGAATATGGCATTAACGACGCCCTGCTGGTGGATAACACCGGCCGCTGGCGCGATGTTGAGGGTCTGAGCCAGCACCTGGAGCGCCCCGGTATTTCCCGCGTGCTGCTGACCGCACCCGGTAAGGGCGATATGAAGAATATTGTCTTCGGTGTGAACGACTCGATCATTACCGATGAGGATAAGATTCTCTCGGCAGCATCCTGCACCACCAACGCTATTACCCCGGTGCTGAAGGTTCTGGACGACCAGTACGGCGTGGCACACGGTCACGTTGAGACCGTGCACGCCTTCACCAATGATCAGAACCTGATCGATAACTTCCACAAGGGTGACCGTCGCGGCCGCTCCGCTGTGCTGAACATGGTTATTACCGAAACCGGTGCGGCAAAGGCTGTCTCCAAGGCTCTGCCCCAGCTGGAGGGCAAGCTGACCGGTAGCGCAATCCGCGTGCCCACCCCGGATGTTTCCATCGCCGTGCTGAACCTGAAGTTCAAGAACCCGGGAACTTCCAAGGAAGAACTGAACGAGCTCTTCCGCCAGGTCTCCCTCAATGGGCAGCTGCGCCGCCAGATTGGTTACTCCGATTCTCACGAGGCTGTCTCCACCGACTTTGTGGGTTCCCGCAATGCCGGCGTGGTTGACTCCCTGGCAACCGTGGTAAACGAAGACGGCGCTGTGCTCTACGTCTGGTACGACAATGAGTTCGGTTACTCCTGCCAGGTTGTGCGCGTTCTGGAGCGCATGGCGGGCGATTCCACTCCCTCCTACCC
This sequence comes from Rothia sp. (in: high G+C Gram-positive bacteria), assembly GCF_030540545.1. Lineage (GTDB taxonomy): Bacteria > Actinomycetota > Actinomycetes > Actinomycetales > Micrococcaceae > Rothia. Next base: position 89,735 of record NZ_JAUNVZ010000001.1, on the reverse strand, counting down.
GGCACGCTAAGCACTAGCTTTTAGTGAGTAATACACCTGTGGGGCTCTCTCAATCTAGATTGAGAGAGCCCCACAGGTATTTTTAGGTGCTAAAAGCTCAAGGCTTATGCTTTGGTATAGACCACGCCCTGATGCGGTTGCAGGTACACCTGCTCCGGGGCGGTCTTGCCGTCCCAGGTCACCAGCCCGCGCGGCACAATAATGCCCACAGGCGACTCTCCAGCGTTGAGCGCCGCAAAACCACGAACAAACTCACGCAGGTACACGCCCTCATGGCTGGTGGGCGCATCCGAAGAAGAAAGAGGCGCGCCCAAATCCATGGACAGCTCGGGGCTAAAGGGGGTGCCGTTGTAGCTATCGTGACCGGTGGTAATCACACCGGTAAAACGACCCGCACCGAAGACCCAATAGGCGGCGAGCGCATAATCCAGATTCGGGTCGGAAATGCTGCTAGTGGTGCTGGGTACGCGCGTGCCACCCTCGTGTTTCTGAGGTGTGCGCAGCACGGTTACCGGGGCAACCTCATGCTTGACACCGTTTTTGTAGAGGGTGATTTTTTCCTTGGCGCCGGCGTAAATGCTTTCACCCTGCAGCAGGGTGTGGGAGCGGCTCAGGAAGGAGTCGCGGTCCCAGCCCATCCATACCTCTTCAAAGCCGCCACCGTAGGCACTGTGGCGCTTCCATTTGCCTTCGCGCAGGCGCGCCTCAGCAATATTGGGCACCAGAAGCTTACCGATTTTATTCAGCTCGCTTCCGGCGTAGCCCACCAGATCCTCTAGGCCCGCGCGGATGGTGACCATATCGTTGGCTTCGCTAATGGGCAGGTGCAGATTGTAGTAGTCGTTTTCCACGTCGTTATCCGCCATGACTCCGTCAAAGGGCGAATTGCGCATTTCATTGACCACGTTTTGGGTCCAGAACCAGCGGTAGTCGGGGTTCCAGACCTTCATCTGGAAATGCCCACCGTAGCCGTTCCATTCAATCAGGGAGCCGTCTTTACGGCGCGCGAAGAGGTCAATATTGCGGCTTTTGAGTAGTTCCTGCGCCTGGGCGTAGGAGACTCCGGAACTGTAAATCGGGCCTGGCTCGTAGTTGCGGGAGGAGGAGAGGCACTTATAGGCGAGCACCGTCATATTCGGTGCGTGCGTTTTGAGGTAGTGCGCTGCTTCTTTTTCCCAGGGCTGGATAATGGCAACTGAGTAGTGTTTGATAGCGAAGTCCAGCTGGGCACGGGTGATGGGGTCGCCACCGTAGCGTATCCAGGCTGCGTTAAGGCGCTGGGCGCCTGCGGGGGTTCCCGCAAGCGCCCAAGGGGTGTCGTTGGTCGGCACTGCTTATACGTCCTCCGCGGAAGCCCAGGGTAGGCGCTGCGGCAGCCCACCCAGCTTCCGGTAAATCTGGTTGTACTTGTCCATAACCAGCCGCAGCTGGAAGAATTTCTCAATGCGCTCGTAGGCGTTCACGCAATAGCGTTCGTACACCTCGGGGTTGTCCATGAGCAGCTCCAGCGCGTCGGCAAAGCCCTTGACGTCACCGGGCACGGTCAGGGTACCGCAGCCGTAAATCTCTTCGCCGCTATCGGTGTAGAGGGTGTCGCCAATCAGCTGCGACATGCCGCCCACATCAGTAGAAACCAGCGGGATCGAGGCTGCCATGGCTTCCAGCGCCACAATGGGCTGGCCTTCGTTGTAGCTGGGCATGACCAGCAGGTCGTATTCACCGAGCATCTGGCGCACGTTTACGGTGCCGTGGAAGGTAATGTACTCCCCCATATTCAGCTCTTCAATGGTGCGCAGGCACAGCTCGTAGTATTCGGGCAGGTGGTTGGTGGGGCCCAGTACATCCAGGTGGAAGTTCGTGCGGCCACTATCGCGCAGAATCGCCAGGGTGCGGATCATATCGGTCAGACCCTTAATGGGCACCACGCGCGCAATGAACACGAAACGCCACACGTGGTCCTTGCCTTCGCGCAGCAGGCGAGCGCGGGATTCAATGCGCTGACGGTATGCCGGCTCCACGCTCTCAATGAGCATGCCATTGGGCAGCACGATGGCGCGGTCTTCTTCGCCGGCATTGTACTGGTCGATGGGTGCGCCAATACCGCGGGCTTCTTCCAGAGCCTTGGGGTAAAGGTAGGTGACCATATCGGCACTGGGGTAGCAGAAGCGACCCATTTCCACGAACCAGTGGCTCCATGCGCGCTCGTCCAGGGTGACCGGGCCCAGTTCGGGGTTATCGCGCGGCTCATCGAAGAAGATGTAGTCGGTGGTTACCGGCTTTGCCATATTGCGTTCAAGCTTGGTGTTGACGGTATCGCGCACATAGAGGTTGTGCTCGGTCAGCAGGAAGCTGGTGCCGTTATCACGGGCTGCAGCCGCCGAGACCAGGGAGGCGTAGCCGGTGGTGTGCGCGTGGTATACGCGGGCGTAGGGCATGCGCTCATACAGCAGGGCGTAGAGAATGGAGACGAAGTCGCGCACCTTCCAGAAGAGCTCGCCCAGGGGTACCTGGGAGAAGAAGCCCCAGGTGCCCATTGCCTCCATGAATTCGCGGGTGCCCATGAGCGCCAGCAGGGAGTAGCTGCGGGTTGCGGGATTAATGCCCTCATCGTAGAGGTCCCAGAGGGGGTTTACGTCTCCTGCATGCATGGAGGCGATGGCGCCCATGAGGCGCTGGACCAGTTCGCGGCGGCCGCGGCTGTTCATGCGCAGCTGGGCAGGGTCGCATTCGCGGGCGAAGCCCTCACGGTTATCCGCCAGGGACAGGTAGACCATTTTGACCCATTTGACGTTCTTAGGCATGCCGTAGAGGTCTTCCTGGGGGTCGTTGGAGTCCCAGGCGATGTGGATAATGCCGTAGCTCAGATCGGGGTTTTCGGTGACGATATCGTGCACCACGGCGGACACGCCGCCCTTCAGGTACGGGTAGGTGGATTCCATGACGATGGCTACGTCCACGTCCGGGTAGTCCGGGTCGTGGTTGGGCTGCACATGCTGCGGCAGGCGAAGCGGTGCGTAGCTATTGCGATAGGTGGTCATCTGCGTGTTGTCTTTCATGTTGTGGCTTGCGGTGCTCGATCTCTGAGCCCGGCAAGCCCGGATAAAGAGTGCCGGCTCTTAGCGGGCAGTGTTTACCACGCCAGGGCGCGCTTCCAGAACAGGGAGTATTCCGGGGCTGCCCAGGCGCGGTGGTAAATGCGGTAGGCAGTAAAGGCGATGAGTGCATCGGCAACCATCAGGGGGATGTAGCCCCATTCGCTCGGGTTCAGGGCGAAGATAATAATCGCCGCCACCAGGTGCGCCGCGCCGATCAGCTGCACGGTAATGAACATGGTCATGTACTCAATCTGGTAGTTCAACAGGGTGATAACCAGGAAGAGGAATGCCACAATCAGACCGGAGAATGCCAAGGGGAAGGTATGCGGCAGGAAGATTGCCATGAGCACACCGGTAATGACCGAGCAGATCACGGCAAGACCCAGGGTGCGTGCCATGGCTCGGTTGGAGGTGCGCAGAATCTGGGCGGATTCGCGCTTCATCTGCGGCAGCGGGGTGGAGTCAAAGAGGGTCCACATGCGGGCAATGACCGAGTTAATGCTTTCGGCTTCGGCCACGAAGAAGTAGTTGTAGGCGATCACGGTGGGGATCAGGCTCAGGTAGATAGCGACCACGTCAATGGTGCCGTTGGCGGCAATAAAGAAGACGTATTTATCTGCCCAGAGCACCGAGCCGGTGAGGAAGCCGCGCAGGGCATCGCCTGCAATATTCTTCAGGGGCACAATGCGGAAGTGGAACAGGTGCGCAATATCCTTACCCAGGGCAATGAGCAGGATAATGGAGCCCACGGCCGGCGGCAGGAACCAGATCAGGGGGAAGAAGTAGAGTGCTGCGGTAAAGCCACCCCAGGCGATAGCCCAAACCCAACGGTTCTTGGAGAGGTTGGGGATCATCAGCAGCTGCGCAAAGGCAACATTGAGCACACCCAGGATCAGGAAGGTGATGAGCGCTTCGCTATTCCATCCCAGGATGAATGCCAGGGGCAGGGCGAAGAGCAGGGTCAGGGGTGCGGTGACCAGGAAGATGTACAGCCAGGAGCGGGTGAAGGCAGCAATATCGCTAATATCCTGGTAGCGGGCTTCAGCCAGGGATGCGCGCAATTCCTTTTCGAGCTGGAACTTGCGGCGATCGTGCGCGAAGTCCGCTTCAATACGCACTGCCTCGCGGGCGTCAGCAATAGCCTTGTGTTCTGCCTCGATGGCTCGGTACAGCGGCAGGCAGACCGCCTGGCTGAGCCAGGGAACGGTAATGGAGGCTGCGAGGATAATGCTGGTCAGGGAAATACCGCCGATAGACTGGCGGCTCATTTCGGGGGTGACCAGCGGGAAGATAGTCGTCAGGAGCGCAACCGGGCTGATGTAGAGGATGAAGCTCAGCAGCAGCTGGGCACGGCTCTCTGCGGGCGCGAGGGTTTCCTCGTGCTGAAGTTGATTAGTCAACGAAAGAAACTCTTTCTTCGGTGATGTCTAGTGTCGGAAGTAACCGTGTGGTTAGACGGCTACTGAAATTTTAGCGTATTTCTAAGACTGCACTTCTACTTCAAGTTAAATTAGAACACATCATAACTATATCTAAACTTCTTCCCGAACCTTATAAAACCCGCTACCTGTGGCATAAATAACAGATTTTGGGGGTTGTTGGGGTGCAGAAAACCCCCGTGACCTGCATAAATAGTCGGTCACGGGGGTTTTGGTGAGCAAGAGTGTCTATTTAAGCCTTGAGTTAAGATTCAATACTCTCTAAGCCTTATGAACAGCTCAAAACTCGGTATATTTAATGCTATTTAAAGCGCCTTTAGGGGCGGATCATCGACTTAATGGCGCGGCGCTCATCCATTGCAGCATACGCTTCTGCAGCGTCATCCAGGCTAAAGACCATATCAAAAACCTTACCCGGGTGAATCTCGCCAGCCTGTACGCGCTCCAGCAGGGGCTCAATGTAATCTCGAACGGTTGCCATACCGCCGCGCACGCCCACATTGGTGCCGAACATCAAGCCCAGATCCAAGGAGCCGCCCTCATGAGGTACGCCCACGAAACCGACCTGTCCGCCACCGCGAGCGGACTGAATAGCCTGAGCCATTGCCTCACGGGTACCCACGCACTCCAGCACGCAATCCGGGCCAATGCCGTCAAACATTTCCTTGAGGTGGTCCACAGCTTCCTGACCGCGCAGGGGCACAATATCGGTGGCGCCAAATTCAACCGCAAGCTTCTGGTTCTTCTCGTGGCGGCTCATCATCACAATGCGCTCAGCACCCAGAATCTTGGAGGCGATCACAGCGCACAGACCCACGGCACCGTCACCCACAATAGCCACGGACTTACCCGGACCCACACCGCCAGAAATAGCCGCGTGGTAGCCGGTTGCCATAACATCGGAGAGGGTCAGCAGATCCTTGACCTGCTCCTCATTGTGCTCATCGGCGCCGGGGACAACCACCAGGGTACCGTCTGCCAGGGGCACGCGAACCTTAGCGCTCTGACCACCCTCAGCATAGCCTTCGCCGGGCACACCCGCGCCGTACCAGCCCAGGTGCAGGCACTGGTTGGTCCAGCCGCGCTGGCAGTTAATGCACTCACCACAGCAAACGTAGAAGGGGGTAATGACGAAGTCGCCCACCTTGACGTTCTTTACGTTCGGACCCACTGCCTCCACAACACCAACGAATTCGTGGCCGGTGGGGCGGGGCTGCATACCCGCGCGGGCGGTGCGGTAGGGCCATACATCAGAGCCGCAGACGCAGGCTGCCACCACGCGCACAATAGCGTCCTTGCCGCTACCTGCGGGGTTGAGCTGGGGTTCGGGTACTTCGGCCACGCGAATCTGTTTGGGGCCGGTCAAAAAAGTTGCTTTCACACTTTTCCTTTCCGAAGACTCATCAAGAATCTTTGATATATTGCGTCCATCTATTATAGGCGCCTTCCTCAGACCCCGGATAATAGAAAAGGCGGGCTGGATACTATCCAACCCGCCTTTCATCTACAGGCTAAAAGCCTGAGCGCCTCTATTAGGAAGCGCTAGCCAGAGCGTGCAGAACCACAGAGAGCACTGCCAGGCGAGAGTATGCCTGGGTGTCGCGGTCTGCTTCACGCAGCTGCTCGAGCATGTAGTCGATACGAGCCACGCGAGTGGGGTGATCAGCAACCCACTCATCCAGTGCCTTCTGAGCGCTCTCAACGGTGTCGTACTGGCCCTCGGTCTCCTGTGCCACGGACAGTGCCAGGGATGCCACGGTCTCGTACAGGGAAGCGCGCAGGGACTGACGTGCCAGGGTCTCCCAGCGGTCATTGCGGCTCAGCAGCGAGATGTGAACCAGCAGCTCATCCACGCTGAAGCGGTCGTAAACTGCGTAGTAGATTGCTGCCAGGCTGACCGGATCCAGGCTGTTCTCCTGAGCAACGCGCACAACATCCAGCAGGGCGTAGCCTTCCAGACCGCGGATCCAGATCACGATCAGTTCCTCGGGCAGACCCAGTGCCTCACCCTCGACACGCTTTGCGTGAACGCGTGCGTGAGAGAGCTCGGAGAGGTACTGAGGCAGGTTACGGCGCAGCTGAACCAGAGCGCCGAAGTCCTCGAGCATCTGATCGATGGTAATGCCGGCAACCACACCGCGCTCAGCGATGAACCAGCGTACCGCACGGTCCAGCACACGCTGGTTATCGTGCATGATCTTGTGCCATGCCTCAACCGGGAAGGTTGCGGGCAGTTCGCGGTGCAGCTTAGCAGCCACGCCAAGCTCGAAGAGCTCGCGAGCAACCACGAAGGCGCGTGCTACAGCATCCACGCCAGCGTTGGTTTCTTCCATAGCGCGGAATGCGAAGGTGATACCGCCCAGGTTGACCATCTCATTAGCAACGCGGGTGCAGATGATTTCCTTGCGCAGCGGGTGCGAATCCAGCTCATCACCGAAACGCTCCACCAGAGCCGCCGGGAAGTAGGAGCGCAGTACGGACTCCAGGTAAGGATCATCAGCGAAGGAGGTCTGCTCCAGTGCGTGGGTCAGGTAGATCTTCACGTATGCAGCCAGCACCGAGAGCTCGGGGCGGGTCAGCAGCTCGCCGTTATTGGCGCGGCGCTCACGCAGCTGTTCGTCGGTGGGCAGGAATTCCACGGCGCGGTTCAGGCCGGCTTCCTTCTCCAACAGGTGCATCAGGCGGATGTACAGGTTTGCGCCCAGAACGGTCTCGTGGAACTCGCCCTGCAGCAGAACGTTCTGCTCCACATTGGTTTCCAGAACCTTCTTGCCGACCTCATCCTGCAGGGATTCGATGAAGGCTGCACGCTCTTCAGCGTCGAGCTTGCCGTTGGCAACCAGACGGTCCACCAGAATCTTAATGTTCACCTCGCGGTCGGAGGTTTCCACACCTGCGGAGTTGTCGATTGCGTCGGTGTTGAGGATAACGCCATTGCGTGCAGCCTCAATACGACCCAGCTGGGTGAAGCCCAGGTTACCGCCCTCGCCCACGATGGTGGCGCGCAGTTCGTTACCGTTCACACGCAGAGCGTCGTTAGCCTTATCGCCCACCTGTGCGTTGGTCTCGGTGGAAGCCTTCACGTAGGTACCGATACCGCCGTTGTACAGCAGGTCAACCGGTGCCTTCAGGATTGCCGAGAGCAGCTCGTTGGGGGACAGTTCGGTGATTTCGGCGTCCAGACCCAGTGCCTCGCGCACCTCGGGGGTGATCTCGATGGACTTCAGGCCGCGAGAGTACACGCCACCGCCGGCGGAGATCAGCTCACGGTTGTAGTCCTGCCAGGAGGAGCGGGGCAGGTCGTACAGGCGCTGACGCTCTGCAAATGCCACGGCTGCATCCGGGTTCGGATCCAGGAAGATATCGCGGTGGTCAAAAGCAGCCACCAGGCGGGTCTTATCCGAGCGCAGCATGCCGTTACCGAACACGTCGCCGGACATATCGCCAATACCAACAGCGGTGAACTCTTCAGCCTGGCAATCGCGACCCAGCTCAGCGAAGTGACGCTTGACGGACTCCCATGCACCGCGTGCGGTAATACCCATTGCCTTGTGGTCGTAACCGACGGAACCGCCGGATGCGAAGGCGTCGCCCAGCCAGAAGCCGCGCTCCAGGCTAATTGCGTTTGCGGTATCGGAGAATGCGGCGGTACCCTTATCGGCTGCCACCACCAGGTAGTAGTCGTCACCATCGCGTGCCACGATACCCTCGGGGCGCACAACGGTCTCGGTGCCGTCTGCCGCTACGGAGAGGTTGTCGGTGACATCCAGCAGGGAGCGGATGAAGACCTTGTAGGACTCGCGACCCTCGGTGATCCATGCATCGCGGTCGATTGCCGGGTCCGGCAGCTGCTTGGGGTAGAAGCCGCCCTTTGCACCGGTGGGGATAATAACGGAGTTCTTGACCATCTGCGCCTTGACCAGACCCAGCACCTCGGTGCGGAAGTCGTCACGGCGGTCGGACCAGCGCAGGCCACCGCGAGCCACGGAGCCAAAGCGCAGGTGAACGCCCTCAACGCGCGGGGAGTACACGAAGATCTCGAACTTGGGGCGGGGCAGCGGTGCGAAGTCGATCTCCTGAGGAGCGACCTTGAATGCCAGTGCCTCGCGGCCCAGGTATGCGTTGGTACGCAGGATTGCCTTGATGACCTTGGTCAGCGAGCGCAGGTAGCGGTCAGCGTCCAGGGTGGGGATCTTGTTCAGGTCTTCGCGCAGGGCTTCGAGGATCTCTTCACGGCGTGCATCGCGTGCTGCCTCGTCCAGGCCGTTGGAGGGGTTGAAGCTCACGTCGAAGAACTCGATCAGTGCGCGGGTGATGGCAGGGTATGCCAGCAGGGTGTTGGACATGAAGGAGGGGGTGTAGCCCAGGCCCAGCTGAATCAGGTAGTGGTTGAATGCACGGAAGAAGCGCACCTGCTCCCAGGAGAGCTTCTCGACCAGGATCAGGCGGTCCAGGGTGTCGGAGTCGCGCAGACCCAGCAGGTATGCGTTCAGCGCGTCTTCGTACAGACCTGCAACTTCCTGCGGGTCTACGCCCTCGGGGAACTCTACACCGAAGTCGTACAGGTAGCTGTACTCTTCACCGTCTTCGGGGGAGAACTCGTAGGGCTTCTGGTCTACGACAACCAGACCCATGTTCTGCATAACGGGCAGCAGTTCAGTGAGGGTGTGCGGAGTGGACAGATAGGTCTTCAGACGGGTAGTGGCTTCGCCGGTCTCGACCTTGATTGCGGCGGGCTTGGTAGTCTCGCCCGAAAGGGATTCAAAAATCACAATATCCTCGATTGCATTTTCTACTTCGTAGTCGGCACGGTAGGTTGCCGGCGCTGCATTCGCCCAGACGGATGCAAGCTGGCGGCCTTCCACACCAGGTTTCCATGCCTCAAGAGCGGCTGCGGTGGCTTCCTCCCAGGAGCGGGTGGCTGCCTGCAGTCGCTGCTCAAGAGCGTTGATATCCGTGTCCACGCGGGCGTTGGGGTTCGCCAGGTGAATACGGAAGTATATGCGCGCCAGCGACGAGGACGATAGGTAAATATCGTGGTCGATGGCGATCAGGTCAAATTCCTCGCGGAAGACCTGCTGGATACGGTTCCGGACCGAGGTGTTATAGCGGTCGCGCGGCAGATAGACCACTGCCGAAATAAAGCGACCAAAACGGTCCGGGCGAAGGAAAAGTCGGGTGGCGCGGCGCTCCTCCAGACCGAGGATGCCGCGGAAAGTCTCCGTCAGGGAGGCAACGCCGGTCTGGAAAAGTTCCTGACGCGGGTAGTCCTCTACAGCACCCAGCAGGGCGCGGTCGGAGTGGGATCCGGTGTAAATACCCAGGCGGCGGCGCATGGTGGCGATACGTTCGCGCACCAGCGGGGTTTCTACCGCCGGCAGGGAGTATGCCTGGCGGGTGAACAGGCCAAGAATAACGTACTCACCAATCACACGACCGGTGGGGTCAAAACGGCGCACACCAATATAGTCCAGGTGCTCGTGACGATCCACGGTGGAACGGCTATTTGCCTTGGTCACATACAGCGGACTGGGGAACAGGGCACGCTCGAGCTCTTCACCTTCCAGGGCGATGGCGTGGGTGCCTTCGGAGGCGCGCAGTACACCCAGGGTGCTACCGGGCGTATCGCGCAGCTCAATATGACCGGACTGGGAGGTCAGTTCGCGGGTTTTAACGCCCAGAAAGAGGAAGTTGCCGCGGGTGAGCCAGCGTAGGAAATCCTGGGCAATACTCACGCGGGATGCCGGTTCGCTCGAGCCGGCGTGGTGAGCGTAGTAGTCGGTCAGATTGCCGCCCAGAGCCACGCCGTGCAGGGCGTTCATGGAGTCGGCAATATCGTTAACTCGCTGGTGCATTGCCTGGGAGTCGGCATTGCTCAGGCGCACATCCTTGAGGATCTTCTCAACCTGCTGGCGCAGCTGCAGCCCGGTGAAATCATCCTGGGTTTTGCTGAGCAAAATAGCGATCCAGGATTCCACGGTGGTGGTAGAACCAGCCGGGGCGTCTGCTGCAGGGCCCACAATACTCATGCTCATGGAGGCGGTGTCGCCATTATTGAGCGGGCGCTCCAAATCGATACGCTTGGCGCGCAGAATATTGCCCTGCGCGTCGCGATCTACGGTAAAGATGGGGTGAAAAATTGCTGCGATTCCGCCGTAATTGGAGGATACTTCGGCAGCAATGGAGCTGAGCAGGTAGCCCATATCTTCGGTGACCACCATGAGCACGGTCAGATCATCGCGGGTTTCTACCGCAATTTTGGGGGCATTGAGCTCTCGCTGGGAGGCAAGGGTGTAGTGGGAGCAGGCAAGGTTCTTTAATTCGCGCTCAGTAAAGCGGTCCCGGTCGCCGGCGGGACTATGCCGGTAGTATTGTTCCACCCAAGCCTCCGCTCGGGTGGTGTCTTCGAAGCGGGTCTTAGCCTCGTCGTTCACCACTTTTCTACCTTCCGAAAATTAGGCTCACTACACTGTGATCTGGTCTGTCTGTGTTACACAATGGTCGTGTCCTTCTAGCTTATACCTTCGGGCGTGTCGCAGCGCTCTTTTGAGGGGTTTTTAAGGGTGGAATTTATTCCGGCATCGGGAAGTTTTAACTCCAGCCCTGCATATCCTCGCATTCTGAGCGGCTCTAAGGGTATATATAGACCATGAGCTTAAGAGAAGAATCTTTCCTGGTGGGCCTCATCGGTGACGGCATTACCACCTCCCTCACCCCTCCCATGCACGAGGCGGAAGCTAGCGAACTGGGCTTGCGCTACCTCTATCGACCCATTGATTTAGACGCCCTGAACCTGGATGCAGCATCTCTACCGGCTCTACTGGATGCCGCTCAGCTACTGGGCTATAACGCTTTTAATATCACCCATCCCTGCAAGCAATCGGTCATGGAATATGTGGATGAGCTCAGCGAAGATGCCCGAGCTCTGGGCGCCGTCAATTGCGTGCTCCTGCATGAGGACGGCACCCGTTATGGCGACAATACGGATTTTTCGGGTTTTATGCGCGCACTCTCCTGGGGTCTGCCCGAGGTTGCTGACTCTACCCGAGCACTGAGTGTTACGGTACAGCTGGGTGCCGGAGGTGCCGGTAGCGCAACCGCTTACGCCCTGCTGAAAAAGGGTGAAGAGCTGGGTCTGGGGACTTCTGAGGCGCGCGCACAGCAGCTCTATATTTTTGATCCGGATGCCGCCAAGAGCGCGGAGCTGATTGAGCGTTTAAGGGCGCGATTCCCCCAGGCTCAGATTGACTCGCTTGAAAGTGTTGAGCAGCTTGGCGCGGCACTGAAGACAGCGCACGGTCTGGTCAATGCCACCCCTATTGGTATGCATGTGCACCCGGGCATTCCCCTGAACCCGGCACTACTGCACTCCGGTCTGTGGGTCGCCGATGTTATTTATCTACCCCAGGAGACCGAACTGATTCGTGCGGCCCGCGCTGCCGGGTGCGCGGTACTACCGGGTGGTTTTATGGCGGTCGGTCAGGCAGTGGATGCTTTTGAGCTCTTTACCGGCTCTGCCGCCAATGCTGAGCGTATGAAGGCTCATTTTGAGCAGCTTCTGGCGCAGCAGCAGGGCATTAAACTCTAGATCCAACTCTCGGGCGCGGAGTATATAAGGGGTGTGAACGACATATGCCATTCACACCCCTTATATATTGAATTCATCTATATAAATATCAATCTATATACCTGATTTTTGGAGCAATAGAGACCCTCTTTAACCCTTAGTGACAGCCAAGGACTCATCCAACTCAGCCAGGGTCTTACCCTTACCCTCGAGTGCAGTCCACGCCGCCCCAACAACCAGCAGGCACATTGCCACCACAAAAATCGAGGGACCGACAGCATCCTGCAGGGCGGGCCCGGCGTAGATAGTAGCAGCCCAGGGGGCAATGCCCCCGGAGAGTGCAAAACCAATCTGAGTGCCCAGCGCCAGGCCGGTCACACGCACACTGGTCGGGAACATTTCAGCATAGAAGACGGGCCATACACCGTTTGCCAGGGAGTAGAGCGCGCCGTGCATGAGCATACCGAATCCAAAAATTCCAACCCAGTTATGATCAGCAATAGCCTGCAAATAGGGGTACATGACCAGGGAGGCAGTCAGGGCACCGGTGATAAATACGGGTTTGCGCCCGAAGCGATCGGCGAGCACGGCTGCAACCGGGATCATGAGCAGACCCACCGCATTGGATGCCACGGGAACGATGAGCATCTGAGTTTGGGGCAGACCGTGACCCTTGGTGGCATAGGAGAGCGCGAAGGTCGTGAACACCATATTGACGGTATTAACCATGGCGCAGAGTGCCACGGTAATAACGGCACGCTTATGGTGTATAAAGACGCGCTTGAGCGGCGGCACGCTATCGCGCACCTGGTTCAGGTACGCGGGAGGTTCCGCCAGGCGACGGCGAATAATATAGGCGGTGACAACCACCAGTGCCGAGAGCCAGAAGGGTACACGCCAACCCCAGCTCAGCAGCTGCTCTTCGGAAAGCAGAGAGGTAAAGGGAATATAGATTGCGGTGGCAATCAGAGAACCGAATTGGGTACCCTGCAGGGTCCAGCTGGTAATGAAGGCACGGCGATTTTCGGGTGCGTGCTCCAGGGATACAGAGATGGCACTGGATTGTTCGCCGGCTGCCGAGAGTCCCTGCACCATACGGCAGATTACCAGCAGGATCGGGGCGAATAGTCCCACCTGAGAGTAGGTAGGCAGGCAGCCGATAGCGAAAGTGGCTCCACCCATGAGGAAGAGGGTGAGCATAAGAACAAATCGACGACCGTAACGGTCACCCAACGGCCCCATAATCATCGCACCGAAGGGCCGCACAATATAGGCAACACCGATGACGATCATGGATTTGAGGATGCCAATGGCGGGTTCGTCTTCGGGGAAGAAGATTTTATTGAGAACCAGCGCTGCGGCTGTACCATAGACCGCGAAATCATAGTATTCTAGGGCGGATCCGATCCAGCTGGCAAGGGCGGCTTTGCACGGTGATTTGGGTTGATTTTCCGGGCGGGAGTCGGCCACTGTGCCGTCAGTGCGTGTCACCGGGGGTCCTTTCATCGGTTCTGTGCGTGCCATGCCCCACCCAACGGGCGGGCATGTCTGCCTTTATTGTAAACCGGAACCTGAAATCCTACCAAGGCATGCCTTATCACCATATACTGGGTATACCTGCATCTAGCTCACTATAGTTTGGAGTGATTTCATTGCCTATCCCATCATTCTTCTACTTTCCCAATGACCCTCCAGATGCAACATGCCTTAATGCCTATCATCCACATTATGGCCCCGACAACCCACCTATAGGGTACTATCTAGATAAAAATTTCTTAGACATACACCCAATATTATTAGGGATTATTATAAATATCCTTATTCTAACTCTTTATTACACCTTGAATAAATGGAATTGTGATGGTGACACTGATATTTGGGGGAGAGTAATTAAATTTATACTCGCCCCAATTGCAATATCCATCCCACTTGGCTTAATACTTGCCACCACACCTCTATGCTACTCACCTGGGCATAGGGCAATAATAGAGATAATATGGCATAACAGTACTATTCATTTACACCACCCCTCGAGTTCTACACACCAATAAGTATAAATTCTCAGTTTTACCTCTTATTGAAGCTATCCTGGCACTCACCCCAGCATATATTATTACATATATTTTATAACCTCACTCACAGATAATGTATGGGTGGAATATAGAAAAAATTCAACACCCACAAAAGTCCTGTGGAGCGCAATGCTACCAACGGTTGGGGCGGGCACGGCGAGGCGCCGGTCGAGCCGAGCCATGAGTGCGAGCGCGACGGGCAGTAAGGAACGCCTCCAAACCCGCATCGCACACAGTGTTTTCCTGGGCTGTACGGGTCTTAAGGTCACGGTTCTTCTTCCGATACTCGCGCCAATGCTTAGTACAGTACATACGACCTGCGCAACGTGCCGATTCATCAATCTCAGCCCCACACACCCCACAATTGGCGTGCATAAAATGTACCGGGTGCGCCCGTGTTGGATACACACGGTTTGTAGAGGTACGTTTTGACCCGGGGTTAACCGGCAGATATACACGCGGAGAATCCAAGGGAACCGTTCCGGGTCGTACATGAATGCACACCGTGCAGCGGGTATAGATAGGGCTCCATTGATTCTCAACCTCAATGATCTCCCCATAATTTTCCGGGCGTATACTGCATGCCATCAGGGGTTTACCGGCGGTGCGCCAGCATTGGGGACATATGGGTAGGCCTACACCCCGATTCGATACGCCCAATGCATTGTGTCGTTCACGGGCTCGATGTCGAGCCCAGCAGGCTGAGCAACCGGGTGTTTTTCCGGCGTAGGGCACACCGCATCTACGGCAATATCCATCTGTGCGAAAAGAGCACGTACCCTGACTTATATTTCGACTCATTGTTCCTCCTAGGAGATCCTGTTTTCAGTAGGTGGCTCCCATTGTGAGACAACTTGACCCATTAAGTCAATCAAGTGACGTAATTTTTGCGTCACATTCTGTCATATTCCACCCGAATGACCGATATTCCGCGTCACGTGCTACCCTGAATCTATGACTATTGGCGAGTACATTAAAGAAAAAACCGGCCTCTCCCAGCGTGCTCTCGCGGCTGAACTCGGCATCAACCACAATGCGATTCAGCGCCGCTTCTCCGGGGCTGGAACTATGGATGTTCAGACCCTCGTCATGATTGCCGACCGCTATAACCTGGATTTGCTGGAGCTGATGGTGCACAGCAACCTGATTAGCGCTCAACGAGCCGAAAGTCTGCGCGGCACGTCCCTGCAGGATGCCTCCAATGAAGATCTGACCGCAGAACTGCTGCGCCGCCTCAATGCTTCCGATAGTGCAGCAGTACCCGTACATCAGGCACGCAACTACTCCGCTGATGATTACGCCCTGGCGGCTAAGCGAGGTACCGTGCACAGCTCAGAGGAGGGGTTCTTTGACGCTTAGTTATGACCCGGAAGAACACGCCCGAGAGCTGGGAGTGGATATTGTGTGGGGACATCCTGGTGTCGGCATACTCGGTAGATACGACCATGACACCCGCACCATCGTGTTAGAACCATCTATGAGTTCTCGGCAAACTCGTTCCGTTCTTGCCCACGAACTGATTCACGCCGAGCGCGAGGATGAACATAACGCCATTGATAGCTTTGAGAGCACCAAGAGGGAGAACTACTGCGATCTTAAAGCGGCGGAGAATCTCATTGATCGAGCGGATTTGCTAACTATCGCCGCCATGTACCCCTCGGATTTACCCAAAGTCGCTTACGAACTGGGCGTTATGCCCGATTTGCTCACAATATATCTTCGAAAGCATCCCCTCCCCAGAGGAGATGAGGACTTCTCATAAAACACCACACGGTGCCTGTTTCCATCAGGGAAACAGGCACCGTTTTTCTATGCGTACAGCCCGTTTTTGCTCCACAGGACTTTTGATGGGCTTTCTTCATACAGTAAAGATATCTTCTTTGGATAACGGCTCCCGAAGCGCTAAAGGTTTCGGATCGGCACCGAGAAGTTAGCGTCTCTACCCCCTACACGGGTAGAGATGCGCCTAGTAAAAATTCACCGGCTGCGGGGTATCTGTTTTGGTACCGACAGAGCCCCGCAGCCCCCTATTGCCAAGGAGACATAATGGCTAATCCTACCTATGATGCAGCTGCTCGAGCTATTGACGAGATTCTGCATGAGACCTTTATTCGTGATGGCGCACCCGCCAAGGCGCGATTCCATGATGCTAAGACCGCTTCTATTGCAGGTGAGCTGGAATGGGTGGACACTAACTTTCTGAATATTCATAAGAAAATTGCGCATCTGAAGGCACAGACCGAGCGTAACCAGCGTGCACTCACCGATAGGCTCAGCTGGCTGAAATCCCGTGCAGATATTAACTGGGGTGGCATTTTTGAGATGTACTCGTATAGCGGCCGTACTGAGGATTTGAAACCCGGTGTGCTTCCTCTGCTTAAGAAGCTCAAGGCTCAGAAGAGCCACTAACCCGTACCGATATATAAGGAGATATACTATGTCAGCAATTGATACTGCCCTGGAATGGATGAACTCCCGTAAGGGCAAAGTGCACTACTCTATGACCGCTCGACTGGGTCCTAATTCCTATGATTACAGCTCAGCCGTATACCTGGCACTTAAGCATGCCGGTCTTATTCCGGCTGGAGAGTCTGTAGGTAATACGGATACTCTTTTCGGTACCCTTGAACGTGCCGGCTGGACCAAGGTAGCCCGCGATCATACGGGTGGCTACCCGGCTCGTCGAGGCGATATCTTTATTTGGGGTGTTCGCGGAGCATCTTCGGGGGCTGCCGGTCATACCGGCTTTTTCCTGGACGATCACGATACGATTATTCACTGTAATTACGGGTATAACGGTATTAGTGTGAATCCGCACGATACCATTTGGGTTGCCAATGGAAGCCCTGCGGTGACGATTTATCGTCCGCCCGCCAGCGCCCTGGGTCAGGCCACCAGCCAGGGGGATGATGTGTACCGTCAGGTCAAGACTGCTTTCAACGATGCTCTCAATCGTAGCTTTGTGCGTCAGGGAGAATCTGCGAAACAAATCTTTGGTGATGCTCGGCTAAAGTACCGTGAAGTCTTTGAATGGCTAACTCAACAGTACCTATGCGTGGAGAAATTGGTTGAGGAGTGTGAACGTCTTCAGACGCAGCTGCACACCCAGAATATGCAGCTGCTGGAGCACAGCATTAAACGCTACGATGAGGTGTGGGCGGGTATTTTTACCCAGCATTCCCTCACCGGTAATCCTGCGGATGCGCAGCCCGGTATTCTGCCGATACTGGAGCCTATGGTTAAGAAGTAATCGCTCACGTTGAAAGACCAACCCATTAAATATGTAGGTCC
Source organism: Rothia sp. (in: high G+C Gram-positive bacteria) (assembly GCF_030540545.1). Lineage (GTDB taxonomy): Bacteria > Actinomycetota > Actinomycetes > Actinomycetales > Micrococcaceae > Rothia. The sequence goes on along the minus strand of NZ_JAUNVZ010000001.1, from coordinate 72,271 downwards.
CTGTCATCTCATCAGAGAGGACAGGGACCTACAGGGTTCTTAGAGCCCGTATTGTTTACGGGCGTAGGCGCTATAGAAAGCCTTGTAAGCGGCCGGGGACATCTTCAGAAGCGCAGCAGCGGCACCTACCATCCTATTGCTTTGTAGAGCACCAATAATCTGCTTCCACTCCAGCATTTGACGGCAGCGGCGCACAATGGCCTGCGCCTGCGTCCCTCCAATTAGCAGAGCTTGCTGAGCGTTGAGCAAAATAACCATTGCCCGAGCAACATTAAAGGCGCTGGCAATGCGAGGATTGTGCAGGCGATCTCCCAGAATCCTCTCTAGGTGCCCAATATGATCCTCCGTATTGGTCACCGGAGGTAAAGAACCCCAGGTCAAGCCAGATGCATTCACACGGTACACATAGAGCGATTCGCGAATAATAGCCATCTGGGAGACGTTTGTTAATAGGCTCAGGGAGCCAACACCGTCATCACCACGTTGCACATTCTGGGGGTAGTGGTAGCCTCGGCACACATCGGTGCGGTAAATCTTATCCCAGGTAAAGGGAGTAATCTGGTCGTTGAGGTAATCAACGAGAATCTGCTCATTATCCCCGTAGTACTTCTCGTTCTGCGGGCTGCGATCACGTTCCGAACCGTCGGGGTAAAGCATCGAATGACCGGCAGCAACCACCTGTACCTGAGGATACCGTTCAACGGCGGCATGCATCTTTTCCAAGTAATCGGAACGATAAAAATCATCCGAATCAAGAAAAGCAAACCACCGGCCGCGAATCAGATCCATGGCGTAATTACGAACCTCAGAGCTTCCACGATTGATGGTCTCTGCGTATACTTTCACCCGAGGATCGGGGTTAGCATGCAGATACTCCTCAATCACCTGCTGGGAGTTATCCGGAGATGCATCAATAATAATCAGCAGCTCAAAATCGGGGTCCGTCTGAGCCTGCACAGAACGAATCGCTTCGATCACCGTATCTGCCGTGTTATACACGGGCATGATGATGCTCGTTCGAGGTATCATTGCCTCCACGGTTCTTCTCCTCTACCTTGCCTTGAATCATCGGGTGCCGCACATAATTGAGCGCCGGCTTTTCGATACACTTCCATGATACCCACGCCAGCGCCACCGTAATAACAAAATCTAGTGCAATATTGAGCGCCCAGCCCAGCGACACACTACCGAGCATCACCAGAATCTGCTGCACCGGCCAAGCGTAAATATAGATTCCATATGAAATATCGTTCTTACGGCCAATGGGCACATTCATGAGAGTGGAAGCGCCAATGCACAGCACCCCATAAGCCACCAGAAGGTGCGTCCAGTCTTGAATCCCTATCTTCCAATAGGCTGCCCACGTAATCACGAGCCCCAGAGCCACAGACCCATACCCCACAAGAGGAATGCATCGAATCCTATCACTATAGGCATAGAGCACAGTACCGGCAAAGAAAAGAGAGTACATGAGGGAATTAACGTAAAACCATCGCATACTCCATCCAAAGGAGTCATAGATAAATTCCGGGTAGTTAAGTCCCACAAGATAAAAAATAGTAATGGCTAGGTACACCGTTAGCGATGTTATTTTTAAATACTTCCTGAAGAGCGGTGTATACATCAGCGGAATCAGAAAGAGATAAGCAAACCATTCAAACTCCAGGCTCCACTGAGAACCATTCCATACTTTTTCGTAGGGGACATTGACGGGGCCACCCATCAGAGAAAACGTGCTATCCACCAGGTCATAATTCTGTTGCCAATAGTGCAGAGCACCACTCCAGGTCCATCCAGCGGGTAGATGACCGGTGCGCTCAGCGATGGCTCCACCGGCAAAAATAACGAAAAGAACCGAAACCCACCAGGCGGGGAAAATACGGGCAATACGCTTTACCAGGTAGCTACCCAACCCGCTACGCGTAGCACTATGGGCAATCAGAAAGCCCGAAATACAGAAAAAGCCGTTTACCGCGTAGTCGCCAAAGACATAGAGATGCTGCAGAAAAGGGTCTGCGGGTACGGCTTCTCTACCCAGAACGATATAGGGTGTATGGGATATAATCACACCGCTTGCCAGAATAAGCCTGACGAAGTTCAGGGAATTCTCCCTCTCAAGAATCATCTCCCTGAGAGTCGGATAGGTTAGGGCTTTATCCCACATGCGGTGTCCTTTTAAGTCATATTAGCCTGAGCGTTAAGACGGTTCACTGCCCACAAATGTACGCATATACCCACAATGGGGCCGCACATTAATGCCGCAATTGCCCTGACTACAAGCGGTAATGGCACGATAAATACCACAAGACACGTCATAGAAGCCGCCGCAATCCACCCTAGCATATATCCTCGGTGCAGACCCACAGCCAAAGAAATATTACCTGAAAGCGTCAATAACGCCAGGAGAGCAGCAGCGAATACCAGAGCCGCCAGCACAGGGCCGGTCACAACCTGCGCATAGACATCTACTTCACTGGGCTTTGCCGGATAGAGCAGGCTAAAGAGCCAAGGACCAATGACCCAGGCTGCAGCAGCACCCACAGCACCAACGCCCACAACCGCCGCAGCCGGCTTGATAAATGCCTGAAGAGGGCGATGCTTTTGCTTCACAAAAGCCGCAATAGCAACCCCCTGGAAAACCACCAGGGGAATCATAATGGGAGAACGAGTAATGGAAATAGCCAGAATCAGAATAGATAAAGCAATAACCTCCGTACCGCTAATATCCTTCTGCGAACTATTAAGAACCGCGGGGAATCCCAACATCAGCACCGCCGAAGCAATAGCCGATATAAGAGCCCACCCAAGATTCTTGGCGAGCTGACCAGCTTCTACATCGGCGCGTGCCGACCACGCGGCACGCCCCGCCACCACAGCAATCACCAAAAATACCCACAACATCATGGGCGCAACGGTCGCTATTTCCATACCCATCAGGCTGGGAACCACAAACGCTGCAGCAATCATAAGCACCAGGCGTCCCATGGACTCCACCGAGCCAATGGCGGCAAAGAAATACCAATGATGATTACCGGCACTCGCACCGCTCAAAAATGCCTGCACAATATAGAAAAATACACCGCAGGCAATAGCCCCCACCGCGCTATAAGGCGATATAGGCACCTGTGCAGGAGCCCACCACCATGCGGTAACCAGCACTAAAAACGCTGCCACAGCACCAAAGAGCAGAATAACCGGGACAATACGTGCCTTATACACGTAGGTGTGGTGTGCCGAGGTGACAGCCCGAGTTACCTCGGGCTGCACCCCGGTCATAATACTGGTGCAGGCAAAAAGAATCGACCAGAAGATCAGGAACTCTGCCAGCTCAGGCCCTTCAAAGACGTGCTTAATAATGACCGTAGCAGCTAGCGTCCCTATAGCCGAGAGAAGAGACGAGCCCGCCAAAGCCGCCGAATGGCTGCGCTTAACGGTAGTCGCCTCAGCTGCCGGATTTTCTTCTGCACCCATAAGAATGTCTTACTTCACCACGTGGTTAGCTAGGTTCTTCACACCGTTCCACTTCTTTGCCAATGCGGCCTTGGGCAGCAGGGTCAAAGCGTGCATACGGGAAGAGAAACGAATGCGAGCAATACGCGCCGCACGAGCCCAACCCAGAGCAGACATTTCATCGGCGATATCGTTAAAGTAGCCGCGCTCCTCATCGAAACGGGTGCCTTCCAGCGCACGCCAGGAGGAGTCAGAACCACCGTGACGGCGGTACATAAATGCCAGGGTCGGATCGTAGTACAGGGAACCGCCGCGCATCGCAATATCCAGCACCAGAGCCATATCCTGGATAACGTTCAGACCCTCGCGGAAGCCGGTGCTGAGCATCATGTCAGCGCGCCAGCCCAGGGAGGGGAAGTAGAACCAGGTACCGCGCAGCAGCGATGCCACCAGATCTTCACCGCCCAGAACGGTAGCTTCCTTGGGACGGTAGTATGCCTTGGTCTTCTCCACCAGGGTGTTGGATGCAGCGTTGTTCTCATCAATCACCACAACGCCGGGCTGGAAAATGCTTGCTTCAGGGTGGGCTGCCGCTGCATCCACCAGCCACTGGACGTAATTGGGCAGCATAACATCATCAGCGCCCATCACGGTTACCAGCTCATTCTCAACGAAGGTCAGGCACTTGCGGTAGTTCGCATTCGCACCCAGGTTCGTTTCATTGCGCATATAGGTAATACGCTCATCGTTGAGAGACTCAAACCAGCCGGGGATAGAGTCATCGGGGTAGCCATCATCAACAACAATCAGACGCCAATCGGGGTTAGTCTGAGCAACGATAGACAGAACAGCCTGCTTCATCATTGCAACGTCACCGTAATACGGGAATAGAATATCAACAGTCATTTTTACTCCACACTAGATTCTTTAACGATCCAAAGTCTCTGAGGTTTTCTTGTAGGTATCTTCAGCAGAAGATCCACTCTCCCCCTGCCTGAGCCGCGCCTTAATAATGGCAACCTCTTCAGCTAGTACACGGTTTTTCTCGGAAAGAGAGGTCAGTTCCAGGGTCAGGTGCAGGCATACACCAATCAGCAACATAATGGACAGCAAGAAGAGCAGGTTCACCGGGGTTGCAATACCCACCGCTGTTGTAATGCCATTAAGAATATTCGGAAAGGCACCCAACACAATAATGACGGCAGAAACGCTCAGCCACAAAAAGGCATACTTCTCGTGCATCTTACGGGTGCGTACCTGAGCAATCACCAGCACGGAAATGCAGAGAGCAAGGATCAGGAAAAAGACATTACTGCTCATTACAACACCTGCTTCTTACGGCTCATAGAAATTGCATAGGAGAAGAGGGAACGCACCAGGTACACTGCGGACTTCATCGGGCCGGAGGACGGCTCACCGCCCTGACGCTCACGCATAGTCACCGGCACCTGACGTACCCGCAAACCATTGCGAATAGCCATAGCCGTAATATTGACGGTATCCCCCAGGTACTCCGCCGGCAGGTTCTTTACATAGAAATCAATACCGGTACGGTTGGCAATCTTAAAACCACTGGTCACATCGGTAAACGGGGTGCCCGCAGCGCGGGTAAAGAGGAAAGATAGAAGACCCATTGCCCACTTTCGCGGACCGGACACCTTATAGTCGCTACCCTCAGCAAAACGGGTACCGACCACAATATCGTATCCCTCAATAGCCTGCTGCAAGTCAGCGATACTGCGCGGATCGTGCTGGCCGTCGGAATCCACCTGCAGGGCATAGTCATAGTCCTGCTGCTGTGCGTATCGGTAACCGGTGCGCATAGCAGCACCGACGCCCATATTGTACAGCTGATCAATCACCAGGGCGCCGGCCTCACGGGCTACCCTGCTGGTATTATCGGTGGAGCCATCATTGACCACGACAATATCCACCCCGGGTGCCTCCCTGCGGATTTCAGCAATGGTTGCACCAATTGCTTCTTCCTCATTCCAAGCAGGCATAATGACCAGAGTGCGCGCTTCTCGAGACGATTCGTGATGTTCTGTACGTTCCATAGTTCTACCCATTAATGCTACATCATTGGTGATGGCCACCCGCTCATCACAAGCCGCAGTGACCATCACCCGAACAATATCTCGCTAGCCTCTTAGCAGGCAGAAACCTTATACAGACCGACCTTGCCCTTGGTGTAGACAGGAGTCAGAACACCCGAGCGCTTAACCCCAATAAATCCGGGGTACTGGTTAGAAAATACATTATCCACCTGCTTCGTGCCGAAATCTACATAGTAGTAGGCTTTAGCGGCACGAACAGCCTCGCACACCTTCGGATCAGTCAAAGCATTCTTCAGGCCGCGATTAATAGTCTCAACCTCAGGGGTTGGGGTATACAGAACATGCTTAGCGGTTACGTTATAACCGGTGTAGGCATAAATAACCGAAGAACCGGTATAAGGCTGAATAATAAGAGTCTCACCCTGCGGAACATACTCAGGAATATGATCGATGACGTCCTTTTCATCGGTAGAGAGCAGCAGGCTATCCTCAGTCATCACATAGTTTGCATAGGACAGGTGAGTCATCGCAGTCATAGGATGACTACGCTGAGTTTGTACCGCTGCACCCACAAAGAGCAGGGTCGTCACAGTCATAACCGCCACGGCAGGCAGCTTCCACTCAGCCAACTTAGTACGGACATAGGTCCACGCAGTCTGCACACCGTATGCGGCAAGAGGAGCAGCAAAAATAGGCAAAAGTGCAGCTAGGCGGTAATGGTCGTGATACCACACGCCAACCCAGAAGTAACGCTCTTCCTCCCACGCGAGAGAACGAGCCATCACAAAGAACAAGCCAACGAGCAGCCAGGAGGCAACCACCCAGCGCCCCTTATCCTTGCGGACAATCAGAGTATATGCACCAATCAGGGTAAAGGCAGAAATAACAATCAGAATGGAGCCAACACCAATGGAGGCATTACCCAGCATCTCACCCCACGCCTGGGAATCCGACAACTTGGGACCCCAGGGGCCAGCGTGCTTGAGCGGGCGGACAATATTCCACAGAACACCCAGAACAATCGGGTACAAGCTCAGAAGCACAAGCTGCAGAATACCCTGTCGAACGGGCACCTCACGGCGAACCATAGCAACGCACTGCAGCACCATACGGATCACAATGAGCGGAAGAGCGAAAAGCAACCAGCTCATCAAAGTATTCGGATGCGCCAGAGCCAATGCAATAGAAGACCAGAAGAGCAGGTACAGGGCACTCGTGGAGGAAAGGTAGCGCGTAGCGCACACACGCACCAGCTGAGCCCCCATAGCAAATGCAGCAGGAATAATAGCAAGACCCAGAGCATTGGGGTACAGCACACCATAAAAAACAAGAACCAGAGGGAAAGAGCTAAAGGAAGCAGCTGCAACACCTGCACCCACAATGCCCACAATATTAAGGTTCAGAGCAACGCGCACCAGGTACATCAAAGAAACCGGCCATACCAGCGCCGATATCACAAGAGTAACGACATTGGCGCTGGCAATAACGCTCGTACCGGCATACATATATACCAGGGCTGCAAAAGCATGCCATACACCGGGGTAGAAGACCTCATCGCCACCGGTCATTGCCGCCAACGTCAGCGAAGATGCATTGCCTTCCTCAGCAATATATCGAATAGCATTGACGTGGAAATTAACGTCATAGGTCTGAGGAAGATTCTCCGGCAAGCCAATACCATTGACAACCTGGCGAATCAGCAAAAGAGCACCAATAATAATAGCGCCGTAGGTTACCCAGGAAACACGAGAAGACCACTGAGCGCGTTCTACCGGTTGTTCAGATACGCCCAGCCAACGATAAGAATCCGCCCAGCCAAAACGCTGCGCCAAGCTCATAACAGCCCATCCCACAGCAGCAATAAACAAAGCAGTTGCAAAGGGGACAAAAATCGACCATCGAACACCCAGCTTTGCTGCCGCAATGGAACCCACTGCCACAGTAGATGCCGACAGGATAGGGGCAATACCCAGAGCCGCGATACCTCGCTGCCTCAAAGTTACTGCAATCAGCAAACCCGGAGCGATGAAGATAAATACTGCAAAAATAATCGCTCCAGCATACGGCAACCAAGCAGAGTACATGAAACCTCTTCTTCTCGTGGGTATAGTGCGCATATAGGCAGCTCCTTAACGGAAGCTCAACCTACATCTATAGATTCTACCTGTCATCGCATAGAGTATCGCCATTGGCTCCGTATCGTTACATGACATTATGTGTCTTAATACGTCACAGAAAGTAACGCTACGCCATATTTCGACATTCACTAGGCAAAACAGTGCCCCCGGGCATAGTCTAAAGAAGAACATGCAGCCGCAGAGAAAGACAGATTATGACCGTACAGGGTATTAGCGAAGACACCGCAGAGCTCTTCAAGCAAGCATTCGGCAACCACCCCGCCGGAGTCTCCATCCTCACCGCAACCACCGACGCCGGCGAACCCGTGGGCATGACCGCCTCCTCCCTGGTCTCGGTCTCGGCAGATCCTGCAATTGTTGCTTTCTCCCTCAAATCTCTCAGCGGCACCGCAGCCGTTATTAGCGAGGCTGATTCCTTCCTGATTCATATGCTCAATGCCGATAATATCGCCCTGGCAAAGACCTTCGCCAAGCCCGGCCTGCCCCGCTTTGAAAACCCCGAAGAATGGGAGACGCTCAGCACCGGCGAGCCCCTGCTGCACGGTGTTGGGGTCGTTGCCCGCGCCGTACCGCTTAGTCGCGTGGCGGCAGGACCGGCGCTGGTAGTTACCGCGCGCATTGAAGAATTTATTCGCCACAATACCGAGGGTGCTCCCCTGGTCTACCACAGCCGTACCTTCCACACTCTGGGTGAGCACTCCAGCGTGGAATATATGATTTAGTACAGACATATTTACCCTACCGGCACAAGGATTGGATACACCGTGAGCCAGGATCTTCCCGCCTCCTACCCATGGATTGCGCGCCTGATTTCTATTCCCACTGAAAGCGGCAGCAGCAATCTACCCCTGATTGAAGAGCTCGAAAAAGCCTTTGGAGAATACGGTCTTGAGGGTGTGCGCACCTATAGCGAGGACGGCACCCGAGCCAACCTCTTTGTGACCGTACCCGCCAGCGACGGGCAAACCAACGGGGGCATTGTCATCTCCGGACACACCGATGTGGTGCCCGTAGCCGGTCAAGACTGGGACTCTGATCCTTTTGAGGCTACCGTGCGCGGCACGCGACTATACGGTCGCGGTGCCTGCGATATGAAAGCCTACCTGGGCGTTGCCATGCACCTGCTGCCCGAGCTGATCGCCTTGCGCGCCGCAGGCTCCCTGCGCCTGCCCGTGCACTTTGCTTTCTCCTATGATGAGGAGATCGGCTGTGTGGGTGCGCCCTCTATGATCCAAGAGTTTAGCGCTCGCGGTATTCAGCCTACGTTTTGCGTGGTGGGTGAGCCCTCCAGTATGCGCGTGATTTCAGCGCACAAGGGCGCTCACCGCGGTCGCGTGAGCTTTACCGGTATTGCTAAACACGGCTCCCTGGCGCCGCACGGGGTTAATGCCACCGTACCGGCAGCAGAGTTTTCGGTCTTCCTTAATGACCTGGCGAATTCATGGGCAGCTGAGGGCCCTTTTGATTCTGATTTCGTGGTGCCGCATTCAACCGGTGGCGTGAACTATCTGCGCGCCGGTGTTCAATACAATATTGTCGCCGAGCGTGCCGAGCTGGAATATGATTTCCGCACTCTGCCGAGCGTGAGCACCGAGTCGGTTCTTGAAACTTTGGATGCGGAGCTTCTGGGCCCCATTACTCAGCGTTTTAGTGCAGCGGCTGCGCGCGCTGAGCAGCTTGCGGAGGCACCCGCCGGTTCCCTAGTTCAGCGCCTGGAGATCAAGCATGAGCTGCTGGCTCGCGTGCCGGGTCTAAAGACCGCAGATGATGCTCCCCTGGTTCTTCTGGCTCAGCACTGGCTCAATAATGCAGCGGCTCCCGAAAAGGTCACGTACGGTACCGAAGCTGGCCAGTTCCAGCAGGCGGGTGTTCAGTCCATTATTTGCGGCCCGGGCGATATTGCTCAGGCTCATACTCCCAATGAGTGGATTGAGTTGGATCAGATTCGTGCCTGCGAGGATTTTATTCGTCAGATTTTTGTGTGGGCGGCCAAGGGTACCGAAAGCACCGCCGCTCAAGCATAGTTGGCTATATAACTCTATGAATAGATGGGTGTGTATCTCATATGAGATACACACCCATCTATATTTCTATTAAGCTATATACCTGTATTTATGCGCTATGCAAGTCTGCACTACGGGAAAATAGCGCTTTCCATAGCGAACGCAGAGCATACACCACAAGCGCACCCACCACAGCACCCAGAGTGTTATTGAGCAAATCATCCACATCAAAGGTGCGGTAGGCGCATCCAGCAATACCCCAGTTACCGGTCAGCTGACTCAACTCAATAAAAGCCGAGAGAGTAAAACCTGCGATTGCGGTCTTGAGCAGATCCCATTTCAAACAACCCGCGGTAAAGAACCCCAGAGGGATAAAAAGAGCAATATTGAAAAAGAGCTGCGCAAAGTTACGGGTCAAAAACACCTGCGGGAATCCCGCAGAAGAGCTCTGCTCCCACGCCTCCTGCCAACTCCAGCCCAGGCCAAAACGTGGATAGTACAACCCCGACGTGCAATAATCCGACTGCACATCAATGGGGGTGAGGGTAAAAGCAAGAATGGACGCCAAAAAGAGCGCAAAGGCGCCGCTGAGCAGATAGTGCTTAAACCCCACCCGATGGTTCAGGCGACGGCCGCGGTAGACCATGGCAGTAAAACCCACCGCGCAGAGAATAAGGGTCAGCACCGTAATCTCGGTACCGAAAACATACGCCATATGGCGATTGAGCAGATCTTTCATGGGCGCGAAGCGCCTTAACCTTTCCAATGGGTCAGGTAAGCCCTGAGGTGAATGAGTCAGTGAGCCTCTATCGTATCGCGCCCATCTATGATTTAGCTGTGATAAGCACCGTGAGAGAACACACCCTCATTCCCTCGGGGGCTCTAGATCAACGCCACAGCGCCCTGTTCCCCTAACGCAAGGAAGAAAGAATCTGCATGGTCAGAATATAACTCAGGGACACAAAGACCACCGCAAGCATAAGCTGACCCGCCCACAGAAGAAAGAAACGGTAATAGGCGCGCTGAGCCAAAGCCTGCACCGCCTCCACCATAGCGGTCGAGAAAGTCGTAAAACCACCCAAGAAGCCCAGCATGAGCACGGAGAGAGTCTGCGCCGTTGCCGATTCCAAACGCGGGTTATACGCGCAGGCAGCCAGTACACCGTAGAGTAGAGAACCGACAATATTGATGATGACCGTGGGGGTAATCCACAGCCCCAGGGGGTGGTTCTTAAAGCGAGCGCTCAAAGAACTATCGCCCAGATAGCGCAGCACCGATCCCAGACCGCCGGCGCAGAAAATAGCCAGAGTATAGAGCATTAGTTCTCCCCTTCACTCTCTGCGCCCGGGTGCACCGGTTCAAAACCGGGCAGCACGCGCGCCAGCAGGTTACCGATAAAAACCCCGGCGGCTGCAGCCAGCAGACCGCTAAGTAGGGTGAGCACGAAGAAGAGCTCTACGGGAGTGCGGGTGCCGAAGCTCGTAAAGAGCGGACCGTAATTGAGCACTCCGGCAATTGCGGAATAGCTGGTAAAGCCACCCAGCAGACCGGTACCCAGCAGCAGGCGCTGACCGCGGGTATCCCGCGGGCTGGCTGCCCAGAGGGCGGTGAGCACGCCTAGCAGCAGGGCGCCCAGGGTATTCACTATGGAGATATTCAGGGGCGCAAGCACTCGCAGCAGGGTGCCGGTGCCTCCGCCAATAAAGACCAGGATGAGGGGGTGGATGCGGTTCAGCAGAGCCTCAGGTGGGCTCTGCGGGTTATTGGTGGTCATTGATATCCTTCGGTTATTTGTGTGTGTGAACCGTAGTACGAGGCACAAAGTGAGGTACTGCGGCTCTATCCACCATAAACCCGGCCGCTATCTACCCGGTAGTTATGGGCACTTAAATTACGTCATATAGCCGTCGATGCGCCCACAGCCAGCATCAATACATAGATAAAGGGGCTACCCGTTACGGGCAGCCCCTTTATCTATCTCGTTCTATCTGGCAGCAGATTACTTCAGCTCATCAGAGTCCAGGGTGGGTCGATAGTTCTTATCCACCGTGGTAATGGACTCGGTTGCCGGAGAAATATGCTCGGGAAGCTTCAGTTCCATTGCCGCGGTCTGCAGCTCCGGTTCATATTCTTCCTCAGATTCTTCCTCGATCTCTTCCTTGGCGCTTTCAGGCTCTTTGCTCTCCTCATCCGCGCTATCTTCGGCGGGCTCGGCAGCAGCTTCTTCATGCGCCGCGTTCTTAGAAGCCAGTTCCTGCTCAAACTCCTCGTCATCCTCGTCCTCTTCAGGATCAACGGAGTCCTCGGATTCGCTCAGGGAAGCACCCTCAACGTCCAGCTGCGGAAGCACACGATCCAGCCAGGCGGGGATCCACCATGCCTTATCCCCCAGCAGGGTCAAAACCGCGGGGGTGAGGGTCATGCGCACAATAAAGGCGTCCACCAGCACGCCGAACGCCAGACCAAAGCCCATGGGGCGAATCATTGCCGACTCAGCAAACATAAAGCCGCCAAAGACCGAAATCATAATGATCATTGCGGCAACCACCACGCGCACCGCATGGTTATAACCGGTCACCACAGCCTGGCGAGCCTCACGGCCGTGCACATACTCCTCGCGCATACCCGACACCAGGAACACCTGGTAATCCATTGCCAGACCGAAAAGAATACCGATCATGAGCGTGGGCAGGAAAGAAAGCACCGGGCCCGGATCGTGCACACCAAAGATGGAACCCATAAAGCCCAGCTGGTAAATTGCCACCACGGCACCGAAACTTGCCAGGATCGACCCCAAAAAGCCCACGGTTGCAACCAGGGGAACAATAATGGAGCGGAAAACCAGGATCATCACAATAAAGGACAGTCCCAGCACCACAGCCAAGTACAGGGGCAGCTTGGAGGCGAGAATCTGAGAGACGTCAATATTGCCTCCGGTCAGACCCGTCACGCCCAGGCTCACCTGGGTGTTCTGCACATCCACGGTGGATTCGCGCAGCTGCTGCACGAGTTTCTCGGTCTCTTCAGACGCCGGGCCGTGGGTGGGGATTACCTGGAAAACCTGCAGGGTGTAATCATCGGTCTGACCGGCGGGGATGACGGTTGCAACATTGTCCTTGGACTTAATGAAGGACGCAATGGCAATCTGCGTTTCCTCGCTCTTGGCCTGATCCATGCCCTCCGGGGTGTGAGCAACCACGAGAACCGGGCCGCTCATGCCCTCACCGAACTTTTCCTTGACCTGCTGGTATGCCTTGTAGTCGGTGCTCTCCACGGCGGAGGCGGAGGCATCGGGCAGGCCCAGGCGCATCTGGCTCATGGGAATGGCGAGCGCACCCAGCAGCATAATGCTCAAGGCAATGGTTGCCACGGGGCGTGCAGTCACAATCTTGACCCAGCCGTGAGGGTTCTCGGCGCGGTGTTCCCGCTCCTGCTGCAGAGCCTGAATCTTCTCTTCGCTATCCACCTGTGCCCAGAGCTTGGCGGGCATAATACGGCGACCAATAACCGACAGGACCGCCGGGGTCAGGGTGACGGACACCAGCACAGCTACCGCCACGCACAGTGCCGCCGCATTACCCATATAGCCCAGGAAGGGAATACCGGTCACGTTCAGAGCCACCAGGGCAATAATCACAGTCAGGCCGGCAAAAACCACGGCGTTACCGCTGGTGCCATTTGCCAGAGCGATGGAGCGGCGCATCTCTTCGCCACGCATTAGGTTCTGGCGGTGACGGTTGACAATAAAGAGGGAGTAGTCAATACCCACCGCAAGACCGAGCATCATGCCCAGAATATAGGTGGTGGAGCTCATCTGCACCAGGGAGGAGAAGGACAGAGTACCGAGCACACCCACGATAACACCCACCAGCGCCATGAGGATAGGCAGGCCGGCGGCGATCAGGGTGCCGAGCATAACGATCAGCACGATGAGGGCAATAGCAACGCCCACAATCTCGCTGGAGCCCATGCCGCCACCGGCGGTTTCGGCAATGCTCTGGCTAAAGTTCACCTGCAGACCTTTGAGGTCCGCATTCTTAAAGTAGGACTGCAGTTCTTCCTTGGCCTCTGCGGAGACATTGGGGGTGCTGCGGTCAAAGATCACGGTAGCAATGGCGGTACTGCCGTCTTCGGAAACCGCATGGTAGGAGGAGAGCAGATTGTAGAGCTTCTCCTGACGCTCAAATTCGCTCTTCTTGGAGGGGAATTCCTTCTGGGACTGCTCCAGCTGAGCTTTCTGCTCGTTGACCTGAGTCTGCTGTTCGGCGAGCGCCTCAGCGGGCGTACCCTGGGCAATGGCGCCGTCGATCTGAGCCTGGGCGTTATTAATCTGGGTCCAGGCGTCAGCAAATTGGGGCTCGGCACCGTTAATCTGCTCGCGCGCGTCGTGGATCTTCTGCGCGGCGTCTTCAAGCTGCTGCTTCTGGGCGAAGGGGTCCGTCACGGAGTCAACCTGCGACACGTGCTTGGCGACGCCCTCGAGGGTGGAGGTAAATGCCTGCTGCTGCTCGGCGCTCATGGCGCTACCGTCAGCGGTGGAGACAACCACCTGGCCGGTGCCCTTATTGGCGCTGGGGAAACGCTGAGCCAGCTCGTCGCTTAGCTGCTGGGTTTGGGAACCGGGGATGGAGAAGGAGTTCGCTAGGGTGCCGTGGAATGCGCTATAGCCGGTTGCTGCCAGGGCGATAATGAATACCCAAATAGCGATCATATTCCAGGCAAAACGCGCCGAGCGTTCGCCCAGGCGGTAAAGAAGCTGTGCCATATATGTCCTTGAGACTGTGATGTCGAGTGGTTGGTTAATGAAGGTGCTAATGAACGGTGCATTAAATTCGGTGTGTACCGATGCCCGGGTTCACGATCCGAGCAATGGTATGGAGGGTACCTATTCTACAGGTACCCTCCACGATGAGTTCTATGCCTTAGCTGCTCTAGCGCTAGATATGCTTGCGGTAGTCCAGGGGCACGCGAATCTTAAACTCGGTGCGTCCGGGACGCGATGCCACCTCAATGGTACCGCCGTGCGCCTGCACAATCGCCTGCACAATGGACAGGCCCAGGCCGGTGGTACCGTCGGATCCGGAGCGTGCCTTATCCGCGCGGGAGAAACGGTCAAAGATCTTGGAGATAAATTCGGGTGCAATACCCGGGCCGTTATCCACCACATTGATCAGGGCGTGCTGCCCGTCAGCGGAAATGCGCAGACCGGCAATAACGGTGGTGCCGTCATCGGTGTGTTTGCGCGCATTGGAGAGCAGATTGAGAATGACCTGCTGCATCTGCATTTTATCGGCGTACATTTCCACCGGGATATCCGGAACATCCAGTCGCCATTTGTGGGTGCGCGCGGCGACCTGAATATCGGAGATGCTTTCAATCAGCAGCTCGGTTAGATCCACCATTTCGTATTTGGGTTCGCGGCCCTCATCCAGGCGGGCAAGCAGCAGTAGATCTTCTACCAGGCGGCGCATACGGTCCGTTTGGGAGTCAATGCGCATGAGGGAGCTTTGCCCCTCATCGCTCAGGGCTTCGGTCCAGCGCATCATATCCGCGTACCCCTTAATGGAGGCAAGGGGCGTGCGCAGCTCGTGGGAGGCGTCGGCAATAAAGGCGCGGATCTGCTGTTCGGTGCGGTCGCGAATGGTAATCGCCGAGTCCACATTATTGAGCATCTGGTTCAGGGCGTAGCCCACCGCTCCCACTTCTGTATCGGGGTCGGCGTCTCGTTCCTGCACGCGTACGGCGGAGTCAAGGGTGCCGCGGCTCAGATCGGTGTGTGCTACTTCCAGTGCCACTCCGGAGACTCGTTCCAGGGGCTGCATGGTGCGGCGGATAATGACCGATCCCAGGGCGCCGGCACCGATCATGACGGCAAGGGATCCAATGACCATGGCGGTCACATAGAGCCCCAGGTAATCCTGGGTGGTTTTCATGGGCACGCCGGTAATCAGAATGTCACTTTGAGGGTTTTTACCCTTATATGCCTTAACCAGGTAGTCACCGATACTGAGTTTTACAATATAGTACTCTTTACCATCAGCCGGGGCGGTTTGACCGTCATAGGCTCCGTTTTTATAGGTAAAGAGAGTGTTCTTATCAGCTTCGGTTAGTTCACGAACTTTAGAACTGGTATTGCCGTCGGTGAGCTGACCGGCGAACTCAATCTCGTCGCTACTGCTCACACACATGCTAATCAGACCGCTCTGCTGACCGGGGGTCAGCAGGGGGTTGTGCACACCCTCGCTGCTCTGGCAGGTGTAGCCGCCGCCGCCTCGGTCACTAAATCCGGGGCTTTGGGCGCGCTGCGATGCCTGATTCAGACTGGTTTTAAGCTGATTGGTCATGGACTGCTCAAGCACCACATAGGTACTTACACCGGTCAGCAGCATGGCAACGCCCAGCAGGCTAATCATCAGGGCAATGATTTTGGTACGCAAGCGCAGATTAAAACGCCAGAGGCGGCGCTTGCGAGCGGGTTTCAGGACAGCGCTAGGAGCACCGGGAGCACTATATCCGGTGCTGATTTCTGCTGCCTGTCCATGTGAGAGCGGTGCCTGTGTCTGAGGTACGGGTGCAGGCTGCGGGGCGGGCATGCCGGCGGGCGGCACGGAGTTGGGGGGAATACTCACTAGTTAAGAGGGTTCCTTAGATAGCCGGGCGCAGCACATAACCGGCGCCACGCACGGTGTGAATCATGGGTTCACGACCCACGTCGATCTTCTTACGCAGATAGGAAATGTAGAGTTCGACAATATTTGCCTGACCGCCGAAGTCATAATTCCACACATTGTCCAGGATCTGGCTCTTGGAGACCACGCGCTTAGCGTTTTCCATCAGGTAGCGCAGCAGATCGAACTGGGTTGCGGTCAGCACAATGGGGTCGCCGCCGCGAGTTACTTCACGGGTGTCCTGGTTGAGCACCAGATCACCCACGACCAGTTCAGCGTCATCTACGGCGGTTACACCGGAGCGCTGCACCAGGCGGTGCAGGCGAATCATGACCTCTTCCATGGAGAAGGGCTTGGTGACGTAGTCGTCGGCACCGGCGGCAAGACCCTCAATACGGTTATCCACGGAGTCTTTTGCGGTCAAGAAGAGGCAGGGAACCTCGGGGTAGAACTTGCGGATGCGACCAAGCAGTTCAATACCGTCAAAGCCGGGCATCATAATGTCCAGAACCAGCACATCGGGTCGCCAATCGCGGGCCACGGCAAGGGCGGAGGGGCCGTCTCCTGCCGAGCGCACCTCCCAGCCGATCATTTTCAGACCCATGCTCACGAGTTCTTTGAGCATTTCTTCATCGTCCACCACCAGGGCGCGGATGGGGCTGCCGTCGGGGTGTTCAAGGGCGGGTAGATTCTTGGCGATTTCTGTTGCTTTAGTGCTCATATATCTAAGGTTACCGGGCTTTGAGAGCACCTGAGCCTAAACCTATGAATTTTTTTCATAAACTTTAGTGCTCACAGCGAACCGGCGCGGCTGCAGAAAACCCTGTTATAACGATTCCGTATGTACACACCCCTAAAACCGTATATACCAGGCACACCCCATTTTAGCCCGGAATATCAAGGAAGTAGAGGCCTAGGGGTCAAAACCGTATATACCTCAACACTGAAACCGTATATACCTTTTATCCTCGTACTCGATCCCACCAAAGGCAGTTACTCTTCGCATTGCACAGCGCTATCAGCAGCCGCTCCAGAGACCGAAACAGACACTTACACCACCTGAGAGCGTAAAGGCCCAAGAGTTCAGATAAAAGCACTCACCCCAGGTGAAATGGGGCTAAAATTAAGGATAAGCATTCCTGAGTTTATATCCGTATTCACTCACCGGATAGACCTAAGCACCCCGAATCCACGAGTCGACAAGGAGGGACAGCGTGCGCATTAGCCGCATTTACAACAATAATATTGCCCTCCTTGAGGACTCCACCGGCAAACAATCGGTGGTTATGGGTCGCGGTATTGCCTTTGGTAAGCGCAAGGGCGATATGATCGACCCGTCCAAAATTGAGCAGACCTTTGTACCCGAGCAGGGCATCTCCCCCGAGCGCCTCTCCTGGTCTCTGACGGAAATCCCCGCCGATATTCTCAGCATTGCCACGCAGCTTGAGGCGCAGGCTCGCGCCGACTCCACTCTGGCGATTGCTAATTCCTTTATCCTGCCTCTGGCGGATCACCTGCACTATGCACTCATTCGTGCTCGCGAGGGTACTCGGGTTCAGTACCCTCTGGAGCCGGAGGTAACGGTTCTATATCCCCGCGAGGTCACCTACGGTCGCCAGGCTCTGCAGATGGTTGCCGAGCGAACCGGCGTGCGCCTGGATAGCGCGGAGGCAATCCCCCTGGCGCTGCACCTGGTGAATGCCCAGTTTGCCACCGCGGATATGTCGCGTGCCTTCCGCATGACCGAGGTTTTCGCTCAGGTTTTTGAGGTGATTGAGAGCGCCTACGGTCGCACTATTGACTCCTCCTCTATTTCAGCGGCGCGTTTTATTACCCACCTGCGCTATTTATTTGTGCGCGCCGACCAGGGAAAGCTTGAATCGACCGGCATTTCTCAGCCCAGTGTTTTAGCTGCCGTGCGTGCAGATGCGCCGGAGGCTTTTGCCTGCGCACAGAAGGTGCTCATGCTTTTAGAAATGCAGATGCAGCACTCTCTACGCGAGGATGAACTGACATATCTGACCATTCATATTGACCGTCTCGCCAAGGATATTTGGGGTTAAACACCATGTCAAGACTATATAGATGTTCAACTATATAGCTATTCATATATTTAAAACCTCCAATTTCTACTGGTCTACACCGCTTTTATCCTTCCACCCATTCATTGCTCACACTATTGATTCATTATTGGTCTGACCACATACCCGGCGAGTGAACAATATCCACATTCCAAACAGTGTATAGATACTATGATTTTCCCCTCGTGTGAAGCGCCTAACGTGCTACTATCAAAGAGACCCCGCGCCACTTAGGCACGGAGCAACTCACATCCATTCGCACTTCACGAGAGGACCACTATGGTCACCATCATTGTGGCAGCACACGGTGAGAGCGCTCCGGCGCTTGTATCCACTGCCAGCATGATTCTCGGGAACCTCGAGAATGTTCACGCGGTCACCTTCCTACCCGGTCAGGGTCCGGAAGATCTGCAGGCAGAATACGCTCGCATTGAAAAGGAAAGCGGTGCAGAAGAAGTTCTGCTGCTGGTAGACCTTTTCGGTGGCAGCCCCTATAACGCTGCAGTACTTTTTGCCGCAGAGCGCGAGAACATCGATGTTGTTTCCGGTGTTAATATCCCCATGCTGGTTGAAGTTATCAGCGCCGCAGGCCGCAAGAGCGCAACCCTGTCCTCCTTGGTTGCCAAGGCACATAAAGCGGGCACTAAGGGTATTCGCTCCTACCAGGAAGCAAACCAGCCCGACGCCGCTGCCAAGCCCGCGGAAGCTCCCAAGCCCGCAGCAGTTGAAGTTCCGGCTGAACAGCAGGTGCCCGGCGGTCATATGGACGCCGTCTTTATGCGCATTGACTCCCGCCTGATTCACGGTCAGGTTGCCGGCAGCTGGGTGCCTCACGTAGCACCTCAGACCCTGATTGCAGCCTCCGATAATGCGGCAGCCGATAAGCTGCGCAAGACCCTGCTGCTGCAGGTCGCTCCTACCAGTGTGAAGACCAACGTTCTGGATATTGCCAAGAGCGGCCGCGTCTACTCCAACCCCAAGTACACCGGCATGAAGACCATGTTCGTGGTGGAAAACCCCGTGGACGCACTGCGTCTGCTGGATGAAGGTATTGAAATCGCCGAAATTAACGTCGGTGGCGTGACCTTCAAGCAGGGCATGGTTCAGCTTTCGGATGCGGTCTACGCCTCCGAAGAGGACCTGGCTGCGTACCGCGAACTGCTCTCCCGCGGAGTAAAGCTGACTCTGCAGAAGTTGCCGAACCACTCTCCGGTGAATTTGGCAAAGGTTTTGAAGGATAAGGGGTTGGATAAGTAATGAGTCCTCTCGCATTTATTTTGGTCATTATTGTGGCCTTTATTGCCGGCGTGGCGTCGGTGGTTGATGAGCGTCAGTTCCACCGCCCGCTGGTTGCATGTACCCTCATGGGTCTGGCTCTGGCACCGGGTTCTGCTGACCCGGGCTGGGCTATTTCTACCGGCATTATGCTCGGTGGCGCTCTGGAGCTCATCGCTCTGGGCTGGATGAACGTGGGCGCCGCAATGGCTCCCGACTCGGCTCTGGCCTCCACCATTTCCGCTATTGTGGTGATCCAGGGTCACCAGGACATCACCACCGGTATTGCTGTGGCTGTACCCCTGGCGGCAGCGGGTCAGGTGCTGACCATTTTTGTCCGTACCATTACCGTCTTCTTCCAGCACCAGGCTGATAATTTTGCCAAGACCGCAAACTTCCGCGGCATTGAGGCAATGCACATTTCCGGTATGGTGCTGCAGGGTCTGCGTGTGGCTATTCCGACCGCAATCGTGGCGGCTATTAGCACCGACTCCCTAAACGCTATGCTCAACGCTATCCCCGCCGAGGTGACCATGGGTCTGCGTATTGCAGGTGGCATGATTACCGTGGTTGGTTTCGCCATGGTGGTGAACATGATGCGTTCCAAGGCTCTTATGCCCTTCTTCTTCCTGGGCTTCATTGCTGCTTCCGCTATCCCGGCTGGCCAGTCCATCGCGGTAACCGGTGGCCCGGCTGATCTGTCCGTGGCTCTGTCCAGCATGGCTCAGCTGAACCTGGTGGGCATTGGTATTCTGGGCGCTATTTTGGGTCTACTCTACACCCAGCTGAACCCACTCTTCCACAAGAGCGAGACTGTTGTGGTTGCTGCCCCGTCCAATGATCTTGATAACGAGCTGGAGTAGGAGAATCCCGTGAGTGAAAATCTGAATCTTGAAAAGCAGACCCGCGAAGTTCCCGAACTGACTCAGGGCGATAAGATCAACACCTATTTCCGTTCGACCTTCCTGCTGGGTTCCTTTAACTTCGAGCGTATGCAGTCGATCGGTTTCGCGGTCTCGATGATCCCGGCGATTAAGCGTTTCTACAGCACCAAGGAAGAGCAGGCGGAGGCGCTGACCCGCCACCTGGAGTTCTTCAATACCCAGCCGTGGGTTGCATCCTCCATTATGGGTGTGACCGCAGCTATGGAGCGCGAGAAGGCAGCCGGCAAGGATATTGACGACGCCGCTATCACCAATGTGAAGGTGGGTCTAATGGGCCCGCTGGCTGGTGTGGGTGACCCGATCTACTGGGGTACCGCACGTATTGTGCTGGCAGCTATTGGCGCATCCTTCGCTATTGCCGGCAATATTCTGGGCCCGTTGATTTTCTTCTTTGGCCTGTCCGCTATCCGCTGGGCAACCCGCTGGTACGGCTTTAAGTACGGCTACGAAAAGGGTACCGAGATTGTATCGGAGGCGGGCGGTAACACCTTGCAGAAGATCACTCAGGGTGCCTCCGTGATGGGTCTGTTTGTGATGGGTGCTCTGGTGTACCGCTGGACGAGTGTGAATATTCCGCTCAAGCTCACCGAGTACACCGATCAGACCGGTGCTCATGTAGATGTGACCGTTCAGTCCATCCTGAATCAGCTGCTGCCGGGCCTGGCGTCGCTGGCGCTGTGCTTCCTGTGCATGTGGCTGCTGAAGAAGAAGGTTAACGCTATCTGGATTATCTTCGGTCTGTTCGCCGTGGGTATTGCGGGTGCCTACACCGGCTTCCTGGGTCTCTAAGATATGAGAGTGTAATCTAAGCTTGTATGAGCTTTAAAGCCGGCGTGTTCCTTATATGGGGCACGCCGGCTTTTCTATGCCCGCTTTTCTGTACAGGCTTTTCAATACCGACAGGCTGGTCTTTCCACTATTTTTGGAAACTGGCAGCACGTACACTGGATAGTAGAAAAGTCTAGGGATAGGAGCGCAGCTATGACCATGGCAATGGCTTTTGATTTTGACGGCACGATTTTATTTCAGCACGGCGTAAGCGGCGAGGATCAAGCCGCTATTGCGCGCTGGCAGCAGGCGGGCAATCTTGCGGTGGCGTGCACGGGTAAGAGCATTTATGCCGCACGCTATGCCCTAAAAGACACCTCAATTCGCTTTGATTACAATGTGCTCTATACCGGTGCTGTGGTGACCGATGCTGATTACACAGTTTTGTATAAGCAGACGCTACCGGTTGATATTGTGCGCTCCTGTGTTGAGAAATGGGGCGATCATCAGGGTCTAGCTCTTTTTGCAACCAGCCTGGAGTATGATTTCCGCTTGGGTGGTGCGCTGGATTCTTCTACCAGTATTTTGGCGGCTTTTGAACCCCTGGCGCTAGAGGATCTGGAGAGCCACGAGTATGTGGGTATTCCCTTCTGGATTCCGGATGCGCGCCTGCGCGATGAGGTCTACGAGTGGATTCTTGCCAGCTTCGGTGAGCGCATTGATTGCCATAAGAATCAGGACTTTTTGGATATTGTGCCACCCGCTTCTTCAAAGGGTACGGGACTGGATTGGCTGGCACGCTATCTTGCTCCGGCCGAGTATACCTGGGTGAGTGTGGGTGATTCTTATAATGATATTCCCATGCACCGCTGGGCTGATGTGAGTGCTTCTTTTGAGTGTTCTCCCCTGTCGGTCAAGCGCGCGACGGATCGCGTGATTACGAGCACCCATGAGCTCATTGATGGGCTGCTTGAGGAGCCGATTGAGCGCTCGGCGGCTGCGAAATAATACGCGCACTATCTATAAAAATATCCGGGGGGAGGAGTCAATGTTTCACGTGAAACATGATTATCACCCTGCAGAGTTAGGATTTTAGGTTTATGAGCGAGAAGAACCCGAGCCTGGGTGAGATTTTCCGTGCCGAGGCACGCGCTTCCCTGGTAAAGAATCAGAGATTGAAGCCCCCGAGCCCTATTGTTCCCGCGACCACCCTGTCGGTGGTTTTGCTGGCTACCACGATCGCCATATATCTTCTCTGGCAGAGCGCATGGTGCTTGGTTCCCCTGGCACTCATTCTGGTGCTTATGTGGGTGCGCAATACGATGGTGCGTAGTTTCTGGCGTGATTTTGCGGCTCTGGAGGCGGCACGCATGGCATGGCAGGCTGAACCTAAGCAGGAGTATCTGGATTTTATGGCGGAGTTGTCGGAGCGTATTTTGAGCGAAAACAAGGCACTCACGGCCTCGGCTCGCGCGAGCATTGAATCTTTTGCCATCTTCGCTTCCAATCCTCAAGCCGATAATGCCGAACAGCATTAGCGATCACCACGCTGCTATCGACCCCGCAAGAACATACGGGGTCGATTTTTATATACCGAAATACCAACCATTCCCACACCCCACCCTGAGCAGGTAGAGAGCGAGAGCTTCAAATGTTTCATATATGCAATATTTGAAGTATGACTCGGGCCTCCAATGAGAAGCCCATCCCACATCGGCACCACCATAACTCAAATCGTAAACCTGTCTAACAAGCAATAACAACCATTCCCAACCTCACACTTTCCAAATACTTTACATGTAAAGTATTTTCCTGTAGACTGGAGACATCCAAGAGATAGACAGCATCAATGAAAGGAAAAACTCATGGAATTCGGTATCTTTAGCGTAGGCGATCTGACCCGCAACCCCCTCACCGGTGTTACCCCCAGCGAATACCAGCGTCAGAAGGACCTGGTCACCATCGCAAAGCACGCGGAAGAAGTAGGCCTGGACGTCTTCGCAACCGGCCAGCACCACAACCCGCCCTTTATCGCATCCTCCCCCACCACCACCCTGGCATATATTGCGGCACAGACCGAGAAGATCACCCTCTCCACCGCAACCACCCTGATTACCACCACCGACCCGGTACGCATCGCCGAAGACTACGGCACCCTGCAGCACCTGGCAGACGGCCGCACCGACCTGATGCTCGGCCGCGGCAACACCGGCCCGGTCTACCCCTGGTTCGGCAAGGATATTCGCGAGGGCGTGGAACTGGCCATCGAAAACTACGCCCTGCTGCACAAGCTTTGGCGTGAAGAGCGCGTGAACTGGTCCGGTAAGCACCGCACCCCGCTCAATGGCTTCACCGCAACCCCGCGCCCCCTGGATAATGTGGCACCCTTCGTCTGGCACGGCTCGATCCGCACCCCCGAAATCGCCGAGCAGGCAGCATTCTACGGTGACGGTTTCTTCCACAACAATATCTTCTGGCCCAAGGAGCACACTCAGCGCATGATTGAGCTCTACCGCGAGCGCTACGAGTACTACGGCCACGGCACCGCCGAGCAGGCAATTGTGGGTCTGGGTGGCCAGGTCTTTATGCGCAAGAACTCCCAGGACGCTAAGAACGAGTTCCGCCCCTTCTTCAATAACGCACCGGTCTACGGTGGCGGCCCCTCCATGGAGAGCTTCATGGAGCAGACCCCTCTGACCGTCGGCTCCCCGCAGGAAGTTATTGAGAAGACCCTCTCCTTCCGCGAGTACGCGGGCGACTACCAGCGCCAGCTCTTCCTGGTGGATCACGCGGGTCTGCCCACCAAGACCGTTCTGGAACAGCTGGATCTGCTGGGTGAAGAGGTCGTGCCCGTTCTGCGTAAGGAATTTGAGGCTCTGCGTTCCCCAAATGCGGCTCCCGCACCCACCCGCAAGGTCATGCTCAAGCGCCATGCTGAGGGCAAGATTGCTCTGCCCGGCGGTGTGCACACCGACCCTTCCTACAAGGGCGTCAACTAAAACAGCTCGCGTCGAATAGATAGGAATATATGATGATTACTCTTCGTATTGCCCTGGTCAGTGCAGGTCTTTCGGTTCCCTCCAGCACGGCTCTGCTTGCCGACCAGCTGGGAGATGAGGCTCGCGCCCAGTTTGCAGCCTCCGGCACCGAGATTGTTATTGAGCATATTGAGTTGCGCGCTCTAGGTAACGATATTATGCAGTACTTCTTGACCGGCATCCCCTCCCCCGCTCTGGAGGCGGCTCACAGCACCATTGCGGATGCCCAGGGCGTTATTGCGGTAACCCCGATTTTCAAGGCGAGCTACTCGGGTCTGTTCAAGTCCTTCTGGGATACTGTGGACGAGGGTTCCCTTGCCAAGACCGTGGTACTTCCCGCGGCAACTGGCGGCACCGCGCGTCATTCCCTGGCGATTGAGTCCATTCGCTCTCTGATGGGATACCTGAAGGGCATTGTGATTCCCAGTGCGGTCTTTGCGGCAACTGCGGACTTCGGTTCGGACGCAACCCTGCCCAATCGTATTCGCACCTCGGTCACCGAGTTTGTGCAGCTCACCGGCGCCCTGGCGGGTCTGCCTCTGGAGCCCGTTCAGGCTCCTGTAGCGGCAGCTCACGCTGATGCTCCGGTGGTTCCCGGTGCTCAGGTAGACGGTGCCCTGGTGGGCGAGAATGCTCCCTTTGACGAGGCGGGCGGCGCCAATAGCGGTTCCTTCTTCGGTGTGGCTCGCGGCGGTGTTTCGCCCTTTGATGAGCCCGCAGCTAAGAAGAGCAGCCACGGTTTTAGCGTGACTCCCTTTAGCCAGATGCTGCAGAACCTGCAGCAATCTTAAAGGAGGTTATCAGTACCCGTTCCTTGATGCATGCAGTCTATACAAATATCCCCCGGATAGCTGAGCTATCCGGGGGATATTCTGTCTCTTAGCTGCCGCTATGGTTGCTTAGCGTTTGGGGGCGTTCTTCTTGGGAGCGCGCAGCACATCATTATGTGCCGCTTCATCAATGGCGTGCAGGCGGTCGCGATTGGCAAGGACCACCAGCGCCATGGCGTTTAGCGCCAGGCCCACAATGAAAAGAATCCAGCCAATGAGCATATAGCGGGTGCCGCTAAAAATAGCGCCCATGAGCAGCAGGGTAATGGAGAGCAGGTACGCAGGGGATCGCAGGAAGGAAGTGTTCATGGCTCTCTTTCCTTAGCGAGCGCTACGCTTGGGTAGCACGCTACGGCGGGGAGCTACTACGGGCTGGGACTGGGTTTCAGCCTCATCAATATCTGCCTGGGAGGCTTCGGCAGCGCGTTCTGCGGCATGCTCGGCTGCCTGTGCCTTTGCCTTTTCAACTGCCTGCTCTGCCGCCTGGCTCTTTGCCTCGGCGCGAGCAATACGGTGGTTATCGTAGTTTTCCTGCAGCTGGTTTTCAACATCGTGGATCTGCTGTTCCGCCTTGGCGCCCAGGTTATCCAGGCGTTCAATAACCGCCGGGGTGCTCAGACCTGCCTGGCGGGCAATCATCAGGTACACGGCGTAGAAGTTCAGTCCCAGTGCCAGCAGCAGCAGGATCATGCCCAGCACGGAGAGCCATACGGTGGAGCTGGAGTATGCCAGGGCACCAAGGAAAATGGCCGCGATGGAGGTGTAGTAGGCGGGGGAGAGCTTTTTGATCAGGCTAAGGTCCATTTTTCTTTCCATAGACAGCGAGTAAGTGACAATATTCAGTACCAGCTATATAGCGAAGTTGCTATATATAAATAGGTACTCCCCTTATATTCTAGGGGAAAAGGTGCATAAACTACACTTGCGCCGCCATATTCAGGATAAAACTCCAAGAATATGACGGCGCAAGAGCCTCAAGTTCTCCTTGACCTATTTCTCAATCATTCTTTGAGACTTAGGAAGTGCGCTGCTCACCCGAATCCACCTGACTCATAAAGGGCGAGGAGGGAGCGTTAGCAATCACGGGGATTGAGGAGGTACCCAGGTTCAGATGCTGACGCACCAGGTTATAGCGCTCCAGTGCCACGGCACCGGCGGCAAGACCCGGCAGCACAAAGCTCTGATTGGTAGTCTGACGGATAGCATCCGCTTGGGAGAGAATATCGAGCTTACGCACCACACGGTAGACATCATCCGGGTCGTAGCGATCCTGAGCCGAGAGCACCTCAGCCTGAGCTGCAGCCATTGCCGCGTCTCGAATACGCGCGTACTCTTCCTTGCTCTTCTTCAGAGCATCCAATCGAGGTTGGAAGTTCTCAGGTACCATTTCACGCAGATCATCGCGGCGGGTAATAGCGGTGCACATATCGGTCACGCGCTCTTGAACCTCGGGGCTGGTATCCTTCGCTTCTTCCTGAATGGCGACCAGGGCGGCGTCCTGAGCGATCTTCAGCAGGGAGGAGACGGCGTCCTTTTCGCTCTCGTCCACCTCTACCTTGAGTACCTTCATCAGGGTCGGCAGGGTCAGGCCCGGCAGCACCAGGGTAAAGGCGAGCACGGAAATTGCAATCACGATAGCGTCTTCGCGCAGGTGCTCATAGCCCTCAATCATGGGGATGGACAGCGCCAGAATCAGCGTCACCAGACCGCGCATACCCGACCAGGTCATAATGAGCACCTCGGCAAAGGAGCGGGGTGCGCCACCGTGTACGGGGCTTCCCTTGGCGGTACCGGCAAGCCACACAGCACCGAACCACGCCAGACGCACGGCAATAGCCACGGCGGAAATCATAGCGCCCTGCATAAAGAGGGTTAGCAGTCGTTCCGGGTTGGCGCTGGAGATAATACCGCTTGCCTGCAGGCCAATCAGGCCGAAGGCAAGACCGGTCAGCAGCAACTCAATCACCTGCCAGAAAGAGGCATTGGCCAGACGGTCCTCAGCATCCAGCGCCACCAGGTTCTTGGTGCTGGAGAACTGAATCGCGGCAATGACCACGGCAATAACGCCCGAGGCGTGAATATGTTCAGCCACCAGGTAGGCAGCGAAAGGAATCACCAGGCTCACGGCGCTTCGTGCCACGGTACCGTAGGCTGCGCGGCGCACATAGCCACCCACCCAGCCAAAGAGATAACCGATAACAACCGCCAGGGCGGAACCCGCAACAAAATCTATACTGACCTGCAGGGCATCCACATGGTGACCGCTTTCAATGGCGTGAATAGCTGCGTGGAAGAGCACCAGGGAGATAGCGTCGTTAAAACTACCCTCGGTTTGCAGGGTAGCAATCAGGCGGCGGGGAATACCCACCGGCTCTGCCACTGCCTCCACCGCCACGGGGTCGGGGGGAGCAATAGCGGCGCCGATTGCCAGAGCCATAGCAACGCTCATGCCCGGCACCCACCACATGACCGAGCCCGCCACGGCAAGGGCGGAGGCGGTGGTCAGCAGCACCGAGTAAAGCAGTACGGATTTCCAGCGGCGGCGCAGAGCACCCCAGGAGAATTTCACACCGATAGCCCAGAGCAGGGGCGGTAGGAAGATCGGCAGAATAATGCTGGAGTCAATATCAATGTGGGGCACCCAGGGGAATGCCATGGTGCCCAAGCCCAGCAGGGTCATCATGACCGGCCAGGGAAGGTTAATACGTTCGCCCAGTCCCACCATAAAAACGGTGGCGAGCAGAATAATAATAATGGTCGTCAAGTAGAGCATGAGGCGCGGGTGTCCCCTTTCTTTATCGCGGGTGCACTCCCTTTTACTCTAGCGCACCCTTACTCTACTGAGCCTGGTTTTTAGCGAGCGAGGGAGCTTTCTCACCCTATGGGCGTAACTTTTCGACCTTTTGAGCCTCTCTACCCTATTTTCACCCGCTAGAGCATAGAGAAGGAGCCCAGCGCGAGTATGATTTAGATACTCGCACCGGGCTCTTAGAAAATCTCACACCTATTAGCCGTTGTAGCTACCGCAACCGCCACTACCGCAACCACAGCCCTCAACCAGAGGTTCGGGTTCAGGCTCGGGTTCCGGTTCAGCATTGTAGCTACCGCAGCCACCCGATCCACAGCCACAGCCTTCCACCACGGGCTCAGGTTCCGGCTCTGCGTGACCGCCGCAACCACCGGACCCACAACCGCAACCACCGGCGGAGGCAGCGGGTGCCTCATCGTGACCGCCGCAGCATCCGCCGCCATCAGCGGAGCCACAGGAAGAGCCGCGAGCGCCGCCGATACCCATCAGGTCAACACCCTGACTTGCCAGGTAGTTCAGGTAGCCTGCCAGGGGGTTGGCGCTACCGGAGCCGGCGATGACAATACCGCCGTGGCGCATGGACTTGAGCAGATCGTTGACGGTTTCCCAACGATCCAAATCGTCGCTAATGGTAATGGCGCTAACCACGTGCAGGGATAGGGAGGTCAGCGAGCGCAGTGCGTCTTCAAAGCCTTCGGGCAGGTGAATAACCTTCTGGGGTGCTGCCAGGCGAGCAATAGCGAGGATTCGCAGCAGGCTCATGGGGATTGCGTTTTCGGGCAGCTTGACACTAAAACCAACCGCCTTGGATTCGCGCAGAGCCACGAGCTGTTCAGCCAGCTCCTGGGAGTCGATATCGTGACTAATGTCCAGCAGGTCGTAGTTCGCGGTGGAAATGGCGCGGGTACTCATGGCGTCTGCCAGTTCCTTGGGCGCCTCAATGGCGATCATATTGCGGAATTCATTGCGGCGCAGAATGGATGCCGCTTCAATCAGGGCGAAGTCCTGCCCGTCTTCTGCCAGCAGCAGGTCGTGTACCTGCTCAACGCTCAGATTATTACCGGCGTTAATGCTGTCTACCAGTTCAGAATAGGTATTGCTCATACAAGTATTAAACACCTTTGGGCGAAATTTACGAGGCAGTTATGCCTTAGGCATGGATTTTTTGCTTCTTTGGCTCTTTTTATCCCATTCTGATGCGGAAAGTTTTAGAATGGATATGTGGCACTTTCTCATACTAAGATTCTGGAAGCCGCACGTGAGGTCATGACCGAGCGTGGTGTGGCTGAACTGTCCATGCGCCGATTGGCTCAGGAGCTTGATGTTGCTCCCGGCGCACTCTACTATCATGTCGATTCTAAGCAGCAGCTACTGATCGACCTGGCTGATTTTATTTTGGAGAAGGCTCCTTCTGAGCTTTCTGTAGCCGCGGGTACTCGCGATCGCCAGCGCATTGCGCAGTCCCTGCTGCAGCGTGGGGATGTGCTCTATTCGGTGCTCTACCCCATTCGTGAGGGTTCGCAGGTAATGCGCCTGGCACTGAACCTGCACAAGGATTCCATTGCCCCGACCGCCGCTATTGCTCAGGATCTGCTGGTTCTTGGCTTTAGCGATGAGCAGGCTATGATGCGCGCTCGCCTACTGACTCATATCTCTCTGGATTTGATTGAGGAGCAGCAGAACCGCGTCATGTTTGCCGAGGTGATTGAGGGCCCTCTAGATCCTACGGATGCCGGTCGTGCCGCTTATCTAGCCTCCTTGCGTGAGGCTATTGAGATGACTCTTCAGCACTAAGAGCGAAAGTAGTACCGGGTGTGTTCCCCTTGATGGGTGCACACCCGGTCTTCTTATGTTTCACGTGAAACATCTATCTCAGAAAGATGATTCTATGACTTCCTCCCCCGAGATATCGCCCAGCTTGGGCGCCCACTGGGAAAGCCTACCCGATGATGCTCAGGAGATTGAGCGCGTCCGTGCCAGCTTTATTTCAGCCTATGGCTATGAGCCCGAAGGTGTATGGTCCGCACCCGGGCGCCTGAACCTACTGGGCGAGTATATTGATTTCTTGGGAGGCACCTGCCTGCCCATGCCGCTGCCCTATCGCACCTATATTGCAGGTAGTGCCCGCACTGACGGTGTGCTGCGCGCAGCCAGCGCCCAAATGCCTGCCGATACACGCACCGTCATGATTAGCGATATTGTGCCCGGCCAGCTCAAGGGCTGGTTTACCTATGTTGCCGGGGTTGCCTGGGCTATGAATCAGGAGGGTGGTCGCGATATTGCCTTACCCGAGCATTTCGGCGCCGATCTCTATATTAATTCCCGCGTGCCGGTTGGCGGCGGTCTTTCTTCCTCTGCTGCTCTAGAGGCCTCTACGGCGCTCGCTCTGCTGGATCTTTCCTGCCCGCAGCGTGAAAATTGCGTCGAAATTGACCGTGCAGCCCAGGATCGCAGCGCCGCCAATGATGCCCTACGCGCCCGCTTGGCGCAGGTGTGTATTAATGCTGAAAACACCATTGCGGGAGCTCAAACGGGCGGTTTGGATCAAAGTGCTGCCCTGCGTTCTCTGCCGGGACAAGCGCTTGCGATTGATTTTCGTGATTTTTCTATTGAACCTCTGCACGTTGCACCCGAGCAGGATGGACTTGCCTGGCTGGTCATTGATACCAATACCCCGCATGAGCTGATCGACGGTGGCTTTGCCGCACGCCGCGCCGCCTCCGAATCGGCTTCCCATGCCCTGGGCTATAGTTTTTTGCGCCGGGCATTGCCGGAGGATCTGAGCTTTGCCGACGTACCCGAGCGCGAGGCAAAGGCACAGCGCGCCAATCGTGTGGATTCTTGTACCAATGCCGCCATGTTGGCTTTAGAAGATGCTGAAGGCACTCCCCCGGATTTTCCGCGCGGCTGGGTGCGCCACGCCTTCCACGATATGATGCTTGTCCCCCGTGCTATCTATGTGCTCAAGGCTTTGGAAACTACCGCTGAGCCTCAAGAGCGGCAGAAGCTCTATAAAGAACTGGGCCATCTTCTCACAGAGTCTTTTGTGTCTATGAGGGATGAGCTGCGCGTATCCCGCGTGGAAATTGATGAGACGGTGCGCCTTTGTCTGGAACACGGCGCCCTGGGTGCCCGTATTGTGGGCGGTGGTTTTGGCGGTGCCGTTATGGCTCTGATGCCGCAGGAGCTATTGGAGAGTACCGCGGATGCCATTGCGCATCTCTATGCCTCGTGCGGCTGGGCACCCCCGCGCTTTTTGCCCATGCGCGCTGGTTATGCCGCGGATATTGCCTATAAGCGCGACTAATACTCTGTGTTGTGGCTATCTTTTGGGCGTATGCGGGCATAAAGTGTCCGCCTCAGCAGTTATAGTGAACAGCACAGCCCGTAAGCGTGCGGGCTAATCCACTTACTCCCCCATTGCGGGGTCTACTCAAGGAGAATTCATGGGTTTCGATATTAAGGGTCTGGTTGAGCAGGGCGTTGACAAGGCTCAGGACCTGATTAATGACAAGGCTGGCAAGGAAGTTGTGAACGACGATATGGCTCAGAAGGCCGGCGAGGTTATTTCCGAGCAGGCTCAGTCGCTGAGCGAGAAGTTCACCGGTAAGTAAGGTGTAGGGGCTCCCGTAGGGTTACGGGAGCCTTTATGCTGTATATAAAGAATCAACCCTCAAGGAGAAAATTATGTTGGAGCGTTCTCAGTCCACTCAGCAGCAAGCTCGCGAAACCATCGCTAATGGCGGTGTCGTGATTTATTGGCGTCCGGGCTGCCCCTTCTGCGAGCGCCTGGATGCACACCTGGGTGCCCTGGGCGATGAGGCTACCTGGGTAAATATTTGGGAAGATCCCCAGGCTGAGGCTCATGTTCAGAGCCTGAACGATGGCAATTCCACCGTTCCCACCGTGGATACCGGCGATATTTCTTTTGTGGCGGCTAGCGATAAGCTGCGCGAGCGCACCGCTAAGCTGCTGCGTAATGTTGTTGAGGGCAAGCAGGCTCAGCAGAGCTAAAGGGGGAATTATGCAGGTTAATCGCGATACTCAGCTGTGTATTTCGGTCTCGGCGCGCCCCTCCGAGCACGGTAATCGTTTCCACAATTATCTCTATGAGAAGCTGGGGCTGAATTTTATCTATAAGGCTCATCGTGTAGAGGATATTGACGGTGCTATTGCCGGTGTGCGTGCGCTGAGTATTCGCGGTTGCTCTGTCTCTATGCCTCATAAGCAGCGCGTGCTGGAGCTGGTGGATGAGGTGGACGAATCTGCCGCGGTCATCGGTGCGGTTAATACCGTGGTTAATACTGATGGTCATCTCAAGGCGTATAACACCGATGTTTTGGCGGTTTCCCAACTGCTGACTGAGCGCGCTGTGGATCCTACCCTGCCGGTTCTGCTGCGTGGCTCGGGCGGTATGGCTTCTGCTGTTGCGGGTGCTTTTTATCGTGCGGGTTTTAAAGCGGTGACTATTCTGGCGCGCAATGAGCGGGCAGGTCGCGCTTTGGCTTCTAGTTACGGCTGGGATTGGGTGCCGCATGAGGATCAGCTCTCCGATGCTTCTTTGGCGACCGCTCACCCTGCGGTGCTGGTCAATGTCACTCCTCTAGGCATGGAGGGTGCAGATGAGAGCGAGACTCTCGCATTCCCTCTGTCTTTCATTGATAGCGCGCGGGTGATTGTGGATGCGGTGGCTCTGCCGGTTGCCACGCCCCTGGTGCGCGCGGCGCGCGAGCGTTCTCAGCAGATTATTCACGGTGGCGATATTATTGCCCTGCAGGCTGCCGAGCAGTTCAAGCTCTATACGGGTGTTGAGCTTTCGCCGCAGCTGGTGCAGGAGGCTGAAGAGTACGCCTCTATCCACTAGCTGTGGATAGCTGAAAATCCCCGGGATTTAAGGCTTTTTGCCTTAAATCCCGGGGATTTTCTGCGCTCGCGCAAGTTTTCCACAGGACTTTTCCACACTGTGTATAACTACATTCGTGTAATTTCACGAATGAAACTCACCCCTTAAAGACTTTGATTCTGCGCTAGATTCTCCCCTAAATTACATGCATGTAAGACTTATCCCCAGCTTTCTCCACAGCTGGGGATAACTTAAAACCCAGTCTGTGGATTTATGTAATTACAAAAGTTTCAGGTTCTCCACGCGCCTCTCCCCCATTTTCACGGGTATCAGAGGGCTCGGAGCAAAAAATTCCCCGATGTGCTATAGCACATCGGGGAATCTCTTCACTCTAGTGCCTGTCATACGACTCTTAGAGATGGTGCTCCTTTTTGAGCTTTTGAACCTGAATCAGCTGCGGAGCAATGACCACCAGGGTCACCACAACTCCGGCAATAAAGCCACCCAGATGTCCCTGCCAGGAAATATTGGGCATCACAAAGCCCATGACCACATTCAGACCGATCATACCCATCAGGGAGCGAATCTGCTCACGCTGCTTCATGAGTACCAGCAGCACCAAATAGGAGCCAATCAGACCGAAAATACCGCCGGAGGCACCCACCACGGTATCCCTATAGGCAAGCAGATAGACCATCGCCGAGCCGCCCAGAATCGAGGCGATATAGATGGTCACAAAGCGCCAGCGTCCCAGCATTCTCTCCAGGGCGGTACCGAAAATGTACAGGGAGAACATATTGAAGAGAATATGTGTGTAGTCGTACTGGGAGTGCATAAAGCCGCTGGTTAGCGCACGGTAGTAGCCGTTGATTCCCTCGTAGTAGTCCACATAGGCCCAGTTGAGCGCGAAGTTCTGGAAGAAGCTGGGAACCATCCACTGCAGAGCGTAAACCAGAACATTCAAGGAGATCAGCGTGTAGGTCGCCCAGGGTTTAAAGGGAGCCGGTCGAGCGGCTGCCGCGGCGGCGGAGAGCTCTCGGTAGCAATCGGCGCAGAGCATACCCACCTCCATCTGCACTTGGCAGGCACCGCAGGCGGGGCGCATACAGCGCTTACAGCGGGCGTAGGAGACGCGGTCGGGGTGACGCGGGCATACAGGCTCTTCTTGGCTCTGCGCAGCTCCTGTAGCCTCCAGTGGGCTGTAAGAGCTAGACCCTAAGCCAGAAGCGGCGGGGTTGGTGGAGGCTTCGGGTATATAAGCGGGGGAGGCGGAGCTATGTTCGGGGTGCTGCTCTGTCATACATATCCTTATGAATCGCGAGGGACGGGCAGGTCATATAAAGCTCAGCCCCCGCGCTCAGCACCGTTGTGGGGTGCAAGCGCGGGGGCTGAGTGTGAAAAAGATTAGAGCTTCTCGATATCGATCGAGGAGATCACAACGTCCTTAACGGGGCGGTCCTGGGGGCCGGTCTGTACGCTCTCAATAGCGTCCACAACCTTCTTGGACTCTTCATCGGAGACCTCACCGAAGATGGTGTGGCGGTTGTTCAGCCACTCGGTGGGCTGGGTGGTGATGAAGAACTGGGAACCGTTGGTGCCCGGGCCTGCGTTTGCCATAGCCAGCAGGTAGGGCTTGGAGAAGGAGAGCTCGGGGTGGAACTCGTCCTTGAACTGGTAGCCGGGGCCGCCGATGCCCAGACCCAGGGGGTCACCGCCCTGAATCATGAAGTCCTTGATAATGCGGTGGAAAACCACGTCCTTGTACAGGGGCTGGGACATGATTTCGCCGGTGCGAGGGTGCTTCCACTCGCGGGAGCCATCGGAGAGACCGATGAAGTTCTCTACGGTCAGGGGTGCGTGGTTACCGAAGAGGTCCACGTGAATATCACCGTAGTTGGTGTGGATAGTTGCCTTAGCAGTTGCAATAGTCATACCCCTATTTTCTCATGGCACACGCCCCCTATGCCACATGAAGCGCCCTATATTCGTCTTTGGGCAATTTAGCCGGGCGTGAACAGATGCTCTCTGCCTGGGGCAGATGAGGGGATTATTTGGCTCTCTAGCCCCATGTGCGGTGGGTATTTTGGGCTAAACCTTTTATCCTAAGAAGTAGCAGATTTATTTGCCTCCTCCCTCGATGCGGAGGCGGCACTATCCAAGGAGGAACAATGTTCTGCAAGAAGCGTAAGGCAGCTAAGGCTGCAAAGGCTGCCGCAGTGGTAGCGTCCATGGCTGTTGCTGAGAAGGCTGAGCAGCTGGTCGATCCCAAGACCGCCGCTATGTTTGCTGAGAAGCTGACCGGCAATGAGCGCGCCCTGAAGAAGGCTCGTAAGGCTACCGCTAAGACCCTGAAGGCTAGCGAGAAGGAACTGGCTCGTATTGCTCGCAATGGCGGCAAGCGCCCCCGTAAGGGTCTGGCATTTGTGGGTCTGCTGGTGGCTCTGGGTGCTGCCGGTGCCGCTGCATACTCTGCTGCTCGTCCGGTTGAGGATCCCTGGAAGAACGCCTAAGAGGTCATATATTCGAAAAGCCCGCGGGATAGAGTGCTTGATCAAGCATTCTACCCCGCGGGTTTGTGTATATCCGCCAGCTAGAGATAGAAAGGGGAATAACCTCTAAAGACTCTGTAGAGGGGTAAACAAAAAAGACCGCTGAGTTTCCTCAGCGGTCTTTATCAACAATAAACCGGCAACGACCTACTCTCCCACACCCACAAAAGTGCAGTACCATCGGCGCTAAGAGTCTTAGCTTCTGGGTTCGGAATGGAACCAGGCGTTTCCCTCTTGCTATAATCACCGGAAAGTGGAGGCGAGGGGACTCGAACCCCTAACCCTCTGCTTGCAAAGCAGATGCGCTACCAATTGCGCCACGCCCCCGCGGTGCATATACAACTATACAGACCCAACACCCCGAATACAAATCGAAAAGCTATGAACTGTATCACGCTTTTAGGGTGGGTGTTGCACTACTCTCTCATACCGCCCGTCCCACCGATTAAAAGCCCTGTGCCCGTGCGTACCTATTACTACCAGGTATGCACGGGCACAGGGCTCTACGTTCTTCTACGCGCCTCTGACGGGTCTATGAGCCGCAGAAAAGCTTATTCCTCACCGGCACCCGGAGCGGCAATCTTAGCCGCCTCAGCCGCCAGCTCAGCAATACGAATCTCGCCGGTGGTCGGATCCTCGTACGCAACATACTCGGGGCGACCTGCGATATCCGCATCCTCATTCACGTGATTCTCCGAAATCAAGAAACCGTGAGCGCCCAGGATCTTTGCCACGCGGTCAATATCCTGCGGGGTGGGGGTGTGGTCAACCACGCGACGAATGTACTCATTAATGCGCTGGTCGCTCACATAAGCCTCACCGCGGGCTGCGCGCGATTGCATCAGCTGACGCACAACCTCCTGCAGCTGCACATCGGTCAGGCGCATCTTCAGAATCGCCATCACCGCAGCACGGTCCTGTACGGGCACGTCTTTGGGATAGCCGACGCTCAGCCAATCCACGACGCGGGTAATAATATTCTTATCCGGCATCGTTCCCTCCTTCATTACAAGTAGTCATTAGTGGCCGCCTCCGGTAACACCGAAGATATTCCAGCCAAAGGTATGGTCAATAAAGTCCTTAGCGACCCATAGGATCGCCACAATAATCACGCCCACGATCAGAACAAAGACCAGGGCAGAGGCCACGCGAGCGGCAGTCGAGGGCGGTTCAATCTCCACCAGCTGACCGTCCGCCGTGTACTCGGTACGACCCGCCAGCAGACGCACGCCCAGGGCGTAGAGAGCCGGCAGACCCGCACCAAAGGCAAGGCCGGCAAGGGTCACAGGGACAATCTTTTCCAGCAGTTCAAACAGCGACATTAGGCACTCACCTTCTGGCTCTTCTCATCCCAATCATCGGTCACGCTATCTGCGGAAACATCATCATGCTTGGAACGGCGCCAAATAATGAAACTAAAGAGGCACAGCAGGCCAAAGACCACCAGCTCACCCACAAAATGGGTGCCGGTGAGGGTATTCAGACCCGCACCAATCAGCCAGGTCACAGCGCCAATCACCGAAGCGGCGGGTAGGGTAATAACCCACGCCAGCACCATGCGTCCTGCAACACCCCAGCGCACCTGAGCACCCTTACGACCCAGACCCGAACCCAGAATGGAGCCGGTTGCCACGTGAGTGGTGGACAGAGCCATACCGAAGTGCGAGGAGGTCAGAATAATAGCTGCGGATGCGCCGTCAGCTGCCACGCCCTGCGGGGTGTCAACCTCCACAATACCCTTACCCAGGGTACGGATAATGCGCCAGCCACCCAGCCAAGTACCCAGAGCAATAGCAATTGCACAGGCTGCCTTGACCCAGAAGGGGATAGAGTCGGATTCATTCACCGCGCCGGAGGCAACCAGCGCCAGGAAGATAACACCCATGGTCTTCTGGGCATCATTGGTACCGTGAGCCAGGGACATCAGGGAGGCAGTGCCCACCTGACCCCAGCGGAAGGTGCGGTGCTTGCGCTCATCGGAAACCGGAGCGGCAATACGGTACACCAACCACGTACCAATACAGGAGACAAAGGCGGCAATCACCGGGGACATAACCGCCGGGATTACGATCTTAGAGAAGACGCCCGCCCATTGTACGCCCGAGAAACCCAGCGCTGCCAGAGCCGAACCAATCAGGCCGCCAAAGAGAGCGTGGGAGGAGCTTGAGGGTAGACCCACCAGCCAGGTCAGCAGGTTCCATAGGATACCGCCCACCAGACCGGTAAAGACGATGAGCATCAGTCCTGAGCCGTCTTGAGAAATGTCGATTTGGTCTAGGTTTACCAGCCCCTTACCAACAGTTTTTGCCACCTCAACCGAGAGGAATGCACCCACGAGGTTTAGGCTCGCAGAAAGTGCCACCGCGGTTTTCGGTTTCAAGGCGCCGGTGGCAATGGAGGTTGCCATGGCATTGCCGGTATCGTGGAAGCCGTTTGTGAAGTCGAAGGCTAGAGCCGTCAACACCACAATCACTAGAACGATTAATTCAGTAGTCACGCTTAAATTCTATAGCGCTTGTGCACCCTCGCGTGCGCTTTTGCTCATTTAGTGCCTTATCTCGCGCCGGGCACTTTAGAATTTATGGGCAGCTCGCTCCGCAGAGCGTGCAACAGCTTATCCACTGTGCCCGCTCGATATCTCGAGGGGGGAAAGGTGGCGGATCAGCAGCCCTTAGGGTAAACAAAAAGACCGCTGAGTTTCCTCAGCGGTCTTTATCAATAATAAACCGGCAACGACCTACTCTCCCACACCCACAAAAGTGCAGTACCATCGGCGCTAAGAGTCTTAGCTTCTGGGTTCGGAATGGAACCAGGCGTTTCCCTCTTGCTATAATCACCGGAAAGTGGAGGCGAGGGGACTCGAACCCCTAACCCTCTGCTTGCAAAGCAGATGCGCTACCAATTGCGCCACGCCCCCGCATTAGCGGAAATCGCTATTATTTTATAAAGAATCCGTAGATTCACGCCAGGCTTGTGCAAGCTTGGCATCCTGAGCTTTTTTCAAACCCAGAACTCCGGCCACCGCCAGGGTCGCAATCAGAAGAATCTTCTTCATTTTTCCCTTTCAGTTTTCAGAGAGTGGGCGTACCTGGAATCGAACCAGGGACCTCTTCGTTATCAGCGAAGCGCTCTAACCGTCTGAGCTATACGCCCTCCCATTCCTTCGGGTTTCCCCGTGGAACGAGATATAACTATACAGAGGTTTTTCACCCCCTGCAAGTCGAAATCATATGTTCTGCATCACATGCACTTTTTGGATGCTGATTCAGCAGAAAACCCGCATAAATCCGGGCTTTTACTCATCACTCATCGTCAGAGTAATACCACCAACCAGGCGAGCAGCCAGGTTGTACAGGGTCGCAGCAATCATACCCAACAGGGTAAAGAGCACAGTATTGACCACCGAAATAATGGTGGTAATCAAAGCAACCTGACCCACAGAGACCATCTGAGTAATATCAATAGCCTGATTACCGGTACCCAAAGAGGTCAGCAGCTGGTTAATACCCTGGAAAGAGCCGGATGCCTGCAGGAAGAGGAAGAGCAGCACAGAAGCCACAACCACCACAATACCCAGAGCCATCGAAAGCAGGAAGACCATCTTAGCTACCGACCAGGGGTCAATCTTCTGGACCACCAGGCGAGCGCGACGAATCTTGCTACGCGGTGCAGGGCGCACCAGCTGACGGCGGGAGCCCTGTGCGCGCGACGCCGGGCCGCGACGAGCCGCAGTGGTGCGGCGTGCAGGTCCGGTCCTGCCCTTACGGGCAACGGGCTTCTTCTTAGCGCCTGCAGGAGCCTTCTTAGCGCCGGATGCGCTCTTCTTCGGGGCAGCCTTCTTCTCGGTGGAGACGGACTTCTGCGCCGAGGATGCGCTCTGCGGATTCGTGCTCATTAGTTACCTTCCTGTCCGGCGGCGTCATTTTCGCCACCGTCCTGTGATGTGTGCTCTGCCTGTGCGGCGCTCTGCTCAGAATCTTCGTCCTGTTCCTCGGCGGAGTCCAGCTGACGATCCTGATTACGAGCCACACCGATAATGCTATCGCCCTTACCGGGCTTTGCAAAAATAACACCCATAGTATCGCGGCCCTTAGCCGGCACTTCGGAGACATTGGTGCGGACAACCTTGCCGCCGGCCATAACAACCAGCACCTCGTCATCCTCATCAACAATCAGGGCACCCACCAGAGCACCGCGATCCTCCACCAGCTTGGCAACCTTAATGCCGTAGCCATTACGACCCTGCACGCGGTACTCGTCCACGCTGGTGCGCTTGGCGTAGCCACCCTCGGTGACCACAAAGACAAAGCTATTATCGGTTACCAGATTAGCCGAAATCAGCTCATCGCCGTCGCGGAACTTCATACCGGTCACACCCGAGGTGGAACGACCCATAGGACGCAGAGCCTCATCGGTGGCATTAAAGCGCAGGGACATACCGGCACGGGAAACCAGAATAATATCATCGCTAGCCGAAGCCAGGAATGCCGAAACAACCTCATCGCCCTCGCGCAGGTTAATAGCAATCAGACCCGCGGTACGGTTGGTGTCGTAATCGCTCAAGCGGCTCTTCTTAATCATGCCGCCGCGAGTTGCCAGCACCAGATAGTCCGCATCCTCATAGGAACGCAGCTCCATGACCTTAGCGATGGTCTCTCCGGGCTGGAATTCCAGAAGATTAGCCACATGCTGACCCTTGGCGTCGCGACCGGCATCCATGAGCTCATAGCCCTTGGTGCGGTAGACGCGACCCAGGTTCGTAAAGAAGAGAATCCAGCTGTGGGTGGTGGTGACAAAGAAGTGCTCCACCACATCATCGCCGCGCAGGGAGGCACCCTTAATACCCTTACCACCGCGGTGCTGGCTGCGGTATTGGTCGCTGCGGGTACGCTTAACATAGCCGCCGCGGGTAATGGTAACCACCACTTCCTCTTCGGGAATCAGGTCCTCAATGGACATATCTCCGTCGTAGCCGCGCAGGATCTGGGTGCGGCGGTCATCGCCATAGCGGTTGACGATTTCGCGCAGCTCCTGGGAGACAATCTCACGCTGACGAGCCTCGGAGGCAATAATCGCATTGTATTCGCCGATCAGGCGCTCCAGCTCGGCGTGACGATCCTCAATCTTCTGGCGCTCCAGAGCAGCCAGGCGGCGCAGCTGCATATTCAAAATAGCCTGAGCCTGAGCCTCATCAATGCCCAGCAGCTGCATCAGACCCGTGCGCGCCTCATCTACGGTGGGGGAGCGGCGGATCAGGGCAATAACCTCATCCAGGGCATCCAGAGCCTTGAGCAGACCGCGCAGAATATGCGCCTCTTCTTCCGCCTGGCGCAGACGGTAGCGGGTGCGGCGCACAATAACGTCCAGCTGGTGGGTAACCCAGTGGCGAATAAAGGCATCCAGGGACAAGGTGCGGGGCACCCCGTCCACAATGGCCAGCATATTGGCGGAGAAATTCTCCTGCAGCTGGGTGTGCTTGTACAGGTTGTTGAGCACAACCTTGGCGACAGCATCGCGCTTGAGCACAATCACCAGGCGCTGACCGGTACGACCACTGGTCTCATCGCGCAGATCGGAAATACCGGTAATCTTGCCGTCCTTAATCAGGTCGGCAATCTTAATCGCCAGGTTATCCGGGTTTGCCTGATAGGGCAGTTCGGTCACCACCAGGCAGGTGCGGCCGTTGATTTCCTCAACGTTAACCACCGCGCGCATGGTGATCGAGCCGCGACCGGTACGGTAGGCGTCTTCAATACCCTTGGTGCCCAAAATGGTTGCACCGGTGGGGAAGTCGGGGCCCTTAATGCGTTCCATCAGGGCTGCCAGCAGCTCTTCATTGGTGGCATTGGGGTTCTGCAGGTACCAGTCCACGCCATCGGCTACTTCGCGCAGGTTATGCGGCGGGATATTGGTTGCCATACCCACAGCAATACCCGAGGAGCCGTTGACCAGCAGGTTCGGGATGCGCGAGGGCAATACGGTAGGTTCCAGAGACTTACCGTCGTAGTTCGGCTGGAAATCCACGGTATCTTCGGTAATATCGCGCACCATTTCCATAGCAATGGGCGCCATCTTGGTCTCGGTGTAACGGGGAGCTGCCGCACCGTCATTACCGGGGGAGCCGAAGTTGCCCTGACCCAGTGCCAGGGGGTAGCGCAGGGTCCAGCCCTGAATCAGACGCACCAGGGCGTCATAAATCGCGGCGTCACCGTGCGGGTGGAACTGACCCATCACATCACCTACCACGCGAGCGCACTTATTGAAGGAGCGGTCGGGGCGGTAACCACCGTCGTACATTGCGTAAATCACGCGACGGTGCACAGGCTTGAGGCCGTCACGTACATCCGGCAGTGCGCGGCCAATAATAACCGCCATAGCGTAGTCCAGGTAGGAGCGCTGCATTTCGGTCTGCAGGTCCACCTGTTCAATATGACCGTGAGGGTTATCCACCACGATCTCGCCGCGGTTGGTCATGACCTCAATCTCGGGCGTAGAGTTATTCTCTTCACTCATACTTATCGTCTCATTCTTATCGTTGTTCCCTGATATCTTTTAGCGCGCGCTTTTCAAGCGGGTCTTAGATATCCAGGAATCGAATGTCCTTGGCGTTCTGCTGGATGAACTCGCGACGTGCCTCCACGTCTTCACCCATGAGCACCGAGAAAATCTGATCCGCTGCGGCCGCGTCTTCCATGGTCACCTGCAGCAGGGTGCGGCGCTGAGGATCCATAGTGGTATCCCACAGCTCGGTGTAGTCCATCTCGCCCAGACCCTTATAGCGCTGAATGCCGTTATCCTTGGGCAGACGCTGGTTCTTGGCGGCGCCGCGCTCCAGAGCCGCATCGCGCTCGGCGTCGGAGTAGACATAATCGTGCGGGGCATTGGACCACTTAATGCGGTACAGCGGCGGCTGAGCCAGGTAGACATAGCCGGCCTCAATCAGCGGGCGCATAAAGCGGAAGAGCAGGGTCAGCAGCAGGGTGGTAATGTGCTGACCGTCCACGTCCGCATCGGCCATGAGCACGATCTTGTGGTAGCGCGCCTTTTCAATATTGAAATCATCGCCAATGCCGGTACCGAAGGCGGTAATCATGGACTGGATTTCACTATTGGACAGGGCGCGGTCCAGGCGAGCGCGCTCAACGTTCAGGATCTTACCGCGCAGGGGCAAAATAGCCTGGGTGTTCGGGTCGCGACCCTGAACAGCCGAACCGCCCGCGGAGTCACCCTCCACCAGGTAAATTTCGGAAATCTGCGGATCCTTGGAGGAGCAGTCCTTGAGCTTACCGGGCATGGAGCTGGTCTCCAGCAGGCCCTTACGGCGGGTGGTTTCGCGTGCCTTGCGGGCCGCCATACGTGCCTGAGCGGCGGTAATGGCGCGACGCACAATATCCTTGGCGGTGGAGGGGTTACGGCCGAACCAGTCGCCCAGGTGGTCATTGACCTCTCGCTGGGTAAAGGACTTAGCCTCCGAGTTGCCCAGCTTGGTCTTGGTCTGACCTTCAAACTGCGGTTCGCCGATCTTGATAGAGATAACGGCGGTCAGGCCCTCGCGCACATCGTCACCGGTGAGGTTATCGTCCTTATCGCGCAGCAGCTTCTGCTCGCGAGCGTAACGATTCACCAGGGAGGTCAGAGCCGCACGGAAGCCTTCTTCGTGGGTGCCACCCTCGTGGGTGTTAATGGTGTTGGCGTAGGTATAGGTATTTTCGGTGTAGGAGGTGGTCCACTGCAGAGCCACTTCCAGAGCCATACCGCGTTCATCATCTTCTGCCTCAAAGGCAATGATTTCTTCATTGACCACGGTCTTGGACTTATTCAGGTGGTGAACGTAGTCAAAGAGACCGTTATCGTAGCGGTAGGTTACGCTCTTAAAGCC
This sequence comes from Rothia sp. (in: high G+C Gram-positive bacteria), assembly GCF_030540545.1. Taxonomy (GTDB): domain Bacteria; phylum Actinomycetota; class Actinomycetes; order Actinomycetales; family Micrococcaceae; genus Rothia. The sequence goes on along the minus strand of NZ_JAUNVZ010000001.1, from coordinate 28,939 downwards.
TTGAGCATCTGCACCCACGGTATTCAGAGGCAGAGCCTTCTTTTCACCCTCTTCGCTGGTGACTTCGTCGCCCTCAAACTTTTCGCGCTGATCCGTCAGGGCAATGGTCAGACCCTTATTCAGGAATGCCATCTGCTGAAATCGGGTGCGCAGGGTTTCAAAGTCGAAAATGACGGTGTCGAAAATGGAGCCATCCGGGTAGAAGGTCTGGATGGTGCCGGTGCGGTCGGAGGGTTCGCCGCGGCGCAGCGGGCCGTCCGGCACGCCGCCGTTTGCGAAGGAAATATGCCATGCGTAGCCCTGACGGTGCACCTCGGTAATCACGCGAGTGGAGAGTGCGTTCACCACGGAGATACCCACGCCGTGCAGACCGCCGGAGACGGAGTAGCCGCCGCCGCCGAACTTACCGCCGGCATGCAGCACGGTCATAACCACCTCGACGGTGGACTTGTGCTCGGTGGGGTGCTCGTCCACGGGGATACCGCGTCCGTCGTCTTCTACGCGGATAGCACCATCGGGCAGGATGGTGACGTTAATGCGGCTTGCGTGCCCTGCCAGGGCTTCGTCCACAGAGTTGTCTACTACTTCGTAGACCAGGTGGTGCAGACCGCGTTCATTGGTTGAGCCAATGTACATGCCCGGACGCTTGCGAACAGCTTCCAAGCCTTCAAGAACGGTAATATCGGATGCGCCGTATTCGTGGGTGTTTTCCGTAGCCACGTACTTCAGGTCTCCTCGGGTAGGGGAGTGCTCCCAGTAGCCTGGATATCTCAAGGCCTCTTGAGGGTGCACATATTCTCTACCATTCTACCGAAAATATCCCCTATAGAACATGTTTTGAGGTGATTTTTCAGCCTTAGGACTCACAAAAACGCCTCAGAGGGCGCTTAGAGCGCCTCATCCCCCGTGGCGGTAGGGGTGTACAGCACAGCCAGTACACCTAGCGCAGCCGTACGTTGACCGAATCACTCAGTGATATATTCCTCTGCCACACACACCCTATCCATAGGTATCGCGCACCCCTCGACCACCCTGTACACGCCATCCGCCACGCGAGCGCCAACGACCATTATTGGGGCCGAGAATATTCAGACCGCGAACAATATCCTCACCCAGTTCTCGATTCATATGGGCCAAGACATCAAAGCGCATGAGCTTGAGCTGGGTAGCGTAGGCGGTGCTATCGCATTGCACGGTCAGCACTCCGTCTTTGAAGGTGGTGGGCTCAGTATGTTCGGCAATATACTCACCCACCAGCTGGGACCAGCGTGCGGTCACGCCAGCCACAGAGACAGGGTATTGCCAGCCGCGAGAGCGCAGCAGATTATCCAGCACACCACCTAAGGCTTTGGGGTCGCGGAAACTTTCTTTAGATCCGGTGTAGCCGCCCAATCGAGCCAGAGCTATATCGTTAGGGGTCGATATTTTGGGTTTTTTCGCGCCGGGGGTTTGGTCCATGGCAGCACCGAATCGGCGGAAGAGAATCTTTGCCGAGTCATCGTTCAGGCGCCCCATACCCGCTTCGGAGGCTATGCCGCGAGCGCGGCGTAACATCTGCTCCGGGGCGTTGCTGTGCTCTAGCTCTTCGTAATCTATTTCCGTAGGGCTATATTCATCAGTATCAATATTTCCTTCCGCATGGAGGAACTCAACTTCCATATCGGAGCCATCTTCAGATTGCTCCACACGCATGGTATAGCTCTTCTCGCGATTCAAAGCTACATAGTCAGCATCAGGAGTATTCATTACCGATCACCTATATTCTCAGTATCCTGATCCGCTTCCGACTCATAGACCGCAACGCCCGGACTTACACGCACCAGGGCATAGTCTCCCAACTCTTCAGGGATATCGCTAATAACCGCACAGGTAATCAGCACCTGCTGAGCATTGGCAACCAGGGCACCCAAACGGTGACGGCGCGCAGAATCCAGCTCAGCAAAAACATCATCCAGAATCAAAATCGGCTCAGCGCCCTCACTCGGATCCTCATCCCGGTGAACATACCAGGAGGCAAGGCGCAGCGCCAGAGCATAGGACCAGCTCTCCCCATGAGAGGCATAACCCTTGACGGGAATAGAACCCAGCAGCAGGGCAATATCATCACGGTGAGGACCCACCAGGGTCACCCCACGCTCACGCTCAGCCTTGCGCGCCTCCCAGAGCGCGCGAACAAAATACTCCTGCAGGCTCGATATCGGTAGGGCAGCGGCAGCCGATACATTAGCAGCGCTCACGCTGCCCAGTACCGTGGACTCATAGCTAAAGCTCACCTCTTTAGCCACATCAGCAAGCCCCGTATAGGCTCGCTGCAGAGCCGGCAGCAGTCGGCTCAGCAACTTCAGGCGAGCCGAAAGTATCTGGGCGCCATATTCAGCCAACTGGGCGTCCCAGACCGCCAGAGTGGATTCAAGATTCTCATCGCTGCGAGAGCGCAGAGCGGACTTCAAGAGCGAATTACGCTGTTTGAGCACCCGCTCATACTCGCTACGATAGGTGCCCACCGTGGGGCGTAAAGAAATAGCCACCTCATCCAAAAAACGACGACGCAGCGCCGGCTCACCCTTAATGAGCTGCAGATCTTCGGGAGAGAAAAGCACCGTGCGAGCAATACCCGCCGCCTCTTTAGCCCGCACGGGAGCCGCGCGATTAATGCGCACTCGATTAGAGGCGCCGGGGGCGATCTCAAACTCGGTGACGGTCTGCAAATTACCGCGCACAGTTCGGGTACGAATATAGGCCCTCTGGGCGCCCACGCGCACCAGGGGAGCATCGTGACTAACCCTGTGAGATCCCAAATTCGCCGCATAGTCTACGGCCTCCACAATATTGGTTTTACCCACACCATTGGAGCCCAAGAAAACAGTAACCCCGGCGCGAAGAGGCAGCTGCAGCATTCTGTAGGTGCGGAAATCCAAGAGCGAAATATGATCTATGAACACAGCACCTCCACAAGATTAGAATGCGCGCCGCGGCTCGTGCGCCGGGGCACCAAGCGCTCGTAGGAGCGCAATAGTTTAGAACTTCGTCACGGGCATCAGCAGGTAACGGTACTGGCTCTGGTCCTCGCCCAAAGGCTCCTCCTGACCCGAGAGAACCACGGGCTTAGGAGCGCTGGTGAAGGAGAAACGCACATACTCGGTACCGAAAGCGCCCAGACCCTGCTTGAGGTAATCGGGGTTGTAGGCAACCACGATATCCTCGCCGTGCAGCTGAGCATTAATGGTTTCAGAGGCTTGAGCTTCTTCACCGCGGCCGGCGTCAATGCTCACAGCACCCTGACTAAAGGCCAGGCGCAGGGGAGTATTGCGCTCAGCAACCAGCGAGATACGGCGTGCAGCCTCCAGCAGGTCGGAGGTGCGCACCACCGCGTGAATATCGGTGGTTTCGGGGAAGAGGCGACGGATATTGGGGTACTCGCCGTCCATGAGCACGCTGGTGCTCACGCGGGTACCGGAGGCAAAACCGATCAGCTCACCACTGCCGGGCAGAGCGATAGAGAGTTCACCGGCGCCCGAGAGGGTGCTACCGACCTCTGCAATGGTCTTACCCTTGAGCAGCACAGCCGCCTCAACATTGGGGTCTACCGGGTTCCAGGTCAGCTCACGCATGGCAAGGCGGTAACGGTCGGTTGCCAGCAGGGTCATGGTGTTGCCGGAAATTTCCAGGCGAATACCGGTCAGCAGAGGCAGGGTTTCGTCCTTAGAGACAGCCACCTTGACCTGCTGCACAGCCTTAGCGAATTCCGCCCCGTCAACGGTACCGGAAATTTCCTGTAGAGCCGGCAGTTCCGGGTAGTCAACTACGGGCATGGACGCGAGCTTGAACTTTGCCGAGCGGCAGGTGAGGAACACAGCGTTTTCCTCAGCCACAAACTCAACTTCAGCATTCGGCAGGGAGGAGCAGATGCTATCGAGCATCTTGCCAGGAACCAGGGTCACGCCTTCGGTATCAACATTGGCTGCAATACGCTGTACGGCACTGGTTTCGTGATCGAAGCTGGCGATGGTTACTTCACCGGCGCTTGCGGTAATGAGCAGACCGTTCAGTACCGGTGCGGTAGGACGAGCCGGAAGAGAACGTGCAGTCCACGATACGGCTTCAGCCAGGACATCGCGCTCCACAGTGAATTTCATACCTTCGCCTTTCACAAGAAATCAAAAATCTTCTGTGCGCCGCTTTGAGGGCACACCTATACACAATCCTACCGGAGAAGCCGAAACATTGTAATTACACAAAATACAGAAGCGGTGAAACGAACCCTTGATGGGAGCAGAAATTCTTGTAATTACAAACTCTTTCCCTCAAGGACTCACCCAAGCCCCAGAAGTACAGCAGCAGGAAAACCTAGGAGAGTAAGTACTTAACGCGCGCACGCGTACGCGCATGCACGCGCGCGTAGGAATGTTCGAAAACCCCTCACTACTTACCCAGGAACCCACACACTGCACCAGACAACCCTGACTCGAAATTTCAACCACACAGCGGATGGCTCGGATCCTCGAAGGAACCCCACTTCGTTATTCAGGATTTTCTCTTAAAAAGTACAGTAGTAGTGTTAACGGCTGTGGATTCTGTGGAAAAGCCCCTACATCCGCACTATTTCGCCAAAGTTACCTGTGGGTAGATTGTGAATTGTTCGTGGATAAAATCCCATGCATTGTGAATGGAAATTTATACATCCACCGTTGTGCACAGCAAAAGAATATCTATGCACTTAACATCCACAGCGCACCGGACTTAAACCACAGACTTTCCACAGGCAGAAATCCCACTTTTAAGAGTGTTTCTGATTCTGACGAATCATATTGGTCAGCTCAGTCACCTGGTTATAGGTGGTCTCTCGCTCCGCCATCTGCGCCCCGACCTTACGAACAGCGTGCATAACCGTCGTATGATCACGACCGCCCAGTTCCTGACCAATACGGGGCAGGGACATATCCGTGAGCTCACGCAGCAGATACATAGAGATCTGGCGGGCATTGGTGAGAGTGCGCGTCCTGGACTTGGAGCGAACATCCTCGAGGGACACATTGAAATAGGCGGTAGTTGTTGCCAGCACGTGGGAGGCGGTAATTTCCTCGCCGCTGCCGCCATCGATCAAATCCTTGAGGGTTTCCTGCGCCAAACCAACGGTCAGAGGCTTACTTTGCAGGGAAGCATAGGCGTGCACGCGGATCAGCGCACCCTCCAACTCGCGAATATTGGAGGTGATATGGGAGGCAATGTACTCCATGACATCATCGGGTACCTGCAGCAGGTCATGCTGAGCCTTCTTACGCAAAATTGCGATACGAGTCTCCAAATCGGGCTGCTGCACATCCACCGATAGGCCGGACTCAAAGCGCGAACGCATACGCTCTTCAAAACCCGTCAGCTGCTTGGGTGGCAGATCAGAAGTAATCACAATCTGCTTACCGTGCGCGTGCAGGGCATTGAACGTATGGAAAAACTCTTCCTGAGTTGCCTCTTTACCGGCAAGGAACTGAATATCGTCAATGAGCAGAACATCCACATTGCGGTAGATCTGCTTAAAAGAGACACCCTCATCGTCCTTAATGGAGTTAATAAAGTCGTTGGTGAACTCTTCGGAATTCACATAGCGAATGCGCAACTCCGGGCGATGATCCTTGGAATAATTGCCAATGGCGTGCAGCAGGTGGGTCTTACCCAGACCCGAACCACCGTAAATAAAGAGGGGGTTATAGAGCCCGCCGGGGGTTTCGGAGACGCCAAAGGCCGCCGCATGCGCAAAACGGTTGGAAGCGCCCACCACGAAAGTTTCGAAGGTATAGTTCGGGTTCAGATCATCGGAGGTATCCCAGCTGGGGGTTTCCGCCAGACGATCGGCAAGCTGCTGCGGGTTAAAACTCAACGCTGCGGGCGCATTATTATCGCCCAGTTCGTGGTAAATCACCTTCTGGTGCATATCGCGCATGACAGGTGCTACCTCAGGCAGAATTACCGGGCGTGCCTCCTGCTCGAGCTGTTCGGGGCTCGGCAGCGGGCGCACGGGGGAGAGATCCTCAATATCCTCACTAAAGCTATTGAGGCTCTCATCAATGAGTACGGAAATAGCGGTACCGGCGCCGAAAACCTCAGCCACAGCGCGGTCAATGGGTTCTTTGAGCTTGCCGGTCTGGTAAAGATCACGGGCATGGGCACTGGGGAAAGCCACAATCAGAATCTGCCCAAAATGACCCTGCGGATTCAGAGTCTTAATGGTGCCGCGATCCAGACGCGATACATCCGGGTCATCATGCAGCAGCTGGACTACCTGAGCCCAGCGGACGCTTAGTTCATTCTGCGTGCTCATGCGCCGCCTCCATCCGGTTCATCGCTTAATGTTCAAAGATTAAGAAGTATACCCCAACTATAGCGCCTATCCACAGTAGACACACAGGTTTTCCACACAAGTTATCCACATGGTGGAAAACTTGTGTGTTGACCGTGATTAAATGTGGATAAAACCTTGATTTTTCAAGGATTATGCCTGTGGAAATCTGGATATAGCTTTTGAGGGAATCTGGGGAAAACTGCTGTATTTACCCCTCCTGCACAGGAGCGCCCCTGTGTCTTATCCCCTTAAAGTACCGATCCAAACGCTGTGTGTGGATAGTGAATGCCCAAAGGCTCCCTTGGCCTAAAGGGTTTCTGCTCGCGATATATATAGGGTGTGCAAGAGTGGGTAAGGCAGAGTGCAATCCCTTACATCCAGTCGACAACACCGCTTTTAACTTGACCTTCAGACTCTACTCTTCTAGAGTTGTTCTGTTGTATATGCACCGCCTACTTCAAGTGTTGCAAGTACCCCGGGCATAAAAATTTTTACAGTAACCCCGTTTCACACGGGCTTGCTGACCGAGTATCAAGGAGAAAAGTATGAGCAAGCGTACTTTCCAGCCGAACAACCGCCGCCGCGCCAAGAAGCACGGTTTCCGTCTTCGCATGCGCACCCGCGCAGGCCGCGCAATCCTGTCGAACCGTCGTGGCAAGGGCCGCGCAAAGCTGTCGGCATAATAACGGCTTCAACTCATCGCCCATGCGCCTAGCGTATGGGCGATTTGTCCACTTAGGGAGGAAAACCGTGCTGCCCACCTGGCACCGGCTGCGCACTGGCACAGAATTTTCCCGCGCTTTTCGTTCCGGCGTCCGCTCAGGACGCCGGAACGTAGTGCTATATACGGCAGAAAATACCGAAAAGACAACCCAGATAGGTTTCATCGTATCTAAGGCTGTCGGTAACGCCATCACCCGCAATAGCGTCAAGAGGCGCCTGCGGGCATTTGCCGCATCCACGACAGAGCAGCACCCGACCGGGCTGCTCATTGCCGTGCGCGCCCTACCTGCCGCCGCTAACGCCAGCACCGAACAGCTACGCGAGGATTACGAGCAGGCGCTCGCCTCCTGCATAGCTAAGCTGCAGGCACGCCGGGATCGTGAAGAAGGCAGTGCGAGCTAGTAATGCCCGAACCTTATCCTCCCCACAAGCACCCGGCGCACCCGGATGATGCACAGATAGCTTTCTACGCTGAGCAGATTCTGAATCACGCCCCCACAGAGTACTGGCGTTCAAACCACACTCTATGGGCTGTACGTGCCCTGTGGGCGCTGGTGTATCTACCGGCAAATATTATGATTGCCTTTATTCGTTTCTGGCGCCGTTTCATCTCACCTCTCTACGGGGATGTATGTCGTTTTTACCCCACCTGCTCCGCCTACGGACTGGAAGCTATCACCGTTCACGGGGCTCTCAAAGGTGCGTATCTAACCTGCGTGCGCATTCTGCGCTGCACTCCCTGGCAACGCGGGGGAGTAGAGCACGTTCCGGCGGGGACACGAGATTTTGAGCCCGGGAACGAACCGAAAATTCTCTTAGTCAACCATCCTCAGTTACTTCAGAGCAGAGCTATCGACGAATACGCTGCTGCCGTAGCTGACGCCTGATACGAAGGCCTGCCCAGACTAAGACCATAAGACCTTCTGCCCGGCTATCCTGCCGGCGCAGATTCCTTCCAACGACTTAGCCGAGTCACAAAGGAGAATACGTGAATATCTTTGATATGATCCTTTGGCCCTTCAAATGGGCCGTCTCAGCAGTGCTGTGGGTCTTCCACACGCTCTTTACCGCAGTGGGCATGGACCCCGCCAGCGGTCTAACCTGGGTTCTGGCAATTATCTGCCTGACCCTGGTGATGCGAACCATCACCATCCCTCTCTTTGTCACCCAAATCAAGGCAATGCGCGGTATGAGCGCAATGCAGGGAGATATGGCAAAGCTGCAGGCAAAGTACAAGGGCAAGAAAGACCAGCTCTCCCGCCAGCAGATGGCGCAGGAGCAGATGGATCTGTACAAGAAGCACGGTACCAACCCGCTGGCTTCCTGCATGCCCATCCTGGCTCAGATGCCGATCTTCTTCGGCCTGTTCCAGGTGCTCAATAGCGTCCCCGAGGCTGCAAGCAAGCACGAGGGTATCCTGGTGCTCAGCGCCGACCTGGTGCAGCAGTTCAACCAGGCAACTATTTTCGGTGCAAACCTCTTTGCAACCATGCTCAACCCCGGCAATGGTGATCAGGTCTCCACTATTGTTCAGGCTGTTGTCATGATCCTGATTATGAGCGGCACCCAGTTCTTCATTCAGAAGCAGCTGAGCGTCAAGAACATGTCCGAAGCCGCTCTGAATTCCCCCATGTTCCGTCAGCAGCAGATGATCATGTACCTGTTCCCGATCATCTTCGCTGTCTCCGGTATTAACTTCCCCCTGGGCGTGCTCTACTACTGGACCGTCTCGAACATCTGGTCCCTGGGCCAGCAGTGGTGGGTTATCCGCAATAACCCCACCCCCGGCTCCCAGGCTGAGAAGGAACTGAATGCACGCCGTGCAGCTAAGGGCCTGCCTCCGGTGGGTAAGACCCGCGAGCAGCACGAGCAGGAGCTGGCAGAGGCTCGTGAGCGTGCAGCAGCAGGTCAGCGTCAGCAACCCATGAGCAAGAAGCGTCAGAAGCAGCAGCGCTCCAAGGGCAAGTCCAACTAAGGGAGATAACGGTGACTGAAGAAGTACTGGATATTGCTCCCGAAGAGCTGGAGAGCGTAGATTTCGCCGCTGAAGAGGGCGATATTGCCGCTGACTACCTGGAAGAGCTGCTGGATATTGCCGATATTGACGGCGATATTGATATTGAGGTGCGCAACCAGCGCACCTACCTCTCGGTAGTCAACGAAGAGGATGAAGAGAACGAATTGCACCACCTGGTTGGTCGCAATGGCGAGGTTCTCGAAGCTCTACAGGAACTGGTGCGCCTGGCTGTTCTGGCTCAGGCTGGCGAGCGCTCCCGCCTGATTCTGGATGTGGACGGCTACCGTGCCGCACGCCGCCAGGAGCTGACCCTGATCGCTCAGGAAGCCATTGAGCGCGTGCGTGAAAGCGGTAAGGAGCACCATATGAAGCCCCTGGGTGCCTATGAGCGCAAGGTGGTTCATGATGTGGTTGCCGCCGCCGGACTCTATAGCGAATCCGAGGGTGAGGGTACCCGCCGCCATATCGTCATTTCCCTGCCGGAGGCGTAAATGAGCGAGATTACTCTAACTGACAATGAGCAGCGCGCCGCCGAGGAAATCTTTGGCGAGCGTCTGCCTCTGGCTCAGCGCTATGTTGAGCACCTTGCCACCAGCGGTATTGAGCGCGGCCTGATTGGTCCGCGTGAGGTGCCTCGCCTGTGGGCTCGTCACGTGCTCAATTGCGCTGTGGTTCAGGAATTCATTGAACCCAATGCCCGCGTGGCTGATGTGGGATCCGGTGCGGGCCTGCCGGGCTTGTGCCTGGCGATTGCCCGCCCCGATCTGCATGTGACCCTTATTGAGCCCTTGGAGCGCCGCGTTATTTGGCTGACTGAGGTGGTTGAGGACCTGGGTCTGGAGAATGTAACCATTCTGCGCTCGCGTGCTGAACAGGCTGTGGGTGAAGTTCAGGCCGATGTGGTGACCGCTCGCGCGGTATCCGCTTTGGTGGGTCTGCTGGATATTACCCTGCCGATTCTGCGCGGTACCGGCCAGCTGCTGGCTCTCAAAGGTCGTTCGGCAGCGGAGGAGATTACCAAGGCAAAGAAGAAACTCAATCGTTATGGTGCTCGCCAGACCGATATTCTGATTGCAGGTGAATCTCTGATGGAAGAACCGACCACCGTGGTGAGGGTTCAGCTCTAAGAGTGTGAACCTTAAACCGCTGGAGCTCTAGCAGAAGCGCCGTGCAGAAGCCCCGTATAGGCATATGCCTATACGGGGCTTCTGTGTTTATTGGAATGTATAGAGGGGCATAGAGGGAGGAGTAAGGGAATAGGGGAGAGGTGCACCTGTGAATAGTGCCTAGTATGAGCGGCGCCTAAGGATGAACAATGCCTAGAAGTGTGTCCGTATGGCGTCATTGTCATATCTTCGATACCCTTGTATAGGCGTCCTGTGATTGACTGTGAGAGTGTGAAACGAGATGTTTCACGTGAAACATTGCCCCGCATGGTGTAGATTATGCACGCATTTCGGGCTATGTCACGTCGATAATCCAGGCAAGAATATACACCGAAAACCCCGTGGAAGGAACGATGAGCGAAGCAACCACCCCCCTGGCAGTGCTGCCCACTCCGCCGCAGACCCGTATCTTCACGATCTCTAATCAAAAGGGAGGCGTGGGTAAAACCTCCACCGCCGTCAATCTTGCCGCAGCCTTGGCGGAAGCCGGTATGAACGTGCTGGTGATTGATAATGACCCCCAGGGTAATGCCTCCACCGCCCTGGGCGTGGAGCACGGTGTTGAAATACCCAGCGTGTACGATGTGCTCATCAATGACAAGCCCCTGCACGAGGTGGTGGTCGCCAGCCCCGAAATGGCAAAACTGTGGTGCGCTCCGGCAAATATCGATTTGGCGGGTGCTGAGATTGAGTTGGTTTCCCAGGTGGCTCGCGAAACCCGCTTGAAGAACGCCCTGGAAGATTACGCGGCATGGCGCCAGGACCAGGGTATGGAGCGCCTGGATTATGTCTTTATTGATTGCCCGCCCAGCCTGGGTCTGCTGACCGTTAATGCTTTCGTGGCGGCAGAAGAAATTCTAATTCCCATTCAGTGCGAGTACTATGCGCTGGAAGGCCTGAGCCAGCTGCTGAAGAATATCCAGCTGATCCAAAAGCACTTGAATTCTTCTCTGCATATCAGCACTATTTTGCTAACTATGTATGACGGTCGAACCAATCTGGCGTCCCAGGTGGCTCAGGAGGTGCGCTCGCACTTCCCGCAGCAGACCCTGCAGACCCTCATTCCGCGCTCTGTGCGCATTTCGGAGGCTCCCAGCTACCAGCAGACCGTTATTACTTATGACAGCGCCTCTACCGGCGCTCGCGCTTATCGCGAGGCTGCTGCAGAGATCGCTCATCGCGCTGAGTAATTCGCGCACCCTAACAATAGAAGGAGAAAAGATTGGCTGAGAAACGTCGCGGTCTAGGACGCGGTTTGGGTGCGCTTATTCCCAATGTGGCATCCCTTGCAGAAGAGAAGAATATTGAAGAGCCCCAGACTCTTTTTGAGGTTCCCGCTGCAGAAAAGCCCGTGGAGAAGCCTGAGCAGAAGTCTGTATCCGAGCCCGCGGCAGATGCGTCCAAGAAGCAGAAAAACAACTCTTATAAGGTTGAGGATAAAGAACATGAGGATGTAAAATCCGCCCATACCCCGGTGGAAGCATCCCAAGATAAAGCCAATGTTTCACGTGAAACATCTTCTTCTCAGTCTTCCCACAAGGCTGCCGGACCCAAGAGCGTTAAGGTAGATCGCAAGACCGACCGTATGGATATGGGTGCTGCTCTACGCAATACGACCCTAACCCGCCGTCCGGTAGACTTCTTCTTTGGTGAGGATGTACAGGCTCCCGGCACTGCTGCAGATCAGCTGCTTCCCGTACCCGGTGCATCCTTTGCAACTCTGAATATTGCGGATATTCACCCGAACCGCAAACAGCCTCGCGTTGATTTTGATGAACAGGATATGGAAGAGCTTGTTCATTCTATTCGTGAGATTGGTGTGCTGCAGCCCATTGTGGTGCGCCCTTCCCGTGAAGAGGATCGCAAGGAAAAATATGAGTTGGTGATGGGTGAGCGTCGTTGGCGCGCCAGCCAGCGTGCGGGTCTGGATACTATCCCGGCAATTATTCGCGACACTCAGGATGAAGACCTGTTGCGCGATGCCCTGCTGGAAAATCTACACCGCAGCCAGCTGAATCCCATTGAAGAGGCCGCTGCATACCAGCAGCTCATGGAAGAATTTGGTGCCACTCAGGAGCAGCTGGCTCAGCGTATTGGTCGTTCTCGCCCGCAGGTGACCAATACGATTCGCTTGCTCAAGCTGCCCGCCCTAGTGCAGCGTCGCGTTGCCGTGGGTATTCTTTCAGCAGGTCACGCTCGCGCTCTGCTGGCTCTCAAGGATCCTGCTCAGATGGAAACCCTGGCGCAGAAGATTGTTAATGAGGGTCTGTCGGTGCGTGCCGTGGAGTCTCTGGTTGCTGAAAATAGTGGTCAGGAGCCGGCAGCTAAGCGTCCTGCAGCTCAGCCTCAGAAGCACCATGAGCGTCTGGATTATATTGCTGATGCTTTTGCCGACAAGCTCGATACCCAGGTGAAGATCAGTCTGGGCGCTCGCAAGGGCAAGATGACTATTGAGTTTGCCAATGTTGAGGATTTGAATCGTATTATTCGAGTGCTTGATTCTTCCTTTGAATCGTAGAGGCAACACGTGCTGAGCGCTCGAATATTCGGGTGTAGAGTCCATTGAAGATAAAGATCCGGGCTGTGCATGTTTCACGTGAAACATGCACAGCCCGGATCTTTATCTATAGAGCTATATGTTCTCTAGTTCAGGTGTTCAGCAAAGAGAGCCATCAGAGCCTGCTTGGGGCGGGCTCCCACACTTTCCTTGACCACTGCACCATCCTTAAAGAGGTAAATGGCGGGAATGGAAGTCACGCCGTACTCGGCAGCAATATCGCCGTCGGTATCCACATTGACCTTAACAACCTTCAGAGTGTCTGCATTCTCTGCAGCGATTTCGTCCAGAGTCGGAGCCATGGAGCGGCAGGGGCCGCACCATTCAGCCCAGAAGTCCACAATAACCGGCTTATCGCTGGAGAGAACCTCGCTGGCGAACTGATCGCCGCTAATATTCAGAGCGCTCATAGCGCCTCCTTTTCAAGTAGAAAGTATTAGAGAGATTCCAGGTAGTGCTGAGCGTCCAGAGCGGCTACAGCACCGGAACCTGCGGCAATAATTGCCTGGCGGTAGGTCGGATCAATCACGTCACCGCAGGCAAATACGCCGGGGAGAGAGGTGCGGGAGGAACGGCCCTGAACCGCAATGGTATTGTTCTCGGTCAGCTCCAGCTGATCGGCAACCAGCTCAATGCGCGGGTCGGAACCAATAGCCTCAAAGATACCGTCCACTGCCAGGTCACGGTTCTGACCGGTTGCAGTATCTTCCAGTACCAGGTTGTTTACGGTGGATTCACCCTGAATTTCTACAACTTGGCTATTCCAGATAACCTCGATCTTTTCGTTCTCGAAAACGCGCTTCTGCATGATATCCGAGGCACGGAAGGAATCGCGGCGGTGAATCAAGTAGACCTTGGATGCGTACTTGGTAAGGAAGTTTGCTTCTTCCAGTGCGGAGTCGCCACCGCCGACCACAGCAAGGACCTTGTCCTTGAAGAAGAAACCGTCACAGGTTGCGCACCAGGAAACACCGTGACCGGAGAGGCGCTCCTCGCCGGGCACATCCAGAGAACGGTACTGGGAACCGGTGGAGAGAATCACGGTCTTTGACAGATGAATCTTACCGTCGGAGGTATGAATCTTCTTTACATCCCCCTCCAGTTCCAGGCGGGTAACATCTGCATAGCGTACATCGGTACCGAAACGCTCAGCCTGAGCAGCAATATTGCTCATCAGCTCCGGACCCTGAATACCCTCAACAAATCCGGGGAAGTTCTCCACCTCGGTGGTGTTCATGAGCGCGCCACCAATAGCTACGGAGCTTGCGAAGAGCACGGGGTGCAGATCGGCACGAGCCGCGTAGATGGCTGCGGTATTACCGGCGGGGCCTGCGCCGACAATAACAACCTCATGAATGGTTTCATCGGTTTCTTCGTGCTCGGGGGCTGCCGGTGCGGTGTTCAGGTTCAAACCGCCCAGTGCTGCACCGCCAAACAGGCCGCCCAGAGTGGATTCGCTCATGGTGTTCTCCTTGTCATCGTGTATCTATGGTGTGTAACCGTTGTTTTCCTTCGATTATTCCATGTTTGCTCTGTGCTGTAGAAGCCACACCCTTTCAGTGCAATATATGGTCATAGAAGGTCACAGACTGTCATAGAGAATTGAAGAACGTTATGTATGAACGCATAGCAAAAGGGTCGAGACTCATAAGAATCTCGACCCTTGTACAGCCCTTGCTCTAGCTCTTAGGCGACCTTTAGCTCGCTAATGCGCAGGCCGTAGGGCATGCGTGCAATGGGCTGGGACTGGCGGGATGCGCTATTGAAGACAATAATCACGTAGCCGGTCTTATCAGCCTGCTTTGCGGTGTCCAGCTTGACCGCAGTGGAGGGACCGGAAATAGTGCCCTTAGCGACCTCTACAGCGCCGTCCAGGGAGTCCTTGGAGTTGGTGTAGACGGTAAATGCGCCGCCGGTGCCACCGATCTGGTCAATGGTCACGGTATTGGTCAGGGTGGGAGTCTGCAGCTTAATGGACAGACCCACGCCGGTGACCAGACCGGAGAAGTTCTCGGTACCGAAACCGTAGCTCATCCAGGCGGTATTGGCGTTGCCATCGGTCAGATAGGGCAGCATGGTGTCCATATCCGCCATGTAGGTGGGGTTATTGGGGATCAGGCGGGTAACGGCGGCGATCTTCGGGGGTGCAGCCGGGGTGGGGGAGGCACTTGCACTCGGGGATGCCGCGGCGCTTGCAGCAGCTACGGAGGCGCTTGCGCTGGCTGCCTTGGCGGTGGGGTCTGCCAGCACGGGAGCATTATTGCTCAGGGAGCTCAGAGAGCTCAGGGCTGCACCCACACCGATGACCAGCACCAGCACGCCGGCAAGGGCAATAGCCCATACGCCGCGGGAGCGGGTTTCTTCGTCGTCCTCGTCTTCGTAAATGCCGCTGGATTCGGAAACTGCGGAGATAACTTCGGGGTTAATGGGAGCCGCTTCGGTCCATTCCTTGGTGGCGCTAATAGCTACCGGTGCCTGTGCAGTGGAGGTGCTCACACGCTCGTAGGTGTTCTTGGTGGCATCCTTGGGCGCGCCGAAGATTTCGGAGTCAATGGCGCCGTCGTTCTGCTCTTCTGCCAGCGCCTGGTTATCGGTCAGCAGGGTATCTAGCAGCACGTCCGGGCGGGTGTGGGAGGTAATCAGGTACTTATTGCCTTCGGGGGTAATACCCATATCCAGGATTTGAATATTAAAGCGGCTGCGCTCGGCAAGGATACGGGAGTTATTTTCCAGCAGAGAGGCGCGCGCCGCCGAGGCGACCACAATGGAGACCTTGCGGTTGAGTACCTGGTCAATGCCGTCCAGAATCATATCGGATTCTGCGGTGGTAATAGTTTGTGCGGTAATTTCGTAGCGGTTTCCGAGGACGGTGCCTACGGGAATGGGCTGCGCCATGTACTCTCCCTGTGGTTTTTGTGAGCGTGCGCCCGTATTGTAGGGCGCTGGTGGGCTGTATGTATTCAAGTGTACCGCCTCTTGTGGCTCATCGCTGTGTGCGCCTGTGCATATGTTCTCATGCCAATAGCGGGTGCGTATAGCGCTCTGCTAGTCGCACAAGGGGCTTTAAACGCCGTATCCCGTCTGCGTCTAGAAGCAGACGGGATACAAGTCTATACGCTACGGAAAAGAGCTTGAACGGCTTTATCGGCGTGATAGAGTCTTGAGGCGTCGGGTAAGGGGAGCCACCAGAGCCAGGCCCTCATGTAGACCCACCAGGCGCATCATGGGCACATAGCAGATGGCCATAATGCTTCCGGCAATAACCAGGGAGATCACCGCACCCATCTTGGAGCCCAGGGCAAAACCGCTGAGGTTCCATGCACCCAGCAGGTAGAGCACCAGCAGAGCCGGCAGAGCCGCACCCACCGAAGCGAAGAAGGAACGGGCGTAGCTGCTAATAATCTTCAGACCCTCGTAATCACCCAGGCGGCGGCGGATTGCCACGTGACCGGTAATGAGCATCAAGAAGCTATTGATCGGGTAAATAGCCGCAAGCGCAAAGACCACATAGGGGGCCGGCAGCAGGGATGCGCCAAAGCTCATGAGTGCCATGGTGATGGATGAGAAGAGCTGCAGATTGAAGGGGGTCTTGGCGTTTTCGCGGGCAAAGAGCACGCGCGTGTACATAAAGTTCACGGTCAGCAGGGGAGTGGCGGGCGCCAGGATAATAATCAGCTGGGCAATAGCAATGGCGGCCTTAGGATTACCACCGCTAAAGAGGGTTGCTACCGGACCTGCCATGATGACCAGAGCTACGGCGCAGAAAACGGTGGCGACACCGGAGTTACGCAGACCGCGCGAGAATGCGTAAATCACGCTATCGCTATCATCGGCAATGGAGGAGGCACTCAGGCGGTTAAAGAGCACGGTGGCAATGGATACGCCCACCACGCCGTGCGGCAGCATATAGAGCATGGTGGCGTAGTTCAGAGCCTGCAGACCCGGCACCTCAATGCCCTGAGCAGCGTAGTAGTCGCGGGAGGAGACCACGGAAGCGGCCACCTGGGTCATATACATAAAGGCGATATTGGAGATCACGCCCGAGGCGAGGGTCCAGCCGGCGAGCTTTGCTGCCTCGCGCAGGCCGATGCCGCGCCATGCAAAGTCGGGGCGAATGCGCAAACCCATGCGGAAGAGCGGGATAAAGAGCACGAGCGCCTGGACCGCTACGCCCAGGGTTGCACTACCTGCCAGAACCAGGGTCTGGGCGCTGGTCCAGTTTTCCACCGAGTGTGCCGGCGGGATGGTGCTGGTATCCTGCGGACCAAAGAGGGCAATAAAACCGATCAGGGCTGCAATGGTGATGATATTATTCAGCACCGGCGACCACATATAGGAGCCAAATGCGTCCTTGGCGTTGAGTACCTGACCGATCACGGTGTACAGGCCGTAGAAGAATATCTGCGGCAGACACCATAGGGCAAAGATAACGCCCAGTTTCTGCTGTTCGGGTGTCCAGCTGGCACCCATAATGTGAATAATGGGTACGGCGCAGGCGACGGTTATGGCGGTGACTATACCGATGGCGGTCACAGTGAGGGTGACCAATTTGGAGATATAGCTCAGCCCCCCGTCTTGAGCCTGGGCGGCTTTAATGATTTGAGGAACCAGCACGGAGTTGAACACGCCGCCTGCTACCAGCACGTAGATGAGGTTGGGCAGGGTGTTGGCGGTTTCAAAAACGTCGCCCACATTGGATATGGAGCCGATGGCGACGGTGAGCAGGATTGCTTTGACGAAACCCAGCACTCGGGATACGAGGGTTCCGGCTGCCATAATGGCGCTGGCGAACGCGTCTGTTCGTGCCACCTATTCTCCTTTGATATGAGTGTTTAGAGCTGGTTTTGAATATACTGGTAGGCCCGTTCAGCGATATGACGTTCATTGGCGAAGGAGAGTTTTTCTCCCAGCTCTGCCAGGGGTACCCATGCGACGTCTACGGCTTCACGATCGGGGTCGTTATCTACGGTCAGTTCACCGCCGGTGGCGGCAAAGAGGTAGTGGTAGACCTGCTTGCGGATTCGCATTCCGGAGGCGGTAAACCAGTATTCTATGGTGCCCAGGGGCCAGATGGGGCGCCCGTTAATGCCGGTTTCTTCGGCGATTTCGCGGGTCGCTGCGTCGGGGATGGTTTCTTCGGCCTCAACATGTCCTTTGGGCAGGCACCATTCGAGGGAACCGGCGCGGTTGACTCGGGCGATGATGGCTGCGGGCATATTGGGCTGGTTAAAGTCGATGACAATTCCGCCCGCGGAGACCTCTGGGGGCATCGCGGAGGGGCGCAGGGGCACGAAGGAGCCCTCTTTGGGTGCGCGTGGTACTGGAAAAGTCATAGTTATACCTTATCCGATAGCTAGCCTTATACGGTATCTAGTGCGAGGTTATGAGAGCTACCCGATATGCTTTTTTGCGTAGAATCTGCAAGGATTAGAGGACTATGTCGCAAAAAATTGATGTGTTGAAGAAGTATCCTGACGCCGTGGCACTGGGCGAGCTGTTTGCCCGGGCGGGTTTCCAGCTGTACCTGGTGGGCGGTATTGTGCGCGATATTATTCGCCACAGTCAGCAGAATTCTTCCGATACCTTTACCGATTTTGATCTCACCACGGATGCCGAACCGGAGCAGATTCAGCAGATTATTGCTCCCTGGGCTGAGAAGACGTGGGATATCGGTAAGGAATACGGCACTATTAGCGCCCGCAAAAATGGCGTGGTTTACGAGATTACCACCTACCGTGCCGAGGTGTACGCTTCGGATTCCCGCAAGCCCACCGTGACTTTCGGTAAGGATTTGCGTGAGGATCTGATTCGCCGCGACTTCACCATGAACGCTATGGCAGCCCGTCTGCCCGATGGTGCGATTGTGGATCTTTTTGAGGGCCAGCGTGATTTGGCAGAGGGTATTATTCGTACTCCGCGCTCGCCTCAGGACTCTTTCTCTGAGGATCCCCTGCGTATGATGCGCGCGGCGCGTTTTGTGGCTCGTTTTAATATGAAGCTGGCACCCGAGGTTTTTGAGGCCATGGAACAGATGGCTTCTCGCATTGAGATTATTTCTGCCGAGCGTGTACGCGATGAGCTGGTGAAACTCATTGTTGCCCCCTACCCCAAGGCTGGTATTGAGGTACTGGTGGATTCGGGTTTGGCTGATTTTGTGCTGCCGGAGCTGCCCGCCCTGCGTATGGAGATTGACCCGGCTCATCACCATAAGGATGTCTACTGGCATTCTCTCAAGGTTATGGAGCAGGCAATGGATCGCGAGACCGGCCCGGAGGGGGATGTTCCGGCTCCCGATTTCATTTTGCGTTTTGCCTCTCTGCTGCACGATATTGGTAAGCCCGCCACCCGCAAGTTTGAGGCGGATGGCTCGGTGACCTTCCTGCAGCATGAGCTGGTGGGTGCAAAGTTGGCGCGTAAGCGTATGCGCGCTCTGCGTTTTGATAATGACACGATTAAGGCTGTTTCTCGCCTGATTGAGCTGCATATGCGTTTCTACGGCTATCGCGATGCGGGCTGGAGCGATTCTGCGGTGCGCCGCTATGTGCGCGATGCCGGCGAGCAGCTGCAGCGCCTGCACCGTCTGTCTCGTTCGGATGTGACTACTTCCAATAAGCGTATGGCTCGTTCCTTGGCTGCCGCGTACGATGATTTGGAAGAGCGTATTGAGGCTCTGGCCGCGCAGGAGGAGCTGGATGCTATTCGCCCGGATCTGGATGGCGGCCAGATTATGGCTCTGCTGAATCTTGCTCCGGGTCCGCAGGTGGGTCGCGCTTATAAGTTCCTCATGGATCTGCGTATGGAGGAAGGCCCCTTAGGGCAGGAGGAAGCGAGCGCTCGCCTGCTGGCCTGGTGGAATGAGCAACAGGAGTCCTAAGTATCTGTGCTTGGTGCTGGTACTCGGGGTGGCTTATCAGAGTGGAGGAAAGATTTCTCCGTAATATTTGATTAAAGTTCAACCTTAACTTGAAAGTAGTGCTAAGCTTGATATAACTCAACTTCTTAGAGCGCCACCCGCAGCTAAAAATTGTGCTTACTTCCGGTGGCTGCGGGTAGCGCTCTTGGAGTCTATGTCTGAGTGTGAACCTATCGGTTGAATGTAGTGTGTTGTGGTGGTGGATGTTTCACGTGAAACATTCACCACCACTTTCCATTTAAGGCTCTGTAATACCTTCTAGATTCCAAAACCCCTCTTGTGTTGTCAGAGCTCCGGGAGATACTGGGATACACGGTAGGCATATATGTGTAGAAATGCTCGTCAATCACCGGGGTATCTCATAGCTGATACATAGCTAAAAACCCTATACTCAAAGCATCAACACATAGATATACTCACTACGAAAGGAATCACTCATGGCTTATTCATCTGGAAGCTATCAACACGGCTCCGCGCCCGGCCCCCGATCCTACGTCAATGAACCCACCCGTGTCGTCTACGTAAACCGCAAGTCTGTGGTGCTAACCTATGTCCTTTGGTTCTTCCTGGGATCCCTCGGTATTCACAAGTTCTACCTGGCGCAGCCCATCCAGGGCATTTTCTATCTGCTCCTTACCGGCCTTACGGGTCTATTGGCTCCCGTGGGTCTGCCGTGGATACCGGGCGGTTTACTCCTACTGCTGCTTTTCAAGGATGCCTTTACGAATATACTGCGCGTTGCTATTCTCAACGCCCGCTAGGCGCATCCACTGCTCTAGGTATTGAGGGAGACCCGCACTTGATGATGAAGTGCGGGTGTCCCCGTTAATATCACAGCGTTTCTACTGTCATTAAGCCTATATCTGGTGTAAACTTAAACAATCTGTGTGCGCACCCTCATGGTGCGCGGCACACGATAAAGCAACATGTATCTCCTGCTATGGAAATCCCATAGCCGTTTAGCCCAAAGGAGGGGTTTAATCATGCGTGCATATGAACTGATGGTTATCCTCAGCCCCGAGGTTGAGGACCGTGCGGTTGAGCCTTCGCTGTCCAAGTTCCTCGAGATCGTCACCAACGATGGCGGTTCTATCGAGAACGTAGACATCTGGGGTCGTCGTCGCCTGGCATACGAAATTCAGAAGAAGTCCGAGGGTATCTACGCAGTGGTTAACTTCACCGCAACCCCCGAGACCGCAGCTGAGCTCGATCGCGTTCTGAACCTGAACGAGTCCGTCATGCGCACCAAGATCATCCGCCCGGAAGATCAGAAGATCTCCAAGTAAGGTCTTTAGCTCACCTGCTTAACCTGTCCGTTAAGCATGGTGAACTAGAACTAACATACTTGAACCCATCTCATAAGTAGGAGGCATCCATGGCAGGCGAAACCGTCATTACTGTGGTCGGTAACCTCACCAGCGATCCTGAACTGCGATACACCCCCAATGGTGTAGCCGTAGCAAACTTCACGATTGCATCCACTCCGCGCACCTTCAACCGTGCAACGAACCAGTGGGAAGACGGTGAGGCACTCTTTCTGCGCGCGTCCATCTGGCGCGACTACGCAGAAAACGTCGCTGAATCCCTGAAGAAGGGTACCCGCGTTATCGCGCAGGGTCGCCTGAAGTCTCGCACCTATGAGACGAAAGAAGGCGAACGCCGCACCTCCTTCGAGCTAGAACTCGAAGAAATCGGTCCGGCACTGCGCTACGCAACCGCAAACGTAGCCCGCTCCGCGCGCGGCAACGGCGCAGGTGGCAACTTCGCAGGCGCCCCGCAGTCCAACTTCGGTGGCGACAATGGCTTTGGAGGCGGCGCTGCACAGGGATACGCTCCCCAACAGCAGAGCTACACCAATAATGGTTACTCCAACGCCAACGGTTTCAACTCCGCCCCCGCCCAGCAGAGCGCACCTGCACCTCAGCAGGCACAGCCTCAGTCTGCTCCTGCAGCTGATCCCTGGAGCTCTCAGGCAGGCGGTAACTACAGCTGGGGAACCGGCGCTGCTAGCGACGAACCCCCGTTCTAAACCGTTCACGTTTTCTTTCACACCATAAATTATTCATCCATCCCGCGGTTTAAGGCCGCGGGCTCCCAAACTCATGAAGGAGCACCACGATGGCTAAGGCTGAAATCCGTAAGCCCAAACCCAAGCAGAACCCGCTCAAGGCTGCTGACGTCACCGTAATCGACTACAAGGACGTCGCTCTGCTGCGCAAGTTCATCTCCGATCGCGGCAAGATCCGCGCTCGCCGCGTAACTGGCGTGACCGTTCAGGAACAGCGCAAGATCGCTCAGGCAATTAAGAACGCCCGCGAAGTTGCACTGCTGCCCTACTCCGGCGCTGGCCGCTAAAGAGAAGGAGAGTATAGAACATGGCTAAGATCATTCTGACTCAGGAAGTTTCCGGTCTCGGTGCAGCTGGCGATGTTGTCACCGTTAAGAACGGTTACGCACGTAACTACCTGCTGCCCCGCGGCTTCGCAGTGACCTGGACCGTAGGCGGCGAGAAGCAGGTGGAGTCCATCCGCGCAGCTCGTGCAGCACGCGCAAAGGCTTCCCTGGAAGAAGCAAAGGCACTGGCAGCAGCACTGTCCGCTAAGCCCGTTGTGATTGCTCACAAGGCTGGCGTAGATGGCCGCCTGTTCGGCACCGTCAAGGCTGAGGCAATTGCTGAAGCTGTTGAGGCTGCAGGCATTGGCTCCATCGACAAGCGCACCATCCACCTCGGTTCCGCTATCAAGCGCACCGGTGCACACCAGGTAACCGTTCGTCTGCACGACGACGTTGTTGCTAACGTTGAGCTGGATGTTGTTGCAGCTGCATAATGCATAAGCAATAGCTTAAAATTCTAGAATTTTCTAGGATTCTAAAGGGGTAGTACCTATAGGTACTACCCCTTTTGCTATACCTGAGCTATTCACTGATTCTGGTGTAGCAAAGATCCCGCAGGGGATGATGCTCTTTAGATCCGGTAGGGCTGGAACGCAAGCGAACTCTGGAATGTCCCTCCCAGGGCATCGTCCCATGCGCTTTAATCAGATTGTTTCACGTGAAACATTCACTCACTGCACTCTCCACGTTTCACGTGAAACATTGCAAAGCCCCTACCCGATAAGCTGTCGGATTGGGGTTTCACTCAGGGGGCTCGCGTCATAATTCCGTAATATACGCAATAGGCTAGGAGAAGAGGAGTTGCGGGGGTATTTTAGAAGTACAGCATCACCTGTCGATACTGTAGAAAAGAGATTTCAATGTTAGAAGTCAAAAACCTGACGAAGAAGTACGGTTCCAAAGTAGCCGTTGATAATATCAGCTTCACGGTGCCCAATGGCAAAGTCACCGGATTCCTTGGCCCCAACGGCGCGGGTAAGTCAACCACCATGCGCCTTATTACCGGGCTGGAACACGCCAATTCCGGTACAGCACTGGTCGATAATGTACCCTACCGCACCCTCGCATCCCCCATGACCAGTGTTGGCGCGCTGCTTGACGGTAAATCCTTCCACCCCGGTCGCAGCGCATACCAGCACCTGCGCACCCTGGCGCTCACTCACTCCATCCCCGTCTCCCGCATCAAAGAAGTGCTGGAGCTGACGGGTATTTCCTCTGTTGCCAACCGTAAAGTGGGTAAATTTTCCCTGGGTATGACCCAGCGTTTAGGTATCGCCTCGGTACTTTTGGGAGACCCGCAAAACATTATTCTGGATGAACCCGTCAACGGTCTCGACCCGGAAGGTGTTGTGTGGGTTCGCCAGCTGGCGCACTACCTCGCCTCCGAGGGTAAAGCCGTACTGATTTCCTCGCACCTGATGAGCGAAATGCAGCTGACCGCTGACGACCTTATTATTATTGGTCGCGGTCGACTGCTGGAGCATACCTCCATGCAGCAGCTGCTCGACCGGGTCAGCGAGCATCGCTTCATGGTGCGAACCGATGAACGCGAACGCCTGCAGAATCTTCTGCACTCCCGCTCCATTGCCACGGAGCCTTTAGAACATGACGCTCTCATGGTGCAGGCACCCGCGGAGGAAATTGCCCGCCTTGCGCTGGATGAGCGGATCCTCGTCTATGAGCTTTCCTCTCGCAAAGCAACCCTGGAAGATGTATATTTGCGGCTTACCCGTGGGGAAGAAGAATATAGCTCCTTGTTTCCCAAGTCTTCGGTTGCCCCGGTAGAAGAGCCCTCAGCGCCCGCATCAGATATCCCCTGGCAGGAGTCTTCCGCCTCGACACCGGCAGGAAAGGAGTAATCATGACTGTCGCACCCTCCACTCTCCCCGCACAACTTTCTGCACAAAAGAGCGCGTCCCGCGCACCCAAACTCTCAGTGATTGGAGTGCTCCGCGGGGAGCACTATAAACTACGCACCTTGCCCTCCCCGAGGATCCTTTTCCTGGTGGCTCTGGCACTTATGGCGGGCTTTGGTGCCCTGTACGCGTGGACTCTCTCCATGACCTACGACCGTATTCAGCACGCAAAACCGGGGGATATGATTCCCTGGGGTGGTTCGGCTCTACCGCCCGAGGCTGTGGCGGAGCAGCTCAAGCAGGTGGTGTTTTATCCGGCGGCTGCCGGTGCCACCTTAGGCGGTCTGCTTTTCCTCTCGGCGGCAGTGAACTTTATAGCCACGGAGTACTCTACCGGTTCCATTCAATCATCCTTGATTGCCGTGCCACGTCGAGGACTACTGCTGCTGGCTAAGACTATTTCTATTAGCGTGGTGGCTTTTATCCTGGGCTATGCGGGCTCGATATTAGGTTTTGTACTGGGTCTTCCCATTCTGCCCGAGGCAATTCGCCCCGAGATGGACGGCGGCATGTACCGTCTTTTTGCCCTGGTAGGCCTGCATATGGTGGTGTTGAGCTGGATGGGTCTTGGTCTGGGTGCTCTGCTGCGATCCAATGTGGGAGGTATTGTGGTGGCTGTTGTGCTGCTTTTCGTGCTTCCCCTGCTGCTGGCTGTATTTAGCGGGGTCGAGTGGGTCAAGGATATTACGGTATATACTCCCTCGAATCTGGGCAATATGATAATGACCCATGATATTGATAAGGTCAGCGATCCAAACCATACGGTGCGTACTCTCTGCTTTATGGCGTGGGGTCTGGTGCCGTTGGTAGCGGGATGGTTGCGTCTGCGTCTAGATGATTAGAATCTGGATATAGGCGAGTCCTGTCTACAAGAAATAACTGAAGGTTCGGGCGGGTAGAACACTACCCGCCCGAGCCTTTTAAATACCCTGTGCGTCCCAGCTCCGGTACTCTGGGTATATGGCTAAATCTTCTGCTCCCCGTTCTTCTAGCGCTCAGCTGTGCATAACGAGTGCTATTTTTACCGTTGTGACTCTGGTGTCCTCGGCACTCATGTTTATCCCTTTATCGATGAGCCCGGATGCGGCAGCCGGCCTGTGGGCACTGTGCATGATTGTCGGTACGATTAGTTCCCTGATTGGCCTCTCCTGTGCCCTGGTGGGTTTGGTTCGTTTCCGCTCCTACCGCTGGCAGAATATTGTGCTGGCTGCGGCGACTTTTCTGCTCAATCCTTTCTCGGTCATTATGTTTTCGTTGGTGGTTAACCCGTCTGTATAGGCGGTTTCAGAAGGCTAGAGGTGCGTTCACAGGCTTCTGGGAGCGCTCTCCCAGCATTCTTCCAGCTAAACACAATCCTTTGTTCAGGTAGCTGGTGTTTACTATAAGTGTTGGTTCGAGAGGACTGCGATGTGAATGTGTGTGTTTCGTATATCTGACAAAGAGTGTTAGATACGAAGCAGAAGGGCGAAACCTCAAATGAAGGTTTCGCCCTTCTGCTTTTAATCTCGAGATGGATTGAGCGCGGGAATCTCAGAAGAGCAAGAGCGCGGAGCAACCATCTCAAGAGGATAATCCTCCAGGAGCCTCATAGAAGTAGCTTTCACGATCCGCTAGACAGACTCTGTACCTGAGTGAATTGTTGAAAGAACAGAGCCGCGCAGCGCAGAAAAGCTGCCTTCAAGACTTGTAGAGGGACCGTATTGGGGCGTATATCCAGAAAATTTTTGAAAATTTCTATAGATTTTCCCTCTTCACTCAGAGCATAGATTTCCTCCGCAATAAGCCTATATGTGGTTTTACGTGGGATTCTAGGGGTGGTCTGGCTCTACTTTCCCACATGAACCCACACAATCCCATGCATTCACAGGGTTCTTTCAGTTTTCACAAATTGGGAATAAAGGTGGATGCCTCATAGTTATATCAGTGGGTTCGAGAGAACCTACGAAGAAAGTTGGACTTCCATAGCGGAAGTGGCTCTGATTTTCGTATGTATGTGTGTGTGATGAATGGGGAGAGGTCTTCGGACTTCTCCCCATTCTCTTTTAAGCTTGATCTCTCCGCGCCACAGCACCTGCCCGGATCTGCCTGGGACTGGGCGCTCGCCGCTGAGCGCGCCCCGAGAGCCTGGCTGCAGAACTCATGCCTATCTCAGGTCACCCTAGAGTTCATATTCCGTAGTGCTCACTGTAGAAATTGATAGCCCGGGCGGCGGGGGAGTAGAATACAATTAATCTTGCCCAACCGATGCAAATTATATGCACTGCGAATTAAAGGAGATCTACGCATGGCACAGAACGTACCCGGCACCGACCGTCCGGCAGAAAAGGCAGCCGGCCACTGGCTTCTGGCACAGCTCGGTAAGAAGGTCCTGCGCCCCGGCGGCCGCGAAACCACTGAATTTCTGCTGCGCCGCGTTCTGGGCGGCGAGATTGATGTCGTAGAGTTCGCACCCGGTCTGGGCATTACCGCCCTGGAAATCGTCAAGCGGCAGCCGGCAACCTACACCGGTGTCGACCTGGATCCCAAAGCAGCTGAAATCGTCCGTGAGCGCATTGATGCAGCAAACCACCCCAATTACCGTGTGGTCAACGCTAGCGCAGAAGAAACCGGCCTGCCCTCCGAAAGCTTTGACGTGGTCGTGGGTGAAGCAATGCTGACCATGCAGACTGACCACCACAAGCTGGACATTATGAAGGAAGCAGCGCGCATCCTGCGTCCCGGCGGTTTCTACGCTATTCACGAGCTGAGCCTGACCCCCGATTACCTGCGCCCGGAAATCCAGCAGGAGATCCAGCGCGATCTGGCGCGTAGCATCCGCGTGAATGCCCGCCCGCTGACCGTGAGCGAGTGGACTCGCCTGGCTGAAGAGGCAGGTTTCGAGGTCGTGGATATGTACCAGACCGATATGGCTCTGCTGGAACCCAAGCGCATGATTGCTGACGAGGGCGTGGGCATGGCTAAGATTCTCTTCAACCTGGCACGTAAGCCCCAGATTCGCGAGCGTGTTCTGGGCATGCGCGCAACCTTCCGCAAGCACGCCGATCACATGGGTGCTATTGGTTTGGTGCTGCGCAAGAAGGAAGCATAAATCCTTTGCCCTGTGGGCTCGGTAGATGAGACTCGTGGAGATACATAGAGAACAATAGAGAATGATGCCTCGGGTTCGGCACCTGCCGTGCACCCGGGGCATCATTCTCTATTCCTTTAGCCCTGCGCTCATTCGGGATTAATTGCTGCCTGCTGGCGCCATCATGGGGGATAATAGGGGAAGGCAGAGCTGTGTCTCTGCCCCATGACCCTATGACCCGTAGTTTTCTTGGAGGAGTTTTTCATGTCTGAATCCCCCGTCGAATATGGCGCTCGCTCTATGCCTCATGATGAGGTTGCTGAGCAATCGGTGCTGGGCGGCATGCTGCTCTCCAAAGACGCTATTGCCGATGTGGTTGAGGTGCTGCGCGCCGGGGACTTCTATAAGCCCGCGCATGAGCTGATCTATGAGGCGATTCTATCCCTCTACGGCCACGGTGAGCCCGCCGACCCGGTGACGGTTGCAGCTCAGCTCAAGAAGCAGGGTGAGCTGACCCGTGCCGGTGGCGCAGTATACCTGGATACTCTGACCAATACTGTGCCTACCGCGGCCTCTAGCGCCTACTATGCCGATATCGTCAAGAACCACGCGATTATGCGTCGTCTGATTGAGGCGGGTACTAAGATTGCGCGCCTTGGCTATGATGGCGATGCCGAGGTGGACCAGCTGGTGGATGCTGCTCAGGCTGAGATTTATGCGGTCTCCGATGGTAATGCATCGGATGATTACAAGCCGTTCTCTGAGGTTCTGGAAGCAACCGTTCAGGAAATCCAGGCAAATGCGGACCGCCCCGATGGTGTGTACGGTGTGCCCACCGATTTTGCGGAGTTTGATGATCTTACCGGTGGCCTGCATCCGGGTCAGATGATTGTGATTGCGGCGCGTCCCGGTGTGGGTAAGTCGACTCTGGCGCTGGAC
The DNA here is from genome assembly GCF_030540545.1 of Rothia sp. (in: high G+C Gram-positive bacteria). GTDB lineage: Bacteria > Actinomycetota > Actinomycetes > Actinomycetales > Micrococcaceae > Rothia. The sequence goes on along the minus strand of NZ_JAUNVZ010000001.1, from coordinate 910 downwards.
TTCGCGCGTTCTGCCGCGATTAAGCACAATATGACTACCGCGTTCTTCTCTTTGGAAATGAGTCATACGGAGCTTGCTATACGTATTATTTCCGCTGAGGCCAAGCTATCCATGGGTCGCCTGAAGAAGGGTGAGCTGGAGGAGTATGACGGTTGGTCTCGTCTGAGTCTGGCTCAGGGCAAGATGCAGTCCGCACCCCTATTTATTGATGACTCTCCGAATATGACGCTGATGGAGATTCGCGCAAAGTGCCGTCGTCTCAAGCAGCGCAATAATTTGCAGCTGGTGGTTTTGGACTATTTGCAGCTCATGTCTTCGGGTAAGCGTGTGGAGTCTCGTCAGCAAGAGGTTTCTGAGTTCTCTCGTAGTCTCAAGCTTTTGGCTAAGGAGCTTGAGGTTCCCGTGATTGCTCTGTCCCAGTTGAACCGTGGTTCTGAGCAGCGTACGGATAAGCGCCCGATGATTTCGGATCTGCGTGAGTCTGGTTCTATTGAGCAGGATGCGGATATGGTGATTTTGCTGCATCGTGAGGATATGTACGATCCTGATTCTCCTCGTGTGGGTGAGGCGGACATGATTATTGCCAAGCACCGCGGTGGTCCTACGAAGACTATTTCTCTGGGCTTCCAGGGTAAGTACTCTCGCTTTACGAACCTTGCTCCTAATATTGAGGAGCCTCGCGGAGCTTAGGTCTTCTCTCTATAGAGGTATAGATGAGGGGTGGAAGGGTATATGGAGGGTGCGTTAGCACCCTCCATATACATGTGACTCACTTCATGCAATATCGAGTTGCACGACCTCCTCAAAGCCTGTATAGTTATATGAGTCGCCGCGAGACGGTGACGAAAACTGAAAATAACCTTCCTGGTTGATTCACCTAGTTGTGGTGTTGATGTTGGGTGTGGTTTGT
>NZ_JAUNVZ010000130.1 GCF_030540545.1 Rothia sp. (in: high G+C Gram-positive bacteria) | reverse complement strand
TACAGAACTTTGTCGCCATACTACTTATTAAGCACCATGCGGCCTATGCTTTACACTTAGGCAGGAATGCATGATAGAGGATTAGAATTTATAGGAAATGAAAGCATATCTCTCGTTTTTCGTTCCCCTCGCACTGCTCACCGCTTGCAACGGTAAGAGCGGCACAAAGTTTGAGCCCAAGCCCCCAGCCCAAACGATGAGCATCGCGGAGCGTGAAGCAGCCATCGAAGCCCGACGTGCAGAGTTGGCCTTGGTAGATACTGCCCTCTGTACCGGGAGCGGAGTTAAGCTCTCGATATTTACCCCTCTCCCCAACGATACGCTATACATTAGTCAGCAGATGAACCATGCCTTGGCACTCAGGGCACTCTCCATCGCTTCACAAAACGGCATTGCCGGCATAGGGGGTGACCCCAACTTTGTACTGGCCGTTGACCTCGCCACCTGCCAAAAGCAGCTGACCGCCACTACGCCTCAGAAGGTCATGCTGACCTATGAGGCGGCTCTCTATGTGGGCAATGTCTCTACGGGTGATGTCTTTGGAACCACCACTCTCCGGCTCACCGGCATAGGTCATAATGCACAGTCCGCCGCACTCGAAGCAGCCAAATCACTGAAGACGAACAAGGAGATACAGCAAATGCTAGCCTCAGCCACCGAACGCATCGTCACCTATTACCAAACCCACGCCAGCACGATTAAGTTGCAGGTGGAGAGCCTGATAGCCAAGGGCGACTACGATCGGGCCTTCCTGGTACTTCGGGCCGTGCCCCAGGAGGCCACAGCACTCCATAAGTATGCCCAAGTTCAGTTGCCCAAGGTGGCACACAAGCTCTACCAGGACGATGTAAGGATACAACAGCTGGAAGCTCAAATCAAAGAGAACAATGCAGCACATGCCGCCGAGCTGGAACAACTCCGGCATGAGAAAGAAAAGCAAGCGCTGGAAATGGCCGCACAGTATGAGCGAAAGTGCGCGAGCGAATCCTACAGCTATGCCTCCACAGAGATGCGTAAGAAGATTTCGCTCGAAGATGC
>NZ_JAUNVZ010000129.1 GCF_030540545.1 Rothia sp. (in: high G+C Gram-positive bacteria) | reverse complement strand
CGTCTCAATACCGTGCAGAACAAGTTCACGGTCCTTACGCTGCAGCGAGAGGCAGATACGGCGAGTAATCTCAAATCCAAGCACCGGTCCCACAAAGAATAGGGCACGCAGAACGTACGCCACGTCATTGAGAGAAACATGGAAGTGAGTTGCGATCAGATCCGAGGAAGCCGCGATCATAAGCACCGAATAATAGATGATACCCGCAACACCAGCTGCGGTGCGGAATGGCGCGTTACGTGGGCGATCCAGGATATTGTGGACGCGGTCATCCTTCGTCACCCAACGCTCAATCCAAGGCCAAGTGAACAGGAAACCCATCAGCAGGCCCGCCAACGCAAACGGTAGAAGCACGTTCAGTACCCAGGTTCCTCCTGCCTGGATTTCCCACGGGAACGGCCACACACCGGGCCATAAACGTAATGCACCATCACCGAAACCAACATACCAGTCAGGCTGAGTACCCGCCTGCACCGGTGAGGGGTCATACGGTCCGTAGTTCCAGATAGCGTTAATGGTGAATGTTGAGGCCAAGAACGCAATAATGCCGAACACAATAAAGACGAAACCACCGGCTTTAGCAGCGTAAACTGGGCCAACCGGGAAGCCAACAACATTATCATTAGTGCGGCCCGGCCCCAGGTACTGGGTGTGCTTGTGGAGCACAACCATGAACATATGAATACCCACGCACAACAGAAGGGTGGCGGGGATAATCATAATGTGCAGGGTGTAGAGGCGCCCAATAATATGCTCACCGGGGAACTCGCCACCGAAGAAGAAGAGCGATGCATAGGTGCCAATAAGCGGAATTGACTTCATAATGCCGTCAATAATGCGCAAACCGTTGCCAGAGAGCACATCATCCGGCAGGGAATAGCCGGTGAAACCAGCCAAGATACCCACCACAAAAAGCACGCATCCCACAACCCAGTTCAGCTCGCGGGGGCGACGGAAAGCACCTGTGAAGAAAACACGGAGCATATGGATGCAGATGGCCAGCATGAACATGAGCGCTGCCCAGTGGTGGATCTGCCGTAGCA
>NZ_JAUNVZ010000128.1 GCF_030540545.1 Rothia sp. (in: high G+C Gram-positive bacteria) | reverse complement strand
AAGCAGTAATTGGAGTAGTACGGGATATTCGAACGATACGGCAGCAGCTTGGAGCCTGCGGGCAGAATGTGGTCGGTCGTGATGTTGTCCTCGGTCTTGAGAACGATCTTGCCGGCATAGCTGTCTTCCAGCTCGTGACCGAGCGGGAACGGCTTGATGTTCGGACCGCGGCGTACTTCGACCGTGGACGGATCTTCTGCGGGCGGGATAATCATGCTGTCGTTGATGTCAAAGTGCTCGGGCATCTGGATCTCGGGTGCCTCACCCAGCGTACGCGGGTCGGTCAGCACACCGGTCAGTGCCGAAGCGGCTGCAACTTCGGGAGAAACCAGATAAATCTGTGCGTCCTGGGTACCAGAACGGCCCTCGAAGTTACGGTTAAAGGTACGCAGCGATACGCCAGCCGACTCGGGCGACTGACCCATGCCGATGCAGGGGCCGCAAGCGCACTCGAGGATACGCGCACCAGCTGCGATGATGTCGGACAGTGCGCCATTCTTTGCGAGCATGTTGAATACCTGCATGGAACCCGGGCTGATGGTCAGCGAAACGTCGGGATGCACATGCTTGCCCTTGAGGATGGCTGCAACCTTCATCATATCATAGTAAGAAGAGTTGGTGCACGAACCGATGCAGCACTGGTTGACCTTGATCTCACCGATCTCGGAAACCGGCTTTACATTGTCCGGCATGTGCGGCATCGCTGCCAGCGGAACCAGGTTGTCCAGATCGACCGTGTATTCTTCGTCGTAAACCGCGTCCGGATCGGATGCCAGCGGTACATAGACCTCTTCACGTCCCTGTGCCTTGAGGAATGCACGGGTCACTTCGTCAGACGGGAAAATAGACGTGGTTGCACCCAGCTCTGCACCCATATTGGTGATGGTTGCACGCTCGGGAACCGACAGCGTTGCAACGCCGGGGCCTGCGTACTCCACAATCTTGCCGACACCGCCCTTGACGGTCATCTGACGCAGAACGTCCAGAATAATATCCTTTGCTGCAACCCAGGGCTTCAGCTTACCGGTCAGCGTGACGCGAACCA
>NZ_JAUNVZ010000127.1 GCF_030540545.1 Rothia sp. (in: high G+C Gram-positive bacteria) | reverse complement strand
GTCGGTATTATTATGGGTACCGCGTTCACCGCTGTCGTGACCGCACTGGTTCAGTCGGTGCTGATGCCCGCAATTTCTATGCTGGTTCAGTCTCCGAACTTCGACTCTTTCTTGGTCTTCGGCCAGATTAAGATTGGCGTTTTCCTGACTGCTGTTGTCAACTTCCTGTTGATTGCAGCGGCAGTATACTTCGCCGTAGTGCTGCCCGTCGAGAAGCTCAACGCAAGGATCAGCAAGAACAAGGCTGAAGATAAGGAAGACACTGAGCTGTCCCTGCTGAAGGAGATCCGCGACTCCCTCGCCACCAAGAAGTAAGCTTCCCGTTCGTACCTGTATTTAACAGGCTTAACCTATCCCGTTCTTTCCCACCGGAAAGAGCGGGATAGCTGCTTTAAAGCGTCATACCCACAACAGGGACACCAATAATGAAAGGGCACCGACGGAGCAAGTCGTCGGTGCCCTGTGCGCATTATAGGGTTTATACGAGTTTCAGCTCTTTAGTGACAACATCAGCCAGCTGCTGGGCGACCTCGTCAGCCTGTTGTTGAGCTGCGGCTTCCACCATTACCCGCACCAGCGGCTCGGTACCGGAGGCACGCAATAGCACGCGCCCGCTGTGCCCCAGTGTTTTCTCGGCATCAGTCACTGCGGCGGTGAGTACCTTATTGGTTTTCACACCTGCCCTGTCTACGTTCTTCACGTTAATGAGGCGCTGCGGGGTGGGCTTCATGCGGGCTGCCAGCTCCGATAGTTTCTTCCCGCTCCGGGCCACTTCGGCCGCCAGGTGAAGGCCTGTCAGCACACCGTCTCCGGTGGTTGCATAGTCGCTCATAATCACGTGCCCGGATTGCTCACCACCCAGGTTATAGCCGTTTTCGCGCATGGCCTCCAACACGTAGCGGTCCCCTACCCCGGTGCGCACTAGGTTAATGCCGTGCTCTTTCAGATATAGTTCCAGTCCCAGGCTGCTCATGACGGTCGCCACGAGCGTATCCTGCGCCAGAGTGCCAGCGTTTTTCGCTGCTACAGCAAGAATCGCCATAAT
>NZ_JAUNVZ010000126.1 GCF_030540545.1 Rothia sp. (in: high G+C Gram-positive bacteria) | reverse complement strand
GTACTGCTGAGGCGAAGCCTACCTAAGCGAAAGCAAAAGTAAAGCCTTCGGTGCAGTCCACCCTAAACTAGGCACCAGAATGTTTCACCTCATAAAAACTACTGACAGATGAACATTAATAACTATTATGCACAGACCGTAGGCGAGATAGTAGCCCACAACTTTGACGCAGCGCAGGTGTTTCACCACTACAATATCGACTTCTGCTGCCACGGGCAGACACCCTTTGCGCAGGCCTGCCGAGACCGTGGGCTTGACCCGGAACAGGTGGTGCGCGACCTGGATAATCTGCCCCTCACCGGCCGGTCCACCACGCCCAGCTTCAGCCAATGGCCGCTCGACCTGCTGGTAGACTACGTGCTCAAGATTCACCACCGCAACATCCGTTCCCAAGGTCCCGAAACGGCAGCCTTGCTCCACAAGGTGGTGGACGTACACGGGGCCAATCATCCCGAGCTGCATGAGGTAGCCCAGCTCTTTGACCAAGCCCTGGCCGACCTGGAGCTGCACCTACAAAAGGAGGAGCAGGTGCTCTTCCCCTACGTATACGAACAGGTGCAGGCGGCCTCAGAGGGCTATGCCCCGATGCCCTTCCACTGCGGCACTATCCGCTTCCCCATCGGCGTGATGGAGGACGAGCACAGCCACGAGGGTGAACGCTTTGCCCGCATTGCCGCCCTCACCCACCAATACGAAGCTCCCGCCGATGCCTGCCCCAGCTACCGTCTGGCCTTGCAGCAGCTGCACGACTTTGAAGCTGCCCTGCACGAGCACATCCACCTGGAGAACAACCTCATCTTCCCCCGTGCCCTAACCCTCGAAGCCGAAGCGCAGGCCGCCGAACCAGCCGAATAACCCAGCCCCTACCTTCCCCCAAGGGCTAACCACAACTTAGTAATGCACGCAGCGGGCGTACCCATCCGTGGATACGCCCGCTGTCTATCATTTCTTATTCTTACTCTAAGTGCCGCTGTTCTAAATCCTTTGTTTATACCTTTGTAAAGGACTCACTTCTTAAAGATGAAGTCTGCAATACGTTCGGCAAC
>NZ_JAUNVZ010000125.1 GCF_030540545.1 Rothia sp. (in: high G+C Gram-positive bacteria) | reverse complement strand
CACCTGCTCGCGGTGTTGTGTGGAGGAGTAGACCCTAGCCCACCGGAACGTTCACGTTCACGAGCGAGAAAAGATCCTTCGGATCGTCCGGGTTTGCCACCAGGTCAATGAACTGCTGCAGATCGGTACCCTGAGTTGCTGCACGCGCATAACGCAGACCCGAGAAATCAGCGATCGCAAAGCCCACCGAATCGAAGAGAGTAATCTGCTCATCCGAGACGCGCCCGGGCTCCTCGCCGGTCAGAACCTTCCAGAACTCCACCACCGGGAAGTCCGGGTCCTTCTGCTGAATTTCACCCTCGATGCGGGTCTGCGGCGGGAACTCCACGAACACGGTTGAACGATCCAAAATCTCGCTTTCCAGCTCGGTTTTGCCGGGGCAGTCGCCTCCAATAGCATTCAGATGCACGCCGGGCTTCACCTGCGAATTTAGAAGCACCTTTGCCTGCTGTTTATCGGCGGTGCAGGTGGTAATAATATCGGCGTCTGCAACGGCCTCGTCCACGCTGGATGCGGCATGAATCCTGAACCCTAGTGGCTCCAGATTACGGCGGAACTTCTCAATAGCGGCGGGATCAACATCGTACACCGCAAGGTCCTCAATGCCGAGGACGGCGCGCATCCCAAGGGCCTGGAACTCGGACTGCGAACCGGTGCCGACCATCGCCATCTTCCGCGAATCCTTGCGCGCCAGGTGCTTGGCCACCATGGCTGAAACAGCGGCGGTACGAAGGGCGGTCAGCAGGGTCATCTCCGCGAGGAAAACGGGGTATCCGTTATCCACATCAGCCAGCAGACCGAACGCGGTTACGGTCTGGTACCCGCGTGCAGGGTTTGAGGGGTGCCCGTTCACGTACTTGAAGGAATAGATGATGTTATCTGAGGTCGGCATTAACTCAATCACGCCGAAGGGGGTGTGGGATGCTACGCGCGGAATCTTATCGAAGCTCTGCCATTTCTTGAAATCTTCTTCCAAGAAATTCACCATACCGGCAATAATATTCCCAACGCCGTCACGCTGAATCCACTGTGCCATGGATGCAACATC
>NZ_JAUNVZ010000124.1 GCF_030540545.1 Rothia sp. (in: high G+C Gram-positive bacteria) | reverse complement strand
AGGGCGCTAGTCATATGACTAGTGACTGAACAATTTAAAAAAACAATAAATCTGTCAGTAGACAGAATGAGTGTAGACTCAAACTTTTAATGAGAGTTTGATCCTGGCTCAGGATGAACGCTGGCGGCGTGCCTAATACATGCAAGTAGAACGCTGAAGTCCGGTACTTGTACCAGACGGATGAGTTGCGAACGGGTGAGTAACGCGTAGGTAACCTGCCTGGTAGCGGGGGATAACTATTGGAAACGATAGCTAATACCGCATAACAATGAATGACACATGTCATTTATTTGAAAGGTGCAATTGCACCACTACCAGATGGACCTGCGTTGTATTAGCTAGTTGGTGAGGTAACGGCTCACCAAGGCGACGATACATAGCCGACCTGAGAGGGTGATCGGCCACACTGGGACTGAGACACGGCCCAGACTCCTACGGGAGGCAGCAGTAGGGAATCTTCGGCAATGGGGGCAACCCTGACCGAGCAACGCCGCGTGAGTGAAGAAGGTTTTCGGATCGTAAAGCTCTGTTGTAAAGGAAGAACGAGTGTTAGAGTGGAAAGTTGACACTGTGACGGTACTTTACCAGAAAGGGACGGCTAACTACGTGCCAGCAGCCGCGGTAATACGTAGGTCCCGAGCGTTATCCGGATTTATTGGGCGTAAAGCGAGCGCAGGCGGTTAGATAAGTCTGAAGTGAAAGGCTATGGCTCAACCATAGTATGCTTTGGAAACTGTTTAACTTGAGTGCAGAAGGGGAGAGTGGAATTCCATGTGTAGCGGTGAAATGCGTAGATATATGGAGGAACACCGGTGGCGAAAGCGGCTCTCTGGTCTGTAACTGACGCTGAGGCTCGAAAGCGTGGGTAGCGAACAGGATTAGATACCCTGGTAGTCCACGCCGTAAACGATGAGTGCTAGGTGTTAGACCCTTTCCGGGGTTCAGTGCCGCAGCTAACGCATTAAGCACTCCGCCTGGGGAGTACGACCGCAAGGTTGAAACTCAAAGGAATTGACGGGGGCCCGCACAAGCGGTGGAGCATGTGGTTTAA
>NZ_JAUNVZ010000123.1:281-1056 GCF_030540545.1 Rothia sp. (in: high G+C Gram-positive bacteria) | reverse complement strand
GGCGAGGCAGTTAGCCTGCCTGACGTTCTGCGGTCTCCACAACGTTAACGAGCAGCTCCGCGCGGGTCATGGGGCCCACGCCACCGGGGTTCGGGGACACCCAGGACGCCTTCGCGGCTGCCTCGGGGGAAACGTCGCCGAAGAGTTTCTTCTTACCGGTTTCGGGGTCTTCGGCGCGGGAGACGCCCACATCCAGCAGGATTGCGCCGTCCTTCACCTGGTCCGCTTTCAGTACGTGCGGCACACCCACCGCGGCAACAATCACGTCCGCCTGGCGCAGCACCTCGTCAAGGTTCTGGGTACCGGTGTGCGCCAGGGTTGCGGTGGCGTTGATCTCACGGCGGGTCAGCAGCAGCCCCAGCGGGCGGCCCACGGTAATACCGCGTCCAAGCACCACCACGTTCTTACCGTTCCAGTCGATGCCGTGGCGCTTCACCAGCTCAATCACGCCGTTGGGGGTGCACGGCAGGGGCGAGTCCAGCGGCTCTGAGACGTTCAGCACCAGCTTGCCGAGGTTGGTGGGGTGCAGCCCGTCAGCGTCTTTCTCGGGGGCAATCTTCTCCAAAATACGGTTAGTGTCCAGGTGCTTAGGCAGGGGAAGCTGCACAATGTAGCTGGTGCAGGCGGGGTCGTGATTGAGCTTATCAATCTCGGCCTCAAGCTGTTCCTGGGTGATGTCTGCGGGCAAATCCACGCGGATCGAGTTAATGCCGATCTCCGCGCAGTCGCGGTGCTTGGCGCCCACATAGGAGTGGGAGGCGGGGTCGTCCCCCAC
>NZ_JAUNVZ010000123.1:0-271 GCF_030540545.1 Rothia sp. (in: high G+C Gram-positive bacteria) | reverse complement strand
ACCGGGGGTGATGCCGCGAGCTTTAAGCGCCTCAACGCGCTCAGTCAGCTCATTCTTAATGGCCGCGGCGGTGGCTTTGCCGTCGAGAATCTGTGGCATGATGAGTTCCTTCCTTGGTGTCATACACCAGCCTGCAGGCCGGTGCCTTGGTTATTTGTTCCGTCCCGGGTGGTTCCGGGGCGAGCTGGTTGTGTGTGCGTGCTCAAAGACCCCACCCGGCGAGGTGCCGTGGCGGGGTCTTTAAGGGGTCTACCAGTTTTCGCTTCCCACG
>NZ_JAUNVZ010000122.1 GCF_030540545.1 Rothia sp. (in: high G+C Gram-positive bacteria) | reverse complement strand
TATCACCGGCACATTGGCCTCATCGAGGATAATCTCTAGGAAGTCGCGGGTGCGCAGTCCGCGGTTGGTTCCGATGGGCGCACCAAGGGGCATCACGGCTGCTGCACCGGCTTCTTCAAGGTGCTTGCAGAGCGTAGGGTCGGCCTGGCAGTAGGGCAGCACTACGAAGCCCAACTTGACCAACTCCTCCGTAGCCTTGAGCGTCTCGATGCTGTCGGGCAAGAGGTAGCGCGGGTCGGGGTGAATTTCTAGTTTCAGCCAGTTGGTACCAAAGGCTTCGCGAGCCAACTGTGCGGCAAATACGGCCTCCTCTGCCGTACGTACTCCTGAGGTATTGGGGAGCAACTGCATATGCTCGCGGGGCACATGGCGAAGCATATCGTCATTATCCCCTGAGAGCGGGTCGATACGCTTCATGGCCAGGGTGACCATCTCGGTGCCCGAGGCTACGATAGCCTCCTGCATTTCTTGATTGCTGCGAAACTTTCCTGTGCCGACAAAGAGGCGTGAGCTGAACTCGCGGTCGGCTATCTTGAGTATAGACATAATGTATAGAGATTGAGAATGGAGTAAGTTTTAGTCCTAAGTCGGCTGAGCAGCCCTCGCCGGAGTGCCCGTAGACAACGATTGCGGGGAATAGCTGCACTCGCCCGGCGTCCTATCCGCCGCACACGGCCCGCACCAGCGTAATGTGGGCACCTTCAATCAGCGGCGTATCTTCCCACAGCGTCCGCGCCACCATCTTTTGGTCTATGGCTGCCGCCACCCCCACCTGGGGCAGCTCCAGCTCCTGGATGAGTGCGGCCAGCGTGGTGGCCTCGGTCTGCACCTCCTTCTTGTTGACAAATACTTGCATGGTCTATATGTTTAGGTTCTGCGTCCCCAAGGGGTACAATAAAAGCCCTGACCATTCCGGCGGACCTCTTCAGGGAGACGTGCTCCCCACGATACTGAAAAGGAGGTATTGCCGGCAGTCCGAGCTTACTAACGGGTCGGTGCGAAACAATGCCTACGGCAGCATTAACAGCATCAGGTCGTAAGGGTATAATCTCAGCCT
>NZ_JAUNVZ010000121.1 GCF_030540545.1 Rothia sp. (in: high G+C Gram-positive bacteria) | reverse complement strand
TTGCCAGTGGCGAGCACCTGCGGGTTGGTGCATCCTGGGGATTCGTATTTTCCGTGTGGACCTGCTGGGTGCTCGCTTTTCTCTTTGGGATGTTCATTCCCGATTACCGTGCCGGGGTGCCGGTGTCGGGAATTGGTGCGCGTGCGGGTGCCGATTATGTGGGCTACGGTGCAGGATTCGGGAATACCTTCGGAATTTTGACCTTTGCTATGGCTATTACCGCCGCCGTGATCGCTTTCAACGCCAATAGGCACTCGGCGCGCATGCAGCAGGGTGTTACCGACGAGGTTTTGGAGGAGCAGGCGCGACAACAAAGCCCGTATGACTTCTTGGACTGAGGTCTATCTGATCCTCTCATCCCGCGCCCTAAAAGGCTCTTGATATGAATAAAGCGTATTTTTCGCCGTTTTATTCGTATAAAGAGCCTTTTTTAGCACTGAATTTTGGTCCCGAAAATCGGCAGTAGCCCCTTGCATCCAAACATTGAGTGTAGTAGACTCAAGTTAGCTATAAAAAGAAGGCGCAGGATGCGCCCCGCACAAGACGCGAAAGGATAAGATTTATGGACGCAAAATTCACCACCAAGAGCCAAGAAGCGCTCTCCGCCGCTAATATGAACGCGCAGACAGCGGGTAACCCCAGCATCGAACCTGCGCACATCCTCAAAGCACTAATGGATCAGCGAGAAGGCGTTGCCGTAGCGGTTCTCAAGGCCGCAGGGCTCGATATCGACGCCATTTCGGAAGCCGCATCCGCAGAGATTAAGAAGCTGCCGAAGGCATCTGGCGCATCGGTGCAGAACGCAAACTTCAGCCGCAGCGCCCTCGCCGCTATTCAGAGCGCGCAGACCCACGCACAGAAATTCGGTGATACCTATATCTCCACCGAAATGCTGCTGTTGGGCATCGCAAGCGGCGATAGCGATACCGCTCGCGCGCTTGAAAACCTGGGCGCAACCGCCAAAGTCATTGAAGAGACCATTCCCCAAGTACGAGGAGACCGCACCGTGGATACCCCGGACCCCGAAGGCACCTTCCAAGCCCTTGAAAAGTACGGA
>NZ_JAUNVZ010000120.1 GCF_030540545.1 Rothia sp. (in: high G+C Gram-positive bacteria) | reverse complement strand
TTCAATAAACTCCCTTCTTCAGGTTTCAGCAAAACCTTAACTCCTACAAAGTTCGTCTACGGGATGAGCGAGGAGCCTACACCCGCCAGGCATAGCACCTAATGCCATGCCTGGCACTAGACGAGCACTTCCATCCGCTTTGCCGGGTCGATGTGCCGTAATAGCTCAAAGTCCAGGACAACATATCGAATTCCTTACTGCACGGAGAAGAACCCTCAGGGGTTCTCAATATTACTAACTGGCACACTCTGAAGTACTAACTCAACGCAATCACTAAAATTGCAGAGCCAGCGCCTGGCAATAAGTATCAGGGATGTCTTCGTGCCTTCTTACCATACTTGCCTCCATTATACATATGCAACATCATCACCATTGGTATTTTGATCGCCAAATCGCGAATCTTCCCTCATAAGAATCAGGACAATCGCAGCCGTTATGATTGCAATCACCAACATTCCACCTAGCACAATGTGGAGCGCACTGGTAAACGCCTGAGACAGTGCGGCAGTAAGTACATTATCTCCTTCGGCAAGTTCCGCAATATTACCACCGAGAACCTGATTTGCAGCCCGATTGGCACTTCTACCCTGCAGTGCAGCAGAACCACGGAGTTCGTTCTGCACGAGTCCGACAAGTAACGTTCCGATTACAGCTACTCCGATCGTCTCGCCCGCCAAGCGAGAAGTGTTAAACATTCCGGCGGCTGTGCCCGCACGCTCAGGCGACACCGAACCAACTGCAGCACCATCAAGAATACCCGCAGAAAGTCCCATTCCAGCACCAATCAGCAACAATCCGGGCGCTATTGAAACGACGGACGTCTTTGGGTCAATAACAAGTAATGCACCTGCGCCGACACCCACTAAAAGCATCGAAATGGCTAATAGCCAACGAGCGGTTGCACCGCGACCCAGCAATTGACCAGCTACCGACGGAACTAATACCACTGGAACGGTCATAACTACCATTATCCAGCCCACAACACCAGAATTAAAGCCGTAGGCAGCTGTGAAATAGATCGGCAGATAGACCAGCAACGCAACAAACGAGAACGCGAG
>NZ_JAUNVZ010000119.1 GCF_030540545.1 Rothia sp. (in: high G+C Gram-positive bacteria) | reverse complement strand
CTCACCCGTCTCGCTAAAAGCCAGCCGCAGGGGAGTGTTACGCTCGGCCACCAGAGAAATACGGCGGGCAGCCTCAGCTAGGTCAGAGGTGCGAATAACAGCGTGAATCTGTGTTTCTTCCGGGAATAGGGCACGAATATTTGGGTAATCCCCATCCATGAGCACGCTCGTGGTGCGGCGTGAAGCAGCCTCAAAGCCGATAAGCTCATGTGCATCTGGTAGGGCAATCGATAGTTCACCTGAACCAGCCAAAGTACGGCCTACTTCGGCAAGTGTTTTGGATTTGATGAGTACCTGTGCTGAGATCTCCGGGTTGGTGGGCGACCAGGTGAGTTCACGCATCGCCAAACGGTACCTGTCGGTGGCCAACAGGGTCATAGTGTCGCCCTGAACCTCCAGCCTAATTCCGGTAAGGATCGGCAGAGTTTCATCTTTTGATGCGGCCACCAGAACCTGGGAAACTGCCCGCGCAAACTCAGTACCGTCAACGGTACCCGAGACCTCCGGCAGCTCCGGCAGTTCTGGGTAGTCAACCAGCGGCATAGCAGCCAGCTGGAACTTTGCTGAACGACATGAAATAAACACCTTGGAATCAGATGCGGCGAACTCAACCGGTGCGCTGGGGAGAGAACGGCAGATGTCGGCGAGCATCTTACCGGGCACTAGGCAGGTACCATCCTGCTCAATATCCGCTTCAACTACCTGACGGGCGCTGATTTCATGATCGAATCCCGCAATAGCTACCTCACCGTTTTCTGCAGTAATCAGTAGCCCACTGAGTACTGGGGAGGTGGGCCGTGCCGGTAGTGAACGTGCGGTCCAGCCTACGGCCTCGGCCAATACATCGCGGTCGATGGTGAATTTCATGAGGCGCCTTTCAGAAGTAGCTGAAGAAAGTCCTAAACAAGTGCGGTGGTTCCCCGATAAGGGAACCTCTTCCATCCTACCGGAAAAGATGTAATTACAAGCTCAGATGAGGTGTACCGGGAACAGTGGAAGAAGGTAGAAGACTCAAGGATTTTTGTAATTACATCTTTTGTATGTCGACAGAAAGTCCTCAGAATAC
>NZ_JAUNVZ010000118.1 GCF_030540545.1 Rothia sp. (in: high G+C Gram-positive bacteria) | reverse complement strand
AGCATGTCTTACCGATTTGCGCGAGCATTCCACACTGACGTTTGCTTGACTGTCGTCAACATTGACGCCCCCAGCACTCTGGCCGGCACTGAGGTGGCGATCACTGAGCACCGGGCCGCTCAGCAGCTCGTGACTCCCATCATCACGACATTCATCCCGACGATGCAGGAGCCAAAGACGATAACCGGGCGAAACGTCTATGAGTGCCTCCCGCTGACCGACATCGGTTACCTCGACCTGATGGCGTATCCATCGGCCACTGGCGTGAAGGCGGCAACTCCTCCATCCGGTTGGCAGCCGCTGACAACCGCCACTCAAGTTCGGACGATTGCAGGGCCCGGATCGATCTTCATCGTGGAAGAGCTTGTCGACAGTGAGGCTTATTCATGGGGTGTAGGTGAATATGATTCCGAGGATGGCGTTGATGGTGGTGGCGAAGGTTGTGTAAGGGCGGCGGTAGTCGGTGTGGAGGATGCGCCAGGTCTTTAACTGCGCAATGAATTTGTTCTATGAGGTAGCGGATAGTGTTGATCTTCTTATTGAACCCCTTTTCGGTGTCGTGTAATTCACAACCGGCGGGTTTCTTGATCGGGGTGATCAATCTCGGCACCGGAGTGTGGCCTTTATCGCCGATGTGGGTGGCTTGATGAATGACGTCGAGGAGCCGGGAGTCTTTCAGTGCTGTGAAGCCAGGGTGTGTGTCTGGGAAGGGCTGTGAAACCCATGCACGTCTTCCCGCCTGGGTGCAGGCCACCTGGAGATTGACTCCGGTGGTGTGATGCTTTGCCCGAGTACAGCTCTGGATGCTGGCGCCAGGACCAGCACAGCTAGGAGACAGTATCCGTCGGAGGTTCAACTGCTGGGTCGGGTGGGGGTCTTCCACGGTGGAAACCTGAACCTGGAGGACCTCGGCGATGAGTGGGGTGTAGGCGTTGACAACGCCTGCTGACCGTGGATTGAGAAATCTCAAACAGCTCCGCAAGTAGTTTTTGGGTGAGGTTGTGGCGCAACGTTAAGAGTATGAGGCGAATACGGGTGAAAAACCGAGGGTTCGTGAGCCAGCCAGCAGGTA
>NZ_JAUNVZ010000117.1 GCF_030540545.1 Rothia sp. (in: high G+C Gram-positive bacteria) | reverse complement strand
CTGCTGCCGTTGCTGAGTGCATGCAGCAGCAAGAAGTTTCTCCAAACGGACGAATACCTGCTCAGCGAGGTGAGCATCGTCAGCACCAACCCCAACTTCAAACCCACGGGCTACCGCAACTATGTCCGCCAGCAGCCCAACTCCAAGTGGTTCTCATGGCTCAAGGTGCCCCTAGGCGTATATTGCCTCTCTAAGGCCGACTCCGTCAAGGGCAACAAAGGATTCTCACGCATCTTGCGCAACATTGGCGAAGCGCCCGTGGTCTACGACCCGCAACTGACCCGATACAGCACGTACAACCTTCAGCAAGCCCTGGCGAGCAACGGCTACCTGCGCGGCACGGTCGATACCCTCGTTACCCGCAAGGGGCACAAGGCCACCGTGCAGTATCGCCTCACCCCGGGCATGCGCTACTACGTCAGGTCGCTCCAATACTCCTTTGATAACGCAAACATTGCCCGCCTGGTCACGGCAGACAGCACGGCCTACCTGCTGCGCCGCGGTATGCCGCTCAATCTCGGCAAACTATCCGAAGAACGTTCCCGTATAGTCCACACGCTCCGCAACCGGGGATACTACTACCTGAACAACGACTTCATCACCTACGACATCGACACCATAGCCGGCGACTTGGGCGTAGCCGTGCGCCTGCGCTTTGCCCTGCCGCCGGGGGCAGACAGCCTGCGTGCCTACGTGCCGCAGCGCTACGGCAGGGTACGCATCATCGAGGAGCGGGAGACGGGAGAGACCGAAGCCACAGACTCCACCCACTACCGGGGCTGGGACTTTCACTACCACGGGACTGAGCACATCCGCAAGCGCGTCTTTATCAACCACGTGAGCCTGGAGCCGGACAGCCTCTATCACGAGACCAAGGTGCAGAACACCTACGGCACGCTCAACGCCCTGCCCATCATCAACTACACCTCGGTCAAGCTGACGCCCGTCAAGGACAGTACCGACCTGCTGGACTGCGACATCCGAGTGAAGCGCAACCAGCTCCACACGCTGGGCATGGACCTTGAGGGCACCAATACGGCCGGTGATCTAGGGGCAGCCGTGGCGCTGACGTA
>NZ_JAUNVZ010000116.1 GCF_030540545.1 Rothia sp. (in: high G+C Gram-positive bacteria) | reverse complement strand
ATGGTTGAGTTGAGTTTGAGCTAAAGAAAAGTGTATCGGTTATTTCATAGGCTGCGCCTTGCGAATCAGGCGCAGCGTCGAAGCATCGGTGGCGTAGACGGCGTACTGCCCTTGGGGCAGTCGGCTACCCTCTCCCGTCAGCATATGGCGCTGCGGGGTAGGCGCTTCGGCAGGTTGCTCCTGCCCACCCCAGGTATAGACGTTGCAGCCAGCCAGGGCTCCCTGCCCTTCGCGGCTCTCCGCCAGTTGACTGAAAAAGAAGTTCAGCACCGCATCGCGACTGTCGGTCGGAGTGGTCGGTTCGCGAAAGTCGCGCTCCCTGGGATACCCCACGGCATCCACCACCAGGGGCTTGTACATCCGTCCGGCTATGCGGGCACACTGCGCCAGCAGGGCTTCGCTACGGATATACACGCGGGGCAGGGCATCGTAGAGATTGCCCACACTGGTCCAGCCCCACTCCAACGGGCTTACTTGTAGGGCGATATAGTCCACCCCGCCCACGTTATGAAGTGCCTCGATGAGCCGGTCGTCAAAGGTGCCGTCCACCTTCGACACGGGACTGCCCCACCCGGCCAGCGACAAGAGTTGCCGGGGAGCTTTGGCCTTTACTTCCTGCGCCCACTTGTGCACCCTATCCTTCTGAGCAGCGGTATTTTGCGTGTATTCTAGTTGTAACTGCCAGGCCATGATAGTGGGGTCATCAGCATAGGCGCTGCCGGTCAGGCGGTTTGTCCGCTCTACCAGGCGGCGCGCCGTACGGCTGTCGGCCAACCCCAACACTGCCGTCATCTTGCGCTGCGCCAGCTCGCGGAGCAAGCGATCGTAGCCGAGGTACAGACTGTCGGCGGGCAAGCGGTCAAAGGCTTCGTCATAGGGCACACGCACATTGCTCACTCCGAGGGCTTGCAGCGTGTCCAGCTCGGTCTGCAATCTCAGGCTGTCGCTCCACAGCAGGGGGGCGTAGACCAGGTTAACGCCCTTATAGTAATAAGGTGTTTCCGCTGCCCCACGCACCAGGTGTCCGTCCGCTACATACACAAAGGCATTCTGCCCCATCAGCGCACCTGCCGCCCCGAGGG
>NZ_JAUNVZ010000115.1 GCF_030540545.1 Rothia sp. (in: high G+C Gram-positive bacteria) | reverse complement strand
CGTACGTTGGTCTTCGAGCACTTCAGCCAGTATTTGCTTGAATACCGTAACCCAGCGGATGTCGCTCTCGCCCTGCTCCTTTATTTCCAAGAACCGGTTGTAGGAAATGTCGAAGGTAGTGCCGTACTGGTGGCAGCTGTTCTCCGAGGCGTTGCGGTTAAAGCGGCGCAGCCGTTGCACGTCCTCTTTGGTGCGCAGTACCGAGGTGACCAGTAGCTTGTGCGGCTCATATCCCTTGGTGGCCAGCGAATCGTTGAAGGCGCGGCTTATCTCGTTGAGCAGCGTGGCTGCGCGGGGCACTAAGTAGGGGATGGACTGGTGCAGGGGCAGCACGGAATAAAATGGGTTGTCGCCAATATACACCAAGTCCTTCATGCGGTCGCGGGCCTCCTCGCGGTTGGCTATTTGCTCAATGCCCAGTCGGCTGGCCGTGGCTACCTGCACATCGTTCAGGTCGGGAAAGGACGTTTCAAAGCGCGGCACACTCGTGACGCGGTTCTTCACGGCTTTGCCATCGCTGCCCACCAGTATGGGCGGCTTGCGTGCCCGCAGCAGCAGGCTGTCCACGTGCAGTGCCTGCTGGGCAATGCTGTCGAGCGGCTGGGAAAATGCCGAACTTCTTTGGGCAGTGGGTACTTTCGCGATGAAGTCAGGAAAAAGGGCTTTGGGATGAATGCACTTGACCACACCCAGTAAGGCGGTCAAGGCGCAGAAAGTATAGAGGAAATGGCTGCGCTTGGCGCAGAACTTAGGTTTCATTGGTGTGATGGTCTATGTATGAGACAGAAAGGCGGGCTGTAACAATAGCTTCCCTACGTATAGCGGATAGAGCGTATGGGAACCCATATGGCCAGCTTGCTCAAATGGCTGAGGCGCAGCCTATCTTATGCAAAGATAGTGCAAGCTGAACGCCATGAGCTTGCTCAAATGGCTGAGGCGCAGCCTATCTTATGCAAAGGTAGCACTCTTCGCTTTCTTCGCGCAGACTTTTGATTTTTTTATGCTTGAAAAGGCAAGCACGTCCCGGGTGGCTGTCATTTCAAAACTTGAAAGTGCCAGTACAAATCAGCTGTCTTTGAGCAG
>NZ_JAUNVZ010000114.1 GCF_030540545.1 Rothia sp. (in: high G+C Gram-positive bacteria) | reverse complement strand
AGAGCTTGCCGTCCTTATACTCTACGCTACCGCCCTTGGTGTTGACGCGGATACGCACCACGTAGGCCATCTGGTTGTTGTCCAATCGGCCGGAGTAGACCAAGCCGCCCTGACCATCAGGACTGAAAGTACCGGTAGCGCAGGGATTGGGTGCATAGCTGAGGGTAAAGGTCTGACGGCCGGGAGCAGAGGCAGTGAGCTTCACCGCCATCACATTGGCGGGATAGGAGACGAAGGTACGCCGGCTGTAAGTGGTGCCGTCTGCCGCTGTGAAGCTGACGGTGGCGAGGGCAGAGTCTAGATCAAGGGCACGGCGATAATGACTGATGCCTTGGTCTGAAATGGCGGTCTCCAAGCACAACTCGCCCATCGTGGTGAATGAACCAAAGCGGAAGGCAGGTTCACCGGCAGCCTCGTAAGGGGCATTACCGGTAAAGCTCTCCTGCGTAAGGCGGGCAGCCTTGTTCAGGTCGCCGTCTTGAAAGGCCTGACGTATGGCGGGCAGGTTCTTAGCCCCGTCAATATTCTGGTTCCAATAAGCTTTGGCACCGGTAGCGGTGTTGGGGCCACCGCGCCACAGGGTCTTCTCATTGAGAGTATAGCGCTCAGTAGAGACGGAGCCCATGACGTTGCAGCCGATACTGCCGTTACCCAAAGGCAGGGAGCGACGTTCCCACTCTTGGTCGGGATTGACTGCGCCCTGACCGGCGTCTATCGGTTTGTAGTCAGCGGAGAAACGTTCAGGATGTCCACCCCACCACACTTCGCGTCCGCGAAGGGAATTGGGGCTATCGAACCACACCACGTGCTGGGCAGCAGCTGTGGCGCAGGAGAGCATCAGGAGGGAGGAAAGGAAGAGGTGTTTCATAAGAAAGAGGTGTGAAGTAACGAGTGTAAAGGAGAAGCAGAACAAAGGCTGGAGAACAACTTATTCACCAGCTACCTGTTCAATAAGGTAACGGGGACGGCGCTTGACTTCGATAAATATTTTGCCCACATACTCCCCAATAATGGCGCAGGCCACGAGTATGGCGCCGCCGATGAACCACAGCGAAACGAAGAGGGTGGTCCAACCGGAGATGGT
>NZ_JAUNVZ010000113.1 GCF_030540545.1 Rothia sp. (in: high G+C Gram-positive bacteria) | reverse complement strand
CTTAAGTCTGTGTACGCCATGCACTAGGGTGCGGCGCATGCTTGTCTCTGCGAAGTTAGAAAGAATTTTCGTATCTTCGTGCGCTCACTTTTCTTATCCCCCTGCACGATTATGTTTATCGTTATTCTCATCACCCTTCTAGGCATAGTGTTGGGCTTCAGTCTACGCCGCTTTCGCCTAGTCCAAGGGGTGCAGCGCACCATTACGGTGACCATCTACCTGATGCTCTTTATCCTGGGGCTCTCTGTGGGGGAGCATCCTACGCTCATGCATCACCTGCCCCGGTTCGGTGGATTGGCCTTGCTCCTCGCCTTGGTGGGGATACTGGGTAGCGCTTTGGCCGCCAAGGCACTCTACACCTATATATATAAGGAGTATTCGGGTGCTCCCCATGCTCCAACCGCTGCCTATTCTGTCCCTTCTGATGATGCGCTCCCCTCGACCGGAGGTGACGCTTCCGCCTCCCTGCGGCAGAGCCTACTCGTGGTGGTGCTCTTTGTCCTTGGCTGTGTGCTTGGCGCTACGGTAGACCGCGCGTGGCGCGTACACGATCTCTCACTCTACCTGCTCTACGCCCTCATGCTCCAGGTGGGCATCAGTATAGGCTGTAGCGACAATCTCAAGGGCCTGTTTCGCACCTTTCGCCCTACCCTCCTGCTTCTTCCTTTGGGCACTGTGGTGGGCACCTTGCTCTTGGTCGGCGCGGTCTCGCTCCTGCTGCCGCAGTGGGGGCTGCGCGACATGTTGGCGGTAGGCAGTGGCCTAGGCTACTACAGCCTCTCGTCAATACTCATTACGCAGTTGAAAATGCCCTCCCTGGGCGAGGAGCTCGCCACCGAGCTGGGGCTCATTGCTCTGCTGACCAATGTGCTGCGCGAGCTCACTACACTCGTCACTGCTCCCTGGCTCAAGCATTATTTCGGCCCCTTGGCGCCCATCTCTGCGGCGGGAGTAACGTCGGTCGACGTCTGTTTGCCTACGATAGCCCGTGTTTGTGGGCCACAGCTGATTCCCGTCACGCTGCTGCACGGTATGGTGCTCGATATGAGCGTCCCCTTCCTCATCCCCCTCTTTTGCTAATCGCCC
>NZ_JAUNVZ010000112.1 GCF_030540545.1 Rothia sp. (in: high G+C Gram-positive bacteria) | reverse complement strand
TGGGAAGGGAACCGGGTCAGTGGCCCTGAGGATTAAAGGTATAAGGTCTATGCCGTGAGGCTGAGTAGGGTGCTCTCCTACCCTACTCTCCGCCGCCGCACCCTAATGCGCGGAACGGCGGGGAGTGAGTGAGAGCGAGACAGAAAGGGGCACCCGATGGGAGGGTGTATGCCCTTACTTCACAGTGATGAGATAGTAGTTCTTCTTACCGCGCTGTACGAGGAGGTACTTGCCGTTGAGCAGGTCGTCCTCAGTAATGGGGCGGTCAAAGGCTGCGAGCTTCTCCTTATTGAGACTGACGCCGCCACCCTGGGTAAGCTTGCGCATCTCGCCCTTAGAGGCGAAGCACTGCGTAGCTTCAGCAAAAAGGTCTACGGCCTTGGCACCCAGTGCCTGGTCGCGGCTGACCTCAAAGCGGGGCACGCCATCGAAGACGCTCAGGAGGGTGTCCTCATCGAGCTTGAGGAGGTTATCCTTGGTGGCCTTACCAAAGAGGATGTTGGATGCCTCAAGAGCCATCTCATAGTCTTCACGACTGTGCACCATGCAGGTAACCTCTTTGCCCAGTTTCTTCTGAAGCACGCGGCGACCCGGGTCGGCACGGTGCTCAGCAATGAGGGCATCAATCTCCTCGTGGCTGAGACCGGTGAATATCTTGATGTAGCGCTCGGCCTCATCGTCACCGACATTGAGCCAGAACTGGTAGAACTTGTAGGGGGTGGTGTAGCGACGGTCGAGCCATACGTTGCCCTGCTCGGTCTTGCCGAACTTCTTGCCATCGGCCTTGGTGATGAGGGGACAGGTGAGTGCATAGGCATCGGCCTCAGCGCCGAGGGTACGGCGTATCAGCTCGGTACCGGTAGTGATGTTGCCCCACTGGTCGGAGCCACCCATCTGCAGCTTACAGCCCTTCTCCTGATAGAGGTGGAGGAAGTCATATCCTTGAAGCAGCTGGTAGGTAAACTCGGTGAAGGAGAGGCCATCACGGGCTTCGCCGTTGAGACGCTTCTTCACACTGTCCTTGGCCATCATGTAGTTGACGGTGATGTGCTTACCAATCTCACGCGCAAAGTCGAGGAAGGTGAAGT
>NZ_JAUNVZ010000111.1:466-1090 GCF_030540545.1 Rothia sp. (in: high G+C Gram-positive bacteria) | reverse complement strand
CAATGGTGAACTCGTGCACCTGCTCCATCTTGGTGCCGCCGTCTGAGCCTTTGGTGGTGGTGTGCAGCTGCACGGTGTCGGTGGCGGTCGAGGAGGCGCTGGTGATCTTCACCGGCTTGTCCCCGCTATTGGTGATTTTGCCGAACACGCCGGTCATGCCGCCCTTGCTGGCTTTCACCCAGGCCCCCTCAATTTTTAGGGTGCCTGACGAGGCGCTGGCTCCCTGCCCGCCTGCAGCGCTGGCCCCCGCAGAGGCTGATGAGCTTGCCGAAGAGGAGGCTGATGCGGAACCGGATGCGCCGGTGCTGGTGGAGCCCCCGCAGGCGGAGAGCAGCAGCATCCCGGCTGCGGCGGTGCAGGTAAAGGTTACGAGCTTCTGATGATTCTTGAACATGGTTGGTTTTCTCTTTCTGGGCGGTACCGCCCGGTGTGTGCTGTGCGCAGCTGAGGTCAGGGGACGACCCCAGCTATTGCGCATACTTAGTGAGTGCGGCTACTCACTGGTTCCCGGCCCGTCGTTGCGTTTGCGGATGAGCATCACCGCAATCGCCCCGACCAGCAGGATCAGCAGCCCGCCGCCGCCCCACAGCCAGGGGGCAAGTCCTTCTTTATGTTCCGTGTCCG
>NZ_JAUNVZ010000111.1:0-456 GCF_030540545.1 Rothia sp. (in: high G+C Gram-positive bacteria) | reverse complement strand
GCCTCACTGCTCTGTTCGGCGGAGGCGCTGCTTACAGGTGCCGAGGCGGTTTTACCGGCCCCCACAGTAAACCTGTAGGTACCCTGAATGGGGTGCCCGTCGGATGAGACCACGCGCCAGGTGACGGTGTACGTTTCATCCGCTGCGGGGTCTTTGAGGTTGAGGGTCTGGGTGACGGTGTTGCCGCTGACTTTAGCGTCGCCTTTCCCTTCAACAAGGGAATTGCCAGCCGAGTCGGTCACGCGCACCCGGTTGCCGCCCTCAACGTTCATGAGGTTAGCGCTGTAGGTGAGCGTGATTTCGGTGGGTGCCTTGCTGAGGGTCGCATCAGCGGCGGGGGTGCTGCTGACGAGCTCGTCGTGCGCATAAGCGGGCGCGGCGGTGAGCGTCAGCAGCGTTGCTGTGAGCGCGGCAAGTAGGGTACGCAAAATAGTGCGCATAGTGTTTCCTTGTCTG
>NZ_JAUNVZ010000110.1 GCF_030540545.1 Rothia sp. (in: high G+C Gram-positive bacteria) | reverse complement strand
CAGCGGCGCTTGACGCTCACAACTTCGGAGAGCCCGCCGCCACGGCCTGCCAGGCCGATAAAGTTCATGTTCTTTGACAGGTGGTAGGTCTTTGAGTCGGGGCCAACATCCACTGCGTCATCAATGATGTAGGGCTCAACAACCACATGGTCGCCGACTTCCAGGTCGGTGACGCCTTCGCCGAGTTCTTTCACGACGCCAGAGAACTCGTGGCCCATGGTGACGGGGGAATCCTCACCCGAGATGGGGTGCGGGTGCCCGTGCTGGGGGCAGAAGATGGGGCCGTCGAGGTATTCGTGCAGGTCGGTGCCGCAAATGCCGCACCAGGCGACCTTAACGAGTACTTCACCGGGGGCTACTTTGGGGGCCGGGATGTCTTCGATACGAATATCGTTGCGGTCATAGAAACGAGCTGCCTTCATGGGAGACTCCTTAATCTGGGGCGCTGGCCCCTGTGAGTGGTTGGGGTGAGAATCGCATGCTTCTCACCTTTTTAAGGTACTCCGATGTGTCTAAAAAGCCTAGATTTTAGGCGTATTTTTGCGTATATGACGCGCAATGATGCTATTAGGAATTATTCTCAATAGATTGTGCAGTTCTGTGTTCTATAGCGTTCTGTAGGCTTTTTCTTGACGTTGAGTGGAGCCTTAATTTTTTCCATGCCATGCCGCCTAAGTTGTAAAGTTCGCCTAGGCGAACTAATGTTAATAGCATCCACAAAGTAGGTGGTTTTCACAGTCGCAGAACCACCCGCGCAAAACGCAGACACTACGAAGTATCAGCACATCATATAGAAAGACAACCGATGTTTACTCCACTGGCTTTCATTACACGGCATAACACCCACAATGCCCCCCGACGCATCCGCATCGCAGCCCTTGCAATGTTCAGCGTGTTCATTCTCTTATTAACCGCCTGCTCAGGTGCGGGCCCCGCATCGTCCGGAAATGGTAAGAAGACCGTGCTCACCACCTTTACCGTGCTGGCTGATATTGCTAAGAACGTGGCGGGTGACCACCTAAACGTGGAGTCACTTACCAAACCGGGGGCTGAAATCCACGAATACGAGCCCACCCCCAGCGACATTAAAAAA
>NZ_JAUNVZ010000109.1 GCF_030540545.1 Rothia sp. (in: high G+C Gram-positive bacteria) | reverse complement strand
AGTAGTTAATGTATGCACCCGTCGAGTTATCGAAGTGGGCGTAGCTCAGGTATTCCTGGGTGACCCGGTCCTGATCTGCTGCGGGTGCTTCACCGCCAGCGCCGCCGGTTCCGTCGCTGCCGCCTTCTGCGGTGCCGCTGCCCTTACCGCCGTAGACGGTCTGCTCGTAGTCGGGGTAGTCCTCCAGGGAGGTGCTCGCGTCGCCGCCGTCCATGCTGTCCACATGCTGCACTACTGTGACGGTCTGGCCCTCAACGCTCTGGGGGCTCTGCTGCACCTGCATACCGCCGCTGCCCTGCTCACCGATGGTGAGAGTGGCAGTCTTGTAGCTGCCTTCTTTGGTGCGGGGGTAGTCGTTGGTGTTGTGCTGCACGGTAACACCCGCGCCGCCGCCGCCGCCAGCAATAGCGATAACTTCCTTAATGGTGAACCCATCGCTTTCCATACGAACAATAGCGGATGCCCCACCACCGGAGCCACCGTACTGGATCTTTGCGGGCTTCAACTTATCAAGGATGAACTGCGCTTGGTTATTGCGAATACCTACCTCAGAGTCGGTGGGAAGAGCAGCTGAGGAACCGCCGTCACCAAATCCTTTACCGCCTTCAGCGGGGGTGCCGTCGAAGTTTGCGGTACCAGCTGCGCCGGTCACGAAGGTAAGGGTTTCGCCGGGGGTCACATCAAGGTAGCCGGCTACCTCGGCGCCAGCGCCGCCGAAGCCGCCACCGTACTGGTCTTGGTGAGTGGAGCCACCAGCGGCACCACGCACATAGAACTTGATCTCGTGCACGTCGGCGGGGACTGTCCAGTGGTCGTAGACCTTTTCGCGGGTGTTGCCGCGCGGGGGCTTAGCGTAGTGCTGTGAGTTAAACGTTTTATCTGCTACACAGGGCTCGACCGGCGATGTGGCGAACGCCGGGATGGAGCTAGAAGCCATGACCACGGGTGCCGCCCAAGCCGCGCCGGTAACAAGCGTGCGGCGTGAGAGTTTATTCTGCATGTTTATATCCTTGCGAAGTACTGATATACACACGCCGGTGCCCAGTACCGTGCCCGCCCCTAGCGGAAAAAGGGCGGGGTACGTGAACACAACG
>NZ_JAUNVZ010000108.1 GCF_030540545.1 Rothia sp. (in: high G+C Gram-positive bacteria) | reverse complement strand
ACCACCAGCGGGCACCCGCACCCCAGCACAGGTGTGCGGTGCCCGGTAGCCCGGCAGTAATATGCGTGGTGCCCCCATATCGGGTACCCTAAAACAGGGTGCGGCGAGCACACACGGTTTGCCCACCGCTGGCGTGGTCACGAACCACAGCATCCCCAGGCGCCACCCGCGCAGTTTAACGATGCGCACCGCTCACCTTCATTCGCGGGCGGCACACTAAGTAACGAACTCTCACGGAAGAAGAACCTCGATGGCCATCGAATTCAGCCACGAAACGAACCAAAACCCCGCCAGCGACGCCCGCCGCGCCGAGATCCTAGCCGACCCCGGGTTTGGCGACTATTTTACGGATCATATGGTCAGCATCGACTGGAACGGTGATTATAAGACCGGCGGTGAATGGTCGAACGCGCGGGTGCACGCCTACGGTCCGCTCAGCTTAGATCCCGCCGCTGCGGTTTTTCACTATGGCCAGGAAATCTTCGAGGGTATTAAGGGTTACCGCCACGCGGACGGTTCGGTGTGGACATTCCGGCCCGAGAAGAACGCGGCGCGCCTGAACCGATCAGCGCATCGTATGGCGCTGCCTCAGCTGCCCGAAGAGACCTTCATCGAATCCCTGAAACAGCTGGTGCAGGCAGACGAAAAATGGGTTCCCAGCGGTGAGGGAGAAGCATTCTATTTCCGTCCGTTTATGATTGCGACCGAGGCATATCTGGGGGTTCGCCCTGCTCGTCACGTGGAGTATCACGTGATTGGGTCGCCTGCCGGTAACTACTTCGGCACCCCCGAGCCGGTGGACATTTGGCTGTCCACGAAGTATGCTCGCGCTGGTGAAGGCGGTACTGGCACTGCAAAATGCGGCGGTAACTATGCTGCCGCCATGATCGCCCAGCTTGAAGGTGAAGAAAACGGCTGTAAACAGGTGATCTTCAAAGACCCGCACCGTAACGATGCTCTTGAAGAGCTGGGCGGCATGAACGTATTCTTCATCTACGGTAAAGAGAATAAGTTGGTAACCCCCGAACTTACCGGAACTATTCTAGAGGGCGTTACCCGTTCCTCAATTTTGCAGCTGGCGAAGGATCGCGGAATGAC
>NZ_JAUNVZ010000107.1 GCF_030540545.1 Rothia sp. (in: high G+C Gram-positive bacteria) | reverse complement strand
CACCACTCGGTTACCTCAACGTGCGTGCAAGGGACGAGAACGGGAGAGAGATCCGGACGGTCGCCTTGGATGAGGAGCGCGCACCGCTGGTGCGGCTCGCCTTCACGGAGTATGCGACGGGTAACTGGACGGTGAGGGGGTTGGCGGAGCATTTGGCAGAGTTGGGGCTGACGACAGCGCCGTCGCCAGCGCGGCCAGCCAAGCCGATCACAGCGACCAGACTGCAGAACATTTTGCATCTGCCCTACTATAAAGGGATCATTTCCTTCCAAGGGGTGGACTATGTAGGGGCACATGAGCCGCTGGTAGATAGCCAGACGTGGCAAACCGTGCAGCAGGTGTTCGCTTCGCGGCGCACGGGTGAGCGGCAGCGCACGCACAACCACTTCCTTAAAAGCACGGCGGTGTGTGGTGTGTGCGGAGCGCGGTTACTCGTCCAGCGAGCCAAGAACAGTAAGGGGGTGGTGTATCCGTACTTCGTCTGTGCCAGGCGGCACCGGGTACACGACTGCACCTTCAAGGCGGTGCTCATTGACGAGGTGGAGGAATTGGTGGCAGCGCTGTACCAACGTATCCAGTTGACGACTGAGGATCGAGCCAAGGTGGAGTGCTATCTCCAGGGCGAGCTGGCGCAGATCGAAGGGGAGAAAGACAGAACGGTGCGTTCCTTGACTACCCAGCGCACCAACATCGAGGACAAGCGTCGTAGGCTGCTGCACGCCCACTACGAAGGTGCTGTGCCACTGGACTTGCTCAAGGAAGAACAGGCTCAGCTGACGGCCGAGCTGGAGCGTATTGAGCGCCAACTAGCCGTCTACCGAGCAGATATGACGGCAACCCGACACGTTATGGAGGCGGTGCTTGACCTCATGCAGGACTGTTCGCGCCTCTACAGTGCCGCTCCAGCTCATCTGAAGAAGCTGCTCAACCAGGTGTTCTTCGAACGCATCTTGGTCAATCCGCGTGTTGATGACGACGGCACGGTTATCGTGCCAGGCACATCGCCCTCACAAAGCGACAGCAGTAATGCAGCCGATGATGTGGGCCAGGTGAGCGACCAAGCAGAGCGGCAGCATACTGACGTCGCCAGTCCGTGTATG
>NZ_JAUNVZ010000106.1 GCF_030540545.1 Rothia sp. (in: high G+C Gram-positive bacteria) | reverse complement strand
TGTTGTGCGGCACGTGCTGGTTTTGCGGTGAGAGCGGCCGCCAGGTAGGCTTTTATGCTCTTTGGAAGATCTGATGCGGCGGCTTTTTCAGCGTTCAGGGTTCGTGCCAGGGATGCCCGTTCTTTCTCGGTGGCCCCGTTAATAATCCCCCGGTACTGGTCGAAAGTGGCCTCGGGGTCTGCCATGAGCTTTTTGAGGGTGGCGCGGCGTTGCGCAAGTGTGGAAGCGGCGGCTGTCATAGGTGGTTATTCCTTTTTAGTGATTGCTGTCCAAAAAAAGTTGGGTGTACTTATAGTAGCTCCATAGCGTGCTGCCGCGCCTTTTCTGCAAGCTCGGTCGGATGCGGTCGCAATTCTTCGAGCGCACGCAGGTTCTTCGCCAGCACAGTCTGCCCCCTCATTTTGGGCCGAAAAACCTCAGGAACCTCAATACTCACACCGTACTCCCCCGCTAATTGCACCAAGAGCTGCACCAGGGCACCGCCCCGATTTATCTCACCTACCATAGGCAGCATGTTCTCTAGCACCTGCACAATACGCCACCCTGCCAACGGGCTAATGGATGCAGCGTCCTGTAAACAGCTGGCTGCCCGGGCCGGTTTAACCCATCCCCCTCGGAGCAGGTAGGCCAGTTCATCCGCCAGTAAAGAAGCATCGAGCATTCCGCGACCCGCAAGAGCGGCAATAGATTCGGCGGTGAGAGCCCTGTGCTCAGCTGCTGCTGCACCAGTTAGCCAGCCCAACACGGAATAGGCGGGTTCTTGCAGAACCTGATGTGTGTGGGTGATGGTATCCAGTACGGCGTCAAGCCCCTTGATGTGTTTCTGAAACCCTGTTGTAGTGACGAACGGCATGCTCTGCGCCGCCAATGTATTGGGGTTATTCTGCAGAAGCCACGCATACCATTGCATGAGGGTACGGTGAAAATCGTCGATTGCCTGAACAGCACGGTGCATAAACTCTTCCGGAATACCTGCCGTGTTCAGAGCCGCCTGTACGAAAGGCATCTGTGCGGTCGGCAGTTCGTGATCTTCAATAAGCCACATCATCAGGCTGCCGTTGGGAGCCTCAGCGTAGGCTTGGTCATACATATTGTGAGGACG
>NZ_JAUNVZ010000105.1 GCF_030540545.1 Rothia sp. (in: high G+C Gram-positive bacteria) | reverse complement strand
ATGAGCGCGTGGGTTGCTGAGGAGGGCATGCGCATCGCCCAAGTGATAGTGCCCCACGCCGCTGTGGTGGTTAGGGCGCACACGATACCAAGGAGGGTGGGTGTTCCTCCCGGGACAACAAGCCACGACGCCTCATATTCTTTTATCAGCATATACGCGAGGATGACCCCGGCGCCGTTAAAGAGCGCACTCACCACCAGCGCCGCCACGGGTGTCATGGCGCGGGTACGTACCGGCACCGCGATCGCATTCGAGGCATTATGCACACCGGTGACAAAAATCGCGGCACAAAACGCCGCCACGCACAGCAGATACAGCAGGGTAGGCACGAGCTAGGACTCCTGCACAATAATGCGCCCAATTTCGGCTGAGACGTCGCGCATAGCGTTCGCGGCGGCGCTGAGGCGCGTAATGAACTTGGTGTAGCGGCGGTACCGTTCCATAGGGTAGCGGGCGGCCAGCTGCGCGTCGTACTCTTCGGCGGTGCGCACCGCTTGGCGGGATATGCGCAGCATGTCCATCCAGTAGGTGTCCAGCCCCCTGACGTCAATAAGTTTAGGGATCACCGCTTCGGTGAGCACCGCCTGCCGCTGAATAATGTCGAGAATGGCGGTGCTGTGCGTGGCGAAACCGTCAATACGGTGTAGATAGAGGATGTGCGCGGCACTGGTGAGCTCCTCCACCGCACTGGTGAGTTTACGGGCGAGCGTGTACAGGTCTTCACGCGGTAAAGGGGTGGCGAACGAGCTGCGCACAGAGGTGAGGGTCATAAAAAATAGTTCGGTGCAGCTGGCCTCGTGGGCGAGCATCCGCTCGAATAGGTCAGGGTAGTCGCTGGTGGGGGTGCCGACCATTTCCGAAAGGAGCGCCGCCGCGCCCGCAACCTGCGCCGAAATCTGCGCCAGTGACTGCAGCGAACTGTTTTCTTGCGGGAAGAGGCGTTGAAGCATATACCGATTCTATCTCTGTTGTGAACTTCGGCGGCTGGGTGTGGGTGCAAAAGAAGAGGCCAACGAATCCGCTGACCTCTTCGATACGTATGGGATGTCGGGTTGGGAGCGCCTCTCGGCGGAAGGCCGCTCGAAGCGGCTAATGATTTGGA
>NZ_JAUNVZ010000104.1 GCF_030540545.1 Rothia sp. (in: high G+C Gram-positive bacteria) | reverse complement strand
GTATTTGCTGCCGGTGTAGGGTAGCGGCATCCGTATCGAGTACCACCGGGAACTGCTCCGTAAGCTTCACCAGCAGCCGCTCGGCCGCCAGCGCATCGTCCTTAGAGGTGTGAGCATTATCGAGCTGCACGCCGTGCTCGCCGGCCAGGGTCTCCAGTTTGCGGTTACCGCGTTTGCGCGGAATCACCTGTTTATGAATAATGTACGGATCAAGAATATAGCCTTCGGGAAGTATTCCATTGGCAATACCGTAACGCTTCATCTCGTGGTGCAGCACCGAAAAATCATAGGCCGCATTAAAGGCGATGACTGGCACCCCATCCAAAAAAAGCCCCCCAAGCGCCCCGGCCAACTCCCACACCACTTGGCGGGCATCCGCCCCGTGGGCGCGCGCATACTCGGTGGTAATACCGTGCACCCGAGCGGCCCCGTCGGGAATCTCCACACCGGGATTAGCCAACCACTCGCCGGCACGCCGAATAGCACCGTCAGGCTCCAAAAGAATCAGGGATGCGGTCACAATGCGCGCGGTTTTCACATCGACACCGGTCGTTTCAAGGTCAAAAGTTGCGCGGGGGCCATTAATCCAGCTCATAGTCTTGACTATACGTGAGTTTTTTATAATGCGCTCCCACACCAGTTAGCCCGAAGGCGCGGGCAATGTGGGCATAAAGCGGGTGCAGCATTGCGGTAAGCCCGCAATCGACATTGAAGAAAAATAAGCGGCGAATAAATAAGAGTCGGCGGTAACGAGAAGCTTAGAAGCGCACGGGCGCAACCGATAGACTGGAACCATGACTGCAACTCTCATAACGGGCGCACCGGGCACCGGAAAAACCGCACGCCTTATTGGTGCCGCAGCAGATTTTATTGCCGCGGGATCCGATCCCGCCCGGTTGCTTATTCTTGCCCCCACCCGCACCGGGGCCACACGCATTCGCGACGGGCTGGCTAGGCGTACCGACGCAAGCATGTCCACCGCACCCACCCGGGCCTGGGCGGCCTACGCCTTCGACCTGCTGCGCCGCGCCCACTCGCGGGGGCGTCTCGACGGGGTGGAATTTTCCCCCAAGCTCCTTTCCGGCCCCGAACAAGACGTTATGATTGGCG
>NZ_JAUNVZ010000103.1 GCF_030540545.1 Rothia sp. (in: high G+C Gram-positive bacteria) | reverse complement strand
CGCGAACGCCGCAACCGTGCTGCTCTCAATGCGCCGCAAGTACGTTACTCTCTCAACCCCAACCACACCCGCCCAGTAGGAGTCACTATGCTTCAATTTGAATCCCGCATCCCCTCCGTCAGCGTTGTGATCGCCACCAATGGAAAACGCATGCAAAGCTTACGCACCGCAGTCACAGCAATTCTCGATCAGCAGTACCCGGGCCCCGTTGAGGTGGTGATCGTCTACGACCGTGCCACCCCTGACCCGCTCTCCGATATTGAAATCAGCGAGAATCGGTCACTACGTATCATTGAATCACACGTACCGGCGGGCTAGCTGGCGCACGCAATAGCGGCATTCTGGAGGCCACAGGAATAATCCTGGGATTCTGTGACGATGACGACACCTGGATGCCGGGCAAACTCACCGAACAGGTGGCATTGTGGCGAGCTAACCCGGATGCGGTGGGTATCTCGTCTGGTATTACGGTGCGCTCGGACGGGCGGAACATCGTGCGCCTAGCCCCCGAACGCGCTACTTTCGATGACTTCCTGCGTTCACGGATCACCGAGGTTCACCCCTCCGCAATGCTGTACTCCCGCTCTGACTTGGTGGATGGCCCCGTCGGTCTGGTGGATGAGCAGCTGCCTGCCTCTTACGGGGAAGACTATGACCTGCTGCTGCGCGCTACCAAGCACGGCGATATTCTTTCCGTACCCCAACCGCTGGTTAGGGTGCTGTGGGATCGGCCGTCCTTTTTTGCCGGTCAGTGGCAGTACATTGCTGATGGCCTCACCTACCTGCTGCGTAAGTTCCCTGAATTTGAGCGTTACCCCAAGGGTGTGGCGCGCGTGGCCGGGCAGGTGGCGTTCGCGCACGCAGCGCTGGGCCATAAGAAAGAGGCATTTGCGTGTGCCCGTTCTTCCCTGCACCGCGATAAGACGCAGCTGCGCGCCTGGGCCGCATACCCGGTGGCTCTTGGTGTTGTAAAACCGCAGACCCTGCTGGATGCGGTGCAGAAAACAGGCAGGGGCCTTTAGACCGTGCCCAACACAGTTACGGCCGCCCTGACGATTCTGAAAAAGGCGGACATTGAGACGATGTCCGCCGGGCGTGGCCTACCCAATAA
>NZ_JAUNVZ010000102.1 GCF_030540545.1 Rothia sp. (in: high G+C Gram-positive bacteria) | reverse complement strand
GCACTCTGAAGGAGTGAGAGAATGGCGGGAAGAGCGTAAGCTCTGACCTCTCTTGCCTCAGTATTTGCGCGGTCTTCGTGCCTCAGGGCTTACGCCCATCGGCTTCATTCTCTCACTCTTTCAGAGTGCTCGGCTACGCGTTCTATTGATCCCAGGGTTCAGCCTCTGACGAGGCATCACCCTGGGCTGAGTTCTGTCGCGCCTTCAGCGCTTCTAGCCGGTAATCATCCCTAGTTGAAATGTATCCAAAAGCACAGTTTTAGACTTTGCAAACTCCCAATGTGCGCGCGTACGCGTGTGCGCGAGAGATGGTTCTATTTTGCGTCACTTGAGGGTATCTCGGTGTGGGACTACGCGTACTGAGGCCAGAAACAACAAAGCCCGACATCGGGAACTTCCGACACCGGGCTTGAGGGTCTATTATCTTAAAGGAACTAAATCACCCGAAGGAGCAACCCATGGGATTAGAGGCGGTTGTCCTTACCCACGGGGAAGACCACGCTGGGCTTGAAGGTCTCGGCCTCCTCGGGCGTCATCTGAGCAAAGGCCATGATGATGACCTCGTCACCCACCTGGAAGAGGCGGGCCGCTGCCCCATTGAGGCAGATGCATCCGGAGCCTGGCTCACCGGCAATGATATAGGTCACGATGCGCTCGCCATTGTTGTTGTTGACCACGTGCACCATCTCGCCCGCCACCATGTGTGCCGCCTCTAGGAGTGCGGAGTCAATGGTGATGCTGCCCATATAGTGGAGATTGGCCTCCGTGACGGTGGCGCAGTGAATCTTTGACTTGAGTATGTTGAGAAGCATGAGGTTGGGGAGAGCGATTTATCCTTTATACTTAATATTGTCTATGAGGCGTACGGGGCGCGCACCGCAATATACGGTGATGCAACCGACGATGGTTTCGGCCTCGTCCCAGCTCGATACGGGCTGAAGGGTAATGCCGTTGACTATCTCGAAGTACTCTACCTCCAAGCCTTGCGTGGCGTTGAGTGCACCGACCACAAGGTCGTGCGTCTCCTGCACCGTGTGGTGATGAGCATAGTCGACACTGCTCTTGAGGGCAGCCGAAATGCAGACAGCGGTGCGGCGCTCAGCGTCGGTGAG
>NZ_JAUNVZ010000101.1 GCF_030540545.1 Rothia sp. (in: high G+C Gram-positive bacteria) | reverse complement strand
AGTGAATATGAAGTTCGAGATTTCAGTGTATTATTCGCCTCACCCACCTACCTACTGAGGTGAACCTTAGCCGCTGCTGGCAGCAGTGGATGCTGTGGGGTTTTTAAGGTTTTGCGTGTGTTCTTGTGGTGATGCAGCCCACCGCTGTGGGTGTCTGGCATCCGCTTAAGGTCGGTTTTTGTCAAATAGACACGAAACCTTAAATTCGGGTGAACTTTTCCCTCCGCCGGGGGCGTGGGTTTCATATTGATGGGGGCTAGCGAGCGAGTACTGACTCATGCCGTTCGTCGCGGGCACGCGCAATCAGCCGCTCGGCCTCTTGAATGTGTTCAACGACGGTTTGCACGCGGCGTTCTACGGTCACCTGCCGCTGGCAGTGGGCGGTGCATTCTCCGAAACAGCGTGCCATGGCGAGCGCCTCGGCACAGAGGGCCGCCGAGTTCCCCGCTTTAGAGAGCGCCCGGTGCACATCGGAGTACACTCCGGTGGGGGATGAGGGCACATCGGTGCCTTCGCTGGGGGCCAGCCGCTGTGCTTCCATGGCGATAGCGCGCACGCGCGGAATCAGGTCTGAGAGGCTGTTGGCGGCGGGTACCACCAGTTCGACCATGTCGGTGTGGGCTAGGCGCTCAAGCACTTGGTGGAAACGGTCTACGCCACGGATAAAACGGTCATGGGCGCGCCTCCAGAGCCCGCGGCCAAGTTCGGCGTCATCACGGCGTGACTGCAGAAAGTTCTTGATACCCACTGATCCCTCCTTTCGCAGCATCTTTAAAACCCTTTAACACTTAGGTTACCCTAAATCTGTTTTGCTGACACTATGTCACACCGGTTTTGTGAAGAATCTTATGGTGCCCTGCGCCCAACAGAGAAGTTTCTGCGGCAGGACGGCCGCCAGCCCGCCCGAGTACCTAGTCTTCGCCGAGGGTGAGCACAATCTTCCCCGGTGCTCCCCCGAATCGAAGTAGGTGTGGGCCCGAGCAGCCTGTTCCAGTGCGAAGGTGCGGTCTAGGTTTGCGCGAATAGCCCCGGATTCCACCAGCGGCAGTACCTGCTGCCGTACCCCGGCCATAATGCGTGCTTTCTCGTCGGCGCTGCGCGTTCGGAGTGAGGTGGCGT
>NZ_JAUNVZ010000100.1 GCF_030540545.1 Rothia sp. (in: high G+C Gram-positive bacteria) | reverse complement strand
TGGAGCTGGCTGGCCAGGGCGCCTACGGTTTAGCTCTTGATGGGGGTGGGCGCCGGGTGAGCCCGATGAGTCAGGCGTCCCCCACCGCGCAGAGTGTTGCTGCGGCGCACCACGTGCAGTCGCAGGTGGTGACAAACGCACAGTCATTAGCCGCTTCCTCTAATTCGCAGGTGCTGTACACTACGCATAACCTGCAGCGGGGTGTGGCGCTCACCGGTGATGCGCAGGCGATCAGGGGCCTCGCCGGGCACCCGGATGTGGTGCGTATCTCCCGTATCGTGCCGAAGGAGCGTATGAACGCAATCTCCGTGGTGGGCACAGGTGCGCTTGAGGCGTGGCGCAGCACGGGGGCGACCGGACGGGGCGTGACGATCGCGGTGATTGACACCGGCCTGGACTATACGCACGCCGATTTTGGCGGCCCAGGCACCAAGGCGGCCTACGATAAAGCAAAATCCTCCCCCACGATGCCCGCAGGCTCCTACGACCAGCAGAAAGTGGTGGGCGGCTACGACCTGGTCGGCGATGCCTACAACGGGTATAACGCCCCCGCACCCGATAGTAACCCCATGGATTGCAGCGAGTCTGGGCACGGCACGCATGTGGCGGGCACCGCCGCAGGGTACGGTGTGGGTGCGGACGGCAAGACGTTCCGGGGCGAATATTCCAAGCTTTCATCTGCGGATGTGCAGCGGCTGCACATCGGGCCGGGTTCCGCACCCGAGGCGCGCCTGATGCCGCTGCGTATCTTTGGGTGCAGCGGCAGCTCCTCCATGACTGGCCAGGCGCTAGATAGGGCCCTGGACCCCAATAATGATGGGGACTTCTCGGATGGTGCGAACATTGTGAACCTTTCCCTCGGCAGCGACTACTCAACGGTGGATGACCCCGAAAACACGATGCTGCAGCGCCTGATTGATAAGGGGGTGCTGGCGGTGGTTGCCGCCGGTAACGCGCAGGCGAATCTGAGTCAGGGGGACGTGTACTCGATTATGGGTGCGCCCGCGAACAACCCCTCGGCGTTAACTGTGGCGAATTCGGAGAGTGCCCTCACCCGCTCTGACAGGTTTGAGGTGAAGGGGCCCTCCGCTGTTGCTGGGGCCTATGCGGGCAGCTACTCC
>NZ_JAUNVZ010000099.1 GCF_030540545.1 Rothia sp. (in: high G+C Gram-positive bacteria) | reverse complement strand
CTATTGATTACACCGCGAATTTGTCCTCTCACCGGGTGAGTAATGATGCTCCGCTGGTGCGCGTGGGTGCTTCACGGGCCTATATTCGCACCCGTACTGTGCGTGGATCGCAGCAGACCGTCACAGAGTTTGAGGTGGCTCCAGGGCACAGCAATAGGGTGCGGATTAATCGTGCAGCCCCGGTGCGTGCCCGTGAAGCGCTGGGCATTGCCCGTACGGTACTGTTTTCACCCGAAGATTTACAGTTGGTGAGGGGAGAACCAGCGGCTCGCCGTCGGTTCGTGGATGATCTGGCGGTATCGCTGCGGCCCGCTGTTGCCGGGTACCGGAGCGAGTACGAACGTATTCTGCGGCAGCGGAATTCTCTGCTGAAGTCAATGCAGCGCCGTCGTACAGGTGCCGCCAGCGCTGATGAGAACGCAATGAGCACCCTCGCAGTGTGGAATGAGCAACTTGCTGAAGTTGGTTCTCAGCTTTTAGCTGCTCGTTTCCGGGTGTTGTGTGTCCTGCTCCCCCAGCTTAAACGTGCCTATGCAGGGCTCACCGATGGTTCTAAAGACGTCTCATTGACCTACGAGTCCACCGTTTTCCCGTCTGTGACTGAGCGGGGTCTGGAACATGCTGCACGTATGCGCCCTGAGGAGTTTAAAGTGGCGATTCTGCGCTGCTTTGAGGAGCGCCGCAGCGAAGAAATTGAGCGGGGAATTACCCTGGTGGGGCCGCATCGGGAAGATATAACCCTGCTGTTAGGGGGCCTAGCTGTTAAACAGTTCGCCTCACATGGGGAAAGCTGGTCGTTTGCCTTAGCCATGCGGTTGGCATCATGGTTTGTGCATTTGGAGGATGACCCGTCGCCAGGCTCCTCGCCAATACTTATCCTTGACGATGTGTTTGCTGAGTTGGATGCGGCACGCAGGCACCGGTTAGGGGCTTTGGTGCGTGAAGCGGAGCAGGTACTTATTACCTGCGCAGTGCTCAGTGATATTCCCGAAGAACTTGGTGCATACCGTATCGTCACTGTCTCACCCGGTGCTGCAGGATATGCGGGTGAGCAGAATCTGTCGGACGGGAAAACCCATGAATAAGGAACACCCCCGACTCAATCTCTGGGAAAAACAACC
>NZ_JAUNVZ010000098.1 GCF_030540545.1 Rothia sp. (in: high G+C Gram-positive bacteria) | reverse complement strand
TTACCTCCAATAATGCGCGCGTGAGCGGCACCGTCACGGCGGCCCCCGAGTCGAATAAGACCGGCTGCGCACCGTTCACGGGCACGAATTTCGGCGGCCGCTGGGTGATGCTTCACTGGGAGGCTTCCGGCTCCGATGCGTCGTGCGATTCCGCCCGCCGGTTCGCGAATGTTGCCGCCGCTAACGGTAAAGGCGTGCTCATGGTGGCCCCGGAGAATGATGACCGCCCCATCGCGGGAAGCACCACCATACCGGGGGTGCTGATAAGCCGTGCAACAGCCCAGACACTATACCCGGCGGTGAAGGCGGGAACCCTGGAGGTTGAGCTGGGGGCGGCCTGGCGTAATACGGCTCTTACCGCGAAGGGCCCGGATACGCTGGCTGCCTCATCCGCCCGTGGGGTGCACGGTTCTGACGGGTTCGTGAAACCCGATGTCGCCGCCCCCGGAACGAATATTTATTCAGCAGGTGCGGGTAGCGGCAACCAGCCGTTCCGTCTGAGTGGTACTTCCATGGCAACCCCGCATGTGGCCGGTATTGCGGCGCAGATCCTGGGCAAAGAGCCGTTTCTGTCTCAGCAGCAGGTGAAGGCGCGCATCATGAACACCGCCTCGCAGGAGGTGCGCACCATCTCGGGCGAACGGCTGGGTGTGGACCGTGTGGGTGCTGGCCGGGTGGATGCGCAGGCGGCCGTCAATGAGCGAACCACCGCATACAACACCCAGAACCCACAGCAGGTCTCTCTATCTTTTGGGGTGATTGAGGTGACCCCCGGCACCGGGGCGAAAACAGTCACGAAAGAGGTGACCGTGGAGAACGCAGGCGGGCAGCAGCGCACGTTCCGGGTTGGTTTTGATGCGCGCACCACCACGGCCGGGGTGCAGGTCAACACTCCCGAAAGCGTGAGTGTTGCCGCTGGCGCCAAGGCCACGTTTAGGGTGTCGGTGACGGTTGACCCCGAGAAGCTGGCGAAGACTCTTGATGCGGGCACGGCCCGGGACCAGGGCGGCCGGTACCGCCAGTACCTTAGCTCAGTCAGCGGCAATGTGACGCTCACCGACAGCTCCTCCACCGTGGTGGTGCCGCTGCACGCCGCACCAAAACCGGTGTCGGAGCTCATG
>NZ_JAUNVZ010000097.1 GCF_030540545.1 Rothia sp. (in: high G+C Gram-positive bacteria) | reverse complement strand
TTTGAGGTAGCCGCCCGTACCTCCCACTCCACCCCGGCTATCTGCTCGGTGCCCTGTTTTGTGGCGTTGTCAGTCTGCTGAGCCACCCACGTGGGGTTTGTATCTTTCGCCTGGGTTAGCTCAATAAAGTGGTTCTTCCCGGTAACCTGGCCGCTTTTAAAAAACCCAATATTATCCGGTGTATTACCATTCCACCGGGCATAGTTATAGTGCCAGCCTTCCAGCTGCGGCACAGCTACCGGAAACCCTGCCTGACGGCTCGACTCAAACGCAACCTGCGCCACATTTACCTGCGGGCGGTACGGGGTTTTATCCGGGCGTGGCATAAGCCATAGCACCGGAATAAGGATCAGAATCATCGCAACCATCGAAATAATCATGTTGCGCGCCGGGGCGTTAATACGCTTCGACTGTTTAACGGTAATCTGCGGTGTCACCGTCTGCTCACCGTCCGGACGCTCGGCTGCAGTAAGGTCCTGCGGTAGCTCGGCAGCGGAAGAGCTGGAGGATGCATCACCCAGCTTCCTCGTACCGGCGGGTGGGTTCTCGTCCTGGGGGTTGTGTGCGTTATTCTGAGAATTTTCCACAGTGTCTATTCTCTCACACCGCTGCTGGAGCACCCGAACCCAAACGGCCACTCTATACCCCCCCAACACGCACCGGACGCACCCCGTGCCGCACCGTTCAAGTGAGCTGCGCATCCTTGCAAACCGCTAATAACCCACCAGAAAAACCGCTCAAAAGAACCACACAGTAAACAGCCCGCGTTATGCTAGATAACGTAGAGACCGCCAAACTATACGGCCGCCCGGCCGGCTGGCCCAATCAACCCTCGAAGGTGAGTAATGACTGAGAACAACAATAACCACGGTAGCCGTAACCTCGCGCTGGAGCTTGTGCGCGCCACCGAAGCCGCCGCCATCGCCGCAGGCCCCTGGGTGGGGGCAGGAGATAAGAACGCCGCAGACGGCGCCGCAGTGGACGCAATGCGCTACCGCCTCTCCTCCGTGAGTTTCAACGGCACCGTCGTCATTGGCGAAGGTGAAAAAGACAAGGCCCCCATGCTGTTTAACGGTGAAGTCGTTGGTGACGGCACCGGCCCCAACCTCGACATTGCGGTAGATCC
>NZ_JAUNVZ010000096.1 GCF_030540545.1 Rothia sp. (in: high G+C Gram-positive bacteria) | reverse complement strand
ATGGCTTTGATGCCGCTTCAGGCGCAGCGTACGGTCAAGGGGTCGCGCTTCTTTGACAATTGGTCGGTGGGTGTGTCGGGGGCGGCCTGTCGCGCCCTGCCCACAGCGACTTCTTGGAAGATATGCGCCCTACCTACGGCGTGGAGTTGGGCAAGCAGCTTACCCCCGTGGTGGGCCTGGGCCTACAGCTCACGGCGGCTACCCGGGTGAGTGCCAGCCACACCATATTTAGTGCCTCAAACCTCAGCCTTTTGGGCAAGTTCAACCTTTCCAACCTGTTAGCGGGCTACCATGGCCGCCCTCGGGTGTTTGAGCTTGAGGCCGTGGCCGGTGCAGGTTGGGGGCATCATTACAACCATGCCTCCTTAGGGGCTGACACCAATGGCTTTACCACAAAGTATGGCTTGAATTTCAACTTTAATTTGGGCCGTTTGCGGGCTTGGACGTTAGCGTTGCGTCCGGCCATCGTGTATGAGATGGAGAATCGCGGGGCGCATAATCAAGCTGCCTACAATGTAAATTGCAGTGCGGTGGAGCTGATGGCTGGTGTGACCTACCACTTCAAGAACCACAACAATGGCCGCCACCATTTTACCTTGCTCCGCCCCTATGACCAAGGCGAGGTAGATGCGCTGAATGCTAAAATCAATGACTTGCGCACCCAACTCAACGAGCGCGATGCGGAGCTGGCCCGCCAGCGGGCCGATGTGCGCGAGCTGCAACAATTGCTGAATGAGTGCCGTGACCAAAAGCCTGTGGTCGAGACGCAAACCATCACCACGAACACCCATTCGCTGGAGCAGACGGTTACCTTCCGTCAGGGAAGGACAGTCGTAGAACCCTCGCAGCTGCCCAATGTGGAGCGCGTGGCCACCTTCCTGCGCAACCACCCCCGTGCCACGGTAAGCATTCGCGGCTATGCTTCGCCCGAGGGCAGTGCTGAAATCAATGCCCAGTTAGCGGCTGCCCGTGCGGCTGCCGTAAAGGGCATTTTGGTCAGCAAATACAAGATAGACCCCGCTCGCATTACGGCTGAAGGGCAAGGCGTGGGCGATATGTTTAGCGAACCCGATTGGAATCGCGTGAGCATCTGCACCATTGATGAGGCTGATTAAGTGCCTTTCACGCGA
>NZ_JAUNVZ010000095.1 GCF_030540545.1 Rothia sp. (in: high G+C Gram-positive bacteria) | reverse complement strand
GGCGGGCATCCCTATGGATGCCCGCCGTATCAAAAGAAGCAGCGCCGTTAGTGCCCACCCGCCCCCTTCTGCACGCTCAGCCGAGCCTGCGCAGGTGCCGCACTCGCCAACGGCAAACGCACCATGAACTCGGTGCGGCCTGGCCTGGATTTAACCGAGATCGTGCCGCCATGCACACGCACAATCGCCTGCACAATCGAGAGCCCCAGCCCCGTGGTGCCATCCGAACCGGAACGTGCCTTATCGGCGCGCGCGAAACGGTCAAAAATCTTATCCACAAACTGCGGGTCAATCCCCGGCCCGTTATCCACCACGGTCATTAGGGCGTGGCTGCGATCCGCCGAAACCCGCAACCCGGCAATCACAGTGGTGCCGTCATCCGTGTGTTTGCGGGCGTTTGAAAGCAGGTTCAGAATCACCTGCTGCAGCTGGGAGCGGTCAGCAATCATCTCAACCGGCTCATCCGGCACATCCAGCCGCCACACGTGAGTGCGGGCCGCTGCCTGCATATCGGAAAGGCACTCAATCAGCAGCTCCGTCAGGTCAATCAGCTCAAACTGCGGCTCACGCCCCTCATCCAAACGTGCCAGCAGCAGCAGGTCTTCAACAAGGCGCGACATGCGCACCGTCTGCGAGTCAATACGTGCCAGCGACGACTGCCCATTCTCACTCATTGCCTCTGTCCAGCGCATCATATCTGAGTAGCCTTTAATGGCAGCCAGGGGTGTGCGAAGCTCATGGGAGGCATCCGCAATAAAGGCGCGAATCTGCTGTTCGGTGCGTTCACGCACCTCAAGGGCCGAACTCACATTATCGAGCAGCTGGTTCAGGGCGTACCCGACCGCACCCACCTCGGTTCTGGGGTCGGCGTCTTTGGGCATGACCTTCACCTGCTGGGAGATGGTGTGTTCACCCAGGTTTAGGTTCGCCACGTCGGTGGCAACCGCCGAAACACGCTCCAGCGGGCGCATGGTGCGGCGAATAATATATGAGCCAAGCATCCCGGCCAGCACCATAACGGCCACGGATCCGATCACCATGACAGTGATGGTGGCGGCTAAGGTCTGGTGCATATCGCCCATGGGTACACCAACCAGCAGGTTTCCCGAGCCTGGCTTACCTTTTGAGACC
>NZ_JAUNVZ010000094.1 GCF_030540545.1 Rothia sp. (in: high G+C Gram-positive bacteria) | reverse complement strand
ATCCCCGTGGAGCGTTAGCCTTTCTTGTCTTTACAAGCTTTTGCCGTTCAGGCTTTTTGGCGCAGCCACCACCTTCACCGCGTTATTCAGTGGAGTCAGTGTCTGTTGGTTGCAGCGCAGCCTCCACCCGGTTTGCCGCACCCGCAAGATACTCCTCACATCGTTTTGCTAGTGCTTCACCACGTTCCCAATACTTCAAGGATTCATCTAAGCCCATTTGGCCTAATTCCAGGATGCGTACAATTTCTACAAGTTCATCCCGGGCTTGTTCATAACTTAAATCCGCCACTGGTTCGAACGCATTTTCGCCTGTACCTTGGCCGAAGGTTGTAGTGCTCATAACAAATTCTCCTTAGATATGTATATATAGCAGCTTGTGACTAGTTTTAGGTTTACCTAATTAGCAGGCTTGGTTTGAATACTTGCCGCGGTAACCGAACCATCACCCACCCGGATTCGCAACTGACTACCCGGTGGAGCCTGGTCAATACTCATAACTACTTCCGCCGGGCTACCATCACGGGGCAAAACTTGGACCACCGCATAACCACGTGCCAATGTTGCAGCCGGCCCTAGCGCCGCTACCTGTGACCGCAATGCCGCCACCTGATTAGTTTCCCCAACAAGCCGGTGCCGAATCTCCCGCCGCGCACTTGTGATCGCCTGGTGAATATCGTCCCAATGCTGCCGTAATGCAGTAAGCGGATCGTTAAGCACCGGGCGGGAACGAATGGCAGCCAACTGCTGCTGCTCGCGTGCCACCCAGCCCCGTACCGCAGCAGCAGCCCGCCCCCGAAGTTCCCGAACAAGCTGAAGTTCTGCCACCATATCAGGGACCACACGTTTTGCCGCATCGGTGGGGGTAGCAGCCCGTAAATCAGCAACATTATCAAGCACCGGGTTGTCAGGTTCATGACCAATAGCAGATACCACCGGTGTGTGGCACTGGGAAACAGCACGTTGTAATGCTTCTTCCGAAAACGGCAGGAGATCTTCTACTGAGCCACCACCACGAGCAATGATAATCACATCCACCTCAGGATTAGCATCAAGCTCTGCCAAAGCCGCAATGATTTCCGGCACCGCCCTAGCACCTTGCACAGCGGTATTAATAACGGTGAACTGTACTTCC
>NZ_JAUNVZ010000093.1 GCF_030540545.1 Rothia sp. (in: high G+C Gram-positive bacteria) | reverse complement strand
GGTGGAGGGGTAAAAATTTCCTGCCGGGGGCGCTGCGTGTTTTAGAATCAGGGTGGTAGCAGTCTTATAACTTTTGCGGGATGGGCATAAATGCGCTCATAATTTCCGCATTGGAGGACCAGGTTTTATTTTCATGCATGCGCACTAGCCCCAGTGCTTCAAGCGCCCTGAGGTCACGGGTAATAATGCGTGTTTCATGGCCTGCATATAACTCTGCAAGTTCAATGTTCAGATGGCGTATATCGGCTTGGGTGTACCGTTTCCCCGTCTCCATAGTGAGCACCATCTTTAGTCGACGTTCTTTCGCTTTGCCAGCTGGTTCACCGTGGAACCGCTCATGCACATAGCTTTCCCAGGCAATGAGGACTTGGTGCGACCTGACCCTATCAATTTGTTCCCGTAACATGTCTACCAAACCCTCAGCGGCATACTGTACCAGCCCGTCAATATCGTTCTTTTGCGAGGCTGCAGCAAGCTTCTGGTAATACCGGGTGCGGGTACGGTTGTAGTGATCGGATAGAAGGTTTGAAGCCACCCAAGGTACCACACCACTGTGTGCTAGGATCGCCACTTCAAGAAGGCGTGCGGTGCGTCCATTGCCGTCACCAAAAGGGTGTATCCATACTGAGTACAGGTGCCCTATAACGGCTCCAAAAAATGCGTGGTAAAAGCGCACATCTTCGGAGAGGTCAGGGTCTTGGGATGGCTTAATAAAACTCTCGTTGAGCCAGTCGCATAGGCGATCCACTAAATAGGGGACGTCTTCTGGAGGAGCCGCACGGTAGCTGCCAACAACTAGTGACTGTGTGGTGTACTCACCGGGAACTACACCGTTGGCTACCTCCAGTCCATCTAAAACCTTGATATTTTGTTCTTTAAGCCAGGCGGCTGATAGCTCGAATCCGGGTGAGCCACGCCCCTCATTATCGATAGTGTCTAACGCACGCGCCACGTTGCGGATTTCCTGTTCCAAATAATCCTGTGAGGGTGGTAGCTGTTTTCCTTCATTCAGGATTTGCTGGGCTTCACGTTCGGTGAGCGTGTTCCCCTCAATAGCGACAGTCGCCAGGGAACCCTTGGTGAGTACAAATGACGCCAAATCTTGGGCGATAGCCGGTTTAATAGGAATTCCTGCTA
>NZ_JAUNVZ010000092.1 GCF_030540545.1 Rothia sp. (in: high G+C Gram-positive bacteria) | reverse complement strand
ACTGTTCCGGCTCATCTGCTCGCCGGGCACATTGATGCCTCAATAACGCACGGTGGTGAAGGAACCGTGCAGACAGCGTGTCTGGCGGGGGTACCGTTCGCGGGTATCGCCATGCAGGCCGAACAGCGCTGGAATATTGAGGAATGTGTGCAGTACGGCAACGCCCTGCGCTTTACAAAACATGATGTGCACCGAGGCCAGATGCGCGACATCCTGAACCGTTTGCTCTCAGACGAGGCCATGCGTGCCAAGGCACGGCAGCTTGGCGAGGCAATGCGCGGCATGGACGGCCCAGCTTGCGCCGTCGGCGTGATTGAGGACTATCTGAGAAATCGTCATCCCCTGTAAAACAGCGAAACTTTATGCACAGAACACACAGCGAGGTGAAACGATGAATATTGTGGTTGTTGGAGCGTCGGGCTATGTGGGGCGTCATATTGTGGAGCAGGTACATCGTCGCGGGCATCGGGGTGCGTGCCGTGGTGCGCGATAAGGCTCGGGCCGAGAGTGCTGGGGCGTGGGGTGCACCATCGCTGGCGGATAGGGTAGATGAATGGGCGGTTGGTGATGTAACCGACCGTTCCTGGGCGGCAGGGGTCTGCGAGGGTGCTGATACGGTTATTTCGGCACTGGGGGTGACCCGGCAGAAGGCTGACCCGTGGGATATTGACTACCGTGCGAACCTGAATATTTTGGAGTCTGCGCGCGCCCATAATGTCACCCGTTTTTGCTATGTGAACGCCATACATGCTGAGTCGATTCGTTCACAGCTCACGCGGGCGAAGACGGCTTTCTTGCAGGCGCTGATCCAGTCGCCGCTGGCGCATCAGGTGGTGAGCCCGAGCGGGCACTTCTCGGATATGAGCGCTATAGCGCAGATGGCACGCTGCGGCCGGGTGTATCTGCTGCGGCAGCAGGGGCAGGTAAACCCCATTCATGGGACGGATGTTGCCGCATACTGCCTTGATAAGGTGGAGTCTGGCCAGGAGGGTTCCTACGATATTGGCGGTCCCGAGGTCCTCTCATGGCGCGAGGTGGCGCAGTACGCTTTTGAGGCGGTGGGGCACCCCACGAAGATCACGGTTATTCCGCCCCGGTTAGCAGATGGTGCAGTGAAGGGGATCGGCCTTATCAAACCG
>NZ_JAUNVZ010000091.1 GCF_030540545.1 Rothia sp. (in: high G+C Gram-positive bacteria) | reverse complement strand
ACGTCGCGCCCTGACCGAAGCCCCAAGAGAGGGCTATTAAGGGGTATCAGAAGCCCTAGGAAGCGAAAGAGGGGAAGCTTTGCTTCGCTTGCTCAGGCATTCTGTATATCTTTGCTATTGCTGTACATTTTATCACCCCACATTCGTTCATATGAAGCATCTCCCCACCCAGCTTATGCGCCCCCTGCGCTGGTGTCGACGCATCAGACATCGGCGTGGTTACGGCATCCATTCGCCCTTTGCCTTTGGGCTGGTGACGGGGGTCGTTTATGAACGGGGCACTTATTATGCCTATCCCGAACTCAAAAGCCTCATCCATAGTCATGCTAACCGGACGCTGAGAGAGAAAGACTTGCTCCTACTCTTTAGGCTGGCCAACTTTCAACGCCCTGCCGAGTGCCTGCTGACGGAACTACCCGATACCAAATTGGTGGCGCAGTGTCTCAAGGCCGGCAGCCGGCATACACATTATATATATAGGTGTGCCCCTTGCGACATGGTGGTGACGGGAGGAGAAGCACATACACTCCCGACACTGCTAGAACAGTTACACCCCGGCGGACTGCTCATATGGGTCAGACCCCACCATCATTCACACGCAGCGCAGGCATGGCGCCAACTGATAGAGCATCCCAAGGCACAGGTAACCTTTGACCTCTACGACTTTTGCCTGCTCTTCTACCGCCCCGAACTGCAACGGGCACACTACCTCATCAACTACTTCTAACTCCCCCTCTTCCTATACAGAATCCCTCATGGCGAAGCAAAAGTATTACGTCGTATGGCGCGGCACGGTGCCGGGTATATACTCCACTTGGGCAGAATGCGAGCAGCAAGTCAAAGGTATAGCCGGGTCAGCCTTCAAGTCGTTTGAAACCCAGGCTGAAGCCGAACAGGCCTATGCCGCAGGAGCCCCCACTCCCCGCCCCCAGAAGGAAA
This sequence comes from Rothia sp. (in: high G+C Gram-positive bacteria), assembly GCF_030540545.1. Taxonomy (GTDB): domain Bacteria; phylum Actinomycetota; class Actinomycetes; order Actinomycetales; family Micrococcaceae; genus Rothia. The sequence goes on along the minus strand of NZ_JAUNVZ010000091.1, from coordinate 206 downwards.
CAGTCTCCACCAAGCCCTCAACTACCCCAAAAGCCTCCCCTGCCCAAGCGCTACAAAATCCTCCCGACTACCGCCACGACACAGTACTACCCCTCCCCATGGAGGTCACAGCAGACGCTTGGGCTGTGGATGCGGCGTGTTCGGGCAATCCGGGACAGATGGAGTATCGCGGCGTTGACCTGGCCACAGGGGCAGAGATCTTTCAT
>NZ_JAUNVZ010000090.1 GCF_030540545.1 Rothia sp. (in: high G+C Gram-positive bacteria) | reverse complement strand
TCTGTCACCTCACTGGTCGGACATAAGATATAATAGGCATTTTCAAAGAGGTGCACATCTGCCGCGCGGGGACCAGACTTATGGCTACCAGCCATAGGATGTCCCCCAATAAAGCTAACATCTTTCTCCTTGAATAAGCTTGCGGCGCGCTCAACCACCTGGGCCTTGGTTGAACCAACATCACTGATAATCACACCAGGTTTCAAGTCCAGAACGGCCAACTGCTCCAGAACCTGCAAGGAGGCTGCAATGGGCAGGGCTAAAAAGATGAAGTCCGCCTCTTGGCAAGCTTGCTCTACACTCCAAGCAAGCTCATGAACAATCCCCTGCTCCAATGCTAGAGCAGCATAGACAGGATTTTGCTCATAGGCCACAATATGCGCAGCGGGGTGCTCCTTTTGAATAGCCAGGGCAAGGGAGGAACCAATCAGTCCGGTTCCAATTAGGGCAAGTCTCACTTAATACTCCTTCGTGTAGGCACGATGCTGGGCCACAGCCTGACGCAACTCCTCCATATTATCAGAGGAGAATTTCTCAAGGATTTCTGTCGCTAGCACCGTCGCAACGACGTTCTCCATGACAACGCCGGCAGCTGGCAGAGCGGTCGGATCTGAACGCTCAACCGTGGCCTTGTAGGGTTGGTGGGTCTCAATATCCACACTCATCAAGGGCTTGTAGAGGGTTGGAATTGGCTTCATCACCCCACGAATCACAATAGGCTCACCGTTGGTCATACCACCCTCGAAACCACCTAGGTTATTGCTGGAGCGCGTGAAGCCTGCTTCTGGTGACCAGACAATCTCATCCATGACCTGGCTGCCCTTGCGTTTCCCAGCTTCGAAGCCGACACCGAACTCCACACCTTTAAAAGCATTGATTGAGACCACTGCTTGGGCCAATTTGGCATCGAGTTTGCGGTCCCACTGGACAAAGCTGCCCAGACCAACCGGTACACCGCCGACAATGGTTTCCACGATACCGCCGATGGTGTCACCCTCTTTCTTGATGCTGTCGATATAGGTGTGAATGGCTTCTTCCTGCTCAGGATTCACAATGGATAAATCCGAAGCGCCTGCCACTTCCTTAATCCTCGCAATCGTCAAGTCTTCCGGAATCTCAACTGCTACACCACCAAAATCAACCACATGG
>NZ_JAUNVZ010000089.1 GCF_030540545.1 Rothia sp. (in: high G+C Gram-positive bacteria) | reverse complement strand
CCCGCTAACATTACGAGCAACAGAAAGTCCCGGAGGCAACGGTATTCGTTGCTTCCGGGACTTTTAGCGTATGAAGATACGTGCCGGTTACGCCTCTTTCGGCTCCTCATACCGGGGGAACACCGGCGACGGGGCCGGAAGCTCAGCACCGGCGACCAGGGCATCACCCAGCGCGGTAAACTGGCGCGCATCACCTTCAGCAACACCCAGCAGACCCAGCAGCTTCGCCATGGAGGCGGGCATCACCGGCTGCATGAGGATAGCAACCTGGCGCACCACCTCAAGGGTCACATACAGCACTGTGCCCATGCGCTCCAGCTCACCGTTCTTACGCAAAGCCCACGGCTGCTGCTCCGCAAAATAGGCGTTCGTATCGGCAAGCACCGTCCAGATACGCTCCAAGCCACGGTGGAATGCCTGCTCATCATAGTCCGCGCGAACCGGCTCATACAGGGCGGCAGCATCAGCCAAAATCTTACGATCAGCCTCGGTCAATTCGCCGGGGGTAGGCACCCTACCGTCACAGTTCTTCGCCACCATCGACAGCGAACGCTGCGCCAAGTTCCCCAGGTTATTCGCCAAATCCGAATTAATACGGTTCTTAATCGCCTCGGCGGAATACGAGCCGTCCTGCCCGAATGAGACCTCACGCATCAGGAAGAACCGCACCTGGTCCAGCCCGAAGGCCGCCACCAGGTCGGCAGGATCCACCACATTACCCACCGATTTCGACATTTTCTCGCCATTAACCAGCAGGAACCCGTGCCCAAATACGCGTTTGGGCAGCTCAAGACCGGCAGACCAGAGGAACGCAGGCCAGTAGATAGAGTGGAAACGGGTAATGTCCTTACCAATCAGGTGCAGGTCTGCCGGCCAGTATTTGGTGAAAAGCTCCCCCTCAGTGTTCGGGTAGCCCAGGCCAGTCAGGTAGTTAGTCAGCGCATCCACCCACACGTACATAACGTGCTTATCATTACCGGGTACGGGCACGCCCCAGTCGAAGGTGGTGCGCGAAATTGAGAGGTCATTCAGTCCGCCCTTGACGAACGAGGTCAGCTCATTGCGGCGCGACTCGGGGTAAATGTAGCCCTGGGTTGCGTAAAGCTCCAGCAGCTTATCGGCATACTTTGAGAGGCGGAAGAAATACGACTCTTCCTC
>NZ_JAUNVZ010000088.1 GCF_030540545.1 Rothia sp. (in: high G+C Gram-positive bacteria) | reverse complement strand
GGCGTCGCAGGGCAGGTGTGCGGGGGGCTGCGGGCTCATCATTGCGTGCATGATTTAATCCTAACGGATGCACGTTTGCCCCTTTCATGCCGCGAGCAGGTGGTTTCTGGTACGAGCAGGTCGGAAAATCCTACCTTGTCGGCGAAAAACAACCTTCTCGTAACCGGATTTAATATTGCATGATCTATGCGCATTTTTTCATGCAGGGCGTAGCGGAGGTATGCTGGATTTATGACCATAGAGTTCTGTACGGCTACGGTGCCGGACGGAACGTAACGACGCATCGTAGAGACTGACGGTTTTGGAGGTTCAGATGAATCTGAAAGTTGGCGCCTGGATTCTTGGCTTTATCGCTCTTGCGGCGTTTATCACGGTTGTTCTGGCGAATGGACTTACCGCCGTGCGCTGGGTCGCGTTCGGTGTCGCAACCTGCGCAGGGTTCCTCTCCCTGGGTATGGTCGTAACCCTAGCCCTCGGCTGGGATGACCCCACGGGAACGAAAACCGACTCCCACTAGTTTTATCTCGTGCAGAGGCGTTCCGCTAGGATTAAGCCATGCCGGATGCCCTCACGATTCGACCCGCCGCCCCCTACGATGCGCAGGCAATAGCGCGCATCCGTGTTCAGGGGTGGCGGTTTGCATATCAGGGTTTAATATCTCAGGATTACCTCGATTCGCTCAGCGTCGCCGAAGACACCGAGCGGATGCGCGGGTACCTCAGCCAGTTTCCCCAGAATTCGCCGCCCAGCAGGTCAGAGTCCGTGCAGGGGTCGAGTGATGATGAAAAACGGTCGTTTATGCTCGCTGCACGCGGCGATGCGGTGCTGGGGTTCTGCCGTTTCAGCGCGGCACCGAACAATGCTGACCGCGCCGAAAGAGCTATTCCGGGCGAGACGATAAACGGAAGACTCCACTCACTCTATATATACACGGATGCCCTCGGCCAGGGTGTCGGCCACGCCCTTATGAGCCATGCACTCAGCACTTTTGCCGCATGGGGGTGTGAGCACGCGACTCTCTGGGTTTTGGAGGGAAATTCCCGCGCCATCAGCTTCTACGAACGGCAGGGCTGGCGGTGTACGGGCGCTACAAAGGTGGACCAGTCCTTTGGACCGTGTCTGGTTGAGCACGAAATGGCGGTGCAGCTTTAACGCGAAACCGC
>NZ_JAUNVZ010000087.1 GCF_030540545.1 Rothia sp. (in: high G+C Gram-positive bacteria) | reverse complement strand
CTTGGCTTGCAGTGATTGAACGGCTGGGTATTGACGGCATTACCGATCTTCTGAACGACCCTGACAAGCGCGAAGCCTACGCAGAGGCCAACAAGAAGTACGTGGAGAGCGTAGCTAAGTCGAAGGAGCTGGAGCAGGAGTACGAAAAGAATCTTGCCGAGAGTCTTGCGCTTATTGACAAATTGCAGAAGGAACGCGGGCTTTCTGATGAGACTATTGATGCAGCAGTTGAACTTGTCATGCGCATAGCCAATGAAGCCTTAGTGGGCAAGTTTACCAGCGAGACCATTGATATGGCACTTAAAGCCGTCAACCACGATGCTGATATGGCCAATGCGGAGATGGAGGGTGAGACCCGAGGAAAGAATGCACGAATAGAAGAGAAGTTGCGCAAGCCCGTTCAGGGTGATGGCACGCCCCACCTCTCCGGCAGCCACAATGCGCCGACACGCAAGAATACACGGGCTAGCATCTTCGACATTGCAGACGAGGCCAGATGATAAAAGAGAGTGTACACGTTGTAGATGAGGCGCAGCCACAGATTCAACCCGGAACAGCCGGACTACGCAGTCAAATCCCCGGCATGACCACCACGGTAAGCGGTGTGGCATTGAACACGGGAGGCATAGGTGCAGGTCGTCTTATCTCTACCGCCATCGAAAGAAAGGTGCAGCACCACAGAAAAGTCTAAAAACCAACATACTAACATTTAATACCACGAAGAAATGGCAGAAAACGTACAAGTAAGTGCGGGAGGCGCAATCCCCACTACCCCCGGCAGCGTAGGGCTTAACACCCAAGTGCCGGGTCAATCCTCTACCGTCAGTGGTTTGGCTGATGCTAGCGGCGGCATTGCCCCTGGTAACCTTGTAGAGGCCGACATTGACGACCAACTCTTTCGCTTTCAGAGCGAAGATACCGCGTTAATGTCCTTGATGCTGAAGGCAAAGAAGGTCAAGGTAAACAGCCCCGAGGTAGAGCATTTCATGATTGATGAGCAGCGCGCCACGCTGAGGGTTAACACCGAAGTAGCCGCCGGCGACAGCAATATGTTTGTCCTTCCTCTTGACGCCAACGACCAGCAGATTCCCCGGGACTACCACACCCTGCTCGTATGCGGTGTAAACGGCTATGATGCAGAAGGCAAGAACCTTACTCCCGGCAA
>NZ_JAUNVZ010000086.1 GCF_030540545.1 Rothia sp. (in: high G+C Gram-positive bacteria) | reverse complement strand
CACAGTACTCGTGCCTTCGGTGTGCGTGCCGGTCATTGCATGCTCGGCAGCTGAGGAGGTGTACTCGCCAGCAGCAGCACCAGTAGACATCTCTTCAATGGCTTTAATGGTGTCGTCATCAAGGGCCTGGCGGGCCTGTTCCTTCTTGCCGTTCTCATCATTACTGCCCTCTTCATCGCCCCGCTGCCGCTGCGGCTCAGGGGCAGGTTTTACCTTCGCGAGGGTATTTTCGTAGGAGGAACGCAGATTATCGAGCTCTTTCACCTCAGGGGAATCAGCCGCAACGGTGGGGGCATCCTTAACCTTCTCAGCGCCTGCATAGTTCTCGTCCGGCTTGGGTCCGTTATCTTCCGGCTCTGCCGACGGGGTAGGCTCCGCCGACGTAGTAGTAGTGGACTCGGTAGGAGACTGCGAAGGGCTCTGAGACGTTGAAGCGGCTGACGATGAGCTGGAGGTGCTGGCACTGGCTGAGGACGAAGAGCTCTGCGCCTCATTGTTGTTATTGTCTGTGTTGGAGCACGCCGCCAACGCAAGCAGAAGTGAACCAGATACAAGCACACTGGTGAGTGCACGGCGAGCGGATAGATTTGTGGTGGGCATAGTAAACCTTACATCGGTGACTGGGATAACGCCCTGACGGGGCGCCTAGTGAGTGAATACATTATGAAATTATGCGGCGGATGCCCTCAGCCTAACACAGCTGTATGGGTGTCGCCGACGGTAAAAACCACCCCGCCCGCCAAAGCGACGGGCGGGGCAATCTTACTGGCGCACAGTGGCGCGTGAACCCTGATTAGACGCGGGCTTCAGGGCTACCAGCCGAGTAGTTATCCGAGGCGTCAACTGCACGCACAGAGTAACGTGCGCCATCCTGGTGTGCTACCGAGTAGTTGGTGCCCGTCACGGTCGCAATGACGCGGCCGTTACGGATCACCTGGTAGCGTGCACCCTGCTCGGCGCCCGACCAGCTGAGCTTGTCGTTATTGCCCGAACGCTGTGCCCTCAAGCCCGAGGGGGCTGCGGGAGGAGTCACATCGCGCGGTGCGTAACGTGCGAAGCCGACGGTACGCTGCTCGCCTTTCTCGCCTAGGGAGCGGTTAATATCGCCGCCAACCCACAGGTTACCGCGGGAATCCACGAAGGACTCCCACACGCCAAAGCCGCGGGCACC
>NZ_JAUNVZ010000085.1 GCF_030540545.1 Rothia sp. (in: high G+C Gram-positive bacteria) | reverse complement strand
CGTGCTCGAGGTGGACGACACCCATTACCGGCTGATTGCCGGGCACCGACGGTATAAAGCCCTGACCGAGTTAGGCCGTCAGAGTGCACCCTGCGTGGTGCAGCGCAATCTGACCGAGACGCAAGAGCAGCTGGCGCTGATCCTGACCAACTCCACCGCGCGCGAACTGTCCTACTGTGAAAAGTTTGAGCAGGCGCAGCGGCTCAAAGAGCTGTTTATCAAGCGCCGCGAGGAGGGCGCAGAGCTGCCTGGGCGCATCCGGGACATGGTTGCCGAGGCCATGCAGGAGAGCGCGAGCAATATCGCGCGCATGGAGGCGATCGACAAGCACCTGGTCGGGGACTGGAAACGAGCCCTCAAGAAAGGACACATCAGCGCCTCGACCGCTTACGAGCTGTCCAAGCTGGACAAGGAGGCGCAAAAGAAGCTCAAACAGGCGCTGTCCGATCATACAAACCCGACTGCCAAGGTCATTAGGGCAGCGGGGGAGATCGTCCGGGACTACCCGTTCGCCCCGCTGGTCTGTCCAGAATTGTCCAATAGCCCGTGCACCCGATACAAAGATCGTGCCGCCATGGTTACAGCGGGTACTTGCCCGGGCTGCTGCCATGCGTGCGACCACACCGAGGCCTGCCCGGTCCTGTGCGGCGTGTGCAAAAATCGGATTGCTGCCGAGCAGAGACGATCCGAATTTAAGGAGTCCGAGCGCCGCGCCGATGAAGCGTACCAACACTCAGCGTACCGGCAGGCGCAGCAGGCTATTATGAAATGGGTGAAAGACGCGCGCCTGGACGACGACCAGAGCTATACCGTGCGTACCCTGCGCAGTATTACTAACCCGACCCGTCAGACGTGGATGCCGTCGCTTGATGAGCTGTTCGCGCTGGCAGACACGCTGGGCATTACGTTTGTCGAGCTGCTTGGATTGACCCCGGAACTGCCGCCCTGTACGTCTGAGTGGCACAAGTACCCGACTGACGCGCCGAGTGACGGCGAGACCGTATTGTGCCGGTACGGTCACAAGGGCAATTTCCGGGTGCTGCTCTATCAGGATGAGACATTCGGTGAGCAACTGGGAAACGAATTTGTCTCCCTGCCGTTTGAAGTGAGTTATTGGACAAGAGCATATCCGGAGGTGTAACTATGTTAAACAAGGCAATTCTGATGGGTCG
>NZ_JAUNVZ010000084.1 GCF_030540545.1 Rothia sp. (in: high G+C Gram-positive bacteria) | reverse complement strand
AGATCCTTTACGTCAATGCCATCGATGGAGATGATACCCTGCGTCACATCGTGGTAGCGCGGCAGGAGGTCAACGAGGGTAGACTTGCCCGAACCGCTCTGCCCAACGAGGGCAATGGTTTGACCCCGCTTGACGGTGAGGCTGACGTCGCGCAGTACGGGGGTAGTACCGTTGTAAGAGAAGCTGACGTGGTCGAAGCGTATCTCTGATTTCAGCCCATCGATGTGCTTGGGCTGCGCAGGCTCGGTGATGGGGTCGGGGGCGTGGAGTATCTTGTTGACGCGCTCCACGGAGGCCATACCCTTAGGGATGGCGTAGCCCGCCTTAGAGAAGTCCTTGAGCGGCTGGAGGGTGGAGTAGAGGATGACCATGTAGAAGATGAAGGTCGGGGCATCAATGGGAGAATGGTCGGAGAAGATGAGTGTACCGCCGTACCATAAGACAAGGACAATGAGCACGGTGCCCAAGAACTCGCTCACGGGGTGAGCCGAAGCCTGGCGCACGGCCACACGATTGGAGGCACTGCGAAAGTCCTGCGTAGTGCCCTCAAAGCGTGCCTGCATCTTATGCTCTGCCGTAAAAGCCTTGACGATACGCATGCCGCCCAGGGTCTCTTCGAGCTGCGACATGATGTCACTCCACTTGTTCTGTGCATCCAGGCTCTGGCGCTTGAGCTTACGCCCGATGCGTCCCATGGCCCAGCCCATCAAGGGGAGCACAATGAGGGTGAAGAGGGTGAGCTGCCAAGAGGTATAGATGAGTACACCGAAGTAGCAGATGAGGAGAATGGGGTTCTTAATCAACATATCGAGCGACCCTGTGATAGAGTTCTCTATCTCGCCCACGTCACCACTCATGCGAGCTATGATGTCGCCCTTTCGCTCATCGCTGAAGAAGGCGAGCGGCAGGGTGATAATCTTGCGATATACATTGTTGCGGATGTCACGTACCACACCGGTACGCATGGGCACCATGATGGCTACAGAGGCAAAGTAGCAGCCGGTCTTGAGCAACGTGGTGGCAATAAGGAAAAGCCCAATCCAAAGCAGGGCCGTAGCTGCACCGTACTGGTCCATCAGCTCGGTGGTGTACCAATACATATTGTTGACCAGTATGTCCTTCAGACTCATGCCCGTCGCTGACCAGGGGATAAACTCGTAACGGTTTTGGTCG
>NZ_JAUNVZ010000083.1 GCF_030540545.1 Rothia sp. (in: high G+C Gram-positive bacteria) | reverse complement strand
AGGAGCAGGAAGACCTGCGGCACATGGTGTACGAGTGGTCGGTGCATAACCCGGATAGGGCCGGGCAGGAGTGCGAAGAAGAATTTGGGGTCACCCGTCAGCAGGTTAAACGTATCCTCAAAGGCCGTGCAGCGCTGCACTACCCGGTAGAGCCACGGGCGCAGGGAGACGAACAGAAAGAATGGCAGGATCAGCAGCTTATCGATTTGCTGCGGCAGTGGTGGCACGAGTGCACAGACCACCGGTCCATGTCGTTTAACGACTGGTCTGTGGCTCGCGGCGGCCCCACCCGTCAAACACCCATTATCCGCTTCGGCAAATGGTCACATGCCTTAGCTGCGGCGGGGCTGGGCGACGAGCGGAGCAGGCCCCGCAGGCGCCGCGGCAAGTACGATGAAGCTGACCTGTGGGCGGCGCTGGTTCAGTTCGTGTCTACTCCCCGGCAGAAATACACCTACCTTGAATTTGAGGAGTATGCGCGCAGCGTCCCCGGTATGCCTTCAGCGGTGCTGGTGCGTAAATACCTCAATAAAAACTGGAATACGCAGGTAGAAATCGCCAAAACAATCATGCGCGGCACCTATGAGAGCTTACCGCCTGAGGTTATTGCTGCCGGGGTTGAGAACATCCGGCGGGAACGTAATTGGGAGCAGGAATACGCCCGCAGCAAAGACAGCGAGCAGGACTCCGTGCAGGTGGCCGTTGATGCCCTTAAGCAGTACATAGCGCAGCATGGCAGCCGGGTTGTGAACGCCCGCTACGATGAGTGGGCGCATGGGCAGGGGCTGCCTTTGGGGGTTACGCTCACCAAGAAGAGCGGGCTCAAGTGGGCGGAGCTTGTGCAGCGCGCGGGTGGTACGTGCGGTACCCGCGCCCCGCGTGATCTGAGCCCGGACGAGGTGCAGGCCCGTAATGAGCGTGCGCTCGCAGGTATCCGGGAGTACCTGGAGCATGAGGCGGGCACCCCAACATATGACCGCTACATTGCGTGGGCGCAGCAGGCGGGGGAGGAATACCCGAAAGGAACCGCGCTTCACAGCTGGTTTGGCGGGTGGCGCAACGCCCTCCAGCAGGCCCGAAAGTCATCAGCTGGCGCACAGACGGATACACCCGCCAGCTAGAGCCGCACCAGGCAAGAACCCGTGCGGTGGTGTCTTGCACTGTAACTGACGTGTAC
>NZ_JAUNVZ010000082.1 GCF_030540545.1 Rothia sp. (in: high G+C Gram-positive bacteria) | reverse complement strand
CGTGGCGGTGGCGGGCAGCTGCACGGTGTCGGTCAGCAGCTCGGCGGTCACATCCTGCGGGTTCCCGGCGGCGGCCTGCTCGCGGCGCGCATCCAGAAGCTCACGAATATAGGTGTCAAACTCAAGGGCGACCTTGCCGATCTGTTCGCGGTCGCGGCGCAGCGTAGCCTCGCGGTTCTTCTCAATCCACTCGATCAGCGGCTTCTCAAGGCTCGCGGGCCAGCCCATGAACGCGTTCTGGATGCGCATCGCATAAACCTGCGCGAACCCATCCATCACATTAACCTCGGTGCCGCGCGGCAGATCAGCTACCAGGTTCTTGACGACCTCACGGATTTTCGGCTCGAACTCCTTCAGGCGCGAGGGGGTGAAGTATTTGTCGTTCACGGCACGGAACGTTGTATGTTCGGGCGCATCCATACCGTTCGGCACGGCAATATGCCTCGTCGAGACAATATTCGAGTAAATGTCGGGATGGTCGAGCACATGCTGCACATCAGCGTTTTTGAACACGGAATAGCCCATGAACTCGTCGTGCGCTACGGGGCAGCGGCGGCGCATCTCGTCGTAGGCGGCTACCTGGTTCTTCTGAACCTTCTCGCTGCGCAAATCCCAGTCATTTTTCTCGGTGTTGGTCACTTCTTTGCCCCTGATTCAGTTGTTATGTTTGGCTCGTCGGGTGGATTGATACGCGCCATGGGTGTGTGCCGAGAGCCTGCGCGCGTTTGTTTCGGCGTAGTGCCGTCTTATTTGACGGTAGCACTTAACCGCCTGCCCCGCAGGATAGGAGTGCCTTTGCTACCCTCGTCAAATATATAAGTATTAGAAATAAAAATATGTATGTATCTAGTATGAAGATGCGAATAGCAGTCTATGTTGCACTAGAGGGGTATTCATTGGGGTAAACCCTGTACACGTATGATGGTGAAAGAAATAACCAATCATAAGAAACCATCGTTTGCTCACCATAGTCCCGGACTCACTGTCACGCAACTCGCCCCATTCATCCCTTGATTGGGTGGAAGCTCTTCTCTGGAACCATTCCATTACCAGGGGTCATGCCTTTACTTTGACAAAAACCTGAAAACTTGCTGTACTACACCAGAACCGTGTGAAGACTCAGCTGAACGTTTAGGTATCTCACCTTCCCAATCAGCCATACCACTACCACGATTGAGAGGGT
>NZ_JAUNVZ010000081.1 GCF_030540545.1 Rothia sp. (in: high G+C Gram-positive bacteria) | reverse complement strand
GCATGGAGCGGCAAGTTGTGAAAGTAGTAGACCACCAGCGGCAGCGTGGCGAACTGTGCGCTGAGCGAAACGGTCACGAGGGGATAGACTACCTTGTAGACTACCCAGTAAAGCGCTACCTGCCCGCCATCGCGCAGCCACATCCACCACGTACGGTGCTTCTCTAAATACCGATCGCCGTACCAGTCAGGATAGGGCAAGGGGATGCGCCGCCACACGTACGTGCCGCACCACACGATGCCGGCCACGGCTAGGAAGGAGAGCTGAAAGCCGACATCAAAGAGCGAAAGTGGCGAAAAGCTGAGGATAACGAGTGAGGCGAGGGCGAGGTTGTTGGGCGTAGCGCCCTGCGCGCGTTGCAGGCACAGCCCCAGCTGAAGGAGGGTGAACATCCAGGCAGAGCGTTGCAGCGACAGCGGGGCACCGGCCAGCAGTACAAAGCCCCACAGCGACATCAGGGCCAGCCCTTGGGCGATGAAGAACCACCGTCCCCACCGCATAGGGCGGAGCAGGAACAACTGAAGGAGCGAAAAGAGGATGCCCAAGTGCAACCCCGAGAGGGCCAACACATGGCTTACGCCGGTATCGGAGAAGAGTGCTCGCACCGTGGGGCTAAGGGTGGACTTGTCGCCCAGGGTCAGGGCGGAGAGGATGGCGTAAGCCGACCCCTCAAAGTGTGCAGCATACTGTGCCGTCAGCCGAGTGCGTAGCCGCAGCAGCCTTGCGCTGAGTGAGGGATGCGCCTCGGGAGCCAAGCGCCGCCACTTGCCCGCCGGCACGTAGGCTACGCCGCTGATGCCGTGCACCTGGAGATAGGTGGGGTAGTCAAAGTCGCCGGGGTTTCCCTCGCGCTTGGGCTGACGGATTTGGCCCATAAAGGCTATGCGGTCGGCGGGTTTCAGCTCCTTGGCTTCCTCGCTCAATACGCGCAGCCTCACCTCGTCTCCGCTCTCCAGGCGCAGCCGCACACTGGTGCCGTCGTCATAGCGTTTGTCGGTCTCCACCACGCTCCCTACCCAGGATTGCTCGTGCTCGGGCCAGTGAATCTGCACCCGGGTATAGGCCAGTGCGGTAAAGGCGGCGGCACACAGTCCCCAGGTTAGGAAGGCCGGCAGAGCAAGCACCCTACGCCGGTAGCTGAAGGGGCGCTTACGCAGCCCATAGACCGCCACTCCCAACCCCAGTCCGGCG
>NZ_JAUNVZ010000080.1 GCF_030540545.1 Rothia sp. (in: high G+C Gram-positive bacteria) | reverse complement strand
CTCGATGCTGGTCAGTGCGGTGTTAATGTCATTAGTGTTGGTTGCCCCAGGCTGAGTGGATTCAACTGACTGCTTCGCAACCTTCTGTGCCTCCGTGTTCAGGGAGGTGTAAATCTTCAAACCACCGCGCTGCAGCATGGCGTTGCGCTGAATATCGGTGGCACCGTAGGACTCATCCTGCAGGATATTATTCACCACGTAGTTGCAGAAGAAGGCGTACTCGCCAGCGTTGCTGCACCCCTTCTTCACCGGGTGAATGTCCAGGTTCACTTCGCTGGCCACTGCCTCATCGTACTCTTGTGGAGAGCACCACGTTACGGCGTTCAACTGCGTTATCAGGGTGCTCGTCCGGCCGGTAGGTGTTGGGGGACTGCACCAGCCCGGCCAGCAGCGCCGACTGGGCAACGTTCAGGTCCTTCGCAGGAATACCCCAGTAGTACTGGGCTGCGGCCTCAACACCAAAGTTTGAGCCGCCCATGTTCACGATGTTCAGGTAGCCTTCAAGGATCTCGTCCTTGGACTTGTTCTGCTCCATCGAAACGGCCAGCTTCATTTCTTTGATCTTGGCGAAGTAGTTCTTGTTCCCGCCCAGGGTGGCGTTCGCGTCCTCACCGTTCTGCTCAGCAGCGTTAACGATCAGGTTGTTCACGTACTGCTGGGTGAGGGTGGAAGCACCCTGACGTTTGCCGGGGTTCATCGCGTTATTGAAGAACGCACGCCCAATACCGACGGCAGAGACCGCGCCGTGGCTATAGAAATCACGGTCCTCAACCGAAATGATGGCGTTCCGCATATGCGGGGAGATCTGGTCGAGCTTCACCTGTGTACGGTTCTCTTCGTAGAAGGTGGCCAGCTCGGTCTTACCATCTGCGGCGTAGATCGTTGAGGGACGTGCCAGGGGCCCCTCTGAAATCTCATCCGGTAAGTCTTGGAACCAGCTCATGGATGCGTTCACCACTGAGCCAGCGCCTACGACGGGCGGCACAACAATGACCGCCACCAGAAAACCTGCAATGACGCTGTAAGCAATAAACTGCAAAAGGTCGCGGCCGCGACGTTTCTTAGGAGAAGCCATTCCCCCAGTTTAGCGGATATAACTGGGAACTGTAGCCGCCCACGTCAGCCCGCTTTTCATGCCCGGCATGCCGCCGAACAACCTCCTTAGGGTGTCTTAATATATTGGCGTTAAACATTAA
>NZ_JAUNVZ010000079.1 GCF_030540545.1 Rothia sp. (in: high G+C Gram-positive bacteria) | reverse complement strand
AGGAAGAAAGAGGCGTTACTCAGGACGTAGATCTGACCGCTGAGGATTTAAAAGAGCTGGCAAACCAGTTTAAGGCCGAGTACAAAGAGAAGATCGGCGAGGACTTCCCGGATGACCCGAAGGAGCAGTTAATGGGCGCTGTGAAGGCCGTATTCCGTTCTTGGGACAACCCCCGTGCCAACGTATACCGCCGCGACAACGATATCCCGTATTCCTGGGGTACCGCAGTAAACGTGCAGGAGATGGCATTCGGAAACTGGTCGGATGAGTCCGGTACCGGCGTTGCATTTACACGTGATCCCGCAACCGGTGAGAAGAAGCTCATGGGCGAGTTCTTAATCAACGCTCAGGGCGAGGACGTGGTTGCCGGCGTTCGTACTCCGCAGCCGATCGCAGCTCTTGCTGAGGTGATGCCGGAAGTATTTGAGCAGTTTGTACAGGTATGCAATACTCTGGAGAACCACTACAGAGATATGCAGGATATGGAATTTACCATTCAGGACCGCAAGTTATTCATGCTGCAGACACGTAACGGCAAGAGAACCGCTCAGGCTGCGCTGAAGATCGCCTGCGATCTGGTGGATGAGGGCATGAGAACAGAGAAAGAGGCCGTGGCGATGATCGATCCCCGTAACCTGGATACTCTGCTTCACCCGCAGTTTGACAGCAAGGCATTGAAGGCTGCCGTACCCATGGGCAAAGGCCTGGGAGCTTCTCCTGGAGCTGCCTGCGGTAAGGTTGTATTCACAGCTGAGGACGCAGAAGCCTGGGCTGCAAGAGGCGAGAAGGTGGTACTGGTTCGTCTTGAGACTTCTCCGGAGGATATCACCGGCATGAAGGTTGCTCAGGGTATCTTAACTGTCCGCGGCGGCATGACTTCTCACGCAGCGGTTGTTGCCCGCGGCATGGGTACCTGCTGTGTATCCGGATGCGGCGACATTGCCATGGACGAGGCCAATAAGAAGTTTACCTTAGCTGGCAAGGAGTTCCACGAGGGCGACGCAATCTCCATCGACGGCACCACCGGCAACATCTATGAGGGAATTATCCCCACCGTAGACGCTACCATCGCCGGAGAGTTCGGAAGAATCATGTCCTGGGCTGACAAGTTCAGAAGACTGAAAGTAAGAACCAACGCAGATACACCGGCAGACGCCAAGAAGGCAAGAGAGCTGGGCGCTGAGGGTATCGGCCTTTGC
>NZ_JAUNVZ010000078.1 GCF_030540545.1 Rothia sp. (in: high G+C Gram-positive bacteria) | reverse complement strand
ATAAGTGCGGTAGGGGCGCATCGCTCCGCTGCGTGGTTCTTTCTGGAGCAGGAAGGGCAAATCGGCAATATAGCAGTGTGCGCTGTCTGTCCAGGGGGTGGTGCGGTGCGTGTGGCTGGGCAGCAGGCGGCCGTTTACAATAAAGTGGTCCAGCTGGTTCCACCTTCCTTGATATTTGTACGTGCCGGTAATGTCGTGGCTCGCTTGCCTGGCATGGCTCAGTAGGTAAAGCTCCCTCGGGTTGGGTGAGCCTTCAGGCAGGGTGCAGCCCAACCCCTCGCGCAGGCAAGTTTCCGGATACCATGCGTTCAGGTCGCCCATCAGCACCAGCGCGGCACGGCTGCGCACACGGAGCAGGCTGTCGCAGTAAGTGCGCAGCTGCTGCGCCACCCCCTTGCGAAATTTTGTGGCCTCCTGCCCTCCCCGGCGGCTTGGCCAGTGACACACCAGCACATCGAGCGTGTCGCCTGTCACCAGCTCGCCGGCCACGTGCAGTGCGTGCCGGGTGGGGCGCAGGCGTTTGTGCAGCCCCTCAAAGCGCAGGGTGTCCTTGCTGACAGGTCTGAACCGGTGCGGCTGATACAGCAGCCCCACCCCAATGCCGCGCACGTCAGCCGTGCCGGCCATGGCATAATCATATCCCAGCCGGCGTAGCTTGGTGCGTTGGGTCAGGTCGTGCATCACACTGTCATTTTCCACCTCCACCAGGGCCACCAAGTCAGCCGGTGTGTCGCCGCCCACGGCGGCTATTACGCGGCACAGCTTGCCCAACTTGCCCCAGTAGCGGCCCGAAGTCCATTGGCGGCTGCCTGTGGGGGTAAATTCCCCGTCCTCCTTGCCTTCCGCGTGCAGGGTGTCGAAGAGGTTCTCCACGTTATACGTAACGATTCTGAACCGCTGCGGGCCGCCCCAAGCGTGCAGGATGAGGAGGCACAGGCACAAGCCTACGAGCAGCCTATTCATGGTGGTAAGGCTCTCCGCGCAAAATGGTCATGGCGCGGTACAACTGCTCCACGAAGAAGAGGCGCACCATTTGGTGCGAGAATGTCATGCGCGAGAGCGACATCTTCTCCCGCGCCACCTTGTATACCGCTGGCGAAAACCCGTAAGGGCCGCCCACAATAAACACCAGCCTTCGGGCCACCTGTGCCTGCTTCTTCTCCAAGTAGGCGCCCTCCTCCACGTCACGCACGTCGTTG
>NZ_JAUNVZ010000077.1 GCF_030540545.1 Rothia sp. (in: high G+C Gram-positive bacteria) | reverse complement strand
GTGTGAAGGAATCCTTATCTTGGAGCAGGCTTCCCGCTTAGATGCTTTCAGCGGTTATCCCTTCCGAACGTAGCCAACCGGCCGCGCCACTGGCGTGACGACCGGCATACCAGAGGTTCGTCCACCCAGGTCCTCTCGTACTATGGGCAGGCCTCCTCAAGATTCCAACGAGCGCAGAGGATAGAGACCAAACTGTCTCACGACGTTCTGAACCCAGCTCGCGTGCCGCTTTAATCGGCGAACAGCCGAACCCTTGGGACCTGCTCCAGCCCCAGGATGCGACGAGCCGACATCGAGGTGCCAAACCATCCCGTCGATATGGACTCTTGGGAATGATCAGCCTGTTATCCCCGGGGTACCTTTTATCCGTTGAGCGATGCCGCGCCCGTGCGCCGGCACCGGATCACTATCTCCGACTTTCGTCCCTGCTCGACCCGTCGGTCTCGCAGTCAAGCTCCCTTGTGCGATTACACTCAACACCCGATTGCCAACCGGGCTGAGGGAACCTTTGAGCGCCTCCGTTACTCTTTGGGAGGCAACCGCCCCAGTTAAACTACCCGCCAGGCACTGTCCCAGAGCAGGATGACTGCTCGTGGTGAGACATCAAACGAGAACAGAGCGGTATTTCACCTTGCGACTCCACCCAAGCTGGCGCCTGGGCTTCGAAGTCTCCCGCCTATGCTACACAATCCGCGCCTAATGCCAATACCAAGGTATAGTAAAGGTCCCGGGGTCTTTTCGTCCTTCTGCGCTTAACGAGCATCTTTACTCGTACTGCAATTTCGCCGAGCTCCTGGTCGAGACAGTGGGGAAGTCGTTACGCCATTCGTGCAGGTCGGAACTTACCCGACAAGGAATTTCGCTACCTTAGGATGGTTATAGTTACCACCGCCGTTTACCGGGGCTTGAATTCACCGCTTCACCCCAAAGGGCTGACGGATCCTCTTAACCTTCCGGCACCGGGCAGGCGTCAGAGCGTATACAGCGGCTTACGCCTTCGCACGCTCCTGTGTTTTTGGTAAACAGTCGCTACCCCCTGGCCTGTGCCACCCCCCAAAGCTCCAGCAGCAAGTGCTTTCACCTCAAGGGGTCTCCCTTATACCGAAGGCACGGGAGTGATTTGCCGAGTTCCTTGACCAGGATTCGCTCGATCGCTTTGGTATTCTCTACCTGACCACCAGTGTCGGTTTGGGGTACGGGCG
>NZ_JAUNVZ010000076.1:809-1204 GCF_030540545.1 Rothia sp. (in: high G+C Gram-positive bacteria) | reverse complement strand
CACCGCATCCGTGCCAGTGAGGAGCGTCAAAGCGTTACTGTCGGTGAGGCGTTCTCGGATAACGGTCACCGTGATGAAAGGGTTGAGCGCGCGCATCGTTTCGGCAGCCGACTCTGCCTTCGAGTTTCCCGACCGTGCATAAGTGTGAATGACCTGCCGGTGCAGGTTTGAGATCTCAATGGAGTCATCGTCGATGATGATAATCTCGCCCACCCCGGCTCCCGCAAGATAGAGCAGGGCGGGGGCACCAAGCCCGCCGGCACCGAGCACCGCAACCCGTGCCGCCTTCAGCTTCAGCTGCCCCGCCATGCCAATCTCGGGCAGAATCAGCTGGCGCGCATAGAAGGCACGTTCGGCCGCGCTCAACTGAGTCAAGGACTCCGGCGCGGTCTCGG
>NZ_JAUNVZ010000076.1:0-799 GCF_030540545.1 Rothia sp. (in: high G+C Gram-positive bacteria) | reverse complement strand
TGTTGAGTCTCTAGGTGTCTATGCCCACCCATTCGGTGCTGCCGTCTGTCAGCTCCTGTTCTTTCCAGATGGGAACCTGGGCTTTCACACGGTCAGCCACCGCCTCGCAGGCCTCGAAGGCCCGCCCACGATGTGCTGCAGCGGCAAGCACGGTCAGCGCAGACTCTCCTATAGCGATAGGACCGACGCGGTGAACTGCCCACAGACGAACCCCCTCCAGCTCATCCGCTACAGACTGCACAACACGCGCAATATATTCTTTCGCCTGCGGATGCGCACTATAGGAAAGCCCGCGCACCGCACTGCCGTGATCATGGTTGCGTACAATGCCGTCGAATACAACAAGGGCGCCCATGGCCTCTGTCATGACCTGAGCCTTCGCGGCGTTGGCAAGCGGCTCTAGGGCTTCCTCGGTAATATCGGTGAAAATGACAACCGAACCGGTGGGCTCAGCGCCATGCGCCCCGCTGTGGTCGAGCCCCTGCGGCTTAGTGGTCATGATAGTCCTCCATCTGGCGGCAAATATGTTCCACGAGTGGGTCTAGGGTTTTCACTCCATCTTTAACTCCGCCGCGCGACCCAGGCAGAGTCATCACGAAGGTTTTATCGATCACGCCCGCAACCCCGCGTGAGAGCACTGCGGAAGATACGTTCTGCAGGCCGTTCGCCCAGAAAGCATGCATGATTCCGGGGATTTCCTTATCCAGATGCGGGCGTACCGCCTCCACGGTCTGATCGTCCGTGTTCAGCCCGGTACCGCCGCTGGTGAGAATAAACGTGGGCAGGTTATTATTCTTCT
>NZ_JAUNVZ010000075.1 GCF_030540545.1 Rothia sp. (in: high G+C Gram-positive bacteria) | reverse complement strand
CTTGGAGGCGCGCAGCGCCAGCACCTTATCCCGCACCAGCGCAGACTCGGCACGCTCCCCCACCTGCACACCCAGGCTCTTCGCCAGCTCGCCGTATTTAATGGGTGAAGACAGGCTGCCGAGCGTGAACTGGAAATCCACGGTCAGCACCACATAGCGCGGCGAGCCGTTCACCATGTTTTGCTTCAGGATTGAATCGCGGTAGCCGAAACGCAGATCGGCGTTTGCGAAGGTCTTAAACTGGTTAATCTGGCGGTCCCAGGTGCGCACGGACGCGATGAACTCGCCAACTTCCACCCCGTAGGCGCCCACATTCTGCACGGGGGTTGCGCCCACAGTCCCGGGAATGCCCGACAGCGCCGCCGGGCCAGACCACTCTTTTTCAATGCTCAACTGCACGAAATCATCCCACACGGTACCCGCCTGCACACGCACATTCGCGCCGCCACATGCGGGAATGGGCAGCTCCTCAACCCCGGTGGATGCAATATGCACAACGGTACCGTCAAACCCGGCATCGGAAACCAGCAGGTTTGAGCCGCCGCCCACAATCAGCACGGGTTCGTTGGCGGCATCGGCGGAGGAAACAGCCTCGACAATCTCGGCTTCAGTCGTGGCGCGGATGTATGTGCGGGCAGGGCCGCCAACTTGGGCGGTGGTGATCTCACTCAGCAGCTTTTCAGTCATGTCTTTAAGAATACCGGTCTGTCACGTTTTATTCCGTTAGGGTCAGCTAAACCTTATGGCAGACCCACCCCATATTCGGAGCGGGTCTGCCATGATTCAACGCACAATCACATAGAGTATCGACCGCAAGCGCGCGGGCTAGGCAAATTTCACTACGGCCTGAGTCTTCATCAGAACCTTCTGCTGGGTGCCTTCACCGTCGTCAGCGGTAACGGTGAGGTCGATGCGAGCCGTGCGCGCATCCTCATCCACGGCGCCTACCTTGCCGGTGATAGTCAGCGCATTCGTGGGGGTGTCCGGGTTGTCGCCACCGGGCGCATCCGGCACCGGCACAGGTTTGGTGAAGCGGGTCTGGTAGTCCACGATTGCACCCGGATCGCCCGCCCAGTCGCTCACCAGCTGCACGGCGGTGCCCATCGTGAGCATACCGTGCGCGATCACGCCGGAAAGCCCCACGGACTGGGCAAAACGCTCGTTCCAATGAATCGGGTTGAAGTCACCGGATGCGCCCGCATACCGCAC
>NZ_JAUNVZ010000074.1 GCF_030540545.1 Rothia sp. (in: high G+C Gram-positive bacteria) | reverse complement strand
GTTCTTCAGGATCTATGCAGACTGGCTGGTTTAACGATGGTTCGGCTTGGTATTACGCCAATGCGAATGGCGGCATACAGACGGGCTGGCTGAACGACGGAGGTGCCTGGTACTGGCTGAACAGCTCTGGCTCCATGGCGACTGGCTGGGTTCCGGTGGGGGGCTCCTGGTATTTCTTCAGCGGCTCTGGGGTCATGCAGACTGGCTGGATTTCATCTGGTGGAACCTGGTATTTGCTGGGCGAGTCTGGCGCTATGACGACCGGCTGGGCCAAGGTGGGTGACTCCTGGTATCTACTGTCTGGGTCTGGCGCTATGTTGACGGGCTGGCAGATGATTAACGGTACCTGGTATTACCTTGATGCCAGTGGGGCCATGGTTGTTGGCTGGCGCTTTGTTGGCAGCAGCTGGTATTACTTTGACGCATTTGGCTCCATGGCTACTGGCTGGCGTCAGGCTGGTGACACGTGGTTTTACCTCGATGATAGTGGTGCCATGCGTACGGGGTGGCTGAAGACGGCGTCCGGTTGGTACTACCTTTCGGCTTCCGGCGAGATGGTAACAGGTGCTGTCCAGGTTGACGGTATCGACTACGTCTTCGATGATTCGGGACTGCTGGTAGACGGCAGTGAGAATGCCAGAACTTTCGTGAATGAGTTTGGGGAGCTCGCGGAGGGCCCGGCAGAAGAGGGCACCACGCTGGCTGAAGGCGTGGCGGATGCCGATGGCCTTGAGATGAGCGTGCTGCCAGCTGCATAGGCAACAAGCGGGGCGCGGACAAGATGGTCTTGTCTGCGCCTCTTTATGGGTCAGATGTTTGGGTTGAGTGGCAGCATGTGGTTTGTAATCGGTTAAGCGCTGGATTCGCGTACTTTGAAATAGAGGCTATCAACAGTAGAAACGTCGAGCATTAGGAGGTCACTATGTACTGGGAGTACGTCATCCTTGCGGATGATACACAGATTTCCTACGCGAACCCCAACGAGGACGGAACGCTGCCCATTTCGATCGAGCGCCCCAAAGATGGTGGCTTTGACTCTGCGCGCTGTCTTATGCCCTCGTACCGCTGGTCCGAGATTCATGGCTTTACTGGTGCTGAAATAGAGGGATATGAGAGGTTCCTGCGCAACAACGCTCCTCTCATTTTTGAGTTTGCCAAGCAGCCCGAGTCTGAGCGCATGGGGACTCTTCATGCCTAGAGTCATGATGTTTG
>NZ_JAUNVZ010000073.1 GCF_030540545.1 Rothia sp. (in: high G+C Gram-positive bacteria) | reverse complement strand
ATTGACAAGCCGCAAAACATATTCTGGCTCAAGCTGGTGGGCAGTGCCATGCTCTTCATATTCGGCCTATACATGGTACGCACGCATCCGCGCAAGTTTCGGAAAAGCAAATCGAACGGCAAGAACACCCTGCTGCACAACTTCACTACGGCCTTTCTGCTCACGGTGTCGAACCCGCTCATCATCTTTCTGTTCCTGGCCCTGTTCAATATGCTCACCTTCGTCATTCCCGGCAACCTGTTCTCGCAGTGCGTGGGCTACCTGTCGATTGTGGCTGGGGCCATGCTCTGGTGGCTGGGCCTTACCTACGTGATAGACCGTATGCGCTCCAGCTTCGGACTGCGGGGCATTGTGCGACTTAACAATACCATCGGCATTATCGTACTGGTGGCCTCGGTAATTTATGCCATCACCACCCTGTTCAATTTATCGCTCTATTAAGGAAAGATGATTATCGCTGACAAACTGAAAACGACCAACCGGGCCGAATACCTGCTGTATATGTGGCAGGTGGAGGACTTGCTGCGCGCCTACGGGCTGGATGCCGACCGCATAGCCCGGGAATACGTGGCACGCTTCACCCTCAATGAGACACAGCGCAAGGCTACGGAGCAATGGTATGCCGACCTGTGCGAAATGATGCGCAGCGAAGGAAAGGCGCAGGGCGGACACCTGCAAATATGCCAAAACATTTTGCAGGAACTCACCGAGCTGCACACGGGACTGCTGCGCTCCAGCCATTTTCCTTAATACCGGTAAATGTACTACAATGTGCTGCCCTACATTGTGGAGCTGCGCGCCAAGCAGCGGGCCGAAACGCACAGCACGGACTGCACGACGCTGCCAGAAGAGCCTGAGCTGCAAACGTGCTTCAACCTGCTGTACGGCGTGATGATGCTGCGCCTGCAACACAAGCCCATTACCCCTGACACCGAGAAGGCCGCCAAAGACGTGTCGGTGCTGCTGGGACAATTATCTGACTACTACTTTAAAGACAAGGCCACTCCCCTGGAACTTGACTAAGGCCCACGGCCTACATTTTCCGGAGGAGACCCCTAACCCCTATTAGTATATATGACACACCTATTAGTGACCGGGTGCAACGGCCAGCTGGGCAATGAGCTGCAACTGCTCGCGCCCAAATATGAGGACGAATGCGTGTTTCACTTCACCGACATTGGCGAACTGGACATTACGGACCGCAAGGCGGTGTA
>NZ_JAUNVZ010000072.1 GCF_030540545.1 Rothia sp. (in: high G+C Gram-positive bacteria) | reverse complement strand
ACACCCGCTGCTGCCGAGCCTGCCGAAGCTGCGAAACCCAAGGCAGGAACGGAAGACAAAGTGCCCGCCGCTCCGAAAGAAACTGAGGTTGAACCCGGTCCTCTATTCCGTGGTTCATCCCCCGCCACCGCACCCTCTTCCCTGCCGGCAGGGGCGCAGCCTACCGCAGCTCGCGAACAGGAATGGTACACGCAGCTCTGCGGTGAAGAAACCTTCATTGAGAACGCTGCTATGCGGCACAAGATTCCCAAGGAGACTGTGCGCACTGCTATCCACGACCTGCACCTAGAGAATGCAGCCTCAAATAAGAAGCACCTCAACTACGACGACTATCGCACCCACGCAATGAACTACCTGCGCTACTGGGTGAAGAACAATCCAATCCCCAATAACAATTCCCCCAACAATGCAGTTTACTCACAACAACATGCCCGACCCGGTGGCGTTCAAGCATTTACTGCTCAGTCGCAAGACTACCAAGGCGCGTTTTAGGCTCCCGCTCTCCTACGAGCAGACCGTGACTTACCTCACGGCTGCCGTAGAGGCCGAAGTAGAGTATCGCCACCAAGCCTTCGTGGCGTCTGACGCGCTGACGCAGCACATTGCCACCGCTGCACACTGGCTCGGCGGAAAGGGTAAGTTCGGTCTCATGCTTATGGGGCGACCGGGCAACGGCAAGACTACCCTCATGCGAGCTATCGCCTCGTTAATTAATGCCTTCGACATGCTGCGCGATGACTACGGCGACCCGATGGGCGTCCGTACCATGGCAGCTACCGAGCTGGCACGACTCAACCGAGACGACTACCACGCCTTCCGTAAGGTCTGCTTTACCCCCATGCTTGCCCTTGACGACCTAGGGCAAGAACCTAACGAGATTAAGGACTACGGCAATATCGTCACCCCCGCTGTCGACCTGCTCTGTCAGCGCTATAACGACCAGCTCTTCACGCTCGTCACGACCAATCTCGCCAAGCGCGGCGCAGGCTCGCTCCGCGAATACTACGGCGACCGCATAGCCGACCGCTTCAACGAGATGATGGACTTCATCGTCTTCGATGAGCCGTCCTATCGCGGCAGATAATCACTCTCACTCCTCCACCATGCCGACCCCACACAACCACGACACCGACTCTGCACAGCAGCCCAAGCCGATACCCACCACGCCGCAGGCTATGGCGCTGTACAATAAGCAAGGCAAGCTGCGCCGAATGA
>NZ_JAUNVZ010000071.1 GCF_030540545.1 Rothia sp. (in: high G+C Gram-positive bacteria) | reverse complement strand
GTTGCTGATGGGTGCGCTCTACTGCCTGATTAGCTCCGGGGCGAGCGCGGGCGAGATTGCCGGTGCGCTGGTGGGCACGCTCACCTGTATTGCGGCCACGCAGGATGTTGGCTACGCCTTCGGGCAGGTCTCAAACGGGGCGATGTCGATTGCCCAGTATCGCGCGTTTGTGGATAATCCGCGCTACGTGCTTGCTTCAGAGACAACGCATCATAATCCGCCCGCAACCGGTGATTCTCCGCGCGAACTCACTGTACGCAATCTGAGCGTCACCTATCCCGGGGCGGATACACCAACGCTGCACCACGTGAACCTGCATATAAAACGCGGGCAGATAGTGGCTTTGGTCGGTGCCAGCGGCGCGGGGAAAACTACGCTGGTGCGCGGAATCCTTAGGCTGATTCCCACCACCGCAGGCAGCGTGCTCTTCGACGACACTCCGGTCGACTCGCTAAGCGTGCAACAGGTTTTTAAGCACACCACCCTGCTCAGTCAGGACTACGGGCGGTACGAGCTGACCGTGCGAGAAAACCTGCTGTTGGGCACGCACGCTCAGGGGCAGGAACCGCCCACCGATCAGCATCTCTGGGATGCGCTCAGCAAAGCCCGCGCCGCCGAGTTCGTGCGGGACCTGCCTGCCGGTTTAGACACTCAACTGGGTGAACAGTGGGGCGGGGTCGGGCTATCAGGCGGGCAATGGCAGCGTTTAGCATTGGCGCGCCTGATCCTGCGTAACACTGCCCTATGGATTCTGGACGAACCCACCAGCGCGATTGATGCCCACGCCGAGGAGCAGATTTTCGCTACCCTACGCAAAGTTGCGGCGGATCACATGACGATTCTGGTCTCACATCGCGCCTGGACTCTCAAACACGCGGATGTCATTCATGTGGTGGATCACGGAACCATCGTCGAATCGGGAACCTACACCGAACTATTAGGCGCTAGCGGGCGGTTCGCCGAAATTTTCGCCTCACAGATAGAGGATGCGCCGGAACACACGCCGTCGGACTTGTCAGTTGCTGACGGCGCCGGATCCACAGAAGAAGGGACACCATCGTGTTAAAAACGATTAGACAAACTCTCTGGGCCCTGCGGTATGCGCTACGGGCGCATCCTATTCTTGTGCTCAGCTCGTTCACCCTTCTCACAGTGCTCTCGTTTCTGCCCAGCGTACAGATGTTCCTCATAGCCGCAATCACCGACTCGCTCAGCA
>NZ_JAUNVZ010000070.1 GCF_030540545.1 Rothia sp. (in: high G+C Gram-positive bacteria) | reverse complement strand
CTCACTCCGCACCCACTGGGCCGCGGGCAGCACAGCGGTGGGTGCAGAGCTGCGTGACGAATACCTGCTGAGCACGGCCCTGGGCACACCGCTCGACTCCACCGCCTATCGCCCCATCCCGGGCGAAACGGGACGTTACTATACACGACAAGCACGGCGCACCAATACGGCGTACTTCCTTGAGCACCGCATCCATACCGACCGCTGGCAAATCGTGCCGGGCCTGCTCCTTCAACACAACAGTATGGTGCGCGGGGGCTTCCGTCTCTACCCGGGCCTTGACATGAGCTATCGCCCCACGGCGGCCCTGCGCCTCACCGCTTCCTATAACTATGCCCTGCGTCTGCCTACCTTTACCGACCTGTGGTACAAGAGCCCCACGCAGGAGGGCAACGTCAATCTTCAACCCGAAGAGACCCACACCGTACAGCTCGGTGCCGAACTCTCCCTGCCGGCACTGACCTTCTCTGCTCGGGCGCACTATCGACGCGGCACGCACACCATCGACTGGGTGATGTACACACCCGATGACCGCTACCACGCGACCAACTTCTCCCTTGACGCTTACGGAGCGGGGATGGACTTCTCCCTTGACCTCACACACTACCTGGGTGAGCGACAACCCTTGCGCCACCTCACGCTGAGCTATGCCTGGCTAGGGCAAGAGCGACGCCGAGGGCCGGCTTACTATAAGTCAAACTACGCCTTTGAGTACCTGCGACACAAGGCGGTGGTGCGTCTCTCCCATCAGATATACTCCCTCCTGAAAGCCGACTGGACCCTTCGCCTGCAACAACGCACAGGGGGATACCTATTATATAAGGAAGGCAAACCCTCAGACAGCCTCGTCCCCTACGGCACGCATGCCCTGCTCGACCTGCGCCTTACATGGGAAACCCGGCCGCTCTCCCTGTGGCTCGACCTGAACAACGTGACCGCCACACGCTACTACGACCTGGGCAATGTCCCGCAACCGGGCTTCACCCTACTGGCAGGTCTCCGTTGGAAGCTCAAATGAGCGGTACGTGGCTGAGCACCCGCCTTGCTGATACCTATCGTCCCGGACTGTCTGTGGGTTAGCCCCGCAGACAGCCTCAGGCCGGGCCAAGGGATATAAGGAAGAGAGGAGACTGCTCTCAAAAGGATATTTTGCATACATTCTCCGCAAAAAAGTCGAAGCGCTTTGCCTTCATTTAAAGGAAAGGCTTACTTTTGC
>NZ_JAUNVZ010000069.1 GCF_030540545.1 Rothia sp. (in: high G+C Gram-positive bacteria) | reverse complement strand
AAAGTTTTGAAGAACCGGCGCAGGTCCCTGCTATAGCCGCGCTGACTTTATACACCACGACACCCCATCTTTTGGACGGTTCTCAAGCCTTCAATGTGCAGCATGTCTTTATGTCATATTTCGGCGGGGAACCGTAATTCTGACGTGTTTTTAATAACCTATCCGCCGGTGGGCTAGGCAATGGTGTGGAGCAGAAGATGGAGCACTGCAGGTATGAAATACGCCGGTGGTGCGCCCGCGAACTAGCGCACTACCGGCGGTGCCGCACGAGCCCGAACTGCCCCGTGAAGGGCGGGTATTTTATGGGCTCAGCGGAGGCTGTTTTATTAGCTGCCGCTAGGACAGGCGGCCCAGCTGCGCAAAGAGTGATGCATTAATGCGGAAGCCTTCGACGGTTTCGTCAATGAGGGCCTGCCGCTGCTCTTCGGTCAGGGGCGCGTTATCGAGCAGTTCCCGGTAACCATCTTTGAAAATTTTGGGCTTGGGCAGTTCAGTGAACCGGTACATGCTCAGCGCCTCGGCGGGAATGCCGTAGTGGCGCGCCACCAGTGCAGCGATTGCCTGACCACCCGACAGGTCCCCCAAGTAGCGCAGGTAGTGGTGCGCTAGGAAGCGTTCAGGAACGTTGGCGGTGGCGTTAATTCGTTCCACATATTCGATAGTTGCCGGCAGCGGCGCGTCAATATCCTGCTGCCCTAGTGCACGGATGTCGTTGCGGATGCTCGCGGCGCGGTCGAGCCCTTCAATGGTGAAGGGGTCGGTGATGGGGTTGCCTGCCTCACGCAGGTTTGCGGAGATCGCTTCCAGAGCCTCGTAAATGTAGGTGTACTGGTTGATCAGGCGCAGGTAGGCGGCGGTATCGAGTTTACCTCCCATGAGGTCTTCCATGAAGGTGGAGTGCTCGGCATTGTCGTGCACATTTTTGGTGCCCGCTTTGAGGCGGGCAGAGAAACGTTCGTTGGTTGTTTCAGGTGCGCAGGTAGTAGTCATAGCGGGTTCCTTAGTTGAGTTTGAGGGTTTGCGGCGCCAAATTTTTTACTGACACTGTGTCATCAAGTTTTGCTAATGACATATTGTCACTAAAACTTGGTTTTGGCAATACCCCTACCAAAATTTCTGCTAAGGTAACCCTTAGAGAGCTCGCATGCCGCCTTAGACACCTATTACGTTACACAAATCTTCTCTAATAGGTCTAGACTGGAAGCGAACATCACATCACC
>NZ_JAUNVZ010000068.1 GCF_030540545.1 Rothia sp. (in: high G+C Gram-positive bacteria) | reverse complement strand
ACTCGCTAGGTGCCGCGCTATTATACAGCGGCGTCTTGCCCCATCGCACCGACACACAGGCGCAAAGAGTCGCCGCGAAGGCCGTGGGGCGACTAAACTATAACTACAGGCATCGCTCAAGTACCCGGGCACCATCGTAGAGTCCGCCCGTACCGCTGGAAGCCGCCACGAAAATAATGTTCAGATTCGGCTCGCGCCGACTTCACCCCCAGAAGGAGATCCGAAGTGATCGAAGAAACCCTTGCCGAAGCTGGCGAGAAGATGGACAAGACTGTTGAAGCTGCTAAGGCTGAGTTCGCTAAGGTGCGTACGGGCCGCGTAAACCCGGGCCTGTTCAGCTCGCTCACCGCCGATTATTACGGGGCACCCACCCCGCTGCAGCAGCTTGTTTCGTTCAATGTTGAGGACGCCCGCACCGTGAAAATCGTGCCGTTTGACGTGACCGCCCTCGCCGCTATCGAGAAGGCGCTACGTGACTCGGATTTGGGTGTTAACCCCAGCAACGATGGGGTGGCTATCCGCGTGGTGATGCCAGAAATGACCGCTGAACGCCGTAAAGAATACACGAAACTGGTGAACCATAAGGCCGAAGAGGCCCGCATTTCGGTGCGTAATATTCGCCGTCACGCCAAGACCACCATTGATAAGTACGTCAAGGACGGTGAAATCGGTGAAGATGACGGGGCACGTGCCGAGAAGGAACTGGATGCCCTCACCAAGAAACATGTTGATACTATTGACGAGCTGTACAAGCACAAGGAATCCGAACTGCTAGAGGTTTAGCGGGAGCCGGTACCAACGATGACAGCAGAACCCGAAAGCACCGGGGAATCCCCCTCACTACCGCAGGTAAAGCCCACGTCAAAGGCTGGGCGGGACCTGCCCGCCGCCATTGGCGTGGGGGTGGCTTTCGGGGTGCTTCTTCTCTTGGGGCTGTTCTTCCCGCCCGTGATGGTTTTTACTGCCGCGCTAACCGCTGGGGTGGGTGCATGGGAAGTCGCTCATGTTTTGAACGATAAGCGCGGGCACGGCATCCCCGCCGTCGCGACCGGAGCGTTGACGGTGATGACCGTTGTCGCCTCATATATTCATGGGGTGCTTGGGCTGGTTATGTGTACTGCGGTATCGGCAGTTATTCTGCTGGTGTGGACCCTGCTTCTGAGTGGACGTAGGCGCACCGCAAACATCCCGGCGGCCACCTTCGGGGTTCTTGGGACCCTACT
>NZ_JAUNVZ010000067.1 GCF_030540545.1 Rothia sp. (in: high G+C Gram-positive bacteria) | reverse complement strand
TACCCTCTTGCATTACGTCCTACCACGACAGAAGGAAGAGACCCGCTTCCAGATCTGCTGGACCGGCGTTTGGCTCTTGGCCGCTGGCCTCATCTTCCTGGGCATACGCGGGGGCGTGGGACGTAGTACGGCCAATGTCGGCATGGTCTATTACAGCCAGCGCCAGTTCCTCAACCACGCGGCAGTCAATCCGGCCTTCAGCCTCGTTTCCTCCAGCTTCAAGACGCGCAAGTACAGCCAAAGTTTTGACTTTTACCCCGAAGCCGAGCGTGCCCGTCGTTTCTCTACACTTCATTTCAATACCCGCTCGGTCAATAGCGATACCCTGCTCACCACCCGGCGTCCCAACATCTTGCTGATCCTCATGGAGGGTTGTGGCGGCACCATGGTTCACGCTGTTGACAGCCTGAGCGATGCCCGCATCACGCCCAATCTCAACCGCTTGGCAGAGGAGGGCGTAGTCTTCACGCATTGTTACGCCAATTCCTTCCGCACCGACCGAGGCACACTGACCACCCTGAGCGGCTGGCCGGCTTATCCCGACCTGAGCGTGATGAAGGTGCCTTCGCTCACGCAAAAGATGCCCTCCATAGCCCGCACCCTACGCAGCGCAGGATACAGTGCCCGCTTCCTCTATGGGGGTGACATTAACTTTACAAACACCCACGGCTACCTGCTTGCCACGGGCTATGAGCAGGCACTGGGCGACACCTACTTTCCCCACACTGTGCGCCGCACCCATGCCTGGGGCGTTACTGACCACATTGTACTCGACACGCTCTACCACCAGGTATTGCGCCAGCCCGCAGACCGTCCCTGGCACATCGGCTGTCTTACCCTCTCCAGTCATGAGCCTTGGAAGGTGCCTTACCACCGCATCCAAGGGGACGAACGCGCCAACGCCATGGCCTACCTTGACGATTGCATCGGCCATTTCATCGCCCGTCTGAAGCAGTCACCCGCTTGGCGCAATACCCTCGTTATTCTCCTCCCTGACCACGGCATCAACTATCCCGTGGGTATAGAAGAGAGCAATCCGCGCCGCTCGCACATCCCCATCATCTGGACGGGTGGGGCAGTCAAGGGACACAAGGTCATTGACCGTCTCTGTAACCAAAGTGACCTGGCCGCCACCCTCCTGGGACAGTTGGGGTTGGACCACAGTTACTTCCCCCTCTCACGTGACGTGCTGAGCCGCAGCTATACCCACCCCTCTGCCGCCCACACATG
>NZ_JAUNVZ010000066.1 GCF_030540545.1 Rothia sp. (in: high G+C Gram-positive bacteria) | reverse complement strand
GCAGACGGGCAAAACCCCCTCGAAAACACCGGTGCCCAAGAGTCGAGCATGGAACGTGAACCTGCCACACCGGATGCTATCGCCTCCGAACAGCAGGCTAAGGAGCGCAGCACCCGCCCGGGACTGGTGATGCTCTCCGGGCTGCTGGTGGCGGCCGCAGCGTTCGGTACCACTCTTCTCACGTGGGTGGATGCGCGAATCACCGGTGCTTTCGGTGAGCAGTCTTTAGCGGTTTCCGGCTCAAAAGCCGCTCCGGCGGTGAGCGCGCTTGCGTTGGTGGCGTTGGCGGCCCCGCTTGCTGGGCGTATCGCCCCGCGTCTGTTGCGGTATGTGGTGTACGGTGTTGCCGCAGCTGCGGGGGTTGGTATCGTCTTGAGCGTTATTGCGGTGACAAGCAACCCTGCTGCGGCTGTGGTGACAGAGACTAGCCGCCTAACAGGCACAATTTCTCCGGCAGGCGAGTATGCGCTGAGCCCGTGGCCGTGGGTGTCGGCGGCGTGCGGTGCGCTGATTATCGTGGTCGCGCTGTGGGCTGCGTTCACCTCCCGCACCTGGGATGCTGGGCGCAGGTATGAGCGTTCAGCCGCGCGTAGTGTCCATACGGAGGACGGGCACATGGATGAGATGGACGCTTGGGATTCGCTCAGCAGGGGAGAGGACCCCACCACCTAGTGACCCGGTGTGCCCCCTGTTTTTCGTGTTTGGTGTCTTAAATTCAGCCTTAGCCCGCGATATGTCATAGAATCGTGTTAACAAGTGGCGGATTGTTCGGTGAGCATCCGCTGGCACACACTGAGGAGTTTTCGTGGCTGAAGAGAAAATTGTTATTGTTCCTGAACGCCCGTACGCTAACCACGGCAACACGGTTGCCGCGTGGGTTATGGTCGCCATTATGACAGTTGGTGTTCTGGTGGGTTCCATTGCTTACGACTTGGGCAGTCAACCGGTGGTTTTCGTTGGCGCGGGCATTATTGTGATTGGCCTGTTGGTTGGGTTTTTCCTGAAGCAGGCTGGCTATGGCCAGGGCGGGGCGAAGACGAAGAACACCGCGCGCCACTAGGGCTTGCTGGTAGAGGCGTTCCGCGAATGTGCGGGGCGCCTTTTCTCTACCTGCCACGAAGGGCACCTTTGCGGGCGAGTGAACTGAAGGAGTGAACCATGAGTACCAGTACCGTACTGGATGAGATTATTGTTGGCGTGCGTGAGGATTTAACGCAGCGTATGGAGCAGGTT
>NZ_JAUNVZ010000065.1 GCF_030540545.1 Rothia sp. (in: high G+C Gram-positive bacteria) | reverse complement strand
AAGGATGGTTGGGCGGATGGGAAAGACTATCTCTAGCAGGCTGTAAAGTCTAAAAGTGGACTAATAGATGACTAGTCAATAGTACTGAAAGCGCGCCTAGCCGGTTATCATCCTCAATTACACCGCTTCAAAATCAATTCATTCTACAGACTACAAATCCCAAGACCTGCCCTGAAGGGAGCACTACACGCGGTTAGCCTCGGTCACGTTCTCCACACTGAGGAGGCTGTCGCAGACGGTAGCGACATCGGTGGTATCGTAGACTGAGATGGTGAGGTGACCCTCAAAGATACCATCGTCTGTAGTCAGCGTAATGCTCTTGATGATGAAGTGCGTCAGCTTGTGCAATACATCGGCGATGGCGTAGAGCACGCCCTTGGCATCGATACCCCGGAAGCGTATGGTCACGTCAAAGAGCTGCTGCTTGTGCATGTCCCAAGAGCAGGCTATGATGTTGTTGCCGTACCGCGTCTTGAGCTTGACCGCCTCGTCACAAGTGCGCTTATGGATGATGAGCTGCCCATCATCGGTGATGTAGCCCATCACATCGTCTCCGGGAATGGGGGCGCAGTGGGGACAAAGGGTGCTCTTGGCCAGTATCTCCTCGGTGAGGGGGAGCAGCTGCTTACGGTTGAGCTGTTTGGCCCACCCCTCTTGAGCCAGGTCGGGGGCTGCGGTGGAAACTTCGGGCGTAGTAGACGTTCGGACAGTGCCCATAAAGGGGATGAAGCGTCGCCAGCCCTTGGTCTCTTTACGCCCTTGTAGGTGGGTAAGGAGTGCGTCATCGAGCTGAATGAGGCCATCGCCAATGTTGTAGTATAGCTCGTCCGTGGAGGGGAGGTTTTGGAAATGGCGCACCCGGTCGATGGTCTCAGCATCTGCCGTGAGGGAGTGTTGCTGCAAGAAGTCGCGCAGCATGCCCTCACCCTTAACCTGCTTGTCGCGGCTCTCGCGGCGTAGATAAGCCTGTATCTTACCGCGCGCCTTGGCCGTGGTGGCAAAGCCCAACCATTCGGCCGAGATATGGCTGGTGCGCGTGGTGAGAATCTCTACCTGGTCACCGCTCTTGAGGACATAGCTCAGGGGTACCAGGCGGTGATTGACCTTGGCACCGAAGCAGTGAGAGCCTAAGAAGGAGTGGATAGAGAAGGCAAAGTCGAGCGCCGTAGACCCTAGGGGCATAGACTTAAGCTCACCCTTGGGCGTGAAGACCATAATCTCCGAGGCATAGAGG
>NZ_JAUNVZ010000064.1 GCF_030540545.1 Rothia sp. (in: high G+C Gram-positive bacteria) | reverse complement strand
CTATACGGTGCGGTATATATCGACCTGTGGGATGACTTTGTGAAGATTGGCGAAGGCGATGGTGCCTACACCAACGACAAGGTGCACCTCACGGCACAAGCCTACCGCATTTGGTGCAAGAAGATTGCAGCTGAGGTCAATGCTACCTGCACCTATGATGACAAGGCCGTCAATAACTTCTGTGGTCAGAGTGGCGTACATGCCCTGCGTGCCTCTTACTTCGCCATGTCTCCCGTGAATGACGGCGACATCCTCATGGTGGGTGACGGCACCATCTGCGGCATGGAGTGGCACGAGTTGATGCACTCCGACAAGGTCAAGAGTCGCGGCACGGGCTGGGGTGTACCGGGTGCAAACATCAGCACCAACGCAGGTATGCTCGAAGGCATGCTCCAAGGCAAGGGTAAGCCGGCGCAGATTTACTTCTACACGGGTACGGCCGATGTTACCGCTACCGGTGCTGACCTCGAGGCCATCGCCACCAGCTATAAGGCTATGGTGGAGAAGGCGCACACGCTTTGCCCTGAGGCCAAGATTTACGTGATGAGTCTCCTGCCCTACAGCAATAAGGCTACTTGTGATGCGAGCATTGTCCCCTTCAACGAAAAGCTCCAAACCCTTGCCAATGAGCTGGACTACGCTACCTATGTAGACTGCTTCACCCCGCTGGCCAAGGAAGGCGCACCCAAAGCAGACTACTTCACCGGCGTTTATCTCTACGGCTTGGGCTACGCCAAGCTCTCCGAGACCCTGGCTCCGCTCATGAAGGAGGCAGACTCTAAGGTCACGGCTACTACCGAAGCTGAGGCCAAAACGCTTCGCGAAAGCCTCGTGGCACGCAACGCACTGGCTGCTGCACTCACCACGGCTGAAAAGTTGAGCATCGGTACTGGTGTAGGACAGTTTACTGCTGAGAACGCCAAGGCCGTTACGGAACTCATCGAGGCCGGCTACAAGCTTCTTGCCGGCACACCGACTAATGAAGAGTTGAATACCCAGACCACCACCCTCACCGCAGCGATTGCAGCGTTGGGCGAAAAACTCAACATGCCCACCGCCAGCACAACGAGCAAGGAGGTTTGGTACCAAATGTCCTCCCTCCGCAGTGCTGACCGTGTAGTAACGTCCAACGGTGTAGGCCAAGGCGTGACCACCAGCGAGAACCAGCAGTATGCCGAGAGCATGTGGAAGTTCGTCTCTCGCACCGATGGTAGCTACGACATCGTCAATCGCGGCGAT
>NZ_JAUNVZ010000063.1 GCF_030540545.1 Rothia sp. (in: high G+C Gram-positive bacteria) | reverse complement strand
AGATAGGCACTTGTCGAAGAATTGAAACAATCCACATACCGCGCCAGCCATCCCCATAGAAAATTCTAAGGGAGAACAACAAAAGAACCGCCCGGGCTTTGAGCCCGGGCGGCAACACATCTGCTAGGAAGAAGTGTACACACTTCTTGGAAGGTGCGGCAAGACTACGTGTCTTACCGGTCAATGCACGCACACGACTGAGTCAATGAACAAACATCAGTCTGTCCGGTGCATGATGCTCGACCCATGCACTGCGCCTTCGGGTAGAGAGGCGCAGGCAGTGGGCACGGGTGATGGGAGCAGCAGGCTATTCGTCCCAAATGCTGCTGGAGCCTTGGTGCGAAGAGCCGAAGGAAGAAGAGGTTTCGCCCCAAATGCTGCCGTTCTGGCGCTTGTGGGACAAGAAGTCTTCACCGTACATTTCGTCTTCATGGAGTCCCAAGGTGGGAGATCCTTCGAGTATGTGCTGCTCCACGCAGAAGGCTATCGATTCGCTCTGCGGCTGTATATAGGCTTTCTTCATAAGATGGTATGTCTGAAAGATGTGATAATGTCAGTTTGTTGAATTGAAATAGGTACTGCCGCAGGCATTAGCGGATGTATACCTTTTGGCCCTTGCCGGTCACGTAAACTCCGTGGGTGGGATAGAGCACGCGGCGACCTTGCAGGTCATAATAGATGGTATCCTGCGCTTCGGTCTGCATGGGTGTTGCCTCGATGCCGGTTGCCTCGCCAAAGGAGAAGCGGAGCATGGTAGCCGCATCGGCGGCCTGAGCCTCGTAGTAGGACTTGTTCGCCTTAATGGTGCGGTGGGCAACATCGTTGCTCAGCTTGTAGAAGCCTACACCCGTTTCGGCCTTGATACCCAAGCCATAGACGGTCTTACCCTCGGCGATAGTATCATTACCGTAAGCACCTGACAGCTTATTGCCTTTCGGAGCAGCTGTCGTGTTGTCGTACGCAATGGTGAAGTTGTACACCTTAGCCTCATCGGCTACCAGGATGACCGGGGTCTTTGCCGGCAGCACGCCGCCCGTCACTTCTTTCAGCGTAATCTGACCGCCTGCTACGGACGAACCGATATAGGCCTTCACGCCATCAGGTATCGTTACGGCCATGGGCAGAGCCAGAGAGGCATAATTTGTACTGCCGATGCTGACGGGTATCTCGGTCACTTCCTTCACCTTCCAGCAGTTCATATAGCCGGCATCATTATAAGATCGCAATTCTCCTCCGGGATTAAGCTTC
>NZ_JAUNVZ010000062.1 GCF_030540545.1 Rothia sp. (in: high G+C Gram-positive bacteria) | reverse complement strand
TACAGACTCCGAGGCCGGGGTGGATATGGCGAAACTACGCGAAACCTTCCTGGCCAGTCCGTGGGCTCAACGAAGTATTTGGCGTGCGGAATACCCGGTGGAGACGCATGTGGCCGGGGTGAGTGTGCGCGGACGTATTGATGCGGTGTTCCGCACGGTTGAGCGCACCGAGCAGGGGCAGCGGGAACGCTGGGAGCTGGTGGATTGGAAGACCGGCCGTAAACCCACCGCCAAGCAGATGCGGTATAAGCGCATCCAGCTGGCGCTGTACCGGCTGGCGTTTGCCAAGATTCAGGGCGTTGACCCTGCGGATGTGCGGGCGGCGTTCTACTATGTTGGGTCTGACCAGACGGTGTGGGATTCCGATATTGCGGGCGGGCTGCAGTCTGAGGCGCAGCTGGAGCGCATCATTACCCGCTGGGATTGGGAGCCTTAGCCGACCCAGCGCCCGCGCGAGACGCCGGGGCTATTCCAGCCCTTCGGCCCGCTCCGGTAGCGGCTGGTTCTGCCCGAGCATTTCCCCGGAGTCACGCAGGTTCTCGCAGACCGCCTGCAGCATCTGCTCGCCGTGGGCGATCATTTGTGCGTCCCCGTATTCCACCGCGTGGGTGAGCCATTGGGCCAGAGCGAACTCGGCGTAGAATTCGGCGCGTTCTACCAGGTGCTGGTCGGGCATCTGCGGCATCTGTGAGGAGTATACCCGCACCACTTCATCTGTGAAGGCGGTGTCGGAGCAGGCAAAAAGCCAGGAGAGGTCTTGGGCGGGGTCGCCCACATGCACTTCTGACCAGCCGCTCACTTCGGCCACCGTACCGTTGTGGATGCTGATGGTTTCGGTGCCGAGCTTACCGTGCACCACGCGGGTACGGAAGTCCCCAATAGGCCCGGGTTCTAGGAAAGCACGCCAGTGCGCCACCAGTTCGGCCGGTACTTTGTGGGTGGAGGCTGCCCTGTCCAGTTCGGAGAGTTTACGCCTGCGCAGGGTCTGGGAGGAGTAGACGGGCAGGTCTGATTCGATCATGATGTCTTCAGGCATCACATGCAGTGTGGCGATGAGCCTGCCCAGGTCGGTGGCGAGGGTGCTGTTGTTGGCACGGTTAATGCGAGCTAGTTCTTCAAGGTCGCGGTGGGTGCCGGGAACGTAGGTGTACACGAATACACTCATACCGTTGTACGGTACGGTTCCGGCGATGGTGGGTACGGTAAACGGCAGGCGGGCGCGCAGCCCGTGGGTGAAGGAACGGAGCACC
>NZ_JAUNVZ010000061.1 GCF_030540545.1 Rothia sp. (in: high G+C Gram-positive bacteria) | reverse complement strand
CGTGCAACCCGTGGGAGAGAACCGCCCGTCGTGGGGCACTCCACGCTGCCCTGCCCGCGGCCCAGGCACCGCCTCGACGCGGGAGCGCACCACCCCGGTCCTGGTCAAGGACAGCACGCACCACATGAGCCCTGCTGTGCAGGGGTGAGGCAGAGCGACGGCGCCCCAGAGGCTCGCCCCCGAGGCGGAGCTCTGGGTCCTTAACCCCGGATCCTCACCCCGGGAGCGAGTCACCACGCATCCGCACGTCCTGGGCGCGGCTGTACCTGCACCTGGGCGCTCACGACCCTGACCGACGGCTCCGGGGCCCCTTCAGGATCTTGCTGTTCAGCAACCTGTCTCCCAGCCGCCAGCAGTACCACACGACCGGCCCGACCCCCACCAGAATAATAATGACAGCGGTCCAGACGACCTTCCCGGCAGTTGGCATAGTGTTGTTCTGGCGCCACACCTGGACCAGCGCGACCACGGTCAGCACCAGGACAATGACCAGCACAATGACGTGCTGGGGGCTGTACACGATCGTCGTGGGTTCCTGCATTATCCTATCCTTACCCAACAACACGTTATGACAATATTAATGGTAGCACTCCACCCTCGTCATCGTCACCCATTGACGGGGGCGGCTGGCGGACCTCAATGCCCTCGTTTTTCTAACGACTTTGTCACGACACCCCCGAAAAGCCTCTGACCTGCAGCTTCCCGGAGGCGAATAACGTTACACAACGTCAGCAAAACCTGGTTCGGGCCTCTTGCCTCAAGAACAGGCAGGTCAGGACAATCTCGCTATAAGCGAACACGTTTATTGCCTGGTCTGGGACCGGGTTCAGCGCCGCCGTCCTGACAGCCCCACCGGTTTACTTCTTAGACTCTTCAAATTGATAGGCCCAGATCGGCATCCCCTACCCGCTCACAGAACGCGGGTGGGGACCCTGACCACCTGCCGGGGCGGGAGCCGTCGGAGGGCATTGCAGCCGGAGGCCGAGATACCGACGCCGTCGTCGGCGAACCGGTACTCCGTGGTCACACCGCCCCACTCCCTGCGGTCCACGGGCCTGTGGGCCATCCAGAGCAGCCAGTCGCGGGCGCGGGCGACCTGCTCCTCAAGGGACCCCTGGAACCTCTGACTGGGGCAGCACCTGTCATCAGGCTGCAGGTACATGCACTGGCAGTGCATGGAGCCCACGACGGTCTGTTCCCCGTCGTAGAAGGCGCCCACGGTGAGCAGCACGTAACGGTCCGCCACCAGGTCGTACCAGGCCATGCA
>NZ_JAUNVZ010000060.1 GCF_030540545.1 Rothia sp. (in: high G+C Gram-positive bacteria) | reverse complement strand
GGTGGCCGGGTGGCGCTCCCGCATGCACAAAACAGAGTTATCTTAGCAGTAAGCGCGCCTTGGTGCGAGGATAACCGCAAGGGCTTCAGAACCCATGCGCAGTTTTATGGCGCAAGATTCAAATGCGCGTGAATCCAAGCCGAAGATACGACCTGCGAGGCTGAGGCTCCGGATATATCATGCCGGGCTCAGACAGTCCTCGCTTTGCTGCGGAACTCGCCCGGCACGATATATCCGGAGCCGCACCCGTCGTGGCGCTTCGCCACCTATGGATTAACGCTCCGACAAACGCCCACACTTATTGAATATTCAAAGCTAGGGCATTTCAGCGCTCTTTTATGCACAAAATTACGCCTCTCTTTCGCCATCCAGGTGTCAGCGTGGAAAAATCGAGACTATTCAGCAACCCATCCCTTTACAGGGAGCACGTTGAACGTGAGCGGTCGTAAGTTTAGGTGCTTCTTGAGCATTTGGGTGAACGTTCTGGTTAATCTACGGACAAACGAAGGGGGTAAGCAGCCGTCCGCGCTGCAGCGGGGCCGAAATCGCCTTAAAACCAAAATGCATATTGCTGAATAGTCGCGATTTTTGCCACGGCCCATATTTGCTGACAGGCCATGCAGCTGTTTAATCCACAAGATGAAAAAAGCCGACCCGAAGGCCGGCTTGCATGCAAAGTGGTGCGGGCGACAGGAATCGAACCTGCACGAAGTCTCCCCCACTGGAACCTAAATCCAGCGCGTCTACCAGTTCCGCCACGCCCGCATAGGCATCACATAGTACCCCATTACCCACCCCCGCACAACGCCGTACACGACCCGCACACCCCAGCGGCTGCAGTCGTTCTATAAGCGCGAGTAAGCGAAGCGGAAAGTATTGTGACTGTGGGAAAAGCAGGGGCCAACCTCAGCACAAGAGATGCAAAGGCACCCCCACACAGCACTAACCACAAAGAATTGGCGCAAGGCTACCAGACCAGTGAGCCCGAAGCGAAGGCCCCGAGCAAGATGCAAGCAGCCCCCAACAAATTACCAGCAAAAGAAGAGAGCTAAAGGCCATCGCCCACTAAGCCCGAAGCCAAAGACCGAGAGGGTACAGAAGCGCCCTCAACAACGTCAGCTCACAGACCTGTAGGTGGCAAAAACGCAGGGAGACCCGGGGTGCTTGGTTTGTTCGCATTCCACAGCCCAAAGGGCGAGGACGCGAACGAGCCAAGTACCCCGGGCCTCCCGGAGAAGCGGGTTTGCCCCTACGCTAGCACACGCCCTGGGCG
>NZ_JAUNVZ010000059.1 GCF_030540545.1 Rothia sp. (in: high G+C Gram-positive bacteria) | reverse complement strand
ACCGAGCCGCTACGCACCGCCGTGAATATTGCTGCGACCCTCGCGGGGCAGGGCAAATCTGTGCTTGTGGTGGGGGAGAAACGCTCCACCCTGGCCGATTTCACCGCACTGCTTGAACGCAACGGTATTGATTCCCTCCGTTTTGATGTGCTCACCGACCGCGACGCCGAAGGCCAGCGCGCCGAATTCATCCAAGCCATTGTGCGCAACGAAACCGCTGCCATACCCGAGGAAGAGGAGACCACCGCCGAGCTGCTTGAAACCCGCCGCCGCCTGCACAGGCACACCGAGGCTTTGCTCTCGCACGAGCCGTACTGGAATATCACCACCTACCAGGCGCTGCAGACCCTCGCCGAACTCACCTCACGGAATGAGGCGCCCGCAACCGGTGTACGGTTTAGCCGCCGCATGCTTGATCGGCTGCTCGAACGCGAGAACCTCGCTCACGACCTCACCCGCCTCGCGGAGTTGGGGGCGTTCACCCCGGCGACCCGCACCTCCCCCTGGTACCGTGCCCGCCTGGCCAACGACGAGGAGACCGCTGATGCTTACGCACTGGTTCTCACCCTCAAATCCTCCCTGCTGTCTCTGCGGGAGGCTATGAGCCGGCTCAGCCGCACCACCGGGTTACGGCTGGGCCGCACTATCGCCGACTGGCAGGGGCAGCTGCGTATTCTGCAGCGCATCCGGGAAACCCTGAAACAGTTCCGCCCCACCGTGTATGACCGGCCCGTCACCGACCTGATCGCGGCCGCCGCGACCGGGGCGTGGCGCCGCGAAAACGGCATCGAAATGAGCAGTATGCAGCGCTCCCGCCTGCGCCGCGCCGCTAAGGAGTACATCCTGCCGGGGGTGAATATTGGCGACCTGCACGAGCAGCTGCGGATTGTGCAGGCTGAACGCGCAGAGTGGATCCGGCACACCGCCGCCCCACGCACCCCGCAGATCCCTGAGAACCTTGATGCGCTTGTCACCGCCTGCAATTCCCTCATGAAAGAATTCGACGGGCTGCGAATCGTGCTGGATGACTCCCCGGAAGGCACCGACTTTACCCGCACCACCCTGGACGTGCTCGAACAGCGTTTGGATGCGTTACTGGCCGACCGGGTGCTGCTGATGAGCCTGCCCGAGCGGGATACCCTCACCGCGCGCCTGCTGTGCCTGGGCCTGGATGAGCTCATGGAAGATTTGTATGCCCGGCAGGTGCCGGCACGGCTGGTGGCCGCTGAGCTGGAGCTGGCCTGGTGGCAGTCCGCCCTTGAGGAGCTGCTGCACGACCACGAAGGG
>NZ_JAUNVZ010000058.1 GCF_030540545.1 Rothia sp. (in: high G+C Gram-positive bacteria) | reverse complement strand
TGGCTCCCGGGATATGACCCAGGAGCCACGGCCCCTGATGACGATGCGGAATCCAACCCTCGATGGAGTCAGAACTGTCCCGCATAGACTCGCCGCTGGAGCTCTTGCACACAGGCCGAAGGGGCGGAGAAGCATCCGTCGGCTGAGGTCCCAAGGTAGGTCTGCAGCGCAGTGATGGTGCCTGGTCCGATCAGGCCATCAGCAGCCACCCCGAGTCGTTCCTGCATGGCGCGGATCACGGTGGAGCCGGTGGGCGCAGAAACCCATTCCCACCCACTGCCGAGGCCGGGATTCTGAGCCTTCCAGTGGACGTCCTGGCTGGAGACAACCCCATCCTGGGGCGTACCCAGCACGGCCTGCAGATGCCTGGTGGTGTCAGAGCCCCAGTATCCATCGGCAGGATCGCCCGGATCCGCCGGCGGGGGTGCGGGGGAGTCGCCATAGGTGACTCCTGGGAACAGGCCACCGGCAGTCCAGCCCATACCCGCGGCAGAGAAGATACCCGTGCCCTGGGATGGGCTGCGAGCCTCAATAGTGGTTCCATCCCCACGCGAAATGGCGACATGGCCGTCGTAATGCAGAAGTGCTCCCCTGGTGCCCAGCGCATCGTCGACGGAGATTCCCAGGCCCGCGTCAATGCACGTCTGGATCTGAGCTCCAGAATAGTGCGGTATGGAGATCCCATGCTGCGCCAGGGACCAGCAGATAAGACCTGAGCAGTCGAAGGCGTCAGGACCTTCAGCTCCCCAGACGTAGGGGCATCCCGCCCTGCTCTCAGCCGTAGCCACGAAATCATTGGAAGACACGGCAGAGGCTGGGGTTGCACCAATCAGATTGAGAGCCCCCATCAATCCCATGGCAGGCAAGCCGAGTGCAGTTGTAGTAAGCAGGCTCCTACGCGAGAATCGCCTAGATTGCGTGATCAACATCGATATACTCTCTTTCTGGATACACCTCTGGCAAGGCTGATAATGCCAGAGACTTTTGCGATATAAGGCAAAGAAATTTGCCTCACACTACTCCCAGCGTCCCCCTTGACCGCGGGGCTCGCACAACAGACCTACACGCGGGGCTTGTGAAACGCTCGCCGAGGCATTCACCCTATCAGCGCAGCCTTCATCCCACTCTCAGAAGTACGAGTCAATTTACTGATATATTTGCCATTCACATACTTGGAGGCTTATTCACAGCTGCTAGCAACTGGGACCCAGCAAGGGGTTTCGCTGCTGCAACACTCCACAAATACGCCTCTTGAATGAAAATTTCTTGAAAACTACCAAGAAATCGCTCA
>NZ_JAUNVZ010000057.1 GCF_030540545.1 Rothia sp. (in: high G+C Gram-positive bacteria) | reverse complement strand
AAACACCCTATTACGAGACCATCCCTTTCCGTCCCGACCTTTTGCTGGGCGAGTTAACGGCCTTGTTTTACGGCCTTCCTTACCCCGGGGAACACTACTTCACCCCGTTGCAGTAATTCCGCCTTCATCCCTTCATTCCTCAGCTTATGCAGCGCGCAGTCTTTCTTCCCCTGCTCCTCCTTTTGTTGCTTTTTACCCTCAGCCTTTGTGTCGGGAGCGTCCCTTTGACGCTTGCGGAGGTAGGACAAGGGCTGTTTGGTACGACTGCGGAAGCTGCTCCCGGCGATGAGGCTGTGGCGCAATTCATCATGTGGGAGTCACGTCTACCCCAGTCCCTGACCGCTGTGCTGGCCGGTAGTGCCTTGGCACTGTGCGGACTGGTGATGCAGACCCTCTTTCGCAATCCCTTGGCTGACCCTTCCCTGCTCGGAGTGAGCGGAGGTGCCTCACTCGGTGCCTCGCTTGCCCTCTTGGCTTGGGGTGGTTCGTTGACGTGGGGAAGCCTTGCCCTAAGCGGCCAACTCCTGACGATAGGAGCGGCCTTTCTCGGGGCAATGCTCGTCATCCTGTTGCTCACCTTGTGCAGTCGTTGGGTCAGCGATAGCCTCGGCCTGCTGGTTATCGGCGTGATGATGAGCTTTGTGCTTTCGGCCTTTATCTCCCTGCTGAGCTTCTTCGCTACGGCAGATGGCCTGCGTGCCTTTGTGGTGTGGGGAATGGGTGATTTTTCGTCTCTTTCGTTTGAGCGTCTGCCGCTCTTCGCGCTGTGTATTGTGGTGCCCCTTGTGGGACTTTTCGG
Organism: Rothia sp. (in: high G+C Gram-positive bacteria); assembly: GCF_030540545.1. Classification (GTDB taxonomy): domain Bacteria; phylum Actinomycetota; class Actinomycetes; order Actinomycetales; family Micrococcaceae; genus Rothia. The sequence continues at coordinate 495 of NZ_JAUNVZ010000057.1, read as the reverse complement.
TTTTGCCCGTCCACTCAATGCCCTATTGTTGGGCGAAGCCTATGCCGCCAATCTTGGCGTGCGGGTACAGCAGGTGCGCACCCTTCTTCTCTTGCTTATCGGTCTCCTGACCGCAGTTGTTACCGCATTGTGCGGTCCTATCTCCTTCATCGGTTTGGCTGTACCTCACTTGGCCCGCCTGTGGTTGCGCCGTGCCGACCATCGACACCTCTTGCCCGCCACTGCCCTGCTCGGTGCCGACCTTTCCCTCTTTGCCTTAATATTGACTCACCTACCTGGTGCTCGAGGCACACTGCCTCTAGCTGCCGTCACCCCCTTGCTCGGTGCTCCGGTGGTGCTTTACCTGCTCTTACGCCGCCATCGTGTGGGGTAAGGGAAAAACGCTTTAGGCTATTCAGTCTTAGAGCAAACCCTTCCGCTCCTATACGCTTGGCAGGGAGTGGCCGTTAATCTTGCGGTAGAGATCGAGTGCGTAAACGTCCGTCATTCCTGAGA
>NZ_JAUNVZ010000056.1 GCF_030540545.1 Rothia sp. (in: high G+C Gram-positive bacteria) | reverse complement strand
TTCAAGAGCGCATCGAGCGGACAGTGGGGCTATCTGCATAATGACGGTGCTAATGCGATTGTAGGTTGGAGAGCAAGTGCAACTGCCTCAAATTGGTACATCGTACCCGCCACTACGGCTGACATTACTTTGGCCACTGCCGGCGAGGCCAGCTATGCTACCGCTTATCTGCCCTTCGGCATAAGCAAGGTAGACGGCGCAAAGGCTTATGTAGGTACGCTCAATGAGGACAAGACGGCCTTGAATATGACTGAGGTTTCTGCTGCTCCGGCCCAAACGGGTTTGGTACTCGTAGGTGCTAAGGGTGCTGAAAAGGCTACGGTAACCATCGCAACGGCTGCTGCTGAAGATAATAAGGTAACGAGTGCACTGAGCGGTACGTTGACGGATGTAGCTTTGACCGCTGATAACCGCGCTAACAATCTCGTCTTCGGTAAGGCTGCTGAGGTCGTAGGCTTCTACACGCCGGGTGAAGGTCTCGCTTCTATCCCCGCCAATAAGGCATTCCTCAACGCTGCGGATGCTGCACAGGCTGTAGCGCTCCACTTCGGTGGTGAGGCTACCGGCATCGGTCAGGCTACCCTTACGGGTGAAGGCGTACAGGCTCCTGTTTACGACCTCTCCGGCCGTCGCGTAGTGAAGGCTGTGAAGGGTGGCGTATACATCCAGGGCGGTCGCAAGTTCATCGTGAAGTAAACCCCACGGTACTTGCCGCGCGATTAATCACATTATCCACAGAAACATATATCTGTACAGATTATTATGAAGAAAGTATATCAGGCTCCCACAGCCACCCGCTTCGAGTTTATCAGCGGTTCTAACTTCCTTGAGAACTCTACCTTCGTAGTAGACAAGGATCAGACGACCGATGTCATCTTCTCCAACGAGCGTGGCTGGAGCTCCGACAGCTGGAGCGGTGATGAGGAGGAGTAATCCACTCACCTACGGAACACCACTTACCCCTTGACCTGCGTCTCTACCCAATGGTGCGCAGGCCGAGGAGGTAAGCAACCAAAAAAGACTTAGGGCTTCACCTGGCTTTCGCCGGGTGGAGCCCTAAGTGCGTATAGTGGGGAATAGGGTGGGGTAGCCCTTAATCAATAAAGCGGCGGGTGAGGGGATCGAACGCCTCGATGCGGCGGTCACGCAAGAAGGGCCACCACCGGCGCACGTTTTCGCTACGCTGCAGGTCGATGTCGATGACAATGTTTTGTGCACGGTCTTTGGGAGCCTGCACAAAGAGTTCGCCCTGGGGGCCGGCTACGAAGCTGCTGCCCCAAAAGTTGATACCCCCGGTGG
>NZ_JAUNVZ010000055.1 GCF_030540545.1 Rothia sp. (in: high G+C Gram-positive bacteria) | reverse complement strand
GCTCTCGCCTGCACGGGCTATTTTCTCGGCGGGAGCCTGGGGGTTCTTGGGGTTATTGTTGGCACCGCCCTGCCCGGAGCCTGCGGCGGCGCTGGCGCTTTCGCCAGCCGCTGCGGCTGTGGGTGCCCCTGCGGCAGCCGAGCTGGTGGTGATAGTGCCCCAGGTGGGTTCGTCAGATACCGTGGCGGGGGCGGTACCAACCGTGGGCTCCTGCGCGGCGGTACTCACCTGCGGGGATGCGCTCGCCACGGAAGCACTCGCGGAGGCGCTGGCGCTGGCGCTGCTTGAGGCGGCTGATGAGCTGGGGCTTTCCTGCGCTTTCTGATCTCCTGACGAGCAGGCTGTTAGCGCCAGAGCGAGCGCCGCACCAACGGCGAGAACCGGGTAAGCTTTCACGGGGTTTTCTCCTTGATTTATCGGGGTGTAATAAGCCGGGTTTAATTTTACCTCTCCCCGCCGGGGACTCTTACCCCGCACCGGCTGCGCACCAGTGCATACAGCAGCAGGTTCGCCACCGCCGCACCGGTTGCCGTCGCGCCGCCGATCATGACAATAGTGCGCGCATCCCCCAGTATTCCCGGCGTACCAAGCAGGTCACCCACAAGCACCATCGAGCTGAACAGCGAGCCGATAAGAGCCCAAGACTGCCCCTGGCGATGCTCGGGCACCCGCGTATACACCATGTCACGAATACCCATATTGTGGATCGAGTTGAAGAACCCGCCTACCAGGAACCCAGCTCCCACAATCCAAGGATTCGCTGCCAGCCCTTCCAGCAGAATCGCGGCGCCGATAAAGAATCCGCCCCACAGAATCGCGTTTACCAGCTGCGGTTTGTACCATCCGCGCCCGTAGAAAACGCTGGCGATGAGCGCGCCAACAGCCCACATCGCCAACACGAGCGAATACTCGAATGCGGTGTTCGTGATGGATTGCAGGTAGAACACCCCGGCGATGCCTTCCATCGTGGTGGAAGCAACTACGACCGCCATCACAGGTAAGAAAACCACGAGGGCACGGGCGCTGGAAATAGCCGAGAATCCTAGGAAAATATCTTTAAAACTATCGCGTTTAATCGCATCGGAAAGTTCATGATCGGGCTGTGCTGGCACGTTAAACCAGGCGATGACTGCCGCAGTCAGCAAGAGTACCGAAGAGCCTACTATAGTGGCGGTCATGTTCCAGGTGGCGAAGAAGGCGCCCACAGGCGGGGCTACGATCGAGCAGAACGAACCGATTCCTACAATAGCGGCGGATGCGCTCGACGGGGTCATACCCGGCGCCTTCGGCAGTAGTTTGA
>NZ_JAUNVZ010000008.1 GCF_030540545.1 Rothia sp. (in: high G+C Gram-positive bacteria) | reverse complement strand
CCTTGCCGCATTGCCAGCCACAGCCTTGCCGGATTGGGAAAGAGGTATTGGTTCTGCAATAAAGCTGACAGTTATGCGACGCATGCTAAAAATTACCGCCATAGCAACTAGGCGTACAGCTATTACAGGCAGCGCATCATCCGATATAAAAATATTACAGGCAGCGCATCATCAGATATAAAAGCTGTGGCCACGTCTCTATGCAAAGAGACGTGGCCACAGCGTATATGGTTAGAGATTAAGCCTGAGTGCGAGCTTCGCGCTCCTCCAGGTGACCGGCTGCCCACAGCGCGGCACCAACAATACCGGCGTTATTGCGCAGGGTTGCCATGACCATGGGGGTACGAATGTCATCCTCGAAGTAGGGCATGAACTTTTCGGGGTTCTTGGAGATACCACCGCCGATCACGAACAGATCCGGGGAGAAAAGCATCTGTACATGCTCAAAGTAGCGGCGCAGACGCTTACCGTACTTCTTCCAGGACAGCTCGTGCACCTCGCGAGCGCGTGCGGATGCGCGGGATTCCGCATTGTGACCGTCAATTTCCAGGTGACCGAGTTCGGTATTGGGGATCAGCACACCGTTATTAATCAGCGCGGAACCAATGCCGGTACCCAGGGTAATCACGGCAATCAGACCGTCCTTATCGCGACCCTGACCGTAGGTTGCTTCGGCAAGACCCGCTGCGTCCGCGTCATTAATGCCGTAGACCTTGCGACCGCCCAGGGCTGCGCTCATTACGGCTTCCAAGTCGGTGTTAATCCAGGATTCGTCCACATTGGCTGCGGAGAACACCATGCCGTTCTTGACCACTGCGGGGAAGTCCACGCCAATGGCGGAGTCGGGTGCCGGTGCCAGTTCGCGGCTCTGCAATTCGGTCACGATCTCTGCGACGACGGCTGCGACTGCTTCGGGGGTTGCGGGCTTGGGGGTGGGGATGCGGAAGCGCGGGGATACCAGGTCGCCGGTGCGCAGATCGACAATGCCGCCCTTGGTGCCGGTGCCTCCAATATCAATGCCGATTGCCAGGTCGGCGGGGGTGGGTGCGGGAAGCTGCTCCGCGGTCAAATTTTCGCTCATGGTTCTCCTTGAGTGTCTGTGTTGTTGAAATAATGTATAAAGTTTTGCCGTAGCCTTGCCGGTTTAGCGCCAGAAGATCGGGTAGAGAGGGAGGACGTGCGCGAGCGCCTTCCTCTCTTACCGCGCCGTTGCCTCATAAAGCCTAATATATCGCACGCTTTAGTAGGAGCCACCGGGCTTACCGGATTGCGGCTAGGGATTGAAGACCTAGGAAATGCTCGGCAGGGTCAGAATGTCCACGCCATCGGCGGTGACCACCATGGTGTGCTCAAACTGGGCGGTGCGCTTGCGGTCGCGAGTGACCACAGTCCAGTCGTCATCCCACTGGTCCCATTCGATAGTGCCCAGGGTCAGCATGGGTTCAATGGTGAAGATCATGCCTTCCTGAATCACGGTGTTGTACTGGGGCGCCGCATCGTAGTGAGGAATAATCAGGCCGGAGTGGAATTCACGGCCCACGCCGTGACCGGTGAAATCGCGCACCACGCCGTAGCCGAATCGTGCCGCGTACTTCTCAATCACTCGACCAATGACGTTCACTTCACGGCCGGGCTTGACGGCTTTCATGGCGCGGTTGAGTGCTTCTTCGGTGCGCTCAACCAGCAGTCGGGATTCTTCGTCCACATTGCCGATCAGCAGGGTCTTATTGGTGTCGCCGTGCATGCCGTCGAAGTAGGCGGTGACGTCCAGGTTGAGGATATCACCGTCTTCGAGCACGGTGCTATCGGGGATGCCGTGGCAGATGACTTCGTTCAGGGAGGTGCATACGGATTTGGGGAAGCCGCGGTAATCCACGGTGGAGGGGTATGCGCCGTTATCACAAATGTACTCGTGAACCAGCACGTCGATCTGGTCGGTGGTGGTGCCGGGGACCGCAATTTTCTGGGCTTCGACAATGGCGTTGGCGGCGATGGTGCCGGCGGCGCGTACTCGCTCGATTTCTTCGGCGGTGTACATATTGGAGTCGTTGCCTTCATTGGCGGTGGGTTTGCCCACGTATTCGGGACGGATAATGTGCGCCGGTACGCTACGCATGGGCGTGACGATGCCGGGGGTGAGTGCGCCTACGGGTGCGCGGTCTGCTTCAGCGGGTAGGTTATGTGACGTCATAGTTTTATTTTAGCCTTTCCTTTCTTCTTCGGGGTAGGCTTGGTATAAGTGCGGGTGCTGCGCCCTGAAAGCTGTATCTTTTGCCGAGTGCGGGAATTATTTTCGGCGCGGGTGCGCGTGGCTGTGTATTGTGCACTGTTATATGGGATACTTGGAGCAAAGAATGTATGTGCTCTTCGGGGTATCCGGTTTTGAGCGTGTACCCCTTGTGTTGAAGGAGAACTATGAAGCACGATGCTGTTACCCCCGGTCCGCACCCGGTAGAGTACTGGTACAACACCACCACCGGTAAGGTTGAGGAGGGCCAGCAGAGCCCCGTCACTCAGCTCTGGGGTCCCTACGCGACCTATGAGGAGGCGGCGCATGCTATGGAGACCGCTGCCGCTCGTAATGAGGCGTGGGACGGCGATAACGCCTAAATCCCGCCTCCCACTGAGACTAAAAACGCTTAGCCTCAGGGAACGTAGCCTACGACTTAGAAGTGCCCGCTCTATTGCTATAGAGCGGGCACTTTTCTGTATCTATTGTGGTCTCATAAGACGCAGACCCTATATCTTCAGAAAATCCGGTGCACTGTCTATATCAGTGCACCGGATTTTCTATCCCGGGCTTCTCTGAAGGGCTCTTACTCCCCTAACTCACCCAGGCAGACTAGCCCTAGCGGCGAATACAGGAGGGGCCGAAAATACTCTTAATCTCCGCAAAGAGCGTGGGGTTCGGATCCACCCTAAAGAAAGAGTCAATCGCCACGACCTGCTCCTTATCGTGGGTGCGTATAATAAAGCGCACATCGGCGGTACCGCGATTTTCACGCAGTACTTCCTTCAACTCCTGCACACGATCCATGGTGATATGGTACTCGGGCACGTGAATCACCAGGGGCTTATCGCGGCCGTCATCGCTCAACTCCAGAATCTGCAGATCCTGGGCGCTGACATTCACGCTACCGTCGTCTCGGCGCTGCACACGACCCTTAATCGCGCAGATGAGGTCATCAGCCAGCACACTACTAATGGCCTCATAGGTGCGCGAGAAGAACATAACGGTCACGGTTGCACCCGAGGGGTCTTCCAGCTCCGCCGAGGCGTACTGGTTACCGCTGGACTTGGCGATGCGGCGCGAGACATTGGTGAGCATACCCGAGAGGGTCACTTCGCCGCCGTCGCGCACGCCGTCTTCATCCAGCACATCGTGTACCGTGTGGGAGGCGGCATCCGAGAGGGCTCTCTCCAGGCCTCGCAGCGGGTGGTCGGAGACGTACAGGCCGAGCATATCGCGCTCAAAGTTCAGGCGGGTTCGACGATCCCATTCGGGCACATCGGGAATGGCAACGGTCAGCTCATCGCTGAGTTCATCCTCCAGACCCATGGAGCCAAAGAGGTCGAACTGGCCTGCGGCTTCCTTGCGCTTAATCGCAACGGCTGCCTCCACCGCGTTCTCGTGAATCATCACCAGGGAACGGCGAGTGTGTCCCAGGGAGTCAAAAGCGCCTGCCTTAATGAGCGAGTCAATGGTGCGCTTATTGCACACCGGCAGCGGCACCTTCTTCAAGAAATCATTGAAGGATTCGTAGCGTCCCTTCTCCTGGCGAGCCTCAATCATGCCCTCAACCACGTTCGCGCCCACGTTACGAATCGCGCCCATACCGAAGCGGATATCCTCACCCACGGGAGCGAAGGTCAGCACGGATTCGTTCACATCCGGCGGCAACACGGTAATGCCCATATGGCGGCATTCGTTCAGGTACAGCGCGAGCTTATCCTTATCGTCGCCCACGCTGGTCAGCAGAGCCGCCATATATTCCTGCGGGTAGTGCGCCTTCAGATACGCAGTCCAGTAGGACACCAGACCGTAGGCGGCGGTGTGCGCCTTGTTAAACGCATAGTCGGAGAAGGGCAGCAGAATATCCCAGAGCGCCTTAATCGCGTCCTCAGAGTAGCCGTTGCTAATCATGCCGTCGTGGAAGGTTGCGTACTGCTTATCCAGTTCGGCTTTCTTCTTCTTACCCATTGCGCGGCGCAAAAGATCCGCCTCACCCAGGGTGTAATTAGCCACCTTCTGGGCGATCGCCATAACCTGCTCCTGATACACGATCAGGCCGTAGGTGGTGTCGAGAATATCCGCCAGGGGCTCTTCAAGCTCCGGGTGGATGGGCATAATCTCCTGCTTACCGTTCTTACGCAGCGCGTAGTTGGTGTGGGAGTTCGCGCCCATGGGGCCGGGGCGGTAGAGCGCGAGCACTGCCGAAATATGTTCAAATTCTTCCGGTTCCATGAGCTTGAGCAGCGAGCGCATGGGGCCACCGTCCAGCTGGAACACGCCCAGGGTATCGCCTCGAGCCAGCAGCTCATAGGAGGCTTTATCGTCCAGGCTCAGCGCCTCCAGGTCAACATCTTCGCCACGGTTGGCTTTAATGTTTTCCAGGGCGTCAGAAATAATGGTCAGGTTGCGCAGACCCAAGAAGTCCATCTTGATCAGGCCCAGACCCTCACAGGTCGGGTAGTCGAACTGGGTAATGACCTGACCGTCGGCTTCACGGCGCATCACGGGGATCACATCCACCAGGTCTTTACTGGACATAATCACGCCCGCAGCGTGCACACCCCACTGGCGCTTCAGGCCCTCCAGACCCTTTGCGGTCTCAAAAACACGGCCGTAAATGGGTTCGGCAGGGTCTTCAATCAGGGCGCGCAGATCGGCGGCCTCAGCGTAGCGCTTATCCTCTTCGTTGTACACATTCGCCAGGGCGATGTTCTTACCCATCACGTCCGGCGGCATGGCCTTAGTCAGGCGCTCGCCCACCGAATAGGGCTGGTCCATCACGCGGGAGGCGTCTTTGAGTGCCTGCTTAGCTTTAATGGTGCCGAAGGTGACAATCTGCGCGACCTTATCCTCGCCGTATTTTTCGGTCACGTAGTCAATGACTTCGCCGCGGCGACGATCGTCAAAGTCCACATCGAAGTCGGGCATGGAGACACGATCGGGGTTCAAAAAGCGTTCAAAAATCAGGTCGTGATCCAGCGGGTTCAGCTCGGTAATGCGCATAGCGTACGCCACCATGGAACCCGCGCCGGAGCCACGGCCCGGACCCACACGAATACCATTGCGCTTAGCCCAGTTAATAAAGTCCGCCACGACCAAAAAGTAGCCGGGGAAGCCCATGGAGGTAATAACGCCAACCTCGTACTCAGCCTGCTTGCGCACCTTATCGGGAATACCGTTGGGGAAACGTACGTGCAGGCCGCGTTCAACTTCCTTCACGAACCAGGATTCCTCATTCTCTCCCTCGGGCACGGGGAAGTTCGGCATATAGTTCGCCTTGGTATTGAACTCGACATTGCAACGCTCAGCAATTTCCAGGGTGTTCTCGCAGGCGCCGGGAATATCACCGAACAGGTCGTACATTTCCTGGGGCGAGCGCAGGTAGAAATTATCCGCGTCAAACTTAAAACGCTTGGGGTCGGTCAGGGTCGAGCCGGACTGCACGCACAGCAGCGCCGCGTGGGCGCTATGGTCTTCCTGGCGGGTGTAGTGTAGGTCGTTGGTGGCGACAAAGGGCAGATCCAGCTGCTTAGCCAGGTGGTGCAGATCCTCGGTCACGACCTTTTCAATGCCCAGGCCGTGGTCCATAATTTCGCAATAGAAATTATCCTTGCCGAAAATATCGCGGAATTCCGCGGCTGCCTTGAGCGCCTCGTCGTATTGTCCCAGGCGCAGGCGGGTTTGAATCTCGCCGGAGGGGCAACCGGTGGTGGCAATCAGACCCTTAGAGTAGGTTTGCAGCACTTCGCGGTCCATACGCGGTTTGTACAGCTGCCCTTCCAGGGAGGCAATGGAGGAGGCGCGGAAGAGGTTGTGCATGCCCTCGGTGGTCTCTGCCCACATGGTCATGTGGGTGTAGGAGCCCGAGCCGGAAACGTCATCGCGGCTGCCGTCGCCCCACTTGACTCGTGTGCGGTCGGTGCGGTGCGTGCCGGGGGTCAGATAAGCTTCCACACCAATAATGGGCTTAATATCGTGGGCTTTTGCCTGACGCCAGAAGTCGAAAGCACCGAAGAGGAAACCGTGGTCGCTGGTCGCCATGGAGCTCATGCCCAGCTCCTTGGCGTGGCTAAAGAGATCGCCCAGGCGTGCGGCACCATCGAGCATGGAGTATTCGGTGTGAACGTGCAAATGCGCGAAATCTTTAGCCATTAGTGTCCTTGTGATGAGGTGTTCGGTATACGGTGAGTGTGTAGGGGTAATGCAGCGTGAATTTAGCGCGAGCCGAGCTTAATCGTACCCTCACGCAGGGATTCCAGCGCGTAGGAAAGATCCTGCGGATAGGGCGACTCAAAGGAAACAGTATCGCCCGTGACCGGGTGCTTGAAGCCCAGCTGGTGAGCGTGCAGCCACTGGCGGGTCAGACCTAACTCGGCACTAAAACGCGGGTCGGCACCGTAGGTCAAATCGCCGCAGCAGGGGTGACGCATTGCCGAGAAATGCACGCGAATCTGGTGGGTGCGGCCGGTCTCCAGGTGCACCTCCACCAGGGCAGCCGGGCCGAATGCCTCCAGCACCTCATAGTGGGTGATGGAATCGCGACCGCCCTCAATCACGGCGAACTTCCACTCGCTGCCGGGGTGACGCCCCAGGGGCGCATCAATGGTGCCGCGCAGAGGATCGGGAATGCCCTGTACCAGAGTGTGATACACCTTGGTTACGGTACGTTCCTTGAAGGCGCGCTTGAGTTCGGTGTAGGCGCGTTCACTACGAGCCACGACCATCAGGCCACTGGTGCCCACATCCAGGCGGTGCACAATGCCCTGACGCTCCGCCGCGCCCGAGGTGGAAAGGCTAATACCCTCACCGCGTAGCGCCGAGAGCACGGTCGGGCCGTGCCAGCCGGGAGAAGGATGAGCGGCAACACCGGCGGGCTTATCCACCACCACAATGTCATCGTCCAGGTAGACAATACGGAAGCCGTCCACCTTCTCAGCGGGGATATCCGCCAAATCGCGAGGAGCCGGGGCATCTACCTGAACCAGTTCACCAGCAGAGAGCTTATGGGACTTGGAAAGCTTCACGGGAGCGCCCTGACGGCTGACCGCCACATGGCCGTCACGAATCCACGCGGAGGTACGAGAACGCGGCTGATCTAGCGCGCCGGAAAGAGCCGCATCCAGTCGCATACCGGCAAGGTCCTCACTGACCTCAAAACTGACCTTAATATTTTCGCTCACTACTGCTCCTCTACTTCTCGTTCTTCTCGCTCATATCGTCATTCTTCGCAGCGTCCTTGACCGGCTGCTGCACGCGATAACCCAGCAGGTTCACCGCACGGAAATTCAGCAGCACAATCGCCACCATACACACGCAAATAAAAGAATCCGCCACATTAAAAATCGCGAAATTCGGCACGGAAATAAAATCAACCACATGCCCCTGCGCAAAAGACGGCTCGCGGAACAGGCGATCCCACAAATTACCCAGCACGCCACCGAGCAGGCCGCCCAAAGCCAGCAGCCAATACACCGCGCGCGTGCGACGCACAATGACCACCAGGTACACGGCAACCGTGGCCATAATCAGGGTGAAAATCCAGGTGACGTTCTCCCCCATGGAAAACGCCGCACCCGAATTACGAATCGAGTACCACCACAGCCAACCGTCAATGACAGTAATACGCTCGCCCAGCTGCATATGGGTCACCACCAGGTACTTAGTCCACTGATCCAGCCCGAAAGCGAGCGCCGCCATCACAGCCGCCAGGATAATGGAGGCGCGCGGCGATAGCACGGGGGTTACGGGTTCTGAATCTCGGGTGTCGGTGGTGCTCATGCTTTCCTTGGGCTCGCTCCGCCGGGACGGAGTATGACAGAGGTTCTTACAGCTACACAGTGCGAGTGCCTAGCTGCACCACGCCTTACTCTAGCTTACCTTAAGCGCCCGTGGTGATTGATTCTCTAGGCTCTCTTTAAGCCGGTGGCACAGGGTCCGTTGAGTGTGGGCTGCGGTGGATCCTACCGGGCTTGAATAGTGGGATAGGGCGGGTAATTGCGGGGTAGGTTCGGGATAGGTTCGATTCATGAGGGCATAGACTAATCCCGGTGAGAGGCAAGTAGCACTCACCCCTCACCGGGATTATCTAGCTATGTCTTTGCTAGTTCGCTCAGTAGCTCTCTAGAGGCTCAGGGTCTTACTGAGCGTCCTTTTCGATGGAGCGCAGAGAAGCCAGCTCATCCAGCTGAGCGTTCAGGTGGTCCTTGAGCTTAGCGCGGTAACGCTCCTCGAAGCCACGCAGAGACTCAATGGTGACCTCCAGCGAATCGCGCTCATCGGTCAGCTTAGCCAGCACGCTATCGCGCTTCTCGGTAGCCTCGGACACCAGGTCGGCTGCTTTCTTCTCGCCCTCAGCGATCAGGTTCGCCTTGGTGGTCTCTCCCTGGTGCACGTAATCGTCGTGCACCTTCTGAGCCATAGCCAGCAGGCCGGCAGCGTCATTAGCCGCGGGAGCTGCCTCGGAGGCAGCGGGAGCGGAGGAGGCGACGGGCGCCTCGGCTGCCTTCTGCTCGGCAGCCTCCAGCTTGCGTTTGAGGGCGTCGTTCTCTTCGTAGAGCTTGCGCAGGTCAATGACCAGCTCGTCCAGGAAGGCATCGACGTCGTCCATGTCGTAGCCATTGGAACCGGTTGCAGCTTTAAAGCTCTTGTTAATCAGATCTTCGGGGGTCAGAGCCATAGAACTCTCCTTATCATCTAGTGAATGTCATTTCGAATATACACCATCAAAGTTTCAAGCTACATCTCAAAAAACTCTCAATGAACGCATGAAACCCGCTAGATATACATCTTTTCTGTCTATAAGTGTACGACCTGAGCCTATGATTTTGCTGTATTCACCCTATTAGGTTCACCGAACGGCAGCGGATATAGCTCACATCTGTGTGCAATCGGTACGACCTTGCAATCATGTATTTTTCTACCCGCACAATTTCTACTCGAACAGCCCTTATCCAAACAGCCCCACTGCAGATTCGCCAGCACAGAATCACCCGTTACGGAAAGACTCCAGCACAGGATTACTCTTAAAACCCTTTCATATACCGGCAGCTACACTCCCCCATATCGCACTTTCCCCGGGCAGGCTGATTGTACTAAGCGACCGCTACCCAAGAACATAAGACTTCAACCTTAAAAGACCCGCAATATATCAAGCCCCAAATATGCCACCGACTCCAGGGGAACTCTCATACACTGTATACCTGTAGCACAGAGCCGAAGCCTCAAACCGGTACACTAGAGCTAGCCCACCACCCGGCGCCACAGCACGAAAGACAGAGCATGAACCACGGATCCATCGGCACCCGCCAACGAGTCAACAACCTCAAATTCTTCTATTATCTGAGCCTCCTGCCCCTGGGATTTGCGATCATTACCGCGCTCGTCGCATTCATCGCATCCCCCAGTGCGAGTGAGGCATTCGCCTCCCCCTACTTCTTCGGCACGCTCATCTGGCTCTTCTTCACCCTCGCCACCATTGGATTCGGGCTCTGGCGCCACTACGCAACCTATATGCTCGTCGAAGCAGAACAGGTCACCGTGCGACAGCTACGCGAAAGCACCACCATTCGATACGCCGATATCACCGAATGGGAAATCGCTGCTCACTCCGGGCAGCGAGCACAGGACCTCTCTGTAGTAACTCACGACGGTGCCGAATTGTATTTTGATACCGAAGCGTATGATTGCTCCTGGGTCATGGCTCAGCTGGCGTTCCGTGCACGTGCCGGACATTGGGCATCCGAGGCTGAGACCGGCTCTGAAGCTTTTCACTCTCTACTGATTGAACCGGATCGAACCTATACATTCCTGGTTCGTCTCCATTCGGCTCACTACACCGACTAATCTGTCTACGTGGTCTCACCTATTTATCCCAATCCGGCAAGGCTGCGGCCACCAATCCGGCAAGGCTCCGGCTGAGCGAGTGCGTACGGCGCCGCTGTGGAGATTGACCTTCGCGGATGCGATAGTTCTTAAGACCGGTCGCGTTCCAAGGAAAAGGCGCTCGCACACGAGTATGCGAGCGCTTGACTTCGCCGAGGCTTGCATGAAACTCAGAAACAAGTGCTCTCCGCTCTAGCCTCCAAACTCACAAACGCAACCATAAACACCAATGCTTTTATCGGAACGTCATACAGCACCAGAATTCATTCTCTGAATCTCAATCACTCATTTATGTATCTCATGCTGATAGACTCGTACCAAGATACCGACCCAACCACCTGGAGAATCTATCGTGTCAATTCCTTTTATTCCTCCGATCCCCATGGATGAGACTCTTATTCGTTCTAAGCAGCGTGAGGTTACTGCCGAGTATGTTGCTCTGCGTCGTGAGCGTGTTTATAGTAGTTTGATTCAGTCTGATACTTCTGGCCGTGCGCCGACCAAGGAGCCTCGTCGTCAGGATCTGATTCTTCACGGCCCGATTGTTCGTGAAAGCTGGGCTGAGTTTCTTTTCTGGACGTCGCTGCGCACTCTTCCCCGACGCAGAGGCGGTTCTTCTGCGAATTCTTCGGGCCCTTTCAGCGACCCTTCTGGAGATGGAGGTGCCTTCTAGTGACACGTCAGCTTAAATTTAACCGACGCTATATTTACCGTGTACACCCTATATCTTTAGCTACGCATTTAGCACTTATTATCCTCACGAGTATATCTCTCTTCAACTTTCCTGCATTCTGGTTTCTCTGGGCAATTATTCTGATTATTTTAACCTTTAAACTAATCAGCCGCTCCTTTACAACCATTACCTTCTTCCCCAATAGAATTGAGCTCGCCCGTAAAGCAGAATTCTATATTTACTTCCATGCGCTACGAGATTGGTCTTTTGACGGTAAATTCCTCACCCTCATCTATGGACTCTATCCGCTCAAGCTCGATAGTACACGCTACGATCTGCGCTGGATTTACGCCCACCTGCTCTATAAAAATCAAACCGGTGAATGGGCAACAAAAACTGATGGTGAACTGCTCAATTACATTCCCAATGACCCGAGCAGCTGGTGGCAGGGTCTTCAGGGCGAGGACAAAGAACGAACCGAGCGCCTCATAAAGCGTGCCAGCCTCTCCAACCTCGAAGCCGGATCGATTGTCCCGGAAGACATTATCGACTGGGAAATTATCTACAGCTTCACCCGCAACTCCCGCGGATTTGTGCGCAGCGTATCCTACGAAGGTATTCGCCTCTATTCCCCCAAAGGCTCGACCGTTATCGCCGCGTCCGACGCTAAAGAGCACGCTGCGTACACCGCCTACCTGCTCTGCGTCTCCGACAACCCTGCAGAACGAGATTCGGCGCGCATTGCCCAAACTGACCTCTATAAAACCCTTTATGACAACGCTCTTACCAGCAGCCTCGACTTCGCGTGGTGGGAGCATCTAAGCAAGAAGGATCAAAAAGCACGTCGCCGAGAGCTCTTCCCACTGGGCACTCAGGGCAGACTCCTTGCGAACATTCACGGGCACGGAACGATGAAAATACCCGTCGCGTTCAAACTCCGATACGATGATATTGCGCGCCCCGTTCTGGGGACTCCTATCACTAGGAAAGAACTGGCACGTGAAGAAAAAGAGTATCGTGGGATTCGATTCACTCCCCTAGTTATCGAGCTCGAAAAGAAACTCTACCCCTACCGTGAGACTGACGGAGGAGACATTGAATTTGATTTCGGTGATTCCTTCAATTTCGACTTCAGCGGCGGAGACACCTCCAGCGGAAGTGGCGGTGACTTCGGCGGAGGAGACGGAGGCGGTGGGGACGGTGGAGGCGGCGGAGACTAATCCGTTTCTGCTCTGAGTGTGCAGATTCGTAGCTATTGCTTTGCTTGTCCTGCCTGGATATTGAGTTTCTGTATCTGGGGTGCGGTACGAGGCAAGACATTAGTTACCTATGGTTGCGTTTCTGAGACTACTTGCGCTTGTCTTTTACCTGGTCGTCAGAGGCTCATCCCATGCGAGTGTTATAGCCGTAGCCTTGCCGGATAGCCAGCCACAACCTTGCCGGATTGCTGACCAGAGCCTAGCCGGATTGCTGACCAGAGCCTAGCCGGATAGCCAGCCACAACCTTGCCGGATTGGTATTAGAAGCCGCTACGCGTAAAGCTATAGGTCATATTCTGCAGGATAGAGAGCAGGAAACCGAGGACAACAATCAGGATCATAAATGCAATGTCCAACCCGTAGCCATTACCGATTCGCAGCGGCGGGAAGAGCTTATTGAGTGCATTGAGGGGCTTGTCGGTGACGGTGTAGATTGCGGTCATGACGACGAGCATAATGCCTTTGGGCCGCCAGCCTTTGGCGAATGCGCGTACCCAGTCGAAGACCATGCGCAGGATGAGCGCGGTGTAGAGCAGGTAGACGGCGAAGGTGAGTGCTGCCAGGATATAGCTCATGGTGTTCCTTTGTGTGGGTTGTGCAGGTTACATATATTGCACGGGGGTGTAGGGTGTCCGTATAGAGTGAATGCTATCCGCCGGGTACAGAGCACGCTGTACGGCAGATAGCATTCCTACGCTGTGTCCTGGGGCATCAAGCCCCTGCAGTAAGTTTAGCCCTGGTCAAAGGGGAAGGGGCCTTCGGTTTCAAAAGCGGGCGCGTCGTTGGCTACGCCGAGCACTTCGAGGTTTGCCGGGGTCAGCAGGAACACCTTGGAGGTCACGCGTTCGATGCGGCCTTCGAGGGCGAATGCCAGGCCGGATGCGAAGTCTACCAGGCGCTTTGCGTCTGCGTCGGGCATTTCTTCGACGTTCATAATGACGGGGATGTTCTGGCGGAATGCTTCACCGATGATCTTCGCGTCGTTGTACGAGCGGGGGTGAATGGTGGTAATGCGACGCAATTCGTCCTCTTCCTCATATCCGTAGGCGGTGTTGTCCGGCCCGTGGGTGGTGTAGCTTGCCGGGGTTTCGGCGGGCGCGGGGGTGTCTACAATGTCGTACCCGTAGCTGATCTGCTCGTAGGTTTCTTCCTGCGGGTAGGGCTCGTCGGTGTACTCTTCATTGCTGTAGGCGGGCTCTTCGTAGCCTGCCTGCGCGTAGACGATTTCTGCTTCCGTGTGAATGGGTTCTTCGGCGGGTGCGGGCTGTTCATGGTGCTGGGCTTGGGATGCTTCGTCGTGGGTGTTTCGGTCGTAGTTGACCACGCCGAAGAATCGGCCGATGCTTGATAGCCGGTTTTCCTGCTGAGGTGCCATTCACGCTCCCTGAGTTTTGTGCCGTGGGGTCTATGCCGCTGTGGCGACATAGGTACTCCTATTCTATCAAGGTTTGGAGAGTTTCAAGTGAGCATTGAGGGATAGTCCACATTTTTGCTCTGCGCTATGTACCCATTATGGCTTCGGTCTGTTCTCCCTCTCCTGCGAAGATATGCCAGAGTCTACGCGGGGCTGGAATTTATGTGTAGGAGCGCGCACCCATCATGGCGCTACCTACGCGCACACTGGTGGAGCCCCAGCGGATAGCTGCTTCCATATCTCCACTCATGCCGGCTGAGATTTCCAGTGCGCCCGGGTGTTCTGCGCGCAGCACCTGAGCTAGTGCCCAGAGGCGTTCAAAGGCGGCGTTGGGGTCTTCACCCAGGGGCGCGACCGCCATAATTCCGGCGCAGCGCAGCACGGGCGAGGATTCGATACGCTCTGCCAGGGCGAGTAGTTCGTCGGAGGAGGTGCCTCCTCGGGCTCCTTCTGCAGCGTGGCCGGCGGTTGCTTGCTCTGCTAGGGAGACCTGGATCAGGCAGTCCAGGCGGTTGCCGGTGGCGTGGGCGGCGGGTGCGGGTGCTTCGCCGGCTTCGTAGCGAGAAAGCTGGTTGGTGTATGCCTTGGCGAGGGCGTCGGCGAGGGAGGCGCGGTCTACCGATTGCACGGCGTGGGCGTAGCGCACCACGGATTTGGCTTTGTTGGTTTGTAGCTGGCCGATGAACTCCCAGCGCGCCGGTGCATTCGGGTCTTCCATGGCTGCCAGGGCTGCGGCTTTGGGTCCGGCTTCCTGGTCGCGGTTTTCGCCGTAGAGACGCACTCCCGCATCGTACAGAGCTGCTGCATCGGAGGCGGGGAAGAATTTGGTCACGGTGAGCAGCTGCACGGCGGGGCTGTCGGCGGTGCGTACCGCGCTGTGGTCGCTCTCGGCGGCGCGAATCTGTTCCTGCACGCGCGCATAGTTGGCTAGCAGCTCCGCCTGGCGCTCAGGCGTGTAGTGTAGCGGTTCGGTGCGGTCACAATAGAGGCTCATAGTTTTAGTGTAGTCCTTTGAGAATAAGATGCAGCAATAGAGGGCAGTGTTCGAATACTCTATTCAGGAATTCTCGTGTTAGGAGGTGGTTCTGCTCAGGGCTGGGATTGAG
The DNA here is from genome assembly GCF_030540545.1 of Rothia sp. (in: high G+C Gram-positive bacteria). Lineage (GTDB taxonomy): Bacteria > Actinomycetota > Actinomycetes > Actinomycetales > Micrococcaceae > Rothia. Next base: position 138,190 of record NZ_JAUNVZ010000008.1, on the reverse strand, counting down.
TGGCTAGATCCACACCAGGCCGGCGATTCGCCCGGGTTCACGTCCCTGCGCGCCAAAGGCACGGTGAGAGTAGAGATTCTCGTGCTCTAGGGTGCAAAGATTGTGCTCGCTATGCACCTTCACATCGGCGTGTTCAAGCAGGGCGCGGGCGCCGGCGGGCAGATCCAGACCGCTCGTTCCCTGTGAGGTTACACTATAGACTTCCGGGATGAGTGCAACGGATTCTTCACGCATAAGCTCGGGCACCTCATAGCAGGAGCCGCAAATACTCGGGCCGATCCAGGCGTGGATTTCTTCGCCTCCGGCTTCTTGCAGGGCGCGCACGGTCTTTTGGAGCACACCGTCGAGCAGGCCGCGGCGGCCGGCGTGGGCGGTGGCAATGAGGGGGCGCACTCCCCCGGCGCTACGCTGGCTGGCGGCAAAGAGCACGGGGATACAATCGGCGACCATAATCGCCAGGGCGCCTTCGGAAGAAATGGAGGCGTCGGCAATGGGCGCTGCCTCGCGCACTTGGGCGGGTTCGGCGAGGGTTCCGTCAAAACGCAGAGCGCTATAGGAGGCGGGGGCGTGCTCTTCGGCGCGGGCGATGGCGGTGCCGTGCACCTGTTCCAGGTAGAAGGCGGGCGCACCCATGAGGGTTTGCAGGCGGGCGCGGTTTTGAAGGGTTTGGGTTGCGGGTAGGGGTTCACCTGCGCGGTCGGTGACGTGCAGGCCGAGGTTGCCGTGGCTGCGGTCGGTAAAGGCGATATTGACGGTGTGTTCGCCAATGCGGTGGGTGGTGTAGTGGCTAAAGGCTTGTGCGTAGCTCATAGGTTCTTTCGGGTGGTTGGGTCAGGCGTGGGGTGCTACTGGTTTGGCAGCTGCCGGGCTAGCATATGCACATCTAGTACATCATCTAGCGCCCTGGTCAGCGCTCATTTATAGCCGGGTACAGCAAATGCGGGGCGCATAGTGCACCCCGCATTCACTGTGCCCATATGGGCTAAAAATTCACGCTAGAGTCGCGACTGTGAAGATTACTTCAGGAAGTCGGGTACGTCCAGGGTGTCGCGACGAACCGGTGCTTCTTCAACAACCGGGGGCAGGTCTACGTCAAAACCTGCTGCGGTGGGCACCTCGGTGGGTGCGTTGAAGCCGTAACCGGAGTTAGCTGCCGGAGCTGCTGCTGCACCGCCGAATGCGTTCTGGGTGCGCTGAGCCTGAACGGCTGCTGCTGCCGAAGCGTTGGAGTTGGTCTCGGGGTTCACTGCGTCGAAACCTGCTGCAATCACGGTCACGCGTGCCTCATCACCCAGGGCGTCGTCAATAACGGCACCGAAGATGATGTTTGCGTCCGGGTGTGCAACTTCCTGCACCAGGCGTGCAGCTTCGTTGATTTCGAACAGACCCAGGTCGGAACCGCCCTGGATGGACAGCAGCACGCCGTGTGCGCCGTCGATGGATGCTTCCAGCAGCGGGGAGGCGATTGCCAGCTCGGCTGCCTTGACTGCACGATCCTCACCGGATGCGGAGCCAATACCCATCAGCGCCGAACCTGCGCCCTGCATCACGGACTTAACGTCCGCGAAGTCCAGGTTGATCAGGCCGGGGGTGGTGATCAGGTCGGTAATGCCCTGCACACCGGAGAGCAGCACCTGGTCAGCGGACTTGAAGGCGTCCAGCATGGAGACGTTGCGGTCGGAGATGGAGAGCAGTCGGTCGTTGGGGATAACGATCAGGGTGTCGACCTCGTCGCGCAGTGCTGCGATACCGGTCTCTGCCTGGTTGGAGCGGCGACGACCTTCGAAGGTGAAGGGGCGGGTAACCACACCAATGGTCAGGGCACCCAGGGAGCGTGCGATGCGTGCAACGACGGGTGCGCCACCGGTACCGGTGCCGCCGCCTTCGCCTGCGGTCACGAAGACCATATCTGCACCCTTGAGGACTTCCTCAATTTCCTGTGCGTGGTCTTCTGCTGCCTGACGGCCAACCTCGGGGTTAGCGCCTGCACCCAGGCCACGGGTCAGTTCGCGTCCAACGTCCAGCTTGACGTCTGCATCGGACATGAGCAGAGCCTGAGCGTCGGTGTTAATAGCAATGAACTCAACGCCACGCAGACCAACCTCAATCATTCGGTTGACTGCGTTCACGCCGCCGCCGCCGATGCCGACGACCTTGATCACTGCCAAGTAGTTCTGGGGAGTTGCGTCCAAAATTTATCCCTCGATTAGTTGTATCGTGCGAACGAAGCCTAAAGCTCAGACTGAACCTTAGGAGTTCCATAGTTAATATACTCTACCCCATAGGATAGCAATAACGGGGCAAAAATTCCTAGTTCATCACGCGGTGCACCCAAAGATTTTTGTGAAATTTTTGAGTGTTTTTCACCGCGAAACTAACCCTAAGCCTTAGCTTAAGGCATGCGAATTACAGGGAAATTCGGTGCCGAAATATCGTAAACAACCCCGGATTCTCGCACAATAGCACCCGAAGCGCCCTGATCCTTCGAGGAGGCAGTGGCACTCAGAAGCGAAGATAAAACCTTAGCCTTAACTTCATTATCCGTCGCCGTACCCCACAGAACATTCACGTTATCCTTGAGGGTAAAACTAATGCTCGAAGAGTTCTGAGCCTGAGCGCTTTTCATCTGCTCCAGCAGGCTCACCGGAATAGCCGATAGCGCCGTAGCAATAGTCTTAAACTTCTCCGACTCGGCGGGCTTGACCCCGTCCGTATCGATCAGCGGCACGCGCGCATCCTCAGCCTTTGCCACGGTGCGCAGCATAGCGCCGTGAGAATCCACAATGGAGTACTGCTCCCCCACCTTGACGACGGCAACCGGCACACGCTCTTGAATGGTCACCACCAGCTCATGGGGCGGGCGGATCTGCACGTGCACACCCTGCAGGGCATTATCCTCACCCATAATATCCAGAATGCGCTGCTCATTAATACGCGCCAGGGGCACGCCCTTGAGCTGCTGCAGCTGGGAAGCCACCTGGGTATTATCCAGTAGAGAACCGCCCTTAACCGTAATAGTCTGCACCGCAATCAGAGGCGAGAAAAAGACCACGCCCACAAAAAGTGCAGCCGCCACCACCAGAGCCAGGGTGCCATAGAGCCAACGACGCCACACGGGGGTCAGGCTACGGGTGCGCTTGGCGCCTCGAGAAGACCCTAAGGCGCTTTCTTCCGCGCGCAGCCCCTCCAGAGCGGGGTCTTCCAGCACGGCACGGCGGCGGTTCTCCTGCTCGGCAATCTGCTGTTCGCGCTCAATTTCCGCCTCGCGCACGCGCTCACGCTCGGCACGCCAGCGGGCAAAACGACCCTTAGCTTCTGAAGGCTCAGCGGCTTCTGAAGGCTCGGCCATTTCAGGCGATTCTACAGCGGAATTCTCCTGCTCTAGATTCTCAGCCTCGATCCTATCCGGGCGGTTATTCCTGTGGGCAGCCACTAGAGCTGACCTTCCGCAGAGCTTTCGGCAGAACCCTGTGCAGATTCAGCGCTATTGCCGTGGCGCTCACGCAGAGCCTGCAGCATATCCGCACCCAGGGCAGTCACGCTACCGGCACCCACAGTCATCACAATATCGCCGGGCACCGCACACATCGCAATATCCTCAATAGCTGCGCTCACCTCGGGGGCATAGCGCACCTCGGAAAAGCCGGCGCCGGTAATCAGCTCACTGGTCACGCCCGGAATAGGCTCCTCGCGCGCAGGGTAAATATCCATCACCCAACTGCGATCAGCCAAAGCCAGGGACTGCGCAAACTCCTGAGCGAATTCGCGAGTACGGGAGAAGAGATGCGGCTGGAAAATCACGTACACGCTATGGCCATCAGCCACGGTACGAGCGGTCTCCAGGGCACGGAACACCTCAGTCGGGTGGTGCGCATAATCATCAAAAACGGAAATGCCACTCTCAATACCGCGCAGAGTGAAGCGACGATCTGCGCCCACAAAAGTACCCAGACCCTCGGCGATAGCTTCCGGCTGCGCGCCCGCCAGCAGAGCGGAGATGAAACCGGCAGCAGCATTGAGCTGATTGTGAATACCGGGCACCTGCAGCTGCAGCAGCTGAGTGCCCTCATAGCGGGTGCCATTGACCTCAAAATCCCAGGTGAGGGTTGCACTAGAACGCGCGCCGGAGCTGGTCAGATCGCTAATGCGCAGATCCGCCCCTTCTTCCAGGCCGTAGGTCACCACGGGCACACCGGCAGCACGGGAACGCTCCGCCAGGCTGCGAGCGCCTTCATCATCGCGGCAGGTGACCAGCACACCACCGGGAGCCAGGGACGCAATAAAACGGTTAAAAGCCTCGTACACGCGCTCAGCGGTACCGTAGAAATCCAGGTGATCCGGTTCCATATTGGTCACCACGGCAATGGCCGGGCGGTAGCGCACAAAGGAACCGTCGGATTCATCGGCTTCGGCAACAAACCAGGAATCCGGGCCCTGAGCGCCCAGGTGAGCGTTGGTGCCGTGGCCTGCAATCACGGTGCCCACCGCGAAGGAAGGCTCAAGCTGCAGATGGTCAAAGAGCACGGAAATCATGGAGGAGGTGGTGCTCTTACCGTGGGTGCCCGCCACGGCAATGGCGCGGGAGGAGCCCATAACCGCTGCCAGCGCCTGGGAGCGGTGCAGCACGGGCAGGTTGGCTGCGCGCGCTGCGGCAAGTTCGGGGTTATCCTCGCGAATCGCGGTGGAGATGACCACGGTGTCCACATTGGCAATGTTTTCTGCCGCCTGGGGCACGAAGACGGTAGCACCGGCTTCGCGCAGTGCCTGCACGGTAGCAGAGTCGGCGCGGTCAGAGCCCGAGACGCTCATGCCTGCCTGGAGCATCAGGGAGGCGATGGCGCTCATGCCGGCGCCACCGATACCAATAAAGTGCACGCGTCCCAGAGATTCAAGCGGGGTGCGCTCTTCAAAGGGAGGGTTCAGCGGAGCGGGCAGCTCAATATTCAGGTTCATCAATTCAGCGCTCATTCTCGCTCCTTAAGAGTTCTTTCGGTCGGTTGTAGTCTGAGAGTCTCGGGCAGCCTCTTGAGCATCCCGAGCAGCCCTGTGCTCACGCGCCAGCTCCAGAATCTTAGCCGCCATCACCTGGGCTGCATCGCGAATACCCAGCTCATAGGCGCGGGCGGCCATAGCCTCCAGACGCTGCGGGTCATTCATCAGGGCCGGAATGGTCTGCGCGAACCACTCGCCGGTTACCTGGGAGTCTTCAACTAGCAGGGCAGCCTCCGCTTCGACCAGGGTTGCGGCATTGAGGCCCTGCTCACCATTACCGTGGGGCAGCGGCACGAAGACGGCGGGCAGACCCACCGCAGCGATTTCACTCACGGTTGCAGCACCGGAGCGCACCATGAGCAGATCCGCGGCGGCGTAAACATCCTGCATGCCATTGCTAAATTCAATCTGAATATAGTTCGGGGCAACAACGGGCTTACCCGCATCGTCCAGGATTGCCTTGGTCTTGCCGGTAATATGCAGCACCTGGAAATTTGCCTGCGCGAAGGACTCAATATTTTCAGCGACAGCCTTATTCAGGCTGGCAGCGCCCAGGGAGCCACCGGTAACAATCAGAGTGGGCTTATCGGGGTCAAGGCCCAGGCGCAGACGAGCCTCACGGCGCTGCGCCGCACGATCGAGGTGGGCGATCTCTTCCTTCATAGGCATACCCACCAGCTGGGCGCCCTTAAAGGGAGTATTGGCAAATGCCACGCCGCTAAAAGCAGAGAAGCGACCGCCGAGCTTATTGGCCCAGCCCGGGCGCGCATTGGCCTCGTGAATCACAATGGGTACCTTTGCCTGAGCTGCCGCCAGGTACAGGGGCGAACACACATAACCGCCCACGCCCACGGCAACATCGGCTTCGCGCTCACGCAGCAGGGTCGCTACGCGCTTAATGCCGCCCACCAGCTTTGCCGGGAAGCTCAGCGTATCTTTGGAGAGCGAGCGCGGCATGGGGGCGCGCGGAATGAACTCAATCTCAAATCCAGCGGCGGGAACCAGTTCCGCCTCCATCTTATCGGCGGTACCCAGGGTTAGAATCCGCACATTCGGTTCCAGCTCGCGCAGCGCACGCGCAATGGCGAGCATCGGGTTAATATGACCGGCGGTGCCACCGCCAGCAAAGACCACAGAGGGTGCTTTCGTCATGATTCATCTCCCTATAGACATACTCACCCCAATTTTACGCCATAAATGACGCCGGGCTACTCCCTCATTGGCATGAACACTCAGATACAAGCCTAGTGGCGGGTACAGCTAACCCCGCAGACTCTCAGAATATTCAAAGTCTGCGGGGTTAGAGAGGATTTAGCGATCCTTGGGGCGCTGCTTCTGCTGAGCTCGAATCTCCTGCACCGGGCGCAAACCCGCCGGCAGCGAGGAGGAACGAGTGCGAGCGCGAGAAGCGGCACTACGCGAGGAAGCGGAGGCACCCGAGGGACGAGGCGTTGCCTTACGCTGCGCTCCCGCCTTGGGCTGGGTTACCTTGGGTTGCGTTGCCTTAGCCTGTGCTGCTTTAGCCTGCCCGGCGTGTACCGGTGCCTGGCGTGCGGGCTGAGCCTTAGCAGCACTTGCCTTTACACCGCCAGACTTAGCGCTAGCGCTCTTAGGAGTCGCTGCCTTCGAGCCAGCAGTTTTAGAAACACCAGCCTGAGACTTCTTCACCGCAGCCAATCGTGAGGTACGAGGACCGGTAGCAACCGAACTACTCTTAGGCGAAGACTTCTTCACCGCGGTAGTGCTCGAAGCCGCCGGAGACTGAACCCGGGCGTGAGAAACGCTATGGCGCGAAGCATGACGAGAAAGCACCTCGGACCCCGCACTGGGAGCCGGCTTCTGAGCTTTCTCACCCCAGCCGAACCATGCCAGCACACGATCCATCACAGCGGGGAAATTACCCTCATTCGCCGCGATCTTCGCATTCTCCTCGGTGAGCATCTGCTCATAGGCGGAGCGACGATCCAGCAGTTTATTATTACGCGCCATTTGACGTTCGCTGCTATCGGCGGGCATATTCCACGCCACGCGCCACACCGACGTATTGCGAGCAAAAGCAAGCAGTACACCGGCAGCCAAAAGCGATGAAATCAGCGAAGAACCACCATAAGAAATAAAAGGCAGGGGCACACCAATCACCGGCAGCACACCGGCAACCATGAACATATTAATCAATGCCTGAGAGCCCAACCAGATAGTAATACCACCGGTGGTCATACGCACAAAAGTATCGGAGGTGCGCACCATAATCTGCACAGCCAACACAAAAAGGAAAGCGTACATAACCAGCACCGCCAGGGTGCCCACCAGGCCCAGCTCTTCACCAATCACAGCGAAAATATAGTCGGTGTGAGCCTCGGGTAGGTAGCTGTACTTCTGGCGGGATTGGCCGAGCATAACACCCCAAATACCGCCGGTCGCAAGAGCCGTAACACCCGCATTACTCTGATCACACATGGAGCCTTCGCACTGGCCGAAAAGAGCCAGAATACGCTGAATACGGTTACTACTGCTAAAGTTACCGGCAATGGCTGCCAAAACAGCCACCAGCACAGTCCAGCGCAGCACCGACTTCGAGATACCCGAAAGCCAGAGCATACCCACAAAGATAATGCCGTAAATGGTCAGCGTACCCATATCGTGACCGGCAAAAATCAGGGCGCCCAGCAGAATGAGCCCGGATCCTGTAACACACAGAACCTTCCAGCTATAGCGCTCAATATACTCGCCGCGGCGAGAAATAATAAAGGCAATCCACAGGATAAAGAAGAGCTTGGAAAACTCAGCCGGCTGAATCGCAAAAGAGGACCCCAGAGAGAGCCAGTTCTTATTACCGTTGACCTCTTTACCGGCAATAACCACCAGCAGCTGCAAGGCAATAGCTATGATAAAACCGGCGTGAATGACCACGGGGTTAGAGCGCCACCATTTCACAGGAGTGAAGGCAATGCCGAGCATCAGCCCAATGCCAATCACGGCAAAAGCACCCTGAGAAATCACCTGGCCAAAAGCATTACGGCCGCTAGAAATCAACGCCACCGAAGACGCCGAAAGCACCATAATAATGCCGAAGAAAACCAGAGCCAGAACCACCAGCAGAATACGCGTAAAGCTACCGTGCAGCTCACTATGCCACACGCGCTGGAAAGCATTGTTATAGTGCCTGCGTGCAAAGCTGCGGACACGGCTGACAAAGCTCGGGGCGTGAGAGGAATCCAGAGAAGAACTCATCGGCATCCCACCTAGGCGCCCAGCAGACGACGAACCTCACGGGCAAAAGCATCACCGCGTTCGGTATAGGCGCGGAACTGATCCTGAGAAGCAGACGCCGGAGCCAGCAGTACAGTATCTCCCGCCTGCGCCACGCGGGCAGCCTGCTGCACAGCGGCAACCATGACCGCCTGACCATCGCGAGAATCCTCAACGGTACCGGTCATCATATGCACCGGCACATGGGGCGCGAACTTAGACAGGGAGGCGCGCAGACCCGAAGTATCGGTACCGATAACCACCACCTGCTTCAGGCGAGGCGCATGAGTGGAAACCAGCTCATCATAGCTCACGCCCTTAGACTGGCCGCCTGCAATCCACACCACCGAAGGGTAGGCGCTCAGGGAGGCGTTCGCCGCGTGGGGGTTGGTTGCCTTGGAGTCATTGACCCACAGAATCTCATCCTGATGAGCCACAATCTCATTGCGGTGAGGAGCCACCTTGAAAGCAATCAAACCGGCGCGCACAGCCTCCGGGTCAATACCGGCGGCACGGGTCAGGGCGGCAGCAGCCAAGGCATTCTCTGCGGTGTGCTTAGCCGGCCACTTACCCGGAATGGGAGACAAATCGGTAGCTTCCGCCAGGAAAATCGCCTCGTTATAGCGGTTCTTCAAAAAGGCGCGGTCCACCATGAGTTCCTCAGCGAAACCGAGCATGGAAATCTGCGGCATCTGAGAGGTGGTAATAGCAATAGCGCGAGCGCCCTCCTGCACATCTGCCTCTTCAACCATGTGCAGGACATCCTCATGAGCCAGGTTGAAAATGCACGCCACCTCAGTATTGCGGTAAATGCGCGCCTTATCGGCGCAGTAAGCCTCAAAACTACCGTGCCAGTTCAGGTGATCGGGAGCCACATTGAGCACCACAGATGCCAGGGGCGCCAGGGAGTAGGTCCAGTGCAGCTGGTAGCTGGAGAGCTCCACAGCGAAGAAATCATAGTCAATCTCGGGGTTGGCAACCTCGTACACTGCCGCGTTACCCACATTGCCCACCTGCACGGACTTCTTGCCCGCTGCCTTAAGAATGGAATCAACCATGCCCACGGTGGTGGTCTTACCGTTGGTGCCGGTCAGGCACAGCCAGGCGGGTGCCGGGCGGGATGCGCGCTCATTCAGGCGCCACGCCAGCTCAATATCGCCCCAGACCTGAATCTGGCGTTCATAGCAATCCAGCAGCCAGCTCTTAAAGGGCGCAATGCCGGGAGAAACCACGACAACATCGGGTTCTGCACCATCCACCAGGGGTACGGAGACGGCAGCCTGCCCGCTCAGACCGCTCACGCTACCGGGGTTGGTCTCGTTGAGCATGGCAATGTCTTCGAGCTTCTCTTCGCTCAGGGAACCGTCAAGCACCGTAATATGCGCGCCCAGCTGGGAGAGCACATCGGCGCAGGCACGGCCAGACTCGCCGTAGCCGAGCACAACCACGCGCAGACCAGCCCAACCGGGAGCATCCCAGCTGGTTAGTGCCTGCAGCTTCTCGTTCTCATAGACGGGGTTGACCGCAATCGCCTGCTCCAGGCGGGCGGCACGCTCGTGCTGATCGGCAGGAATCTGAGCGAGAATAACATCAGAAAGCATTAGTGAATCACTCCGGAAGTCTGAGAGAACCAATTACCCAGGAAGAGAGCAACAGCCACCAGCACGCACAGGGCATTAATAACCCACAAGCGGAACACGGAGTTCACCTCGCCGCTGGAGACGCTACCGGGCGCCAGACCGCGCTTATCAATGGAGTAGCGGCCGTTCGCGCCGGTCTTTTCCATATGGTGGTGGAAGGGGGTCATGCGGAAGAAACGGTAAGCGTGGCGCACCTCGTCGCCGCGCGCCACCGATGCTTTGCGGCTCTGCTTAAAGACCAGCTTCTGCACAATCACAGAGAAGACCTCAAGCACAGGAATCAGTGCAATGACCAACAGCAGCAGCTCGGTGCGGGTAAAGATCGCGAATGCAACCATGGCGCCGCCCAGTGCCAGAGAGCCGGAGTCACCCATAAAGACCTGTGCCTTGGAGACGTTCCAGAAGAGGAAGCCACCCAGGGAACCTACCAGGGCTGCGGCAATGAGCACCAGGGAGCCCGGGTCGCGCACCTCATAGCAGGCGGTTGCCGCGCCGGATGCGCAGGAGTGCACGAACTGCCAGAGGGAAATACCCAGGTAGCCGGTGAAAATAGTCATGGTCACGCCGCCGGCAAGACCGTCCAGACCGTCAGTAAAGTTCACCGCATTGGTACCGGAGAGGGAAATCAGGCTCAACCAGGCAATCATCAAAATAGTGCCAATGACCGGGCCAAAGGCCATGAGGTCAATGGGCAGATCGCGAACAAAGGAAATCGCGGTGGATGCCGGGGTCACGCCCGCAGCATTGGGGAATTGGAAGGCAAGGAACGCGAAAGGCAGGGTGACCGCCAGCAGACCCACGGTCTTCTGCATTTCGGTCAGGCCCTCATTGCCCTTCTTGCGGAACTTCATAATGTCATCCGCTGCGCCCACGCCCAACATACCCAGGGTAAAGCCGAGCACCAGCAGAGCGGTTGCGCTGGGCACAATGGAGGTGCCGTAGAGGACCGAGCTAATGAGCAGGGTCAGCAGGTAGGCGATCACTGCCGCCGGGATAAAGACCAGGCCGCCCATGGTGGGGGTGCCCGCCTTATGTTGGTGCGCTGCGGGGCCTTCCTCGCGGATCAGCTGACCCATTTTCAGCGCCTTCATCTGGCGGATGAACACCGGCAGCGCGGCAAAAGAGAGCACAAAGCCCAACATGCCGGCAATTAGCACAGTAACCACTTAGCGTGCACCTTCCTCATTGTGCTGTTCAAAAATTTTCGTCATATCCGTCAGTTCCACAAAGTCACCAGCGCTCAACCAGGTCGGAGCCTGATCCTCTGCACGACCATAGGCTTCAGGCGCGAAGGCAATCTCATCACCCAGCGGGCCCAGACGTGCACCATTGGAGGACTTGAAGAGCACAATATCACCCGGTGCCAGTTCGGCGCGCAGAATCTGGGCGGCTTCCTCGGTAGTTTCAACCCAGGTTGCCTCATTACCCCAGGAGCCTTCCAAATGGGCGGCATTGTAGATGGGCTTCGCGATATCACCCACGGCAATCAGCTTGGAAATATTCATGCGCACCACAAAACGGCCAATGCGGTCGTGCTCTTCCACGCTCGCATCTCCCAGTTCCAACATGGCACCCAGAACGGCCCAGGTGCGGCGCGCGGGTACACCTCGACCCAGCTGCGCCAGAGTCTGCAGGGCAGCCACCATAGATTCGGGGTTGGCGTTATAGGCATCATTAATGACGCTCACGCCGTCTTCACGGTCGGTGCGCGCCATACGCCACTTAGACACCGCACCCACGCTATTCATCGACTCGGCAATGGAGGCAGCGGACACGCCTGCCAACAGCGCCAGGGAGGCAGCAGCCAGCAGATTATAGACGTGGTGCTCACCAATCAGGCGAGCGGAAATCTCATATTCTTCCTGCACACCGGCGGGGTTCAGGGATGCAGGCACACGCAGGGTAAATTCGGGGCAGCCCTGCTCATTGGCGCGCAGATTCAGCGCAGCCAGGGTGCGCTCACGGTCGGCTTCTTCCGGTTCGGAGGCACTAAAGTACTGCACCGGCACGCTCGCGCGCGAAGACATACGCAGCACGCGCTCATCATCGGCGTTGAGCACAATGGCAGAGGATACGCCCTCAACCAGCTCGCCCTTGGTGCGCTCAATATTATCCACACCGCCAAACTCACCGGCATGAGCGGTACCCACCTTGAGCACGGCACCAAAATCGGGGCCGGTCATATCGGCAAGGTAGCGGATATTACCCACACGATCGGCACCCATCTCAATCACCAGGAAACGGGTGTTTTCATCGGCACGGAAGACGGTCAGCGGCACGCCAACCTCGCTATTATAGGAGCCCACGGGAGCCACAGTTTCACCCGAGCCACGCAGCATAGCCGCCAGGGCGTCCTTAGTGGTGGTCTTACCGGCAGAACCGGTAATGCCGAAGACACGCAGGGGTTCCTCACCGCGCTCAGCACGCACCGCACGAATCTTAGCGATCACGGCGGTTGCCAGCTTGCCCATGGCGAGCACAACATCGTCTACGAGCACGCTCGGGTATAGCTCACCGGACTCAGCGCGAACCTCGCGCTCCACCAGAGCTAGGGATGCACCGGATTCAAAAGCAACGGGTACGAACTTATGGCCGTCGGTGACTTCACCGGGCTTAGCCACAAAGAGAGTGCCGGGTACAACCTCGCGAGAATCGGTGGTCGCAAAAGTAACACCCAGGGTGTCCAGCTGCGAGTTATCCACCCCCAGGGGTGCACCGCCGGTTGCCGCAGCGATTTCGGCAACGCTCATAAAAATCATGCTTTTCTCCCCCTAGTTCTTCTTCTCGGCAGCTTCAACCATGGCGGCGTAATCGGGCAGTACGCTATATCCGCTGGTCAGCAGGGCACGGGCAGTTTCCAGGCGGTCATCCAGGGCAATATTGGTACCGTCGACCTCCTGCACGGTCTCGTGACCGCGACCTGCAATCAAAATCGAGTCGGCAGCCCCCGCCAGACGCACAGCCTGCGCAATGGCGTCTTCACGCGGAGAAATATTGAGAATTTCAGCCGCGCGAGCACCCGCCGCCTGAGCAGCCTGGGCACCGGCAACAACCTGCTCACGAATCGGAGCCGGGTCTTCACCGTGCGGATCGTCATCGGTCACAACCACAATATCGGCGTGGCGAGCAGCAATCTCACCCATAATGGGGCGCTTGAGCTGATCCCTCTCACCGGTGGCGCCAAAGACAATAATCACGCGGCCGGCGCCGGGGCGATCCATGGCCTCCAACGCGCGGGTCAAACCGTCCGGGTTGTGGGCAAAGTCCACAATGGCGTGAGGCGCAGTGGAAATGAGCTGCATACGACCCGGAACCACGGGGGTCAGAGCCGAGCCATCAGCCAAGGCGGCACGCAGTGCCGGGCGCTGTGCCTCATCGGCATGCAGGTAGGCAAGCAGAGCCGCCAGAGCCGCATTGGACACATTGAAATCTGCGGGCAGGAACGTCAAGCACTCCACGCGCTCGCCGCTGCCGGACACCAGAGCGAAACGATGCCCCAGGCCCTCGCGTTCAACATCCACAACAGCCCAGTGCAGTTCGCTAGCGTTTGCCGGCAGAACCGCGCCCGCGCCGCGGCCGGTGTACAGGCGGTACACGTTCTGCTCTCCCAGCTGGGATGCTGCGGTATCTGCCATGCGCTCGCCCCAGGAATCATCCACAGTAATAACCGCCTGCTGGCAGCGAGAGGGAGTAAAGAGCTGAGCCTTGGAGGCGAAATAATCCTCCATGGTGCCGTGCAGATCCAGGTGATCCTGGGTCAGGTTGGTAAAGCCCGCAAAGCGGTACTTCACGCCGTCCACACGGTGGTAATCAATTGCGTGGGAGGAGACCTCCATGGCGACGGCATCCAGGCCACGCTCACCCATGAGCGAGAGCAGGGAATGCACATGCACCGATTCGGGGGTGGTCATAGTCGAGGGTACGGAGGCGCCATCCACCAAAATCTGGATGGTACCCACCAGACCGGTGCGGTATCCCAGGGCGCGGCGCAGCACCGACTCGAGCATATAGGTGGTGGTGGTCTTACCGTTGGTGCCGGTCACCGCAAAAGGAGTCAGGGTGTCCTGGCCAGCAGAACCGTACATCAGGGCGGCCGCGGGGCCCACCAGAGGGCGGATATCCTCAGCCAGAAGGATGGAACACTCGGAAAGATCAATGCCGCGCTGCTGCATGAGCTCATACCCTGCGCGGTCGGTCAGAATGGCGGACGCCTGGGCATCCACGGCTGCTTGGGCAAAGGACGCACCGTGCACCTTAGCACCGGGCAAAGCCACATAGAGATCGCCCGCGCGCACGGCACGGGAATCCATGCTAATGCCGGTCATAGGGCGCGCAGAATCGCGCTCCAGGTGAATCTCGCTCAGAGCGCTCAAAGCACGCACAATAGATGCCGGGGAATGCTCACGCACAATTCCCGGACGCAAAGACTGCACATCCTCAAACGCACCGGGCGTTAGATGCTCGCTTTCCATGCTCATTCCACTTCCTTATTTCGCAGATCCACAGATCTGCGGACAATTCACACTAGCGACTGTTGCTCTCGCCTCACGGTGGGACTCCCCCACCTACAGGGCACCGACGGGCGCCGATTAAAGGGCGCGCGAAGGCGCTAAAGAGCGCAGACCTACTAATATTCTACCCAGTCTATTCTATGCCGGTTGGGGAATTTACCCCATTCACAGCCTAGATTAAGAATTTTTTTGAGCAGAATTATCCGTTACCAGCGGTTCGATCAGCTCCGGTTCCGTAGTGGAACGCGGTACCTTATAGGTCTGCAGCACCTTTTCCATAATCTTGGAAAACTGAGTGGTCACACCGATCAGACCCACCTGGCCCTGGGGACGCTGCAGGGTCAGAGAGACCACATAACGCGGATTATCAAGCGGAGCCACACCCACAAAGGAGGTGGTGTAGCCGCGATAGCCGCCTTTCTCCTCATCCGGGGCTTCCGCGGTACCGGTCTTACCGCCCACACGGTAGCCGGCAACGCGCGCATCCTGCACGTGGCCCTTCTCAACCACATTCTCCATGAGGGTTAGACAATCGCGAGCGGTTGCTTCGGAGACCATGCGGGTACCCTCAGCCACCGGCTGCTTATGCACAGTGCCATCCGGATCAATGACCGCGTCCACAATACGAGGCTTGAGTTTAATACCCTTATTCGCCAGAGCCTGGAAAATCATAGTGGTCTGCAGAGGCGTCTGGGAAACACCCTGACCGAAGAGCACCGTGAACTCCTGACGACCATCCCACTGGCGCCACTCGGGCACCAGCCCTCGCTGCTCACCGGTTAGCTCAATACCGGTGTACTCGCCCATGCCGTACTTCTTCAGCCATTCCCAGCGCTTGCGCTTCTCCAGCTTCTGGCCGACCAGCACGGTACCGGTGTTCATCGAGTCGGTAATAATACCCGAGAAGGTACGGCGCTGCGCCGGGTGGGTAAAGGTGTCGGTAAAGGTCTGGCCGTTAACGGTTAGGGTTGCGGGCACATCGTAAATGCTGCGCGGGGTGGTAATGCCCTCTTCAATCAGAGCCGAAGACGTTAGGATCTTCTCGGTCGAGCCGGGCTCCACGCCCATAGAAATAGCGCGAGGGGTCATATCGAAAGCGTTCTCAATGGTCTCGGCGCTCGGGTCCATCATGGAGGAATCAGCCATCGCCAAAATAGAACCATCGCGAATATCCATCACCACGGCGGTACCCCACTCAGCGTTGAGCTGGCGGGCGCGCTCGCTAATGACCTGCTGGGCGAAATACTGAATATCCTGGTTAATGGTCAGGCGCACGGTCTTACCGTTCACCGCCGACTCGGTGCTATTTTGAGCCACCGGAATACGCACACCCGCGGCACTAATCTCGTAGGTGCGCTTGCCGTCCTTGCCGGTCAGCGCCTCATCGTATACACGCTCAATGCCCACCGAATTATTGCGCTTGCGGGTCTGGGTGGTACCTTCAATGGCCTCGTCCACAATGCTATAGCGGCCAATCACAGAGCCCGCCAGGGAGCCATTGGGGTACAGGCGCTCGGTCATTACGGTGCCGTAAATATAGGGTGCCTGCAGCTGAGCAATACGGTCGTACACGGCGGGAGGCACGTTGGTTTTAATAACAGAGTAGCGGCTGGTGCCATCCAGCTTGGACTTCACAAAATTATCGTCAATGCTCGAATCCAGAGAACGCAAAATATCGGTCAGCTGATACACCAGCTCGGTCGGGGTGACCGTAACCGACTTACCATCAGCATTCCAATAGCTATAGTCCGCCACGGCGCTCTGATCGGCGACCAGGGTGTAGCGCTGCACGCTACGCGCCAGCACCACGCCATTAATATCGGTAATCTCACCGCGCAGAGCCGGCAGTACCTCTTCACGCTGACGCTGCTTGCGGGCGTTTTCCGCCATGCCCCTGGGGTCAAAAGCCTGAACATAGCTCAGTCGACCGGCAAGCAGAGCCGCGCCGCATGCACCCACGGCACCCAGCACAAAGGCGCGGCGCCCGAGCTTCTCGGGGTCGCGGGGTGCGGGTGCGGGGTTCGAATCGCTACGAGGCACGGGCTCTCCTTGATAGGTAGTGGTTTATGGGATAGATGGGGTTAGGCGGCAGTCCATGGGGTGACGAGGTTAGATAGCAGAGCTAGAGAGCAACCCTAGACAGTACCCCTAGGCACAGGGGTGCGCCGCTTCTCCCCTATAGGCTGGGGACGATACTCAGAAGCTAGCGATAGAAGCTAACGACGAGCGGCAGCAGTGCTCTGAGCGGGAGCCGGAGCAGCCTGACTCTGAGCCGGTGCGGGCACCTGAGTCTGAGCAGCCTGGCTCTGTGCGGGTGCCGGAGCCGCGCTGGTTGCAGCAGCCGAAGCAGAAGCACGAGCCGCAGCGGCAGAAGCGGAGGCACTGGCTTCTGCGCTCGCCTTCTTATCCGCCTCGCTCTGGGCGCGCGAAATATTCTGCGCATAGCTGCTATCACTACCAACCACCGGGGGCGCCACCAGATTCGGGGTCGCTCGTACCGGAGAGGCCGCGGGCGAGGGCATGCCCTCAATGGTATTGGTCTTCACATTCAGGCTCGCGGGCTGATTGGAAACAAACATCCCCAGAGTGGAGGCACGAATCGCCAAATCCTGCGGTGCCTGACGGTAGCCAATGTCCTGATTCAGCGCCTGGTTTTCCTGCAATAGGCGAGTTTCCTGCGCCTTGAGGGAGACCATATCATTCTGACGCTGAGCAATAACCACGGTCAGCAGCAGCGAAAAACCGAGGTAGGCAACAATAACAGCCAAAAAGCTATTGAGCACCATACGGGCTGAGCCGCGCTTAGCGCGCTTCTGCACCAGGGGTGCGCGGTTCTTCACCAGGGATTCGGGGGCAGCAACCGGGCGACGGCGGGTACGCTTGGGCTGCTCCTGATAAGAGTCTGCCTTGTCAAAGTGCGCATTTTCGGGCTGGGTCTTTTCAGCGCTGGTCTTTTCAGCGCGAACCTTTGCCGCACGCTTCGGCTCAGAAGATGCCGGGCGCTTCAGCTTAGCGGCAGAGCCCGCCTGAGGACCCTTATCCGCTGCAGATTCAGCCTCAGAGCCGCGGCGTAGCAGGGGGCGGCGAGCCACTAGGCCACCTCCATCTTAATCTTCTCGGCAGCGCGCAGCTTAGCACTGGCGGCACGAGAATTCTGCGCAATCTCTTCCTCCGTGGGAGGCTCAGCACCGCGAGTAATAATCTTCATGGTCGGCTTGTGCTCCTCCAGCTCCACGGGGAAACCCTTAGGAGCGGTGGAGGTTGCAGCGGTGCTCAAGGCGCGCTTGACGATCTTATCTTCCAGGCTGTGGTAGCTCATGGCGACAAAACGGCCGTCCAGAGCCAGCGCCTTCAGGGCTGCGGGTACGGCGCGCTCGAGCGCCTCCAGCTCGTGATTGACCTCAATACGCAGAGCCTGGAAGGTACGCTTTGCCGGGTGGCCACCCTTGCGCTGAGCGGCAACGGGCACAGCCGACTGAATAATTTTAACCAGCTCACCGGTGGTACGAATCGGCGCCTTTGCGCGCGCAGCCACAATCTTAGAGGCAATACGGCCGGCAAATTTTTCTTCACCCCAGGAGCGAATAATACGGCGCAGATCCTCTTCGCTGTACTCATTGACCACGATTTCGGCGGTTAGCGGGTCGGTGGAATTCATGCGCATATCCAGGGGTGCGTCATAGGAGTAGGCAAAGCCGCGGCTGCGCTCATCCAGCTGCATGGAGGAGACACCCAAATCCAGCAGAATACCGTCCATATGCTCCACGCCCGCAACCTCCAGGGCGTAGTCAATCTGATCGTAGACGGCGTGCACGGGGATAAAACGCTCGCCAAAGCGCGCCAGGCGCTGCCCGGCAATAGCGTGGGCCTGCGGGTCGCGATCAATACCGATCAGGGTCAGTTCGGGAAAACGCTCAAGCATGGCTTCGGAGTGGCCGCCCATACCCAGGGTGCCGTCAATGACCACGGCGCCGGGCTTGGAGATTGCCGGTGCGAGCAGATCCAGGCAGCGGTCGAGCATTACGGGCACGTGGCGTTCTCCGGCTTGGCGGTCGGATAGCTCTGCCAGGGATACGGCGGGGGCTGCACCCGCGCGGGTGGTCAGCTCATCGGCTGCGCTGTGCTCGGTCATGGTTCTCCTGCCGGTTGTATATTTCGGGGGGGTGAGGTGGGCGGTTAAATGCGTCATCCTGCGCTAAGCGTTATGGGCACGCTTGGCGCAGGCTGAAGACTAGAAGCGACCTTCTCCTCGTTCGCGTTCATCCCAGCGTTCTTCGAGCTTGCTCATAAATGCACTGGAGGGCTTGGTGGGCTGCTCGGAGGCGGGCGCATCGACCTGGCGGGAGGTACGCTGGGTGGATGCCCAGTACACACCAAAGGTTGCCAGAAGAAAGCCCAGCACGCCCAGCGCGGGTACCTTAATGGCGACCGCGCCGAAGACAATACCCAAGCCGAGCAGGATTGCGAGCACGCCAATAGCGATGGCGCGCGGCGTAATGGAGCTGACCGTCTTGGTCTGCTCCGCCATGGATTGAGCGAATTGAGGGTCCTCCGCACTCATCAGCTCTTCAAGCTGGGCGAGAACTCGCTTTTCATCCTCAGAAAGTGCCATGCCCTCCCCTTTTTGGGATTCTCAGCCCGGACCGATGCCCGGACAGTGTGACGATAGATAACAGTCTATACATTCTCAAGAATATATGCAGGCTGTCCTAGGTTCTCTTTGTATTCCATAGTACCCTGTTCCGTGCCCGCCCGGTAGCCATGCAGCCTATGAACAGGTACAGTGAGCCGACATTTAGCCCTGAGATGATTTATGACGCTCTGCCGGAGCGAATATGAGCATCTATTACTCCCCTCTTTTGATGTCTATGCCCTGCGCCAGGCGTACACTATCGGCGCCGAAACGCTGCCGAATGGTATCCATGGCATGTTCCACAGCGCTCCAATTGGGCTGGCGTTTCTGCTCGGCAATGGCTCCGCTCTCATCCATATCAAAGAGGGACGCTTGCATATCCAGCCCCTCATCGGAGAGCTTGGTAGCCGATACACCCACCAAGCGCAGAGCTCTGGGCGTATACTCCACCGAGCTATCGGCAACTCCCAAACCTGCCAGCTCGCTAGCAACCGCGCGGTAAAGATCCATACCCGAGTCGGTGGGTCTATCCAGGCGCACCGAGCGGGTGTGGGTTTCAAAACCGGCGTAACGGTATTTAATGCTCAAGCTCGCGGTGCGTTTGGATCGGGCGCGCAGCCTCTGCCCAATCTGCAGGCTCAAATAAAGCAGGACAGCGAGCACCTGTTCGCTCTCGCGAGTATCCGTTGCAAAGGTGTGTTCGGCACCCATGCTCTTTTCTTCGCGCTCGGTAATGACCGGACGGTCATCCTGACCGCGCGCCATGGCGTAGAGATGCTCTCCCTGAGCCGCACCAAAGGTTTGTATCAGCCAGGCAGGGTCGCATTCGCGCAGCTGGGCGATGCGCTCAACCCCGTAATTATTGAGTTTTTCGCGGCTTTTAGCGCCCACGCCCCAGAGTTTGCCCACCGGCAGGGGATCCAAAAATTCCTGAACCCGCGCGGGAGGAATCACCCAGAGCCCATTGGGTTTAGAGCCGGTAGATGCCATTTTTGCCAAGAGTTTATTGGGAGCCAATCCTGCCGAAGCCGGTAGCTGCAGCTCATCTTTAATGCGAGCGCGCACGCGCTGGGCAATATCCACCGGGTTCTGCCCGTGTTTATAGGCGCCGGTGAGATCCACAAAGGCTTCGTCCACGCTGATTTGTTCTACAAGCGGGCTTTCATCGCCCAGAATGGACATAATGGAGCGCGAATAGTGCCCGTAATTCCCTTCCAGAGGCAGCACATGTGCCTGCGGGCAGAGTGCCAATGCGCGAGAGAGCGGCATGGCGCTGCGCACCCCGTATTGGCGCGCTTCATAGGATGCCGAGCAGACCACCGAACGAGCTCCCAGGGGCGCCACAATAATAGGTGTGCCGCGCAAAGCGGGGTTGGCAAGTAGCTCAACATTGACAAAGAAGGCGTCCATATCCAGGTGCATAATCACACGGGGTTCCACCGCCTGAGCGCGCACGGGCTGCGGGTTTCGAGCTACCATAGACACCTCCTTTACCCTTCTTTATCCGTATCCTGCTTCTACGCTGAGTTCTTACACCCTCATCTGTGCCCTATAGAACACTCCGTCCATCAATTGAGTGTTCCAGCAAGCAGCCTAGAGAGTCACCAGTTATCCTATCCCTCTATACAGAAATTCTAACATATGTACTAAGAAATACATTCTATAACACGCTGTTTTTCGCCGAGCAAATACCCTAAAATAGAGGGCAGACACATTCCCCAACCGCAGGTAACACCATGACCGAAAACCTCACCCCTACCCAGCGCGAAGAGCAGGCATATATTGCCGCTCTGGAAGAAGAGCTGGCTTCCTTCCTGGACTATCAGCGTAAAGTTCTCACCGGTATTTCCCCCGACTCCCTGCCCCTGCTGGATGCCATTGCCGAGCTATCCACCGGCGGCAAGCGCCTGCGCGCACTGCTGGCATATTGGGGTTGGCGCGGTGCCGGTGGTGCCTCCATTCTCAGCGAAGAGAAGCCCCTGGAAATTATTCGCGCCGGTGTGGCTCTGGAACTCTTCCAGTCCTCTGCGCTCATTCACGACGATATTATTGACCGTTCCGATACGCGCCGCGGCAACCCGAGCGTGCACAAGCGTTTTGAAAACACCCACGAGTCCAAGAAGTGGCAGGGTGACACCTTCAATTACGGTCTGACCGGCGGTATTTTGGCGGGCGATCTGACCCTGGCGTGGTGCGAGCAGATGTTCTCTTCGATCGGTCAGGGTGCCCTCTACGGCACCGAGGCACGCCGTATTTTTGACGTGATGCGTACCGAGGTTCTTGCCGGTCAGTACCTGGATGTCTACTCCGAGGTTATCGGCATCGAGGATGCCGATACCGCCCTGGCACGCGCTAAAAACGTGATTCGATTCAAGTCTGCTCGCTACTCCTGCGAGCACCCCCTGACTCTCGGCGGCGCCCTGGCTCTGGGCGAGCGCGGCCATCGCGAACACTCCCTGCTGGACTCCTACCGCGCCTTCGGTCTGCCCCTGGGCGAGGGTTTCCAGATGCGCGATGATGAGCTGGGCGTCTTCGGCCAGCCCGAAACCACCGGCAAGCCCGCCGGTGACGATCTGCGCGAAGGCAAGCGTACCGTACTGGTGGCGCTCACCCTGCAGCGCACCGATGAGGCAGGCCGCGCCCTACTCGAATCCGCTCTGGGAGATGCCGACCTGAGCGATGAGCGCGTGGAAGAGATCCGCGAACTCATGAAGTCTAGCGGTGCCCTCAAGGAACTGGAGCATATGATTATGCTCAAGTCCATGGAGGTCGATTCGGCGCTGCGCTACCTGGAGATTCCCAGCGAATACCGTATGGCTCTGCACAAGGTGGCATCCCGCGCACTGCACCGCAAGCACTAAACGCCGCGCATTCAATGCCATAAAGCACTAAGCCCCGACCCATCAAAGGGTCGGGGCTTAGTGCTACGCCGTATTATCGAGCGAGCGCCTGCGCCTGTATTACCAGGCGAGAGCCTGTGCGCGGCGGCGAATCTCGGTCTTACGACCGTCAATCAGAGCGTCAATGGGGCGCCCCGGCAGGGAGGGATCCTCGGTGTACAGCCAGATGATCGCCTCCTGATCGCTAAAGCCGGAGTCCTTGAGAACCACCAGGGTACCCTTGAGAGATTCAAGGATCTTGTGGCCGTTCAGGAATAGGGCGGGCACCTTGCGGATATCGTTATCGGCAGGGTCGCGCAGGGCGATCAGGGAGCCATCGGAAATCAGGTTGTGGACGCGGGTTACCTTCAGGTCCAGCGCTTCGGCAATGTCGGGAATGGTTACCCATTCGCCAACCAGAGCGAAGGTTTCTGCAATATTTTCAGTAGTCACCCTTTAAGATTGCCAGATATGCCCTCTCTTTGCCAGTTATTGCGCGCTTTTATATTGAGGCGCTCCCCTCTTTTCTCGCCGGCTCTACCGCCCCGGCGCGTCCCCGCCGCGCCCCAGCCACCCCTGGCAGTCGCCCCACCAATGTCAGCACGGCAGTACCTCCCCTACGCCCTAAGCTATGAATCTGCTGAGAAGAGCGCCATCAATGCCCAAAGCAGGCGCAGCCTCCTCAAAAAGCCCGTAAAATCATGAGTGATGTCTGAAGCTGATTCTTTACCCAAAACCCACCAAAAATGGCTGACCGGCGCCACCCTTGAGGGGCGCTACCAGGTGCACCAGATGATTGGTCGTGGCGGCATGAGCGAGGTCTACTACGCCACCGACCTCTTTTCCAATGCCTCCGCAGCGGTCAAGGTACTCTCACCGCGCCTGGCTCTGTCGGCGACCAACCGCCAGAAATTCCACCGAGAAGAAGCTTCCCTGCGCCGCGTGCGCAGCGACCACACCATTGCGGTGCTCTCTTCCGGCACCGAATATATTGACAATAACCAGGTCATGTACATGGTGCTGGAGTATGTGCACGGCTGCACCCTCTCCCAGTTGCTCAGTGTGCGTTCCTGCCTGTCCCTGGGCGAGACCCTGGAGCTCATGCTGCCGGTGGTTGAGGGCCTGTCCGAGGTACACGCTCATCGTTTTGTGCACCGCGATATTAAGCCGGGCAATATTTTGATTGGCGATGATGGCACGGTCAAACTTGCCGATTTCGGTCTGACTCGCCGCGATGATCAGATTGAGGCGGGCGCTCCCATGGGTACCCCCGCCTACACTGCGCCCGAGGTGCTGGACCCGCAGGCTCATGTGGGTGCACAGGCGGATATTTTCGCGATCGGTGTGATGATGTACCGTATGCTGGCTGGTCGTCTGCCCTTTGTGGGTTTGGCGAGCGACCAGGAGGTTCTCTTCCACAATGCGAATGTGGATATGCCCGCCATTGCTTCGGTGGCTCCCGGTATTGACCGCGATATTGCGGGCATTATTGCCTGGTGCACTAACCGCAACCCGGCACACCGTCCCGAGGACGCCGCTGAGCTTTTCGCGGCTCTGACCGAGCTGAATCAGCGTCTGAGCCCTGCCGATCGTGCCTGGCGTAATGGCCCGGTGCCGCCTCCTCTGCTGAGCCTGCACGATGAGATTGATAAGCTGACCGCCAATAGCGGTAGGGATAAGCTGATTGCCAGCGCACCCATTAGCGCGATTAACGCCCCCAATGACCTTTTGATTTCCGGTGTGCTGCCCTCGGGTCAGTACTTCTCCTCTGCCGAGTCTCTGCAGGCAACCGATGCTCCCGTGGGCTTTGGCCCGGCGACTCGCGCGCAATCGGTGCTGCCTCCGACCCTGGAACCTGAGGATGCCCCGGAGATTCTGGAGCAGGTGATGCCCGGCGCTACTCAGGCTATTAGTGCCGGTGTGGCTTTTGATTACACTCAGGGTTCCGGCACTCCCGGTGTGGCGGGCGTGACCGGCACGACCGCCAATGTTATGGATGCTCCCCCGTCTTCGAGTTCTTATACCTCCCCCTCAGGCTCGATGATTCACGGTGCGGCGTCCCCGAATGCCTATGCGCGCCCGCGTGCCACTTCTGGGCCTGCGCCCGCTGAGCCGGCGCCGGTGCGTCCGCGCAATCCGCGTGTGCCGGAGGAAACTCTGGGCACTCCCCTGGATGCGGCAACCGCCGGTATTGGTGTGCTGGGTCTGATTTTCTTGATGCTGCTGGCGAGTTTCTTGGGCTGGTTGCTGGCGACTTCCCTGCTGCAATCGGCGTTTTGGCAGGGTATTTCTAAGACGCTGGGACTCTAGTACAGGACTCTAATACAGGGCTCTAGCTATAAGGCTCTACTATCCAGGCTCACAGAGCATAAGAAAATGACCCCGATACATGATGTATCGGGGTCATTGGTATGTCGGTTTACTTAGTGCCGCGGCGGCCCTTCAGGTACTCAGAGACCAGGAATGCAATCTCCAGGGACTGCGCATGGTTCAGGCGAGGATCGCACAGCGACTCGTAACGATCGGCGAACTCTTCCTCATTCACCGGGTCGGAGCCGCCCAAGCATTCGGCCACATCGTCGCCGGTCATCTCCACGTGGATACCACCGGGGAAGGAACCGAGTGCCTCGTGCACCTCAAAGAAGCCGCGCACCTCGTCCATGACATCGTTAAAGCGGCGGGTCTTGTAGCCGCTGGGCACGGAAATGGTATTGCCGTGCATGGGATCGGTCACCCACACGACCTTCGCGCCCTCGCGCTGCACGCCCTCGACGATTGCGGGCAGCTTCTCGCGAATCATGCCGGCGCCCATACGGGTAATGAAGGTCAGGCGGCCCGGCTCGCGGTTCGGGTCAAGCTTGTTAATCAGGGCGATAGCGTCCTCGGCGGTGGTGGTCGGGCCCAGCTTCACGCCGATCGGGTTGCGCACCTTGGAGAGGAAGTCCACGTGCGCATCCTCCAGACCGCGGGTACGCTCACCAATCCACAGGAAGTGTGCGGAGGTGTCGTAGGGCAGGTCGGTGCGCGAGTCGATACGGGTCAGGGCGCGCTCGTAGTCGAGCACCAGCGCCTCATGACCGGTGTACAAATCGGTGGTCTTCAGCGCCGAGAAATCAACACCGCAGGCCTCCATGAACTTCAGTGCTCGACCGATTTCACGTGCGGTCTGCTCGTAGCGTGCATGGTTCGGGTTGTCGGTGAAGCCGCGGTTCCAGGCGTGCACGCTGCGCAGGTCAGCGAAGCCGCCCTTAGTGAAGGCGCGGATCAGGTTCAGGGTGGAGGCGCTGGTGTGGTAACCGCGCAGCATACGCTTCGGGTCGTGGGCGCGCGCCTCGGGGGTGAAATCGTAGCCGTTGACAGTCTCACCGCGGAAAGACGGCAGGGTCACCTCGCCGCGGGTCTCCATATCGGAGCTACGCGGCTTGGAGAACTGGCCCGCCATACGACCCATCTTCACCACAGGCATGGACGCACCGTAGGTGAGCACCGCAGCCATCTGCAGCAGGGTCTTCACGCGGCCGGAAATCTTATCAGCGGTGGCACCTTCGAAAGTTTCGGCGCAGTCGCCGCCCTGCAGCAGGAACGCGTTGCCTTCGGCAACTTCAGCCAGCTGCGAGCGCATGGCATCTACCTCGCCGGCAAAGACCAGCGGGGGCAGGGCGTTCAGCTCTGCGATGGTGGGCGCATAGTCAGGGTGCTCGGCCCAGGTCGGCTGCTGGTCAATGTGCAGTTTACGCCAGTTATCCAGACCGTAGTCGATGGCTTTGGCGTTGGTTGCTGCGGTGGTTTCGGTGCTCATGTGTGTCTCACTTACCTATGGTGTACCGGTTGGTGCCTGCTGCGTTTTGTCTGTGTGCGGCGGGCTACACACACCATTATAGGCGAGGTGCGAGGCTTATGGTTAGTTACCCCTCGCTCTAAGCGAAGTGCAGGCATCACGCTAGAAAACGAACCCTGAACAGGGTGCAAAAACCTGTAAAGCAAGCGCCCGCGCTCGGTAGGAATTACCAGGCGCGGGCGCCTTGTGTGCATATCGCATCAGCCTCAGCTGCACTGCTACAGGCTAGCTCTTTTCAGCCAGCAGCTGCTCACTTGCCTGGCGTGCAGTTAGGCCCTCGCTCTTCATCAGCGCCTTGACCTTGGCTGCGTCTACATCGACATAGTCTTGGCCGGTCAGCTCACGAATCGCTTCACCAATACGGTCGGCAACACCGCGCTGCACCGAGTAGTCCTCGGCACGAGAAGAGTAGTGCCAGAAGTCCAGGGGCTTACCAATAATGGTTTTGACGGTAATCTTCTGACCCGCGTAGCGCGCGTGCGGGCGGTTGGAGCCAGCGCGCTGCACCAAATCGGTACCGATCTGACCAACCGGAATCACGGGCGCACCCGAGAGCATGGCAAGGCGCGCAACACCGGTCTTGGGGCGGTAGAAGCGACCGTCGGGGCTGCGGGTGCCCTCGGGATAAATGCCCAGGTAGCCGCCCTGCTCCAGAATATCCAGACCAGCCTGCAGAGACTCGGCGCTCTTAGAACCGCCGGATCGATCCATGGGCAGCTGGCCGGTGCGGGTGAAGAACTGGCGCATAGCGGCACCCTTCAAACCCGGGGTGGTGAAGTAGTCGCTCTTTGCCAAAAAATGCACCTTGGGGCCCACAGCCTGGGGAATAAAAATGGAGTCTACAAACGCCAGGTGGTTACTGGCGAGGATTGCCGGGCCTTCGGGCAGGTTTTCCAGGCCGGTGACCTCATGGTTGTAGAGCATATTGGACAGCGGGGTACCAACGGCTTTCAGAAATTCGTACATAGTCTTCTCTGTGTGTTGAGCGGAGCGGATTCTTGTCTTTGATTCTACTGTACTGCACCCCTCCCCCGCCGCGCGAATAGTATTTTTCCTCGCGAGGGAAGACACCCCTCGCGAGGAAAAATACTATTCGCGACGTCAGAGGGTAAGATAGCCTAGACACAGCAGGAGAGAGCCATGAAATTTATTGACGACCTCAAACAGGTAGCCCAACGCCGATTGGACACCCAAGCTGCCCAATCCACAGCGCAGGAACAGCAGGATAAGCCCAAACGCTACGGTCACGATGCGCGCGTGCAATTCGCCCAGGAACGCCTGGCGCAGCTGAACACCGCTACCCGGGAAAAGACCGCGCAGGCGCAGGTAAAGATTCAGCAGAGCGTTAGCCAGGGCGTGCAGCATATGCAGAGCCAGGCGGAGCGCGCCTCCTCCCTGCCACTGATGACCGCTCTCAAGGCCCTGGCGAGCGTGCCGCTGAACTCCCGCACTATTGCTTATGCACCCGAGGGGTATCGTCACGAGCCGATTCACTACGCCGGTGGGCGCGCCACTGCCGATAATGATACGGCGGTCATTATTATTCACGGTTTTACCGGCTCCCCGCACTCCATGTACCCCATTGCCGATTATCTGTGTGAGAACCGCTACCCGGTGGAAATGCCGCTGCTGACCGGGCACGGCACCGATACCGCTGCTCTGGCTGACTCCACCTATCGCGAGTGGCTGGGTTCTGTGGAACTGTCCTATCGTCGCCTGACTAAGCTGGGTTTTAAGGTGGTGCTGGTGGGTATGTCTATGGGCGGTGCGCTGGCGATTAATATTGCGGCGCGTTTTAAAGTTGAGGGACTGGTGCTGATTAACCCCTTCCTGGTGGATGTGAACCCCATGATGGGCGCCGCACGCTGGCTTGCTCCCCTGTTGCCTTCTTTGGCGTCTATTGGTAGTGATATTTCCATTCCTGGTGTGGATGAGGGTAGTTATGGCCGCACGCCCACCGCGGCGATTTATCAGCTGCATCTGTTGGGTAAGGAGACGCGTTCACTGGTGCACCGTGTGGAGGCGCCGGTGCTGTATTTGCGCTCCCGCAATGATCATGTGGTCTCGGACTCATCCCACGAGTTTTTTCTGGAACATTGTTCATCTCCGGTAGAATTTAGGTGGTTGCCCAATAGTTACCATGTGGCAACCCTGGATCGGGACGCGGCATTCGTGCTGGCGGAAACCGGCTCGTTCATTAACGGTTTGGTGCGCGATACGCGCACAGTGCAGTAGAGAGGCACGTCAATGATGATTCATTCTGTTCCCGCAGAGGTTATGTGCGACCCGGCGTTGAACCTGACCAGCATTCTTGAGCGCCGCTGCGCCGATTCTTCCAACCCCGTGATTTACCGTTGGCAGAAGTCCCCCGGTAACTGGCAGCCTGTGCGCGCCCAGTCCTTCCGCTCCATGGTGGTGGCTGTTGCCAAGGGCCTGATCGCGAGCGGTATTGAGCCGGGCGATCGCGTGGCGATTATGTGCCGTACTCGTTTTGAGTGGACCGTGCTGGATTTTGCTCTCTGGTATGCGGGTGCCGTGTCCATTCCGATTTATGAGACCAATGCCGCGGCTCAGGTGGCGTACCCCCTGGAGCATGCCGAGGTCAAGGCGATTTTCGTGGAGAACGATAAGCTTGCCGCCATCGTTGAGACAGCGCACGAGTTCGCCTCTTTTGAGCTGGAGCACACCTGGGTGATTGATCATGGCGCCTTGGACTCCCTGATTGCTCTGGGTGTTGCCGAGGGCGTGACCGACGAGCAGGTGGAGGCTTCCCGCGCCTTTGCCTCCGGCGAGGATTTGGCGACCATTGTGTACACTTCCGGCACGACCGGCCGCCCCAAGGGTTGCCCGCTCACCCATGGTAATTTCTTGAACCTGAGCGTGAACACCAAGATGGTGGAGCCGGAGATCGCGAACCCTTCGAACTCTCTGATTTTGTTCTTGCCCCTGGCGCATGTGCTGGCGCGTTTGATTGAGGTGCTGGCGCTGGATGCGGGCGTGGTGGTTGGTCACTCGCCCAATATTAAGAACCTGGCATCGGATTTGGATAGTTTTAAGCCAACCTTCCTGCTGGTGGTTCCTCGCGTTTTTGAGAAAGTATACGAGGGCGCCATGGCGAAGGCCGCTAAGGGCGGCACCGCTAATCAGCGTATTTTTGAGCGCAGTGTGGATATTGCGGTGCGCTGGAGCCAGGCGAAGGTTGCCGGTCGCGTGCCGTTTAAGCTGGCGGCTCAGTATAAGTTCTATGATGCGCTGGTGTACTCTAAGCTGCGCGCTGCTATGGGTGGCAAGCTGAAGTATGCGGTCTCTGGTGGTGGCCCGCTGGGTGTACGCCTGAATCATTTCTTCCACGCAGTGGGTATTGAAGTGGTGGAGGGTTACGGCCTGACCGAGACCTGCGCACCCATTGCTGCCGGTCGTATTCGCGGTTTTCAGATTGGTTCTATTGGCCCGCTGCTGCCGGGTGCTGAGGGTCGTATTGCTGAAGATGGCGAGCTGGAGGTTCGCGGTGTTGGCGTGATTCGCGGCTACTATAAGAACCCAGAAGAGGACGCTGTGGCGTTCACCGAGGACGGCTGGTTCCGCACCGGCGATTTGGCACGTTTTGATGAGCAGGGTCTGCTGAAGATTGTGGGTCGCAAGAAGGAAATTATTGTGACTGCCGGCGGTAAGAACGTGATCCCGGCGATTGCTGAGAATCATCTGCGCACCTCTCCCCTGGTTTCTCAGGCGATGCTGGTGGGCGATGAGAAGCCGTTTATTTCGGCTCTGGTGACTCTTGATCCGGATACCCTGCCGGATCAATTGGAGCACCTGGGTTTGCCGCGATCGCTGGCTATGCCGGAGGCTGCGGTGCACCCGACGGTGCGTGAGGCTATTCAGCGCATTGTGGATGAGGCGAACCAGCTGGTTTCCCGCGCGGAGGCCATTCGTGAGTTCCGTATTATGTCTAAGGATCTGACGGAGGAAGACGGCTACCTGACCCCTTCTCAGAAGGTGAAGCGCGCTAAGGTGCTGGCTGATTTCCAGGCGTATGTGGATGATATGTACGGTAAGGTTACTGCAACCCCGACGGGTGAGCGCCTGAAGGAGGCTGTGGAGCAGGCTTCAGAGAGGCTCGGTCAGGCTCGTGAGCAGCTGGCTGAGCAGTTCGAGCAGACTCGCGAGCAGCTAACTGAGGCTCGCGAACAGCTGGCTGAGCAGTTCGAGCAGACTCGCGAGCAGCTGGTGGAAGCGCGCGAGGCGGCCGCCGAACGCCTGGAGCTCACCCGCGAACAGCTCAATGAACGCCTGCAGGAATACCGTGCTTCTCGTGAGGATCAGGATACTCCTAGCGAAGAGCAGTAGTTATTAGACTGCAATCCGGCTATGCTGCGGATTGCTATCCGGCCGAAGCTTGCGAGGCCTGATAGCAATCCCCAGCTTACGCCGGATTGCTTTATTAAAGGTTCAGAAGGTCATATATCACCCGCATGGGATGAGCCTCTTTAGCTCAGGTAAGAAACAAACGTAAGAGCCCCCGGGAACGCTACTCCCAGGGGCTTGTCCCATGCGCTTTATTCGCTTTACGCTGTCCTCACATGGGATAAGTGTTCTACGACCGCAATCCGGTCGCATCTACTTCAGATGTGGCCGGATTGCTATATGTAGCCGTTTAGGGCGGCGCTCTCTAGTTCAGGTACAAAGCAAATACAAGAGCCCCGGAGAACCATCCTAAACGATGTAAACCCTACACCTGGTGGGCAAACATTTCTAATCTGCCTACAGCTGCAGGGATTTATTATACTTCACAGCCTGCAGGTTCTAGTTCACATTCTATATATTTACGCTCAGAGACAATTAGATTTCCTTCTGACTAGCCTTTCGGAGATATAACATCCACTACAATATTAGCAAATTCTTCAGCAAATTCACTATCTTCAATAGCTTTCACTCGAGAGACATTCTGACTCCCTCCATGAGCAACGCTATTACGAATCTTTGTTATTCTATTAAGATTTTCTTTAGCATCCTCATCTATACGGTCATCAATCGCTTCTTTCCAGTCTTTATCATATTGTGAAATATGTTTCACAATATTACCCCAAGAAGGATTTACCACCTGATTATCCGCAAGAGCAGAATTAAGAAGCTTAGTAAAGTACTCAGATTCTTGCGAGCTGTCTCTCAACACATAATGCTTAACTGCGTCCTTCACCATATTCTTTACAACATATTCTACATGCCCAGCAGAACGAAGAAGAAGAAATTTAGATATCGCATCTTCCAAATTATCAAGCGAATTGACAATATCATCTAGACGTTCAAGATCTTCGTCATGACGCAATGCCTGAAGAACCCCATAAAATGAATTTAATGATTCTCGAATGATTTCTATATGTTGCGCTACTTCTCTTAAATTCCGCAGGTCATCTGCACTATCATAAATACCTTGCCTCACCGAAAAGCTAGTCATCTTACAACACCCCAAATGCCTTTGCTACAGTAGCAAGACGTAATTTAAGCTGCTTATCATCGCTACCTGCACGAGTAAACGCATTATGAAGCTCAGTGCCCTTAACATCAACAGAGCCACGCAAATCTTCAATAATACCCTTCAAAGCCTGAAGGGTTACAGCCCCTTCAGTAGAGAGCTTTTTCATGAGTCCATAGTAAAGAGCGTCAGTCCATGCAACTGCAACAGTTGAGGTGGTTGACAGACGTAGCACTCGATTCTTGTCCTCGTCAATCTCTGCCAGCAGCGCACTTGCTTTCTTAAAAAGCTGAATAGCCTCTGCAGCGCCATCAGTAACACCGTCTTTATTTTCTTCCAAGAAACGATTCAAGAAAGACTTCATCGGCTTCTTATATTCTGCACCGTGAAGATAAATAGCTAAAATACGGGTTACAAGCTCATGATCGCGAACACGAGGATCCAGTTTATCATCGCCAATTTTATTGTAAATTTTTCGCCAGTTTCCGTCATGATTAAGCTGGGTAATTTCATGCACGATTTCACCGCCATACAGTGCGACGCGAATCTCATGAGGTGTAAGCTGAGAACCCCCAGAATTAAGGCGTTCGAAAATTTGATAAATTGCACTCATGTCATCCGGATTAGGAGACGATTTAACAATAACGGCAGAAAGATACGTATCAATAAACTTATTCTTTAAGTCCTCGGGCAAGGTCTTGAAAGAGTATCCTTTATATTCATCAGATACATACTGAAGATCTTTTGCCTTATATTCATCTTCTGCATTCATAAAACGATACAGAGTAGTAAGGCGCTGCTGGCCATCAAGAACAAGCTTTTTATTATCACTTTGTTCTACCAGAAATATACTAGGGATAGGATAACCCATTAAGATCGATTCAATAAATCGATCCATCTGCTGCTTTTTCCATACAAATCCCCGCTGAAAACTAGCAGTCTCAATCAAATCTTTATCTTCTAAATCACCAAATCGAGGAATTAAGATTTGCTTACGTCCCATACGTCGAACAAGACCTTCAATATCAAAATCTTGCCCTTTATAGGTTACACGAGGTGAGGCTTCAGAAGAATCTTCTAAATCTTCACGCTCCTCATCAGTAAGATGTGAATTACGATATTCTTCTTCGTAATCCTGGGTTTCCTCAGTATCTACGGGGGGGGGTAGAAACCATTATGTATTTCCTTTCTAGTATTAGTTATTAAGCCACTCCGCTACTTCAGTAGCGTAGTAGGTGAGGATCATGTCAGCGCCGGCGCGGTGAATGGACTGCAGGGACTCCATAACCACGCGCTTGCGGTCCAGCCAGCCGTTCGCGGCGGCTGCCTCAATCATCGCGTACTCGCCAGAGACCTGATAGGCAGCAACCGGAACAGTAGACATATCCGCCACGCGGCGAACCACATCCAGATACGAACCGGCAGGCTTAACCATCACCATATCCGCACCCTGCTCAATATCCAGCTGCACCTCAAGCACAGACTCACGAACATTCGCAGGATCCTGCTGATAGGTCATACGGTCACCCTTAAACGTCGAACCCACAGCATCACGGAACGGACCGAAAAACGCCGAAGCGTACTTCGCCGAATACGCCAGAATCGACACATCCTCAAAACCAGCACGATCCAGCGCCTCACGCATCGCAGCAATCTGGCCGTCCATCATACCCGAAGGCGAGACCACATGAGCACCCGCACGAGCCTGAGACACAGCCATACGACAATACGCCTCCACCGACGCATCATTATCAACCACCAGGTTACCGCGGCCATCATCAACCAGCGGGCCACAATGGCCATGAGTCGTAAACTCATCCAGGCACGTATCAGCAATCACCACAACGTCGTCACCAAAACGATCACGCACCGCAGCAATCGCACGATTCAAAATACCATCCGGATCCCAGGCGATAGAACCAGTTTCGTCCTTATCGTCATCCAGCGGCACACCAAACAAGTCAATCGCACGCACACCCGCAGCAATCGCACGCTCAACCGCCGGCAACAGCGACTCAACAGTATGCTGCACCTGCCCAGGCATCGACGCAATCGGCTGAGGAGAATCAATACCATCACGCACAAAAAACACCTGAATCAGCTGCGAAGGGCGCAACGCACTCTCAGCAACCAACTCACGCATAGCAGCGCTCGAACGCAAACGGCGCGGACGACGGACCAGTTCCATAAGCCAACCTCTAACATAGAGAGCCAGCCCCGCAGGTGATCACGCAGGGCAGAGCGCCGGAGACACTCCACCTTCCACTATAAAACATTGCTGGCCGGTATGTCAGATAGACAGGGCGGCGACACGGTAGGATATTTGGGGAAATCTACCCTTACCCTACGCCCGGTGAATCTGCGAGGTACTCCTGTAGGCGCGCCATATATCTACGCTCGTGTACTTACTGTTCTTTGGGGTATAGGTAGAAGATGCTAGGCGATAGGAGCACGCTACTACGGCTCAAGGAATCTTACTCCCTTGAGTGTTTGGGTTTTAGCAGGGCGAGTACTGCGGTCGCTAGATCATGCGCTGCTGAGCTATGCCTTCCCCTAGCATTGGCTCTGTCAGAGAACAGCCTGCACGCCATTCACCTCGCTGTTATTCTCTTGACTGTTTGGGGTCTAGCAGGGCGAGTACTGCCGCCGCTAAATCGCTCGCGCTGGGGGTTGCCGATACACTATGAGTCAGCTCCATAAGTTCCGCGCGCGCTGCCGTACTACGACCAATAGCCACCAGATTCTGCGGGAAAGTGCCATTCACATAAGCCTGGGGGTCTTGGATTGCTAACCCCGATGCAATAGCTTCTAGCGGCGGTATATCGTGGGGATGTTGCTGAGCGTGCAGGTACTCCGGGCTCAGTGCGAGCGCCGTCAGCAGCGAAGGAGCCGTAGCCACCACACAGTCATAACTCTGCAAGTGCTGCTGAGCGTACTCCAGGGAGCACTCCCCCGCATGCAGGTGCTCGGCAGGTACCGGGCGCATGCTGTAGGTCTTCTCAACCGTGACCGTATAGCCTTTAGCAGCGAGCCCCTCGCGCAGAGTCGGGCGTGCTGTGGCTCCCTCCAGTACCAGTACCTTATCGGTACTGCCCGCGGGGCTGTCGGGAAGCTCAGCCAGCATGGTGGAAGCATCCGCACGGCTGGGCGTAAAAACAACCGTCAGGTCGCGCTTGGTGAGCGCTTTAGCGGTGGCGCCTCCAACGCAGGCAATGGGTGCGCCCGCAGCGCGTATCCGGTTCACTTGGGAGTTCGTGAGAGCATGCACTGTGTTAGCACTGGTGACCGTAATATAGGCGTACTCCGCCAGGTCATTCGGCAGGCTAAAGGGCAGGTATTCGGGCTCAAAAATAGGCGCGCAATCAATATGCATACCGGGCATGCGCTGCTGCAATTCCTCAATGAACTCAGCGGCCTTAGCACGCGTGCGTGTCATTAATACTTTCACGGTCATGTCTTTATTGTAGGCGCTGGGGGTGGGGTACTGAAACAGGTTATAACGTGTCTGAGTAGAAATAAGATGTCTAAGGACTGGGTCGGATACAGCACATGGGACGAGCCCCAGAGAGGAACCCTTCTGAATCCACTTGCGTTGGCACTCCTACCGGTTCGTCAGAGGCTGATCCCATGTGGGTGTTTAGATTCCCCTTCACGTCGCGAATAGTATTTTTCGTCGCGAGGGGTGTCTTCCCTCGCGACGAAAAATACTATTCGCGACGCGGAGATAAATTATGGAGACTCCGAATATCTGACTCTATTACATAGCGCATAGGACGAGCCCCAGCCATCTGCGAAAGCGGAGCGGGAAGAGGAAAAGGTTGAGCGCTATTAGCTGGGCATTCGCGCCCCAGCGCGAAGGCACAGGTCGTGCGCGAACGCCTTTTCTTCGGAACGCGACCTAGCCTTAAAAATCGAATAAAGCGCATGGGACGATGCCAATATAGTTACGTTCCAGACTTCACTTGCGTTAGGCTTCCTACCGGACCTAAAGAGCATCATCCCATGCGGGTGTATAGCACAGCCTATATCTATCACACGCTAGTCATATGAAAATCGTTTAGGAGATACGGCCGGTAGCGCGCAGATCGTCTTGAATATCCAGCATGATCGATAGCGCAGTTTGAACCATTTCATCATTGCCGGAATTCATGCCGTTGAGTAGCCATCGTGCGGTGGCAAAATCGGCGTAGAATTCAGCGCGAGCCGCCAAATATGCATCGGGCAGCTGAGGCATTTGCTGACGGTAAATTTCAATAATTCGGTCAGCAAAATCGGTATCTTCGCAGGAGTATAGCCATGCGAAATCAATCGCCGGATCGCCTACATGTAATTCGGACCACCCAGTAACTTCAACAACTTTACCGCGATTCAGCACCAGCTTCTCAGAATCCAGCGAGCCGTGCACCACGCGCGGGCGGAATTGCCACATGGGGTGCTCGGGCGAGAGCAGCATACGCCAATAGTGCAGCAAATCGGCGGGAATATGTCCGCTGGCGGCGGCGCGCTCCAGCTCGGATGCCTTGCGCACGCGCAGCTCCTCGGCGCTATAGGAGGGCAGGTCCGCCTCATAAATAATGTCTTCGGGTGTTACGTGCAGGGTCGCGATGTCGGTGCCAATTTCTTGGGCGAGGTCGCGGTGGGCTCCTGCAGCGCGCGCCACCTGGGCATTGAGCGCGGCGAGGTTGTTGATGCTGTAGCTTTTGCCGGGCACGTAGGTGTAGATGAATACGCTGCGGCCGTCGTAGGGCACGGTGCCGGCGACGGTGGGCACGGCGAAGGGCAGGCGGGCGCGCAGGGCGGGGGTAAAGGATTGCAGAATCAGGTGTTCTGCTTCGAGGCGGATGCTGGTTTCGGCGTCTTGGGGTGCCAGTACGCGCCAGCGACGCTCCGCTGAGTCTTGTATCACGGCAGCATCATAACCGCGCACGGCGTCAGGGAGCTCTTGGGCACCCACCGGGTAAATTCCCGGAATGCCCGCCGAAACAATTGCAGCAAGATGAAGCGGATGTAAAGTCACATCCTAAGATTACCTAAGATTGCACTCACCCGGTAGTTTATAACGAAACTTTACCCCTGACAGCGAAGATAACGGCGCGCCCGGCAGCCCGGTCGGGCGAGAGGGTAAAGTATAAGAGTCCCTGTCTATATTGTGTGCAGGTTGAAGGCGTGTGTTCGGCCGGTTGCGTATTGGTCGCGTTGCCTGTCATTTTCCACCCGCACCGTGAGCCCCAGCCAAGGAGAACTATGAGCCAGCACCCCGCACCCGGCAATCCCGCTGGAGGCTACCGCACCGCACCCGCGCACGGCGGAGGAAATGCACAGCGCAGTGGGAATACACAACGCGGCTCTTACGCGCAGGGATACGCTCCGGCGCCCATCGGGCAGGCGACCCCCGTACAGCCACCCAGCCCCGAATCGATCCTCGAAGGCCTCGACGCAGAACAGCGCCGCGTAGCCACCGAACTCGACCAGCCCATGCGCGTACTCGCGGGCGCCGGAACCGGCAAAACCCGTGCCATTACGCACCGCATCGCCTATGGAATCGCCATCGGCCGCTACGTGCCCAACCGAGTCATGGCGCTCACCTTCACCACGCGCGCCGCAGAAGAAATGAAAGTCCGCCTGCGCGCCCTAGGAGCCGTCGGCGTACAAGCACGCACCTTCCACTCCGCCGCGCTACGCCAGCTACGCTTCTTCTGGCCGCAAGCTGTCGGCGGGTCATTTCCCGACATTATTAAGCACAAATCGCCGTTGATCACCGAGTCCGCGCGACGCCTGCAGCTGCCCACCGACCGCGCAATTCTGCGTGATATTGCCGCCGTCATTGAATGGGCAAAAGTTAGCATGCTAACGCCCGAAATGCTCATGGAAAATATGCCTGTGCATATGCTACCCAGCGCCGTTACCCCGCACACTATGGTGCAACTTTATTCCATGTACGAACAGCTCAAAGACGAAAAAAATATGATCGACTTTGAAGATATTCTGCTGCTCACCATTGGAATTATTGAAGATAATCCCGAGCTTGCTGCAACAATTCGCAACCAATACCGTCATTTCCTGGTGGATGAATATCAAGACGTTTCTCCCCTGCAGCAGCGACTGCTCGACGCGTGGCTGGGAGGACGCAAGGATATATGTGTCGTGGGAGACGCGTCACAGACTATTTATTCATTTACCGGCGCGAC
This sequence comes from Rothia sp. (in: high G+C Gram-positive bacteria), assembly GCF_030540545.1. Lineage (GTDB taxonomy): Bacteria > Actinomycetota > Actinomycetes > Actinomycetales > Micrococcaceae > Rothia. Next base: position 100,787 of record NZ_JAUNVZ010000008.1, on the reverse strand, counting down.
CAGCCGACATCTGCTCGCATTCCCTAAAAAATACCCCGGTTCTGTCACCGTGCGGCTCATTCGCGATTACCGCTCCCACACCGAAGTTGTGGAACTAGCCAATCAGCTACTGGCTGCACGCAAGCCGCGCCCCGACTCCACCCGCTATAGTTGGGCGCCTCCCCTAGAGCTGCGCTCACAACGAGGCCCCGGCGTATCTGCCGAGTTTTTCTCCTATGCCGACGACGATCAAGAAGCACAGGGAATTGCCGAAGATATTGCCGATTTAGTATCTAAAGACGGCGTAGCACCCAGTGAAATTGCTGTCCTCTATCGCACTAATTCACAATCTGCCGCTATTGAAAGTGCGCTCTCGCGCGCCAATATTCCCTACCAGATGCGCGGTGCAGAACAATTCTTTGAACGCGGTGAAGTAAAACAAGCAATTCAGGCTCTTAAAGGCACTATTGCAGGTTCAGACGGCACCGAAAATGTTGCAGAAGTAGTACGAGACACGCTCAAGCCCTTGGGTTATAGCCACACTGCGCCCGAAAACAACGGCGCAGTCCGAGCACGCTGGGAATCCCTCGCAGCACTGGTCACCATGACCGACTCGTTAATTGCCGACCGCGCAGAAGAACAGCAAGCAGCACGACGCGACGGCATGCCTATCCCCGCGAACCTCACCCTCTACGAACTCGTCGCAACCCTGGCACACCGCCAAAACAATCAAGACGCACCCATTATGGAAGGCGTAACGCTCGCCTCCATCCATGCCGCCAAAGGCCTCGAATGGGACGCCGTGTTCCTCTGCGGACTCAACGAAGGACTGCTACCCATCACCTTCGCCAAAACCAGCGACGAAATCGACGAAGAACGCCGACTGCTCTACGTCGGAATCACGCGCGCGCGTAAGTACCTGACGTTCAGCTGGTCGCTATCGCGCACGCACGGCGGACGAGGACACCGCAAACGATCGCGATTCCTCGATGATATTCACCCCGAAGGTAAGACTCGGAACTAATACCCTCTCCCGAGTATTAGGATGCACGGGTTGCATTTCTGAGAATGGGTTGCGGTGCCGCCACGATCAGCAATCCGGCAAGGCTGCAGCTGAGCGTGAACAGAAATGCACAAAGTGTTCTCATCGGCGACACTATAAATCCCAATAAAGAATTTAAGGAGCAAATTACGGCCACTCGACGAGCAGCAAAAATTACTGAAATAATTCCCGCAACTGATCAACATCCAGCTATTGAAATAGTGCGTTCTACCCGACGAACCCGCACCATTACCGCACAAAATAATTCTGACGGTTCTGTGCGTCTGCTCGTCCCCGCGCGCGCAAGCCAAGCAGAAATTAACGATGCTTTAGCGTCCCTGCTGCCTCGGCTTGAGCGTCAGCGGACGCAACGAACCGCAGCTCGCGAGCGCTTCGCATCCGACGAGTACCTGGTTCAGCGTGCCGAATTCCTGATGAATACTTACCTTCCCGAGTTGTTGGAATTATCTGAGGAGGAGCGCCCTGTCTCTATCCGGTGGGTGTCGAATCAGCGCACCCGTTGGGGTTCTGCGACTCCTGCCGTTGGGCGAATCCGCATTAGTGATCAATTGCAGGGCGCGCCCGAATATGTGGTTGATTCTGTGTTGCACCACGAGCTGTGCCATTTTATTGAGATGAACCATAATCAGCGTTTCCGCGCATTGGAAAAGCGTTTTCCTGAGTACGATAAGGCGCAGGCTTTTCTTGGTGGTATGACCTTCGCAGCGTCTCGTATCACAGACTAGATAAAACGGTGCGTCTACGTGGTTTACATTGCGCATGGGACGAGCCCAGGCAGTTACGTTCCCGGGTTTGCTTACCTTCCAGCCCTATCGGTTCGTCAGAGCATCATCCCATGCGGGTGTTGTAGCCACAGCCTTGCCGGATTGGTGGCCGCAACCTTGCCGGATAGCCGGCCGCAGCCTTGCCGGATAGCGTGCCGTAGCCTTGCCGGATTGGGTATTAGCCCATATGGAATGTCTTAGCAGTTATGGATTTACTCTTCGGTGTTCGACTCGGACCATTTGTGTTTGGTAATGAGTCGCTCCAGCTCACTAGCACTGGGTATTCCACCCTGGATATCGCTGTCCCAAATGGTGGTGTTGGGCCCGACATAGTGGAATGCGGTGCGGATCGTGTCGGGGTCGACTCCCATCACGCGCGCAAAGGCAATCTTGTAGACAGCCAGCTGAATCCTCTTGGAGCGCATGGCGCTCTTGCTGGGCACTCGACCAGTTTTCCAGTCAACAAGCTCCCAAAGCGTGAGAGGGTTACCCTGTTCGTCTACGGTTTCGGTACGGAATACCGCGTCGATTCGGCCGCGGATTGAGGTTCCCGCCAGGTGGGTTTCCACGGGGTATTCTGCCGCCCACATGGTGCGATGTGCCCATTGGCTGGCGAGGAATGATTCGCGTAGCTCCTCGATGGTGCTGCTGAAGTCGCTATCGTCGTCTTCGTAGAGTTCCTCGTCAATGTCGAGCATGGGCGCGGAGTTGTAGTGCCCCTCAACCCATTCGTGAAAGAGCGTACCGGTGCGCGCGGCACGGCTGGGTTTGCGCGGTACGGGGCGCATGAGTTGTGCGCGCATGGCGGCGGCGTTTTCGTTGAGTTCGATCAGGGTGGAGGCGGAGAACGCTTCGGGTTTTGCAGGGAGGGTGACTCCTACTTCGCGTCGGGCGAGTTTGAGCAGCATGTCTGCTTCTTGTGCCCAGTCTTTGGCTTGGGCTTGTTGGGCGGGGGTGAGCTGCTCGTGCTCAATGAGTACACCGGGATAGGACAGGAGCATGCGGGCTGCGGCGAGGGTGCGTTCTTTACGGGTGGGCAGGCTGGCGAACCAACCGGGTTCCTGAACAGTATTCAGTTCAGGGTTCTCCCCCGCCGCCACATTCACAGTTCCAGAGACGCCGGATACTCCGAAGAGTTCCTGCGCACGGGCAGCACGAGCACGTTCATCGGCACGCTCCGCCGCGGAGTTAGCGGGCACGCGCCCGGGAGGCAGCGCCACACCGTGGCGCAGCGCTAGCAGCATACCGGCGGCAAGCGCCTTCTCGGATTCCCAACGGTATACGCTGGGACCTTCAAAGGGGTCAAAGGGCCACATGGCGGTGAGCACACTACCCTGGTCGGGGTTATAACTAGTCCATGCCACGGGGTCGATCAGGCGTTGCGCAATAACCGGGCGCACCTGCCAGCTCAACGCCTCCTGCAGGGAGGACGCCTGAGCATAGGGTACGGGGGCGGGTACTGGAGCCTGCGCCACAAGCTCACGAGCAAGGGCCGCGTAATCCTGTCCCTCGTCCTCTAGACGGGAACCGAAATAGGCGTCAATATCAATCGCTCGAGGTTTCTTTTTGGGGTCTTGATCCCAGGCGTAGTTGACCACACCGGTACCCATATAGTGCGGATAATTTTCCGGCTCGGGAGAAGCACTCTGTGTATCCTCGGCACCGCCGGGCAGAGGCTCACCGGTGGCAAAGTGCACCAGTTCATTCCAGAAGGGGTCGGCAACCAGCGGCGTGGCGTTAGCACCTCGCCAGCGGGCGCAGCTTGCCACCAGCAGGCTGCGGGCGCGGGTTGCCGCCACGTACATCAGGCGCCTTTCTTCTTCGAGCTGGTATTCTTCGCACTGCTCATTGGCAAGAGTCAGCGTCTCTTTGAGCTCTTTAAGTGACTCGAGCTCGCGAATCTCCTGAAGACTTTCCAGCTGGGAGGGCATATAGTTTTTATCCCCTCGCAGCGGCCAGGGCAGCTCGCCGAGCGGACCGTACTGCCAGGTTTTCACGCTGGTATTGGCGCGGTCCGCCAAGCCGGGCAGGTACACATTATCCCACTCCAAACCTTTGGAGCCGTGCATGGTCAGCAGCTGCACGGTGCCCGGGCGCGCCTGTTCAATGGCGGGCGCTAGACCCTTTTCGCTGCGAGCGGTTTCTTCAATCCAGGCGAGGAAGCCCATCAGATAGTTCACGCCTCCGGCGGAGAGCACGAAACGCTGAGTGGCTTTTTCTTCGTCCTCGCTGGTGCCGTCTGCGCCCGCATAAATGGTGGCATTAATGCGCGGGGAGGATTGGGCGTAGCGCGCGGCGACATCGTGGAACGCATCCAAATTGGCGCGGGAGGCGTAGCTATCCCCGGAACGTACCGCCAGCTCAATATCGAGCATAAGCACACGCTCAATTTCGTAGAGCAGGGTACCCAAATCTTCGGTGAGCATGGTGCGCAGGGTGTAGAGTTCTTCGCGGAATTCCTGCAGCCGCGCCAAGGCTTCGGGGCTCATGCTGCGCCCGTTTTTGCCGGTGACATGCCCGGGTTCGGGGAGGTTTTCGATGGCTTCGATCAGGGAGCCGAAGTCACTGATTTCTTCCATGGCTTCGGGGTTTTCGGGCAACGCCATGCCGCGGGTGCGCGCGAGCTCATTGGAGTACTCGCCCAGGGCAATCATATCGGCGGTGCCAATGCGCCAGCGCGGGCCGGTGAGCAGACGCGCGAGCGCATCCGAGCGGGAGGGGTCGGCGAGAATCTGCAGGGTGGCAACCATGTCGATAATTTCGGGTTTATCGATCAGACCACCGATACCGCCCAGCTGGGAGGGAATGTTCAGCGCGGTGAGCGCCTGGGCGATGGGTTCAAGCTGCGCGCGGGTGCGGGTCAGTACCGCCATGGTGGGGTGTTCTTGACCGGGTGCGGTGCGGGCGCGTTCGGCGGCAATACGCTCTGCCAGTGCCTGAGCTTCAGCAGCTGCGGTGCCGTAGCGCGCTAGTTCTACCCTGCCGCGCATGGCTTCGAGTCCTGCCGGGTCGGGCTGGGTGATCACGGCGCGCAGCTGCAGATCGGGCACGGTGGAGGGTACGGAGCCGCGCACCCATTCGGGGGCGTGTTTGAGGGGTTCCGCCAGGTGGTTTGCGGCATCCAGAATGGCTTTGTCATTGCGCCATGCCACGCTTAGATACAGCGGGGTCGGGTCGGCGGAGTGGAAGTAGTCGTAGAAGCTAAAGAGCTGACCGGAAGAGGCGCCTCGGAAACCGTAGATGGACTGTTTGGGGTCGCCCACCGCCATGACGGGGTGCTCGGGTAGGCTCTCGCTCGCACCAGTGCCGTGAGAGGTAGAGTGTGCGGCGCGGCTGCCGGAACCAAAAAGGTCGGAGAAGAGGCACATCTGGGTGTGGGAGGTGTCCTGAAATTCGTCCAGGAGCACCACCTTATAGCGTTCGCGTTCGGCGCGCGCCACCTGCGGGAACTGGCGGGCAATGCGGGAGGCGAGCACCATCAAATCGCCGTAGTCCATAACCTGCATGCGTTTTTTAATCAGGGCGTAGCGCTCAACCACATAGCTCAGGGCGATGGTGTTTTTCAGGTGCAGGGTAATCTCCCTGTACTCGGCGCGGCTGCCTTTAGATTCCTCAAAGGTCTCGGTATAGGCTTCCAGCTGGCGGGCGCAGAATTCACGCACCTGTTCGGGGCTTTGCAGGTGCTCGGCGCACTGATCGGAGAGGGTGAGCATGGCGGCAATAATGGTGCTTTTGGCTTGGAACTCATCCTTTTTATTGCGGGGTAGTTCCCCATCCCAATAGGAGACGATTTGCGCGGCGAGCTGGTATTTTTGGGCATCTCCCAGCAGCTGCGCGTCCTGCTCATAGCCCAGGCGCAGACCGTAATCTTTGACCAGGGTGTTGGCGTAGGAGTGGTAGGTGGAGATCACCGGGTCGGAGTCCCCGGCGATGAGTTCTTCTTCGGTGGCTTCGGGCATGTAACCCTTGGCGCGTAGGATTGCCAGGCGGGCGCGCATGCGTTCGCGCAGCTCACCTGCCGCTTTGCGGGTGAAGGTCACGCCGAGAATCTCCTGGGGGCGCACGAAGCCATTGGCGACCAGGTAGATCACGCGGTCGACCATGGTCGCGGTTTTGCCACTGCCTGCGCCGGCAATAACCAGGTGGCTGCTCATATCCGCCTCGATCATGGCGATCTGTTCGGGGGTGGGGCGGTTGAGCTCGAGAATATCCGCCAGTTCCACGGCGCTAAAACGCGGGGTGCTCTGGGGTCGGTTTTCCTGGGCTACATTACCTTGAATAGCGTTCATATTTTCGGTGTTTTCCACGTGATTCTCCATTGCTTCTCCTCCCCTTTTAGTCTTCATCCTGGGTAAGCTGACGCCCTCGCACGCACAGCGGGCAAATATCCGGCAGGGCACAACTCTCCCCCGGACGGTGACGCGCCTGCACCTGCGAAGAGACAATCAGCTCGGCGGCGCGCATAATCAGCTCGTGCGCCCACTGACCGGTACCCGGCTGCGGGGTGATCTCATCGACCACATTAAAGAGCCTGCTCATCTCTTCATAGCTCAGCGCACCGGAGGCAAGCTGCGCCAAGTAGGCGCTCATCTGCTGGGTTTTCTCATCCTCACCCAGCGGTTCCTGCGCCTGGGGTCGATTCTTGGGGGTGGGCACGGTGCCGTCACCCAGCTGCACCAGGGAGGCGCCCGCGCTAGAGCCGGTCAGCCCGCTAAAGAGCTCTCGGGAGCGCCCGCCGGCACCCTCAAAGCGAGCCTGCATGGCTGCCCCGGCGCCCGCCTCAATAGCCACCTGGTAGGCAGCAAGCTGGGCATGCTCTTTAATCTCGTTTTTATTGGGTTTATGCTTGCCGGTCTTAAGATCGGCGATCAAATATTTCCCCTCGCTATCACGTTCCAGACGGTCCACTCGACCGTCCAGCTGGGCGTCCAGCTGCGCACCGGGTACGAGCACACTAAAGGAGCCCTCCACGCCGACCAGTTCGCGCTCATCCCCGGGCATAATCTCATTAATATAGGTCGAGAATTTCATAATCATTGCCTCGGCGCGCTCGCGCAGCTGCTGGCTCTCCCAGGTGTCGGGCAGGTTCAGGGCATCCAGGCGGCGCTCGAGTTCTTCCCGCAGCTCAACCTGGGAGGCGGCGGGCATTTCCTCGGCAATGGCGTGGATCAGCGTGCCTAGGCTACGCGAAAGGTCGGTGGGCGATTCGGCGCGGGCGGCGGCAACCAGCCAGTCCAGGGGCGACTTATGGATGCGCTCCAGGCGCGAGGGGGAAATGGGCACAACCAGGCGTTCAGCCCCGGGCATGCCGTGCTCATCCACCGTGTGGCGCGGGGTGAAAATGGGGTCGGTGCTACTGAGGTTTTTAATGCCCCACCACTGGCTCGGGTGGGCACCGGGAATACCAATACGGCGTTCAATAATCGAGTTATTCCCCTCCGATTGTTCCCCTGACTGGCTCTCAGCCGAATCGCTCTCACCGCTACGATTTTCAGTATCCAACACACGGTATTCGGGAGCTAAGGTGCCGCTGCGTTCCAGCAAAGAATGCAATTGATCCAGCGCCAGAGCGGCACGTACAGGATCGGTGCCGGTCGCGGCAGCGCGCAGCTGAGCCACCAGGGCGCGCAGGGTCAGCGGGCGGCGCACACGGGTAATATCATCGCTAGTTTTCTCCGGCGCCAGGGCATAGAAGAATTCGCTGGGGGCACTGTCTTCATCAATCACGGCGGTAAGAACCACGCTCTTCTGGGCACGAGAGAGAGCGCTGGCGAACATACGCAGCTCATCATGGCGCACATCGCGGGCACGCTCGGCATAGCTGCGCGTGCCCATAAACTCGCCACCATTGAGGGCGCTATCGCACATATCCACCAAATCGGCGGTTGCTAGCAGGGAGCCGCGCAGGGTGGTATTGGGCCATACACCCTCTTGAATGCCGCTCACATATACGGTCTGCCAGGAGCGCGACGCCGCCTGAGCGGGGGTCAGAATTTCCACCGCATCATAGCGCTGACCGCGCGCCGCCAGGGAGTCCATTGCCAAATCCTGCTGATCCAGGTACGCCAAGAATTGCTCCGGGGTGGAGCCGGGCATCTGGTCGGTAAAACGCTCCGCGGACTCAAAAAGACCAATCATGGCGTCCAGATTGCGATGGGCGCGCTCAGCCACAGGGCCAATATTGCCATTAATATGAATTTCGCGGGTCCAGATGCGTTCCAGACCGCTGGCTTCCCACAACTCCCAGAGCACGCTTTGGGCGTCAGCATCCGGGTCATTCAGGGCGCGCATACCGGCAGAGAGCACCGCCGATACGCGACGTGCCGCCACACCAATACCCTCTGCGGGCAGGGCTTCGGGGTCAAGTAGGGCACCGAGCAGCAGCTCATCACTGGGTCGGGTGCCTCCGGCGAGCAATTCTGCGGCGCGTAGCTGCTGGCGCAGGCGGCGTACCTCCATGCTGGAGGCGCCACCCAGGCGGGAGGTGAGCAGGCTAATGGCATTGTGCGCGCCGGAGCCGGGGTTGGCTCGGTCTTCTTCGGCGAGCACATCGTGGAGGCTGCGGCGGAAGAGCTTTTCGGCATTGGTTTCTGCCGGGTTTGCCTGATTTTCAGCGGGGTCAGTATGGGTTTCGCCGGCTTCGGTACTCGATGTAGAAGTAGCTTCAGTCGCACCGGGCACCACAGCACCCAGCTCCGGCAGGCGCAGCCACTGAGCGCTCTGCTTAAGGGTGTACACCAGCAGAGCCAGCGCATCCAAAAAGGGACGCACCGCGGGCTCATCACGCAGAGGAGTCAGTGAGGAAGGAGTCACCGTGGGAATACCGGCGCTTGCCAGCACGCGGCGCAGACGCGCCACCTCACTAGAATTACGCACAATAATCGCCGACTCACGGTACATACGACCGCGGTAGAGGTAATCCTCCAGCAGCATTTGAGCAATCTGGTTTGCCTCATCTTGGGCGCTTGCCAGCAGGTGAGCCTGCACGCCCAGCGCCGACTCACCCACCGCGGTAGAGTCCAGAATATCGCCCAGTTCGTTCACAGCCAGCAGGCTCTGCTGCTCCTCACGCACCTGAGCCGGCTGCAGCTGTCGCACGGTAGCGGCGCGAGGCACCACCGGCAGACGACGCACCAGCTGTTCCCAGCCTGCAGCAACCGGCTCCGACATGCGATAGGAGGAGCTCAGATGCTCTTGTACCAGGTTCGGGTAGAGCACCGAGAAAAGACTCATCATTTCCGGTCGGGCGCCGCGGAAACCCTGCAGGGTATTCTCGCTACACCCGGTGATAACCACCGAGGGCGCTTGAGCACAGGCGACTGCCAGCTGATCGCGCGCTGCCTCTCCCAGATTCGCGGGCACAATGGAACGCGAGAGTAGGTACTCAAAAGAGCCGGTCAAAACACCCAGCAAACGGTAGGTCGCCGGGGACATCTCCTGCGCATCATCAATTAAAATCAGGCGGAAACGTTCACGCTCCTGCGCCAAAAACTCCGGGTGAGTCAGCAGAAAATTGCAGGCGCGGTGAATGAGTGCCGAGGGGTCGAAGGCATTGGGCGCTCGCAGGGCACGCACCTGGGCATACTCGGTATAAAAATCAGCCACGGCAACCCATTCCGGATGACCGTGCTCTCGACCCAGTTGGCGCACCTGATCGGCGTTCAGATTATACTCTGCCATACGGTCAAAGAAATCACGCAGCTCGTGGCGAAAACCGCGCGTATCCAACGCCTGATTCAAATCCTCCGGCCAGCGCACCTGCGCACCGATCCCCGCGCGATGCTGGGTGAGCATTTCAGCAATCATAGTGTCCTGCTCGGGGCCCGAGAGTAGCTTAGGAGGCGCCTGCACCCCCGGCAGCAGCCCCAGCACAAAGGCGCGGCGCAGCACATCGAAAGCGTAGGCAGCCCAGGCGCGCGTGGGTGCTTGGGAGAGGCTTCGTTCGCTGGCGCGGGCAATGGCGTGACGCATGCGGGTGGCACCCTGACGGGTGGGGGCTAGAATCAGCAGGGATTCGGGGTTATTGCCCGTCTCCAGGTAGCTAACGGCGCGCTGAATGAGGGCATGGGTTTTGCCGGTGCCCGGTGCGCCGAGGATAAAAGTTGAGCTCATGATTCTCCCGTCATTGGGTGGATGTCATTGGGGTGATGTGGTGATATCTGGGGTGCTCGCAGACCGAGTCCACAGATTGAATCTACAAACCGAGCGGTTTCCAAAGACTAGTATCGAATGGGCCAGCCACTCTCAATAATCTCGTTTTCACGACCGGGCTTGGTGCGAATCCACGCCTGGAAATCAGCCGCTTGCTGAGCCTCCCAGGCGATCTGGTTCTGGTGCAACTGATCCAGGGGGATATCCAGCTCCTGTGGGAAACGGCGCGCCAGCACATCCAACAGACGCTCGGCAGCCAGCGCATCATCGCGGGAAGCGTGCGCATTATCCAGAGCAATACCGTGTTCAGCGGCGAGGGTCTCCAGGCGGCGATTACCGCGTTTGCGCGGAATCACGTGCTTATGGATCACATAGGGGTCAAGGATAAAGCCGGGCGGCAGCTGGCCGTCCTTAATGTTGTAGCGCAGCATCTCATAGTGCATGACCGAAAAATCATAGGCCGCATTAAAAGCCACCACGGGAATACCGTCCAGAAAGAGCGATCCCAGGGCACCGGCAATATCCCACACCGCTTTATCGGCGGGCATGCCGTGCTCGCGCGCGTACTCGGTGGTAATGCCGTGCACCGCCGCTGCACCCTCCGGAATCTCAATTCCGGGGTTCACCAGCCATTGACCAGCACGCTCAATACTGCCGTCGGGGTTTACCAGCAGCAGGGAGGCGGTCACAATGCGGGCGGTCTTTACGTCCACACCGGTGGTTTCAAGGTCAAAGGTTGCGCGAGGCTTATCAATCCAGCTCATATATGCAACAATACGCCACTTATACCCCGCGCTGCATCTTGGGGCGTTAGTGTTCGAATATGGCGTAGGAATGGGCTGTTTATCCCCGCGTGTATCCCGTACATCGGCTAAAATATTTAGGTAAGCCTTATCCATAAGAGAGTATTCTCTATGTAATCCACTTCAGGAACACCATGGAATACACCGACACCAACACCTATAGTATCTACCTGGGCTCCTCACGAGAGCAGCACAAGCACATCGTTGCGCAATCGCAGGTCGTGCTCCGCCTGGGTCGAATCCTCATGAAATCCGGCGCGAGCGCCTACCGTATTAAAGCCTCCATGGCACGACTGGCAAAAGCAATCGGGCTGGATGAGCACCACGCCCAGGTGACCTTCACCGAACTATCCACCAGCGCCTACGCCAACGGTAATTTCCGCACCGAGGTCGCCGAGCAGCGCACCATGGGCATTAACTCCTATAAAATCGACCAGCTGGGTGTGTTCATCTCGAACCTACCCGAGAAAATTACTCCCGCCCAGGCCGAGGCGGAACTGGACCGTATTGACTCCATGCCGCATTTGTACACGCGCTGGATGCTCACCCTCGCCTCCGGTATTGCCTGTGCCGCCTTCGCCTTTTTGAACCGAGGCGGCTATGTGGAATGCTTCGCGGTGCTGCTTGCCGCCGGTGCCGGTCAGTACCTGCGCTCTACCATGATTAAGCGCGGCATTAACCACATGGCAATCTGGATGCTCTGCGGTTTCCTCTCCACCAGCCTGTACGTGGGTGTGGTCGCATCCCTATCCGCGGCGGGGCTGATCGGGCCAATGCATATGGTCGGTTTCATTTCCTCGATTCTTTACCTGGTGCCCGGTTTCCCCATGGTCACGGGCATGCTCGATATTGCGCGCATGGACTTCCTTGCCGGTATCGCGCGCCTGACCTATGTGACGGTGCTGCTGGTGAGCGCCTCCTTCTCGGTATGGGTCATGATTACGATCTATCACCTGCCGCTGGCTCAAAATGAGCTGCCGCCCATGCCCTATTGGTTGTATGTGATGCTACTGGTTCTTGCCTCCGCTATTGCGGCGATGGGCTTTGCGATGCTCTTTGCTGCCTCTCACACGGCGGTGCTCTGGGCGGGCGTGATTGCCGGTATTGCTAATACGGCGCGTATTCTGCTGGTCAATCAGGGCTGGACCCCCTACCTGGCGGCGGTACTGGCGGTCTTTACGGTGGGTATTATGGCTGAGGTGATCGCGCCCCTGCATAAGCGCCGCTACTCGCGTATTTCTCTCTCGGTGCCCGCCGTGGTGACTATGGTTCCGGGTGTGCCTTTCTACACCGCCATGTCGCACCTGTCTATGGGGGATATGAACTCTGCGGTGGGTGGTCTGGCGCAGTCCCTGCTGGTTTTCCTGGCTCTGGGTTTGGGTCTGGCGTTTGTGCGTCTGCTCTTTGATAAGAACTGGATTTTCGACCAGGATACTCAGGTGATGCGCAAACTCGATACTGAGCGTCATATGCGTTAGGTCTTTACGCTAGTCCTTATGCGAAAAATCCCTCCCCGTATTTTCGGGGAGGGATTCTTTTATCTGTATAGGGAGGCGCTGAGTACCTTAGGCTGCAGGCAGCGCCTGGGCAGGAGGCGGGTTCCGGGGCCGGCGCGAAAGGCGCGGCGTCTTATGCCGTATGCCCCGCGCGTTCTAAACGCTGGCGAAGGGCTGCCTCCGCCGGCTGCTGCGGGAAACCCCGAGGCTCATCGCTCCTAAAATCACGCAAATAATCGTAAATTTCTTCCTCGCTCAGAGACGCCAAAGCGCGCTGATCTTGAACATTATCCGGGTCAGCCCAGCGCCCCATGAGCAGTCGGAAAACCACATTGCCGGTCACCGTGCGGTCACGAATGAGCCGCGGGGAATAATCCAACAGAAGCTGCGCATCCCGATCATAAAAACGCAGATGATAGTTCGAGTAATTATGCTCCCGATCAATCTGCTTGCTATAGGAATAGGCGTGAACATCAGCATAGTAGGCGGTGTAGCCACGCCACAGCTTGGGGCGGTACACCACACGGTCGGGGTGGGCATCAATATAGTGCATGCGCTCGCCGAGCACAATCTGCAAAAACACACCCTCGATGAGAATCAGCACCACCCAATAGGTGGCGCCCTCAAAATCGTTCACGCTATGGCGGATAAATGCCGACATGCCACCCATAGCCAGGGTCATAACCAGGCTGGCAATCACACGACCGCGCACGCCAAAGCGATTGCGGTAGGGATGCAAGCGCGACTCAATCACATGGCGGATGATCAGCCAGGCGAAATAGAGAAAATTAATCGCGGCAGAATATTGGTAGAGCGCAGCAATGGTTTCTCCGCGCGCTATGGTTTCCAGTAGTGTGCGCACGGATCCCTCCTCGCTTAGCGCTACGTGCTGGGTGCGCACTCAAACGGTGCGCCGTCTATGTCCATTCTACGGGAGGGCGGGGCGTGAAATATAGCCGTTGAAATTCTTAACCCGGATTAGGCACGGATGCGTGCAGGCTCGCCAATTTTTGAAGCGGCTGCGAGCGCTGAATACTCCCCCTACGCTATTTCTCGAGCATGCAACTCTGCCCGCGCTACCCTAGAGCACCACAATCTACCCCCCTTAGTGACGTCATGTCGCAGGTACAGGCGCACCCAAAGCCCTATCATAGAAGAAGGTCAAACCCACGACGAAAGGCACCCTATGAGCCTACAACACAGCGTAAGCCAAACCCTCTTCGACACCGCACGAACCCGCATCCCCGGCGGCGTGAACTCCCCCGTGCGCGCCTTCAACTCCGTCGGCGGCACCCCCGCCTTCGTCAACAGTGCCAAAGATGCCTACCTCTACGACGCCGACGGCAACGAATACGTAGACCTCGTCTGCTCCTGGGGTCCGGCACTACTGGGCCACGCACGCCAAGAAGTCGTCGAAGCAGTCCAGCAAGCAGCCGCACGAGGCCTCTCCTTCGGCGCTGCCTCCGCACCCGAAGTGGATCTCGCGTCCCTAGTCATCGACCGTCTGAACTCAGTCGTGCCCGGCGCCATCGATATGGTGCGTATGGTCTCCACCGGCACCGAAGCCACGATGACTGCCATCCGCCTGGCACGAGGCGTCACCGGCCGCGAAAAAATCATCAAGTTCGCAGGCTGCTACCACGGCCATGTTGATTCCCTACTCTCCGAAGCAGGCTCGGGAGTGGCAACCCTCGCTCTGCCCGGCTCTGCGGGCGTGACCGCATCCACCGCAGCCGAAACCATTGTGCTGCCCTACAACGATATCGACGCTGTGCGCGCCGCCTTCGAAGCACACCCCGGTGAAATTGCCGCCATCATTACCGAAGCAGCCCCCTGCAATATGGGTGTCGTGACGCCCGCCCCCGGCTACAATAAGGCACTACACGATATCGCCCACGAACACGGCGCGCTGCTGATCTTCGATGAAGTACTCACCGGCTTCCGTGTATCCCCCGCCGGCTATTGGGGCAAATTCGCACCCGTAGACGCCGACGAAAACGGCACCACCTGGGTACCCGATATCTTCACCTTCGGTAAGGTCATCGGCGGCGGCATGCCCATCGCAGCCCTTGCCGGTAAAAAGCATATTATGGAGCAGCTCGCCCCCACCGGCCCCGTCTACCAGGCAGGCACCCTCTCCGGTAACCCCCTCTCCGTCGCAGCCGGTATTACGACCCTGAGCCTTGCCGACGAGGGCGTATACGAGCGACTGGATCAGCGCTCTGCTAAGCTGCAGGCACGCATCTCCGAAGAGCTCACCCGTGCCGGAGTTGACCACTCGATTCAGTCCGCCGGTAACCTCTTCTCCGTTGCTTTTGGTACCTCCGAGCACGGTGTACACAACTACGAGGATATTAAGGCAAGCGCCACCGAGCGTTACACCGCGTTCTTCCACGCTATGCTGGACGCCGGCGTGTACCTGCCGCCAAGCGCATTTGAGGCGTGGTTCCTCTCGGATAAGCACGACGATGCTGCCATGGAACGCATTTATGCTGCTCTACCTGCGGCAGCTCAAGCAGCAGCTTCTGTCTAACTATAGATCGAGTCTAGTAAGCTCATTCATTGAATATCCATGTGGAATATTGCGTGGTATATAGGTAATCGATTCACCTAAGTGTCATTTATGTGGCGTATTTTATTGACAGGGTGTGAGCGTAGATAAGTATCTTTGAGCCATGAAATATATGAGTCAAAGAGCACTAACTACGCTCACACCCTGTCCGTACAATCTAGACATTCAGATCAGTGAAAGGTTCATATAGTCTACACACTCAGCTCTGCAAGATCAGCAGCGCCGAGCTGTAGCAGGTCCTCAGCCACTCGCACACCCAATCGATAGGCGGCAGCGACATCGGGCTCACTCACAGCCGAGGAGTGTCGCAGCAGCTGGGTGCCGTCAATAGATGCAACCACAGCATTGAGCACCAAATCGCCCTCAATAATCTGTGCGTAGGCGCCAATGGGGGCGGCGCATCCTGCTTCCAGGCGACGCAGTAGCGCACGTTCAGCGGTGACAGCCAGACGGGTTTCAGCGTGGTCTGCAGCCAACAATGCGGCGCCCAAGGAGCGTTCGGAGTGCTCAGCGATCGCCTCGCCGGGTTCTGCCTGGGAGGGGTCGCGCGTCATAGCGTATTCGCTCTCGCGGACTTCCAGGGCGAGCGCACCCTGGCCGGGTGCGGGCAGCATGCGTGTAGGGTCGAGGTATTCGGTAATGAGCTCTTCTTTGCCCAGACGCTTGAGCCCGGAGACGGCGAGCACCACGGCGTCGCAATCACCGGCGAGTTCGGCACCTACGCCGGTGTCAGCTTGCTGGTTGGTTTCGGTGCCTTCGTGCAGTACGACCTGGCGGTTTCCGTGCTCTTCCAGTCCCTTCACACGGGCAATGCGGGTGCCGACATTGCCGCGGATATCAATAACGTCCAGGTCGGGGCGCAGGGCTCGTACCTGGGCGGCGCGGCGCGGGGAGCCGGTGCCTACTGTGGAACCGGTAGGCAGGGTATCCAGGGTCAGGCCGTCGCGTGCGACCAGGGCATCGCGCGGGTCTTCTCGTTCGAGTACTGCCGCGACGATCAAGCCGGGGCAGGGGGCGCTGGGCAGATCTTTGAGAGAGTGGACCGCCATGTCTACGCCGTTATCGAGCAGGCGTTGGCGTAGGGTTGCGGCGAATACTCCGGTGCCGCCGAGGGTTGCCAGGGCGCCGGTGAGTACGTCACCTTCGGTTTTGACGGTGGTCAGTTCGAATTCTACGGCGGGTGCTAGAGATTCTACGTGGCGGGCTGCTAGGGTGCTTTGGGTGAGGGCTAGGGCGGATCCTCGGGTGCCCAGACGGTAGGTGGTTTTCATGGCTCTCTTTTCTATCGGTTGGTTTCTTGAGGTGATGTGTTATATGTGATTCGAGTATCCGCAAGAATACCCGGTGCATTACCAGAGTACATGCACCGGGTAGGGGCTTCTAGTGGTTATCCACCATAGTTTTTGAGGCACCGCGCAGGGGCTTGCAGCACAGGGTTGTGCATTCATCCTCACCCCAGGCAGCCGCGGGTACCGGGGAGGCAGCCGGCGAGCACACATGCGCGCGCTGACCCAGGTTCACCTCCTCAGATTCGGCGGTGCCTGCAACACGCTGGGCGATCAGATCCCGCAGGGACTCCACAAACGCCGGGTGCGTATCCGGGGTTGCCGAACGCTGAGCGATAAAGCCCAAACGAGCGCAGGTATCCAGCGCCTCGGTGTCCAGGTCCCACTGAACCTCCATATGTGCCGAAATAAAGCCCAAGGGTACCATAACCACACCGTCAATCTGACCTTCCAGCTCCTCCAGACGGTCGTTAACATCCGGCTCAAGCCAGGGCATCTGGGGCGGGCCAGAACGCGACTGATACACCAGCTCCCACTCAATCGCCGACAAACGCTCATCGCGCTCAGCCAGCAGAGCCATAATCTTACGCGCATTCTCCACATGCTTCTCCACATAGGCGTGGCCACCCTCGTAACGCTCCTTACCCGCTTCCACATCCGCATAGGAGGTCACGGGAATAGAGTGCGTGCAGAAAAGAATGCGGGTGCGCTCAATGGCACGGTCCTGCCCCACACGCTCAGCCACAGCGGACACCACCTGCTCCAGGGACGCCTGCAGCCCATCGGCAAAAGCCACCGCCAGGCCATCGGCCGCGTAAAAGGGCGGAATCTTCGCGATACGCACACTGCCGGGCTCAATATCACCGGCGGCCTCGAGATTTTCCAGAGCCATGCCCCAGTCCTCGCGGTACTGGCGGTCGCTGGAATAGCCCGGGTAGGCGCTGGTGGGCAGCACCAAAATATTACGGTGGCCGGCTGCATACGCCTCACGCAGCACATCGCTCACCAAAGGATGCCAATTGCGGTTACCCCAGTGCACCGGTAGAGCCGGGCCACGCTGAGCCAGGGCTTCTTCCAGGGCTGCGCGCAGGGCACGATTCTGTGCATTAATGGGCGAAACTCCACCATTGGCGCGGTAGTGCACCGCGACCTCTTCCAGACGCTCATCGGGAATACCGCGGCCGGCGGTGGCATTGCGCAGGAAGGGAATCACATCCTCCTGGCCTTCCGGGCCGCCGTAGGAGGAAAGGACCACCAGGTCATAGGGCTGAGGTTCGAACATGAGGGTCTTTCTGCGTGAGAGTGTTTTGGTTGTATGGGGTGGATGTAATGGTGTGTGGGTTGTGAGGATGCGGTTTTTGTAGATGTGAGAGTTATGCCAGGGGTTCGGGAGGAAGGCGTTCGCGCACGCCCCTAATCATTTCGCTGGGGCGAAATGTTCAGGCTATTAGCGCGCAACCTTCCTCCCTGTGAGAGTCCTCCGATTAGGAGAGAACCTCAGCTACCTCAGCGCTCTCAATACGACGGCCGGTGTAGAAGGGGGTCTCCTCACGCACGTACAGGCGAGCCTCGGTGTTACGGAAGTGGCGCATCATATCCACCAGGTCAACCAACTCCGGAGCTTCCAGAGCCAAAACCCATTCGTAGTCATTCAAGCCGAAGGTTGCCACGGTGTTTGCCAGGATCTGCGGGAAGTCAATAGCCTTCATGCCGTGGTTCTTGAGCATCTCGGCGCGGCGCTGCGGGTTCATGTAGTACCAGTCATAGGAGCGCACGAAGGGGTACACGCATACCCAACGCTCGGGCTGAGTATCGCGGGCGTAGGCGGGGGTGTGCTGGCGGGTGAATTCTGCCTCGCGGTGCACGCCCATGGTGGACCACACAATGCGGGTTGCCGAGAACAGGCGGGTGCGGCGGATCTTGCGCACTGCCTCCTGTAGCTTCTCGGGGTGCTGACCGTGGTTCCAGACCATAATGTCTGCATCCGAGCGCATAGCGGAGACATCGTACACGCCGCGCAAGGTCACGCCCTCTGCTGCGAGTTCTTCGCGCAGTGCGTCAAATTCTGCGATTGCTTCGGGGCTATTGGCCTCTTCGGGGCGTGCGCCTTCACGGGCGAAGATGGTGTACAGGGTGTAGTGCAGTACTTCGCCTTCTTCGCGGCCGCGCTTGTTTTCCTCAGCCGGGGAGTGCGGCAGGTTGCCGTAGCTGATGTGCTGGGGCGCCTTATCGCCGACGGGGTTTGCGCCGTATGCGTGGGACATGGTGTTCTCTCTTTCTTCTGGTAGTGCCGTCACGTTGTTGTGGCGGCGTGCACTTCATGAATAAATTGTTGGGGCTGTCTGCCGCTATGAGTCGGTGTGCAGCTGATCGGCGTAGCTATGGCGTTTGAGGAAGCCCTGTACCTGGGTGGTGGTATCTCCCACGACCTTGACCAGGCCGCTACCTGCCGCCCAGGAGCCAATAATGCACACATTATCCAGCTCGGCGACGCGGGTGCGGAAGTTTTGCACACGGTCGCGGTAGCCGGGGGTTGCTGCCGGGAGCACGCCGCGCCAGCGAATCACGTCGGCGTCTACCAGCTGCTCGCCGGTAATGGGCACACCCATGAGTTTGGTGGCGTCGTGCATGCCCAGGGTGATGAGCTGCTCATCGCTTAGGGATACGTCGTTGAAGCGGGAGTCTTCGCCTCCGCGACCATAGGACAGGCGTACAACATGACGCGAGTCAATGGTGGCGTCTCGTACCCAATCCCACTTCGCGCTCGCATGAGTCAGAGCCTTAGCACGCACACCGCGCACCTGATCGGATACCAGCAGACCGGTACCGCGGGGATTGCTATTGAGCAGCTTCTGATCCACCACCAGTGTCACCAGTGCAACCTCGGGGCCTGGTTCAATGACCGGCAGAGCCGGGCCCTCAATATGCGGGGCAAGCAATCGCGCGGTAGTCGGACCGTCCGAGGCAATGACCAGGTAGTCAGCGCGGGCGGTGGCGATCTTATCCCCACCCACGGTGTTCTTCTGAATCATCAGCCACTGGCCGGTTGCAGGGTCTCGATCCACAGCAATGACGTCAAAGCCGGCAATAATGCGCACGCCGGCTGCCTGAATATCACGAACCAGCGCCTCAGTCAGCTGATTCATACCACCGGCAAGGGACGCCACCTGGCTACCTGCCGGGGAGGCTGCGCGCAAAGCAGCGGAGGCGCCCGCCAGGGAACGGTGGGTGCGCATAGCCGCGCGCAGACCCGGAATGGTCGCGTCAATATCCAGGGAGTCCGGGTGGGAAGAATACACGCCGGACACTACGGGAGCCACCAGGTTATCCAGTACAGAGCGACCCATGCGTACGCGCACCAACTCGCCCAGGGTACGAATCTTTTCGGTGGCGGCAATGGGCAGCACACGGTCCAGCTGGGCGCGGCGCAGACCGCCCTTACCCAGCACATCGATCAGACTCTTATCGTTCAAATCACCCGGGATGCCCATAATGCCGCTGCTGGGCATTTTACGAGCGCCCTGCGGCAGGTACAGCCACGAACCCAAGGCATTGGGGGTGACAATCTTATCTTTGAGACCGAGCTCTTCAATGAGGGTGCTCACGGCGGTGGAGCGGGTTGCAAAGGATTCCGCGCCGGAGTCAAGCATGAGGGAGGCGACTTCGTGGGCTCCTACGGCGCCACCGAGGTGTTCGCGTGCCTCCAGCAGGGTTACGCGTAGACCTGCGGCGCGCAGCTGGCGTGCTGCCAGCAGACCGGAAACTCCGCCGCCGATAACGATGGCGGTGCGGCGGGTGGGCGAGTCAGTCACGTGTGTCCTTCTTCCTGCGTTGATCCTGTGCGGTGTGTATTCTGCGCGGCGTGTTAGGTATCGACTATGGTCACTGTGAATACCGGGTAATATTCCCTGTTCAGACTACCCGGATTCACTGTGTTTTGTATCTCGTATACGTGTTTATGACAGATTATGACGGGATATTACCCCGTTCTCTATCCTTAGACAGTACGCGCAGTCTTACGGTGAATATAGGAGACCAGATCGGTGAGCACCTGCGGGTCAGTGGTCGGCGGCACGCCGTGACCCAGATTCACCACATGGCTGGGAGCTGCGGAGCCGGCCTGCAACACGCTATCAACATGCGGGTAAAGAACCTCGGGGCCGGCAGCCAGCAGAGCCGGATCAATATTGCCCTGCAGTACCACTTTGCCACCCAGTCGCTGGCTAGCAATATCCAGGGGCAGGCGGTAATCAACGCCCATCACATCGGCGCCGGCCTCGTACATGGCGCCCAGCAGCTCGCCGGTACCCGTACCAAAATGAATACGCGGCACACCGAACTCCTCCACAGCCGCCAGGGACGCCGCCGAATGCTCCTGCACATAACGACGATAATCGCCCTCACTCAACGAACCAGCCCAGGAGTCAAAAAGCTGAACCGCCGAAGCACCCGTCTCAATCTGAGCACGCAAGAACTGCCCGGCAGTACGAGCAGCCCAAGCACCCAGTTCCTTCCACGCTTGGGGGTCGGCGTGCATCATAGTGCGCGGGCGCAGGTGGTCACGCGAAGGACCACCCTCCACCATATAGGCGGCAACGGTAAAAGGAGCGCCGGCGAAACCAATCAGCGGGGTATCGCCCAGCTTCTCCACCGTGGCGGCAATAGCCTCGCGAATAACATCCAGCGCCGAATCTTCAAGCTCCGGCAGGGCGCGCACATCTTCCAGGGTACGCACCGGGGAGGAGAGCACCGGGCCACGGCCGGGAACAATATCCACATCCACACCCGCAAGCTTCATCGGAATCACAATATCCGAGAAGAAAATACCCGCATCCACGGCGTGGCGGCGTACCGGCTGCACCGTAATCTCAGCGGCAAGCTCCGGGGTCAGGCAGGCATCCAGCATGGCGATACCCTCGCGTGCGGCGCGGTACTCCGGCAGAGAACGGCCCGCCTGGCGCATAAACCACACCGGGCGGTGCGAGGCCTGATTCCCGCGGCCGGTCAGCGCCAGCAGCATGGGCGAGGAGGCAGTATTCGCGCGGATCTCGCCCTCGGCGCGACGCAGCGGATGGTTCGCCGGCAGATGCGCCAGCTGATCCTCAGTCAGCAGGGGGCGGTAGGGTGCGCGCGGGGCACCTGCGGGTGCGGTCATGCTTTCAGTCATACCCCCAGTGTGCCAGTTTTTAGAGCGCTCTTTTGCGACACTCTGTCACTTATGCTAGCGCCTGAAGTACACCTAAAACTGGGGGAGTAAAAGTTCACCTATCCCCTAAGCTAACCCTAAGCTTAAACTCGTGCTTGATAACTCAGGTTAACCGTTCTACCCACTAAGTCACACTCGCTTTACACCCACCGGCACCTTATGGCTATGATTAGAAACTAGTGACTACCTATGCTTTCGTTGCCAGCCACAGGACAGTAGACCTGACCACCGTCGCGCTCCTCGCCGACGGTGCCACAATCGTACCCAAACTCCTCACCTCCCCCACCGCCCAACAACTGGGCGTGCGTGGCAGCGTGGTGCTCTCCACCTGCAACCGCCTCGAAATATACGTGCACATTGATGTCGCCGAACACCTGGCACCCGTGAGCACCATGATTTACGAGGCCATCGCCTCCACGGCAGATGTGGCACTGAACATTGTTGAAACCAGCTTTGAAATTCACCGCGATACCGACTCCGCGCACCACCTCTTTACGGTAGCCTCCGGGCTCGAATCCGCCGTGGTCGGTGAGCGTGAAATCGCAGGTCAGGTACGCCGAGCACTCACCCAGGCGCAGGAGCAAGGCACCGCCACCAGCGAACTCATTCAGCTTTTTGAACACGCGGCACATACCGCCAAGCAGGTCGGTCAACACACCGCCCTGGGAGCACAGGGACGCTCCATCGTCTCCGTCGCTCTGGAACTGGCAGACGCCGTCACTGAAAAAGACTGGGGAAACCGCCGCGCGCTCATCTTCGGCACCGGCGCCTACGCGGGTGCCACCGTTGCAGCCCTGCGCGAGCTCGGATGCGAAGATATCTGGGTCTACTCCCGCTCCGGCCGCGCCGAAGAATTCGCCGCAAAACGCGAAATCAACGCGGTGGAAGACACCGGACTCTACGCCGCCATGGCAACCAGTGATGTCATTATCGGCTGCTCCGGAGGCTCCGCGCCCCTGGATCCTTCCGAAATCCCCGCGGGTCGTCACACCATCCTGGATCTGGCACTCTCCCGCGACTTCGACCCCGCCGTAGCAGACCTGCCCGAGGTTGAACTCATTACCCTCGAATCGGTACGCCTAGTCGCCCCTGCCGAAACCGAAGAGGCAGTACACACCGCCCGCACCATCGTCGAATCCGAAACTAGCACCTTTATTGCCAAGCAAAAGACCCGATCCATTGATTCGGCAATCGTCGCGCTGCGCTCTCACACCATGCAGGTGTTGGATGAAGAGCTCGAAAAGGCACGTGCACACTATGGATGCGGTGCCGCCGCTGAGCACCTTGAGGTTGCTATGCGACGCATGGTCAAGTCCCTGCTGCACACTCCCATGATGCGTGCTAAGCAATTGGCTGCTCTGGGTCGAACCGATGAGTACATTGCTGCTCTTGAGGCTCTGTATGGAATTGATATTACTGACTAGGTAATTCCCTAAGCTCTGAGCGCATAAAGCCCAGAATCAGTGGCGGGCGGGTACACTTAGAAGTAATTGATAGCCACCCGGCGATACCTCAAAGGAGCATTATGGAAATCAAAATCGGTGTACGCCACCTGACCCGCGAAATCATCATCGAATCCAAGGAAGAGATTGACGCAATCCGCGCCAAGGTCTCCGAAGCCCTGACCAACGGCACCCTGCTGGAACTGGTCGATGAAAAGGGCGCAACCACCCTGATCTCCGGCGCGCAGATCGGTTACGTAGAGCTCGGTACCGAAGAAAAGCGCCGCGTAGGCTTCGCTGCCTAAAGTTCCGGTGCCGCATCCGGCGCCCCTAAAGTTTCGCGCCTATCCCCGGATAGTCTCTGAGTGTCCCCGGTATCCTGCCCGCATAATGCGGCGGCTGCCGGGGATACTTGTATTCTCCCTCCCCGGTTTGGGCGCAAAAAGTAACATTGGGCGCAGGAAAATTGCGCCCGTTGTTACAAATTGCGCCCAAAACGGCATAAGAACAGGGCGTATATCACCCGCAGCCCGAGGGTGCATTCTGCGCCGCTTCGGGTTAATATTAGAGGGTTAAGTGATTGACCGGTCGCCCGTAATAATGAATCGCTTCCCTACCAGCGGCCAGCAGCCTGCACGGCGCACCGCATGCAGAACCGCGATCGGCTATCAACCTTTGAGCGTGAAAGAACATCATGACCGAACAAGCTCCCAAGACTTTTGTTGAATGCGGCGTGCGCGAAGACATCGCCGAAGCCCTGGCGCAAGCCGGTATCACTCACCCCTTCCCCATCCAGGAAATGACCCTGCCCGTAGCCCTGACCGGCCACGACATTATCGGCCAGGCAAAAACCGGCACCGGTAAAACCCTCGGCTTCGGTCTGCCCGTGATCCAGCGCGTTATCGGCCGCGAGGACGAAGGCTGGGATGCACTGCCCACCCCCGGCGCACCGCAGGCGCTCATCCTCGTCCCCACCCGCGAACTGGCACTGCAGGTGGGCGACGACCTCGCTTTGGCTGCCAAGCTGCGCAATGCGCGCGTAGCCACCATCTACGGCGGTGCGCCCATGGACAAGCAGATCCAGCTGCTGCAGCGCGGCGTTGAGGTCATTGTGGGCACCCCCGGCCGAGTGATTGACCTGTACCAGCGCGGTGACCTGAACCTCTCCCAGATCTCCATGGTCGTCCTGGACGAAGCCGACGAAATGCTTGATCTGGGCTTCCAGGAACCGGTTGAAAAGATCCTGGATTACCTGCCCGAAAAGCGCCAGACCATGCTCTTCTCGGCAACTATGCCCGGCCCGGTCGTCGCTATCGCGCGCCAGTACATGACCAAGCCCATGCGTATTACCGCCACCAACCCGGACGACCAGGCCAAAACCAAGGCGTCGATCCGTCAGGTGGTCTACCGTGTGCATCACATGGATAAGGACGAAATGCTCGGCCGTATTCTGCGCGCCGAGGGCCGTGGCCGCACCGTGATTTTCACCAAGACTAAGCGTGACGCCGCGCGCGTGGCAGATGAGCTGATCAGCCGTGGTTTCGCCGCCGCTCCCCTGCACGGTGACCTCAACCAGGGTGCACGTGAGCAGGCGCTGCGTGCCTTCCGCAACGGCAAGGTGGATATTCTGGTGGCAACCGACGTGGCAGCCCGCGGTATTGACGTGGAAGATGTGACCCATGTGATTAACCACCGTGTGCCCGAGGATGAGAAAACCTACCTGCACCGTACCGGCCGCACCGGCCGCGCCGGCAATGAGGGCACCGCTGTGACCTTTGTGGATTGGGAGGATGTGCCGCGTTGGCGTCATATTAACGACGCCCTGGAGCTTGGTGTGCCCGACCCGGTAGAAACCTACTCTTCCTCTGAGCACCTGTTCTATGATTTGAATATTCCGGCGGGCACCAAGGGTCGTCTGCCGCGCGCCGAGCGCACCCTGGAGGGTTTGGATGCGGAGCGTCTGGAGGATTACGGGGATGGCCGTGAGCGTGGCCGCGGTTCTCGTTCCGAGCGCGGTTCTTCGCGTTCGGGTTCGCGTGGCCGCGGTGGCAGTAATTCTTCTCGCGGTGAGCGCCGCGATGGTGCTGAGCGCGGCACTAACGCTGAGCGCACCCGTTCTTCTTCCCGCCGCCGTACCCGCCGTGTAGAGGGCGAGCAGGCCGGGGCCGATAATGCTCAGCCTCGCGGTGAGCAGCGAGCACAGGCTGAGGGCGGCGAGCAGGGTCAGCGTACCCGCAGGCCGCGTCGTCGTACCCGCCGCGTGGTTGAGGGCGAATAGTTCCACACTATGTCTGCTTCTCATCTTTCGCCCACCCATCATGCTGATGCGCAGGCCACCGCAAAAGCGGCGCGCGCCCACGCCCGTTCTGCCTCCCCCGCCCCGGCGGCCACTGACCCGGTGTTTGATCCGGCCGGTCCGTCGCTGCTGGTGCAGGCGGATAATTTGGAGTACCTGCGTACTCTGCCTGATGCATCGTTTACGGTGATTTATATTGACCCGCCGTTTAATACGGGTAAGCCGCAGACGCGCCGTTCCTATAGTGCGCGTTCTGCCGATGCGCAGGGTGATTCTAAGGGCTCTGGCGGGCAGGATTCTGCGCAGCGTACCGGGTTTAAGGGTAAGAGTTATAGTACTGTTTTGCAGACTATTGCTAGCTATTCTGATTCTTTTGAGGATTATTGGGCGTTTTTGGAGCCGCGTATTCGCGAGGCTCACCGTCTGCTCGCTGAGGACGGCACCCTGTATTTGCATTTAGATTGGCGTGAGGTGCATTATGCCAAGATTATGTGCGATATGATTTTTGGCCGCGATTGTTTTTTGAACGAATTGATTTGGGCGTATGATTACGGCGCTAAATCTACCCGCCGCTGGCCGACAAAGCACGATAATATTTTGGTGTATGTAAAGAATTCTCGCAGCTATTATTTTAATACGGCTGAGGTGGATCGCGAACCCTATATGGCGCCTTCTTTGGTGACCGAGGAGAAAGCGGCTCGCGGTAAGCTGCCCACGGATGTGTGGTGGCATACGATTGTTTCTCCCACAGGCAAAGAGAAGACTGGCTACCCCACGCAGAAGCCGGTTGGTTTGTTGCGCCGTATGATTGCGGCGTCCTCGCGTCCGGGCGATTGGGTGCTGGATTTCTTTGCCGGCTCGGGTACGACGGGTGCGGCGGCGGCTTCGCTGGGTCGTAAGTTCGTGTGTGTTGATCAGAACCCGAGCGCTATTGAGACGATGGCGCACCGTTTGAATGCGAGCGAAACGTCTTTGCAGGCGTATCGCGGGGTGCCTCGCGGTGCGTCGGTGTTGTTTACGCCGCATCGTAGTGTGGGGGTTCGTGGCGGTACCTCGCGGGATGCGTTGATGGCGGCTTCGCGTAAGGCATTGGCGGCGCAGCGGGTGAAGTTGCAGCAGCAGGTGCAGCCGGTAGAGGGTGCTGCCTGCGAGTTTGTGCGGCATTCCTCCACGGATGCTGTGGAGAAGCAATTGCGTGTGCAGGCGCGTGAGCATTTGCGGCGTGAGCGGCGACGTCAGGAGTTGGCGAAGAAACGCGCTGCTTCTTAACCCCTCCCCCGGTTTGGGCGCAGAAAGTAACATTGGGCGCAATTTTTCTGCGCCCAAAGCAACACATTGCGCCCAAAACGGGGAGATGTTAAGCAGCTACCCGCACTTCAAGCTGTAATCCAAGAGCATCAAATATTTTACGCATCGTATTCCACGACGGATTACCATTAGTAGAGAGTGCTTTATACAAGGATTCACGGTTAAGATCAGCCGTATTCGCGACACGGCTCATACCACGAGCCTTAGCAATATCCCCCAGTGCCGCTTGCAGGATACGCGAGTCAGGGTCTTCAAGAGCAGCATTCAAATACGCAATAATATCCTCATCAGTGGCTAGGTAGTCGCTGACGTCCCAGCGGTTAAGTACTTCAGTCATCGTTCTTCCTTCGAATATCATGCGCCATTTTATGCGCTGCATCTATGTCACGCTGTTGGGTGCTTTTGTCACCGCCAATAAGTAACAGCATCAGAGTATCGCCTTCAAAGGTGTAGTAGATACGATACCCAGGGCCAGTATGTATGCGCAGTTCCATCACCGCGTTTCCTACTGGCTTCACATCGCCTACTATCTTCCCAGCAAGTTCGCACCGGCGCAGAGCAATATTGATACGCGCCTTGCCCTGCACGTCCTTAAGCTTGCGGAACCACCGATCGTAGGTTTCTGTTCGGATTATCTCCATACCTTAAGTGTAGCCCATAGGCTACAGAAATGGGAGTGTATTGCGCTTGTATGCTGTGGGGTAAGTGCAATGGATACAAGCTCCAGTGCTAGGTTCTCCCCTGCCAAGCCCGACGAATATACTCATCAACCACCAAAACCAGGCGAGTGAGATCGGTTTGGGCGCAAAAGTCACAACGGGCGCAAATTATCTGCGCCCAAAGCAACATATTGCGCCCAAAACGGGGGGAGGGGATAAAACCGAGAGAGATAAGAACGGGGAAGAGGGACAGGGAGATAAGAAAACACACCCGTGAAGTAGCGGGAAAACCGCCACCCCACGGGTGTGTTTATCAGCTAGAGCAGGTGCTCTGTTCTTCTAAGCACTAGGCTTAGAGGGAAACAGTGCCACCGTTGTCGGTGCAGTAGCTCAGAACGATGTTACCGTTTACGCGGCTACCACCAACGGTGTTAGCGTTGTTAGCGGTTGCAATAGCACCGTCAGAAGCCAGCTTGGTGCTCACGAAGGA
This sequence comes from Rothia sp. (in: high G+C Gram-positive bacteria), assembly GCF_030540545.1. GTDB lineage: Bacteria > Actinomycetota > Actinomycetes > Actinomycetales > Micrococcaceae > Rothia. Next base: position 73,272 of record NZ_JAUNVZ010000008.1, on the reverse strand, counting down.
ACCACCAGCGCCACCACCGGAGCCATGAATTGCACCAATAACGTTGTACTTACCTGCCGAGTCCGGGGAAGTAGCCTGGTAAGAGCTTGCAACGGAAACGCCCGAAGCGCCGCCACCGTAGCCACCGCCACCCGCACCGGGGCTGATCATAGCTGCTGCCTGGTAGTTACCGCTACCGGGAGCTTCGCCCTGGTATACAGCAGTCATACCCCAGTCGGAGCTTGCGCCCGCGTAGGTGCCACCAGCAACCGATGCAGCATTGCGCGAGTAGAAGGTACCGTTTGCATTGGTCTTGTTAACGTAACCGGATGCATTCACGGTGCTGGTACCAGCCGAAGCTGCGGTACCCGGAGTAATGGTGCCGCCGCTGGAGGTTGCGCCGTTACCACCGGGGGTAACGGTAGTCACGAAGCTACCGGTCTGAGTGTTCCAGGTGACCGAGGGTGCGTTGGGGCTGGTACCTGCGTAGCCACCGGGTGCAGAGCTGTTAGCGAAAACAGAACCAGTGGGTGCAGTAGCCTGCGGGTAGTTAGCGGACCAACCGATACCCGCACCGCCGCCGCCACCGGCAACAGCGACCAGGTCGCCGTCAAGCAGCAGAGCGGATGCGCCACCGCCGGAACCACCGTAACGCGGGGTTGCACGAGCGTAGAGCAGGTTGGTCGGATTACCGCCAGCCTGGGGCAGGGGGTACTGCTCGGTAACATTCTGGTGAGCGAAGATATTGCCCTTACGCTTATTCATTTCACCGTTGGTCAGGCTGTCTGCATCGCTAATGTGGTCATCCCACAGGTTAGCGGTGTCACCACCGTTTGCACCGTTCCAACCCTTACCACCGGTATTGTGGAACCAGGTGTCACCCGCGAAGTTGGGGCCGGAGTTAGAGTTGAACTTGTTGTAGTTCTGAATACCGCCACCGGCAGCAGTCAGAGTCAGGGTCTGGCCGGGGGTCACAGCCAGGGTGCCGGTTACCTGAGCACCAGCACCACCAGCGTAGTTCAGACCTGCAGAAGCACCACGGCCGCCACCACCAGCTGCGCCCACCACGGTGAACTTAATCGAAGTCACGCCGGTCGGAACGGTGAAGGTCTTGGTAACGAGCGAACCGTCGGTAGTAGTGTTACCCAAAGTAGCGGTAGTGTTGAAATCGGTGCAGTTCGACGCCGCGTACGCCGGCACTACTGCCGAGGCAGCAACAACCGGAGCTGCCCATGCAGCACCGGCAACCACCTTACGGCGGGAAATGTTAGTGTTTTCCATGTAGATCCTCGAGGTATCTAGACAAAGTGAATATTGAAGCGCGTCCGCCCATATGAAGCGGGGCGCTCTCTCCCTCTCGCAGGTATCTAGCTCAGGTGAGTGAGTGATAGCCTTCAAGGCGGGAAAGCCTGTGTGAATCAGAGACGCAACTTTACCACAGGCGCGGGCGCCAGTCCTGTCGGTGGCGTCTCCTCGAAATCTTCACTATTTCCGGGCGCCGTGCCGCCGTTATCAGATGAGGATGGATAACGTTTCAGCACTCCACCCCCGCACTGAAGCGGGTGTGCGCGGTACCGTTTCGTGAAGATTGTGGCAAAAATGCCGCAAATTCGTAATGATTCATGGACAATCATACCGCATCCGGGGGCGCTTGCAAGCATTATGAGCCGCAGAAATTTAAGACTTAATCACACCCCGGCCGCGGGTTTCAAGCGGGAATTGAGTAACGTATCAACTATTTATTGAAGGTTTAGTGACATATTCGAGATATGCGTGCGCACATGTTACCGCTAGCGGTTGTTTTAAGGCTTCCGCACTGTTAAAAAGGAACTCCGGGAGGGTCGTGAGGGCACGAGGTCAGCGGGCTGTGCCGTTAAGCACGCAGTATTACCTCAGTTGGAGTTGCCCGGTGCGAAAAAGCGGGGCGGGCCTATATCGGCGCACCCCTGGGGCAAGGTTGATACCTTAGCAATAGCTCCGCCAACACCCCAGATAAACGCCCACATAGCACCTATATATAATACACCGCGGCACCCACAGGGCGCCCTATATAAACTACCCACACTGTGTCTATATACATTGCTCACGCAAGGCCTATATACATTGCTCACGCAGGGCCGCTACCGTCGAAGTCGAGGTTGTATTCTCCCCCAACTCATTCGGCTTACCCGCACCATGATAATCACTACTACCGGTCACCAACAGATGCGGGTATCCGCGCACGAAATCCAACAGACGCTCACGATCGGTTGCGCCATTCTCCCGATGAAAGACCTCAATACCACCCAGCCCGGCAGCCACCAACTGCTCCAGATACTCTAGGGAAAGCGCTGGGCCGCGCATACGACTCATCGGGTGCGCAATCACCGGCACACCACCGGCCGCACGCACCAGGCGCACCGCATCCACCGGGTCAAGAGCCAGCTGCGGCACATAATACTTGCTCCCCGTATACAGCAGGCGCTCAAAAGCCGCAGAACGATCCGGCACCGCCCCCAATGCCACCAAGGCATCGGCAATATGCGGGCGACCAATCGCCTGATTGCCCGCACCAGCCTGCGCCGTCACCTGATCCCAGGTGATCGGGAAATCAGCCGCCAGGCGCTCTACCATAGCCTGCGCACGCCCCTGCCTGCTGGCGCGAATACGCTCCACCTGCCGCGCCAGCTCAGAGGTCACCGGGTCAAAACCATAAGCCAGCAGGTGAATAGTCTTCGAAGCGGAACCAGAATCGGTGCCATACACATAGCGGCAGGAGAACTCCGCACCCGGCACAAAATCCAGACCGTACTCCCCCGCCAATGCAGCAGCCTGCGCCCAACCGGCCGTCGTATCGTGATCAGTCAGGGCGAAACCAGCCAAGCCCGCACGCGCCACCAGCGGCACCAGCTCCTCCAAGCACTGAGTGCCGTCAGATAACGCAGAATGAATATGCAAATCGTAGCGAGGTTCCATACAACCATTGTAGACCCGTACCCGCCGGTGCCCCCGGAAACACCAGAACAGCAGGGCACCAGAAAAGGTTAAAGCAAAAAGGCCCTCGAATTACTTCGAGAGCCTTTATTCGTTGCGGGGACAGGATTTGAACCTGCGACCTCCGGGTTATGAGCCCGGCGAGCTACCGAACTGCTCCACCCCGCGGCGACTCATATAACTATACGCGCCCGCCACGAGGTTCGCAAGCCCAAACAGCCATTTGAGAGCAGGAACACATAAACTTGTGTATTAGTGCTCCTGCCCTCTGCACCGGCTTCCCCACACTGGCCGTCTGGCAGAACCAGCACCCGGCACATCGCCAAGCACCCGGCATTACTTACGCGAGGCAGCTTCCAAAGCAAGCGCACGCTCCAACGCCGCCTGCAACTTCTTCTGCGCCTGACCATACGCAGCCCAATCGCCACGCTTCATCGCCTCATCGGCCTCCTTCATCGCGGCAGAAGCATCAGCCAGCGCCTTCTGTAAGGTATCACCCTGCGCACTAGAAGAGCTAGAAGAACTCGAGGAACCAGAGGAGCTAGACGAACCAGACGAGTTGGAATCCGTGCTGCCGCTACTATCCAGCTTCACACCAGAAGAACCACCAAACACCTGATTCAACGCCTCATCCAGGGTCGGAGCAAAACCAACCTTATCGCCAAAACTCACCAGCACACGCTGCAGGCGCGGATACTTCGCATCACCACTAGACTGCACATACACCGGCTGCACATACAACATGCCGCCAGCCACCGGCAAGGTCAGCATATTACCGTTGAGCACCTCAGAAGAACCACGACGCAATAGGTTCAACTGATTCGACACCTCAGCATCAGAATTGAAAATATTCTGCGCCTGGCCCGGGCCCGGCACCACCGAAGAACGCGGCAACTCCAACAAACGCAACTTACCGTAATCGGCGCTACGCTCACCATCCTTACCCGTACCGGCATCACCATTAGCAGCCAAGAAACCGTACATCACATTACGCGAATTATTCGTATCGCCCTGCTGCGGAATAAACGTGGTCGTCAACGAGAAATGCGCACGGTTCTCACCCGGCATCTGCAAACTCAAATAATACGGAGGGATCGCCTTACCGCTCTCATTCGTCGGATCATTCGGAATCGACCACACATCATCATTAGCGTAAAAACTCGCAGCGTTGGTCACATGATACTTATTGAGCATCTGACGCTGCGCACTAAACAAATCAGTCGGGTACCGCACATGCGAGAGCAACTGAGCGTTCATCTCACGCCACGAATGCACCGTCCCCGGAAACACCGACTGCCACGACGCCAAGACCGGATCCTGCTCATCCCAGGCATACAAGGTCACCTTACCGTCATAGGCATCCACCGTAGCCTTCACCGAATTACGCATATAATTCACGCTCGTACGCGAACCCTCCGGAGTATACGCCTGCGCATAGGGCATGTTGCTACTGGTGGTGTACGCATCAACAATCCACACCACACGATCATTAACAATCGCCGGGTACGCCTTCGAATCCACCGTCAAATACGGGGCAGCCTTACGCACACGATCCAGCGGATTACGCTCATACAAAATCTGCGAACCATCACGCACCGCATCCGAGAGCAAAATATCAGAAGAACGGAACTTAATCGCATACGACAGACGCGCCAAGGTATTATCCACACGCGGGCCGCCATAACCGGCGAACGTGTACTTCGCATCGGCGCTATTGGTCTCCTCCGCAGACTGCGGACGATCCAGCTCCAAGGTATCGCCACGACCGCCAACAATCGAATACTCCGGCGAACTCATCCCAAAATAAATACGCGGCTCGTAGCTCTCACTGAGCACACCCGTCGCCTTAATACCGGACTGCATAAACTTCGGGTTACCGGCACTATCCACCTGATTACCGTAGGCTGCAATCACACCATAACCATGCGTGTACACCACATGGCGGTTATACCAAGAATCCCCACGGGTCTGATCCGGGTTCAACTCGCGGGCAGCAATCACAGTATCCTGAGTCTTTTGCCCCACCGCATAACGATCCACCGCCAAATTACTATCAAAACGATAATACGGGCGGAATTGCTGCATCTGCGCAAACGCCGCAGCCACCACATTCGGATCCAGCAAACGAATATTCTCAATCGTCGCGCTCGAGGAACGCAATGCGCCGCTACCAGCCGTACCATTGGCATCATAGGAGGTGGTCTCAATATTATTCAGACCAAATGCAAAACGAGTCGCGTCAATATTACGCTGAATAAACTGCGACTGCGTGCTCTGCTCATTCGGCACCACCTGAAAACGCTGCACTACCCACGGATACAAACCACCGGCAACCAGCGCAATCACCAGCAAAATCGCGGTACCCATCATCGGCAAACGCCAACGATTACGCGCCGCAGCCACCACAAAAAGAACCGCCAACAGCACCGCAGAACACGCCAGGATCATCTGCACCGGAATAGAGGCGTTCACGTCCGTATACATCGCACCAGCCCATTTGCCGCTCTGCGATAGCAAGGAGCGATAACGATCCAGCCAAAAATCTCCAGCACGCACCAGCATAAACAACGCCACAAGCAGCGCCGCATGACGACGGAAATACTTCGAGGTGGCCACACCCTTAGGCAGCACACGAATACCACCGTAGAAATAGTGCATCGCCGCACCACCCAAAGCACTAAACACCAAGGACGCCGTCAGCAGACTTGCCACCAGGGTCAAAAACGGCAGGGTGAACATATAGAAACCATAATCCAGGCCAAATTCAGGGTCTGCCTGCCCAAAGCTACGGCCGTTCATAAAGAGCGCCAGAGTGCTCCATTGATTCACAGCACCCATCGCAATGAAAATACCCAAACCGGCAGGAACCAGGTACAGCAGCACCTTCTTCAGGTTCTCCACCGCCTGACGATAGCGCAGCATCGCGTGATTCAGGCTCTCGCCCATCGCATCACGGAAAAGACGCTCCGCTTCATCGATCGGGGAGGAGTCATCCTTGTCTTCTTCCTCGCGCTTAACGCGGCGCTGCTGACGCGGGCCGCTGCTAAATACCGAACCGGGGGTGCGCTCCAGCGGCTGGGCGTGCTTAATGGCATAATGCATGCTCCACCACAGGGGTACAGCGATCACCAGCGCCGTGATCACAAACGCCGCAGCCTTATACATGATTTGGGTGGTGAACACGCCCGTGAACCCCAGCTGATCAAACCACAGCCAGTCGGTATACAATTGCGTGAACCCCACAAAGCCCAACACCAGCACGGCAACAATGACCAGGGTCAGGCGCAGGGTGCCGAAACGGCGCGGTGGGGTTTTCGATTCGGTTGATGGTTTTTTAGATGCCACAGTGACCTCTTTGCCGGTTGTGTTTCTTCACTTTGGGTCTATTATCTCAAAAGTGGCACCGGCTGTGCTAATACCGGTTTGGGCGCAAAAAGTACCATTGGGCGCAGAAAATGTGAGCCCAAAGCAACAATGTGCGCCCAAAACGGGGCAGTCACGGGGAACGACCCAGACCCCACAACGGGGGTCTAGGGAGGGACGCTAGGAGCAGGTCGGCAGCGAATCCACGCCACCGGAACGAATCGTCTCCAAGGCAGCAACCGCATCATCAATAGTCTTCACCGGAACAATACGCATCTGTCCCGCACGGCGACCATCCACAAAATACGCATCAAAGTCAGGATCCTGACGCTTAGCACGCACAATATCCGCACAATTATCCGCAGGAGCCAAAAAATACGGCACCCCGTGCGCACCCGAAGCACGAATCTTAAAACGAATACCACCAATCGGACCGACCTGACCGGCAGCATTAATCGTGCCCGTACCCGCAATAATATTACGGTTACCTTCACCGCTTTCAGAGAGCAAAGACGTATCGCCCAGGCGGTCAATAATACCCAGAGTCAGCATCATGCCCGCGCTCGGGCCACCAATACCGTCCAGGCTGTACTCAATACTAAACGGCAGCTCATAATCCTGCGCCAGACTAATACCCAGCAGCCAGCGCTCCTGGGCGCCAGAATCAGTATTCACTGTGCCCTTACGCGCAGTCAACTGCACACTATGCTGCGCACCCTCACGCTCAAAACGCACCACAAGTTCACGGCCCTCCGACGCCTGAACCGCCGCGCTCACATCGCTGAGCGTGGAAATAGTCTTATCTCCCACCTGCAGCAAACGATCGCCCGGCTGCAAGACACCAGCCGAGGCACCATCAGAAACCACCGCGCGCACCAGAGTCTTCTCCGTCACCGGCTTACCCAAATAACGAGCGGCAGCCACCGCAGCCTGAGTCTGCGAATCAGCCATCTGCGCACCCGAAGCGCTCTGCGCCTGCTCCTGCGTCACATGCGGGTACAGTGCCTCCGTGGGCACCGCCACCTGATCATAGCCCGTACCATTCTCGGCACGATGCAACCAGGCGGTAAAAGCCTCCACACCACTAATCTGCGTGTACGGGCCGCCCGCCACCGACACAGTGGTCATATTCAACTCACCGGAGCCGCCCGTGCGCGCACCCTGCACCCGAATAATCTGCTCATTCTGGTGAGTGCCCAACACATTAAAGAGCGGGCCCGGGCTATCGACCACATAGGCTGCAGGAGCCACCAGGGCACCGAAACACAGGCTAAAAGCAGCCACACCGCTCACCGCACGCAAACTGGGCATACGCACACCGGGAATGCGCACACGTGCACGGCGTGCACCGGAACGCTGTTTATCGGCCGCGGATATTTTAGCGCTGGCAGGTTCGGTTACGGTAGCGGATTCTGCGGTGTTTTCAGATGCGCTGCTATGAGTCCCGGTGCTTTTAGTCATAGTTCAAGGGTACCGCACTCACACCCGCCCGGCGGCGCACACCGCGCCCCAGTAATTAACGGGAGCACTCACCATAGGGGGCATTCGCCTGCAGAGGAGCCTGTCTAAGAGCAGCGCGGCAGTTCGTTATCCTTGCTGTCACGAATCAGACGCATCGCCTGCACCGCGCCGTCCACAGTGCTCACCGGAATAATACGGATCTCTTCGTAATACGGTATGCCGTCTGTACGGTCGCGAATATACATACGGCTGCTAGGTTTAATATGGGCAAGCTGCTCGCAGTCCTCCTGCGCAATGATGAAATAGGGTGCGAAATTCTCCCCCGCCGCACGCAGCTTATACTCCAGCGCCCCGGCAGAATGGACCGTACCGTCAGCATTCACACGGGCACTACCGGTTAGCCGGTCACGATAAATATTGACCTCGCGACGGTTAACCGGCTGCGAAAGATCCGGCGGGTCAGCCATCAGCTTCTCTGCACTGAGCTTATTAATCATCGCTAGGGTAAGCATCAAATCCTGGCTATTAGCCTCAGGAACATTCACCTGCACCTGCACCGGGCGCCCCAGGTAGTTCTGCGCCGCCAGACGCGCCGCGTCGGGATTCTGCGTGTCTGCGTTTGAGGCGCCGTGCGGGTACATGAGTTCGGTGGGCACCGCCAGATACTGGTAGCCGCTACTTGCCGACGACAACGCCAGCCATGCCGTAAACGCCTGCGCACCGCTATCAGCGCTACCGCCGGGAATGCCGGTAGCGCGTAAGCTCAACACGTAAATTTCACCCGTGGTGGCCTTCTGCTCCTGTACAGTGAGCACATCCTGCCCCTGGTACTGGCCCATAGCGTCGTAGAGAGGACCACCGGTGACCGTGGTGTGGTGGCTGGGGGCGACAAAGGCACCGGCAATCAGCAGCAGGGTTGCGGCGGCGCTGCGTGCGCGCAGACCTTTGGGACGCCAAGCAGCGCGAATGCCGGGTTGCTGTGCTTCGTTGCGGCGGATGCGGAACACGGTGTACCTTTCGCTTGAACATGCGGTGCCTATACATCTATCTTAGCGGGTGCAGGGCGCGCGGGCTGAGCGCCAGAGGAGCGATAGTGTGTGCGGTTTATCTTTTGAATATCCCAGCAATTACTTTACTTTGCAAGGTTTTGCGGGGTATTCTAGACCGACACGAAAGGACACTATGATTAACCGTCGAATCGCCCTGACCGGCATGATCGCCACCGCGGGAGCCACCCTGAGCGCCTGCGCCGCAGCGCAAAATAACAGCGCCTCGCCCGCCGCATCATCGGCCAGCCCCTCACCCAGCCCGAGCCTGAGCAGCCCTGCAAGCGCCTCCCCCACCGCAGAAGCAACCATGCAGGCCACCGCGGAAGCAACCGCGCAGGCGAGCGCATCCACCACCGCCGCACGTATCCCGGCGGATACCTCCCGCATTGTGACCGAGGAGCTGCACGCTGCCGGCCCGCACGGCGATATTTACGGTTATGTGACCGCACCGGTGAATTTTCGTGACACGCAGCTGCCCGTAGTGATTTTCTCGCACGGGTTTAACGGCCGTGCCGAAAGCGTGCGCGATTGGGCGAACGCTATGGCAGCCACCGGTTGCGTGGTGTATTCCTTCGATTTTATGGGCGGTAACCCGTCCAGCCGCAGCGGTAATAATATTTTGGCCATGTCGCCTTTTACCGAGAAGGACGATTTGAACGCGGTGCTGGCAATGATTGTGCAGCAGCCTTTTACCGATACGAGCCGCGTGTTTTTGATGGGTCAGAGTCAGGGCGGCGTGGTGTCGACGATGGTGGCTGAGGAGAATAACGATAAGATTGCGGGCCTGATTTTGGTGTACCCGGCGTTTGTGCTTTTTGATGATGCGCGCGCCCTGTTTAGTTCGGTGGATCAGGTGCCGGCGGTGTATAACCATCGCGGCAATAATGTGGGCCGCGTGTATTTTGAGAAGTCGCTGGACTATGACCCGTATGCGGATATGCCGAAGGTGAGCAAGCCGGTGCTGATTGTGCACGGGGACGCCGACCAGATTGCGCCGCTGCGATATTCTCAGCGTGCGGTGAGTACATTTAAGGATGCGCGCCTGGAGGTTATTTCTGGTGCCAGCCATTTCTTTAATGCTGCGCAGACGGCTCAGTCGAACCAGTATATTACGGCGTTTTTGAACCAGCATATTCGCTAAAGGAGCGCGGTATAATACCGACTCAATACGCTCTATATTCTAGATACACTAAAGCCCGGCTAGTGATTAGCCGGGCTTTAGTTCTATGTATCAATGCTTCAGAAGCTTTTAGCTCTCAAAGCCGCCGTCGAGGAGCTTCTGCAGCTCAGAATCAAAATCATCATCGCTGACCTGCTGCGAGGCCACGCGGGCAGCATAGGCGCCCGGGGTCTCCAACTCGTCAGCGGTCGGCAGAGTCTCCGGGGCAGCCCACAGGCCGTCACGAGCCTCATAGCCATGGTTCTCCTCAAAGTTACGCCAAAACTCCTGAGCCTCACGCACCAGACGAGGACGCATCTCCAAACCAACCAGGTTCGCAAACACCTGCTCGGCAGGACCGCCCTCAATACGGCGGCGGGTCATCATCTCAGCCATCTTCGCAGACCCCGGCAGGTTACGGGTAGCCTGCTCCGTCACCAACGAAACCCAGCCCTCAATCAAAGCCAACAGCGTCTCCAAACGAGCCACCGCCAGCTCCTGATCCTCAGTGCGCTGCGGGTTGAGCATACCGCCCTCCAGCGCCTCCTGCATCTCCTCAGGGCTGTGCACATCCAGGGTGCTCATCGAATCCTGAATACGGTTCATATCCACACGAATACCGCGCGCATAACGAGCCACCAGCGCATTAATATCCTCCAGCAGCCACGGAGTATGACGATGCAAACGCACCAGTGCCGCCTCACGCACCGCCAGGTACAGCAGAATCTCCTGAGCGGGAACCTCAATCTCCTCGCTCAGCTGCGCATACCCGTTCGGCAGCAGCGCGGTACGACCCGGCGCCAACGGGAACCCAATATCGGTCGAGGTGTACACCTCATCAGCCAGCCCGGCCAACGCCTGAGCCGTCTGCGCACCAAAAATAGTGGCACCGATATTATTCAAAACACCATTATTGAGGATCTGCGCCATCTCCGGCGGCACATCCCCCGGCATGGGCATAACCATCGACTCGGTCACCTCAGCAGCAACCGGCTCGATCATCGTACGCCAGGAGGAGAACGACGCGTCCAGCCACTCCGTTTTACCCCACGCTTCCAGGGGAATATTATGGCGCTCAAACACGGTGGCGGTATCCAGCCACAAATCCGCCAGGTTCGCAGCGTCCACCGCAGCGTACTCCAGGTTCGTCGGCACGCTCGGGTCAGAACCGCGGCTAATGAGCTGACGGGTCTGCTCCTTCACCTGCGACCAATTCACACCCTTCTCAGCAGCCCCGCCCTGACCGGAAAACATGGCCTGCATCTGCGAAAACATGCCCTGCAGCATCGACGGATCAAACGGCAAACCCATATTCTTCAACTCTTCAGGGTCAATATTGCCGTCCAAAGGCAACGAAAACATGCCGCTAAAGGGGTTGTTCGCTGCAGCTTGGGCGTCGGCGGCGTTCTCAGCGGCCGGGTCGAAGCCCTGCTCACGCAGCTTCTTCAAGAACTCTTCCAGAGGATCATTCTGGGGGTTATTGTTGCTATTTTCTGCCACGATTATCCTTTCATATCGTGCACTGAAGACTCTTTGACATCAACGCTACCACAAGCATAGCCGGTGAAGCTGAGAACCAGCTGAGCATTGAGTCAAAGACACTCAAGTTTCGGCCCTGCGCTACGACAAGCGCGAGACAGCGTTAGAGAGCAGGCTGCGGGCCAATCTCCAAACCCAACAGGGCGTTCTCCACCACCTCGGTCAGCGCCGGATGAATCCAATACTGCCCGCGCGCCATCGAATGCACATCCAAATCGAACGTCATCGCCTGCACCAGCGGCTGAATCAACGTTGCAGCCTCCTCACCCACAGCAAACGCACCCAGCAACTGCCCGGTATCGGCGCGAGCAATCAGCTTCAACGCACCCACACTATCTTCCATCGCCCAGCCATAGGCGGTATCCCCATAATTCTGGGTCTTCACACGCACCTCAAAACCTTCAGAGACAGCCAACTCGCGCGCTTCGGACTCCGTTAGTCCCGCATAAGCAATCTGCGGGTGACTAAACACCGCGGCAGGTACCGGGCGATTATCATCGGCGCGCAAATCATGCGGGTGGCTCAGATTATGCTGCACCAGGCGCGCCTGATGATTCGCCACATGCTTGAGCAAGTGATCCGAGCTCACATCGCCCAGCGCGTACACACCCTCCACCGGCTCCCCGTCCGAGAGCACCCGCTGATAGCGGTCCACGCGCAAACTGCCGCACTCGGCAACATCAAAGAACTGCGCCGCATCCAAACGATCCGTATTCGGGGTGCGCCCGGTAGCCACCAGTACCGCATCAGCCTCAAACTCAACGGCACGGCCCTCATGCTCGCATACCACCGTTACCGCGCCGGTACCCGCACCATCAGAGGCCGGGCGAATCTCACGCAGCGCATGATTCGTGGCAATCGTCCACTGCTCACGCGCAGAAGACTCAAAACGCTGCACAATCTCCTCATCCACACCGCGCAGCAGCGTCGAGGAACGATGCACCTGCGTCACCTGCGAACCCAAAGCCGAGAACACATGAGCGAACTCCGCCGCAATCACGCCACCACCGAGCACCACCGTACGCGCCGGCAGATTCTCCAGACGCATCATCGTGTCATTCGTATGCACCTGCGGCAAATCAATACCCGGCACCTCTGGCAGCACCGCGCGTGAACCGGCCGCAACCACCACCTGACGCCCACGCACACGCACACCGCTAGAAGTCACCAGCTCATGAGTGCCGGTAAAACGCGCATACTCCGGGTAAAAATCGACATTGGGCAAACCCGCACGCCAATCCCGACCCCCGGCAGAAATCCGGTCAATACGCTGCCCAAAAATACGCTCGCGCATACCCACCCAATCCACCGATTGCACACTGGCCTGCACGCCCAAAGCCGCAACCTCACGGGTCTTAGCCGCGATAGTTGCCGGGTACACAAACATTTTGGTGGGAATGCACCCCACGTTCAGGCAGGTACCGCCAAAAATACCGCCGTCAATGAGCGCCACATGCTTATCGTCCCACTCGGGGCCAATAATCGTATTGCCCGACCCCGAGCCAATAATCACCAGATCGTACAGCTTCACGCCGTTCTCTTCAGCCAGATTCTCAATACTCATGGGTATTCTCTTTCATCAGGGGCGCTCACAGCGCACACTCAAAATACAGGTGCCGGATTATCTACACCAGGGCAGCAGAGCCCTGTAGCGGGTGCAAGAACGGTACCCACCACTATAACGATGGGTACCGTGCTTCTTATTCCGTGACGTTATTTCTTAGCATCATCTAAGGATGCGCTCTTATCAGAGGCCTCAGCGGTTTCAGGCTCGTCCGCAGATTCCTCCTAGGAAGCAGAATCCTCAACCTGAGAATCCTTCACCTCGGCAGTATCCGCAGATTCCTGCTGAACCTCAGCCTCCTTGGCAGGCTCTTCCTCATCGGACACCTGCGCCATCAAACCCGCCAGCAGACGCGTCAGACGAGTCGAAATATCCACCGCACCCTCATCCGGCCAAAAATGCACCGGATGCGCCGCACCGGTCGCACGCTGAAAGTCAGGGTTCTCGTATAGCATCGGCTCAGCCACCAGCTCACCAAAGAGCGTGCGCATCTCCTCGCACCGGTAAATATGCTCCGGCTCCTGCGGGCGCACCTTATTCATCACCACAGCTGCCGCCTCAACATTCGTATCGGCTGCATCCTGCATCTTGGCAATAGCGCGCAACGTACGCTCAGTACCCGCCACAGAGAACAGCGAAGGCTCCGCCACCGACAGCACACGCTGGCTGGCAGCCCACCCCATCGCCGTCAACGTACCCTGGAAGGGCGGGCAATCAATCAGAATCACATCGTAACGATTCCCGGTAGCCTCAATCAGCTCACGCATTCGCGCTACAAATGGCAAAGCCTTCTGCGTATCAATCAGCGCCGAACGGGTAGAGCCGCGAGCCACCATAATCTCGCCACCGGACACCGGGCGGCTGGTCAGCAAAGTCGGCTTGCCTGCCTGCGCATTCCACCCGCTAGGCACCACAGCGTCCAGCAGGGCACGATTGTTACGCCCCACCAGCATGGCAGCAATATCGGTGCTCTCGGCGTCCACTGCCAGAGCCGTGCTCGCATCAGCGTGCGGGTCAAGGTCAATAACCAAAGTCTTCAAACCGCTATGCAAAGCGGCGGATGCCAAGCCGAGAGTCAGCGAGGTTTTACCCACGCCGCCCTTGAGGCTGCTGATACTAACGATGCGAGCCATAGCGTGTATTTATTCCTATCCGTCAAGGATTATAGCTACCGTTAAGGTTGAATGAGTGCCTTACCATTCTAGCAATATTTGCCCGGTGTCCAAGACACTATGACAGCTTTTTACAGCTGGTTCCCGGTGCCCTCCACCACGGGACCGGCATGCCTTCCGCACTGCACGCAAAGCGCACTCCTACAGCAGGCGGGGCGTACAGGGTTTACCCCCGCACGCCCCGCACACTACATATCTATAACCGCCTACAGCGCCTTACGCGCACGAGCGGCAGCAAGCTCATCTTCAATATGGGTCTCTTCACCCGGCTGACCGTTGAGCGTCTGTTCAATCTCAGCCCACACGCGCCCAATCGCAATACCGAACACACCCTGACCGGCCTGCACCAGGTCAATCACCTCACTGGGCGAGGTGCATTCGTACACGGTCGTACCGTCACTCATCAACGTAATGCCGGCCAAATCTTCAATACCGCGAGAACGCAAATGCTCAATCGACGAGCGGATCTGCTGCAAAGATACACCCGTATCCAACAGACGCTTCACAATTTTGAGCACCAGCACGTCACGGAAACTATACAGGCGCTGCGTGCCCGAACCCTTAGCGCTACGCACCGTAGGCACCACCAGCTCAGTACGCGCCCAATAATCCAGCTGACGGTAGCTAATACCCACCGCCTTGCACGCCACAGAACCACGGTAGCCCAGGTTTTCTTCCACCACCGAGACCGGGTCGTCAAAGAGTACACCCTGTTCGCCACGAACGGGCGGGGTTGAGGGCATAAGCGCCTCAAAGCCGTCTAATGGCTGATCCATCGGTGCCTCCTAGTATGTTGCGTGCGTTCCCGTATTCATCCTACCGGGTTCTGCCCTGCTTGCACAGTGCGCCCGGCATAATGACCGCCGCTGTTAGTTAACAGCGAAAACCACAGCTTTAAGCGGGTTACCGCGCCCAATAGCGCGGTTCTTCTATCTTAACCGAAAAATAGCCATCTTTAAAACTGAACGCGCCGGCATCGTGTACATTCGACACCGGCACGTCCCCTGCCCGCCTCTATAGTGCGCGGTGCAGACTAGTTCGCTTCGTAGCTGGGCATAGCGCCCTCAACCAGGCTCGCGTGCAAACGCAGGCACAGGTTACGAATCGTATTCGCACGCTCCTGAGCCTTCGACAGCGACGCAGAATCACGGCGCGAAGCCAAAGGCGCCACCGCAATCTCCACCAGGTCAATCTCACGCTCAGCAGCGGTCTTGAAAGAACGCAGGTGACGCGGCTGAATACCGTGCTGAGTCAGCTCCATGCTGGTTTTCACCGTGATCATGTCGTACTCGTCGTACCCGCCGTCGGAGTTCTTCTCGATCAGGTCGTACTCGAGCAGATCCTCCATCAAATCCGCGCTCGCGCCGGTGTAGTCACGCAGCTCCTGCAGGGTGTAGGTGCGTTTGCGCTCACCCTGGCTGCCAATAACCTTCTCAAGTACTTCTTCCGACACAGCCACCGGGATAGTGGTGACGCTCTGCCCGGCGTCCAACTGCAGCAGATGCTGACGGATCACCTTCAGCGGCATGTAGTGGTCACGCTGCATGGTCAGGATATAGCGCAGACGCTCAATATCCATCTGGGAGTATTTACGGTAACCCTTCTCGGTGCGTAGAGGCTGCACCAGGCCACGGTCTTCTAGAAAACGAATCTTAGAGGCTGTAATAGCAGGGAATTCGATGTCGAGCTGGCTGAGAACCTGTCCGATGGTACGGCTTTTAACGTCGCGAGGGTCGCGACTTTCTTCACCGCGCTCAACGCCCCCCTTCAGGGCTTCAGCGCGTGCGACGTTTTCGTCGAGGTGCGAATTCATAGTGTTCTTTCAAAAAGAGTGGCAAGCGCGTAGCTGCTTCACGGGAGTGAACCGTATCGGTAGCTATGCCGGTTGAGTGAGTGGCGACGCCAGCCAGATGTTCATTTGTGTTTGAGAGTGATGAGCACCGCCCAGCTGTCCCGCCGCATGGATTAGAAAACGAGCGCATACGTGAGAAATAATGCGCCCGCACAATGGTCTTTCTAGCCCTGCAGAAGGTTAAGGCTGAATCAGCTCCTTAATCTTAGCACCCGTTTATACCCTGTGCTATCAAAAGGGGCATGCACGGGGCGGATTTTTTGATTCAAACTCGCCAGTACAGCTTTAATAATATCTCAACCAGCATCTCGAACAACAGTTAATCAACCGACAGAGGGTGATATTAAGCTTCAGGTGGAGGGTTGTAAACTATTTACCGTGCAAGAGATTTACAGCACGCACGCGCACCTAACTCTCAACTGACACTTGAGATAGCGCTTCAGCAAGCGGTGCAGAATGGTTCAATACGGTACTCTTCTACGCCGTAACAATGTGCCCTAAGAGCACACAGCAAGAGCATACGCTACTGATCCACCGTGCCCCCTCACGCAACAGGCACGCCGCGAGGGTATGCAAAAAGCCCGCCGCATACGCGACGGGCTTTTGACACACGATATTAGTCCAGTTCTGCCTGGTAAGCTTCAGCGCTGAGCAGGCCAGCCAGATCGCCCTCGTTAGCAGGACGCAGCTCAATGAGCCAGCCCTCGCCGTAGGGGTCATTGTTCACCAGAGCCGGATCGTCCTCCAGGCCCTCATTGACAGCCACAACCTCGCCGGATACCGGAACGAACAGGTCAGAGACACTCTTGGTGGATTCAACCTCACCGAAGGTCTCGCCAGCATCCAGGCTATCGCCCACCGAAGGGAGGTCAACGTAGACCACATCGCCCAGGGCTTCCTGAGCGTAATCGGTGATGCCGATACGGACAGTACCCTCTGCGCTCAGAGCGGCAACCCACTCGTGCTCAGAGGTGTAAGACAGTTCTGCGGGAACGTTGCTCATAGCATGTTTCCTTTCAGTGTGTACGTGCACTCAGCACCGGGTGGCACTGCGCTAGTCGCTCAAAGGTGGGAAGCGACTCCTATAGTGCAATTATCGCACACAAACGTAACCTCCAGCACGTTATTGTGCACCCTACGCCAACTATTTCACAAAACTTTTTTCACACCCCGGGATTCCCCGCACGCTCATCGCAAAGCCAACCCCATATTCTCCCGCTATTGTTCACTCCCCTGCCTCCCTCAACACCGCGAGCATACGCAAAACCCCCGCGTTCCTTAGGAACACGGGGGTTTTACTCAAACACTATTACCTCACGCTACATACGCAGCGTGCGGCTGCTTAGCGAGACTGAATAACAGCCTCAGAGAAGCGGTTCGGGTTACCGAAACGGTGTGCGGTAATCGAGACAGCCTGCTCACGCAGGTAGGGCAGCATTTCGATGCGGCCAGCCTCGGTGACCGGGTGGAAGTACACTGCAACATCCGGGCGGCCTTCCAGAGCCTCGTAAACCGAGAGCACGTCGTCGCCGATGTAGCGGATGCGGGTGCCTTCCAGCGGGGTACCCACCAGAGCGCGAACCGAGGTCTTAGCGTTGGCCTTGAGCCAGGAGCGCCATGCAGTGTCGGACTCAACAGCGTACTTCACGCCGTTGTTCTCCAGGATGCCGCGAACAGCAACCGGCAGGTCCTTACCAACCGACAGAGCGATCGGAGCGCCAGCAGCCAAACCAGCCAGAACCACACGCAGGGTCTCAACCGGGTTAGCAGACTCGTCTGCACGTACCCAAACCTGAGTCGGCATGTAGCGCAGGATGTTGCGCTCAACGCCCAGCTTGGAGGGATCGTGGCCGTAACCGAACTCGGTCTCCCATGCGTGAGCATCGGAAGCGGTTGCGCGCTCGATGTAATCCAGGTCTGCGCCTGCGCACAGCTGAGCATCCTTGGAGGTTGCCAGAACCTCACGGACAGCCAGGGACTGAGGAACGGTGGTAGCGGTTGCTTCTGCGTTCTCCCAATCGGTCAGTGCGATCAGGTAGTTCGGGCCACCAGCCTTGGTACCGGAACCCACGGTGGACTTCTTCCAACCACCGAAGGGCTGACGCTGAACGATTGCACCGGTAATCGGGCGGTTCACGTACAGGTTACCTGCCTGAACCTTGGAGAGCCACAGCTCCAGCTCGTCAGCATCCAGGGAGTGCAGACCAGCGGTCAGACCGTAGTCGGGAGCGTTCTGCAGCTCGATTGCCTCTTCCAGGGTCTCAGCAGTCATGATACCCAGGATCGGGCCGAAGTACTCGGTCATGTGGTACTCGGAACCGGGCTTGACGCCCTCGCGAACACCGGGGCTCCACAGGCGACCGGTCTCATCCAGCTCCTTGGGCTGAACGAGCCACTTCTCGCCCGGACCCAGAGTGGTCAGACCGCGCAGCAGCTTCTCTTCGGGCTTCTGAACAACGGGGCCCATCTGGGACTCGATGTCCTGCGGGTGTGCCACGTGCAGGGAGTTCACAGCGTCCAGCAGCTGGCGGCGGAAGCGCTCGGACTCAGCAACGGAACCGACCAGAATCACGGTGGAGCCAGCGGAGCACTTCTGACCTGCGTGGCCGAATGCCGAGTAAACGACGTCCTTCACAGCCAGGTCGATGTCAGCGTTGGGGGTAACGATGATGGAGTTCTTACCGGAGGTCTCACCGAACAGCGGCAGGTCTGCACGCCAGGAGCGGAAGAGCTCAGCGGTCTCGTAGCCACCGGTCAGGATCAGACGATCAACCTCGGGGTGAGCAATCAGGACCTTACCAGCTGCGCGGTCAACAACCTTGACCAGGCGCAGAACCTCAGCAGGAACGCCAGCTTCCCACATAACCTCAGCAATCAGGGCACCGGTGCGAGCGGTGATGGTTGCGGGCTTGAAAATAACAGCGGAACCTGCTGCCAGACCTGCCAGCACACCGCCGGCGGGAATAGCGGTCGGGAAGTTCCACGGCGGAACAACCAGGGTCAGGTCAACGGACTTAGCCTTAGCGCCGTCCATCTCTTCCAGGTTCTCAGCCAGCATTGCGTAGTAGTACGCGAAGTCGATTGCCTCGGAAACCTCGGTATCGCCCTGTTCCAGGGTCTTACCTGCTTCTGCAGCCATAACTTCCAGGAAGTCGCCACGGCGCAGAGCGATTGCCTTACCGACCTTGCGCAGGATCTCAGCGCGCTCCTTACCGGAGAGCTTGCCCCATTCCTTACCTGCCGCTTCGGTATCCTTGATCAGCTTCTCAGCTTCTTCAACGCTGGTCAGCTCGTTAGCCTTCAGGGTTGCGATACCAATTTCAGAGGTCTTGGAGCGCTCGAGGATTGCGCGACCCCATGCACGGTTGCCAGCCAGAGCCGGGTCGGTGTCGGGGGTGTTCTCGAAGCGGCCAGCGGGAACGAAGACATTCTCTTCGGTCTCGGTGGAGCGGTTCTGGGTACGCTTTGCTGCGGGAACCTCGTCGGTGACGGACTCCAGTGCACGCATGAAGCGATCCTCTTCGCGCTTGAAGATCTCCGGATCGGAGTACAGGTCGAAGATACCGGACATGAAGTTCTCGCTGGAAGCGTTCTCTTCCAGACGACGAATCAGGTAGGCGATTGCAACGTCGAATTCCTTGGGGTTAACCACGGGGACGTACAGCAGCAGGTGGCCAACGCGGCGGCGGATAATCTCCTGCTGCTGCTCAGCCATACCAATGAGCATCTCGAACTCAACGCGATCAGCAACGCCGCGCTCCTCAGCCAGCAGCAGTGCGAATGCCACGTCGAAGAGGTTGTGACCTGCAATGCCCAGACGCAGGTTCTTTGCATGCTCGGGGCGCAGAGCGTAATCCAGGATGCGCTTGTAGTTGGTGTCCGAAGCCTGCTTGGTGTCCCAAGTGGTCACGGGCCAGCCGTGCATAACGCCTTCCACGATTTCCATGGAGAGGTTTGCACCCTTAACCAGGCGAACCTTGATGGGGGAACCGCCGGACTCAACACGCTTAGCAGCCCACTCCTGCAGCTTCATCATTGCGCTGAGGGTATCGGGCAGGTAAGCCTGGAGCACGATGCCAGCTTCCAGGTTCTTCAGCTGGGGCTGGTCCAGGATCTTGGTGAAGACCTCGATGGTCATATCCAGATCCTTGTACTCCTCCATGTCCAGGTTGATGAACTTGGTGGGAGAGGTGGATGCTGCCAGCTCATAGAGCGGGGTCAGGCGGCGAACTGCCTCGGCAACGACCTCGTCGTATGCCCAGTGCGAGTGCGGGCCGGAAACAGCGGACACCTTAATAGATACGTAGTCAACGTCGGGGCGAGCCAGCAGACGCTTGGTCTCGGAGAGGCGACGCTCTGCCTCGTGGTCACCCAGGACGGCCTCGCCCAGCAGGTTAACATTCAGGCGGTTACCGGTCTTGGTCAGCTCTGCAATTGCATCGCCCAGCTTCTCATCGGAAGCGTCAACAATCAGGTGACCAACCATCTCGCGCAGCACGCGACGTGCCACGGGAACGGTGGGCCAGGATACCTTAGAAGCCAGCTTGCCACCCAGACCAACAGCAGACTTCATGTACCAGGGCAGGAAGGACGGAGCCAGGTTTGCGATACGGCCCAGGTTACGGCCGGAAACATTGTCGTCCTCGGGACGGATAACGCCGTCCACGAAGCCCACGGTGAAGGGCAGACCGTTCGGGTCCTTCAGCACACCTGCCAGCTGCTCTGCAGCAAAGGTGGGCTTAATTGCCTGAGACTCGTCCACCCACTGACGAACGAGCTGGCGTGCTTCCTGAGCCAACTTCTGGTAGTGCTCGGTAGCAAAAGGATGCGTCGTCATCCTCGACTCCTTTACTTCAAATACATAGCGTGCCGCTTGACGGGCGACACACGAGAATTAATCAGATATCTCTATTTCACCACATAAGGGTGGCTGATACCTCATTAGTAAAACTGAATGTTTACGGCAGTTTTTGTTTAGAAAATCTAAACAATCACTTAAGAGGTACACCTTGCTTCCGCGCAATACCGGGCAAGAGGAACTTACCCAGCAAGCCTTCAGCCATCTCCCAGGTTACCTTAAGGTCAATAACCTTAGCCATCTCGGCAGAAATTCCACACTCTGACACTATCCCGGCACTACCCCGGAGCTTAAAACCACGCCCAAAGCACCAGAATATGACGACACCAGAATGGCAGCACTCTGCATCAAGACCGCACAATCCTCGCCCTAACACGCTACGACCGGTACCATTAAAAACACCAAACACCCCACCAGCGCACCACGCGCCACACACACCACGAGGCACCATGTACGATCTGCGACGCATGCAAATGCTCCTAGAAATCCACGAACGCGGCACAGTCATCGCCGCAGCCAACGCACTCAACCTCACTCCCTCCGCCATCTCCCAGCAAATCGCCAACCTCGAAAAAGAAGCCGGAGTACAACTACTACGCCGCGTCGGCCGCCGCGTACAGCTCACCAGCGCAGGACTCATCGTCGTCGAAGCAGCCCGCACCATCCTCGGCGAAATCGACCGCATGACCACCAACGTCGCCTCCCTCGCCGAAGAAGCAGCAGGCGTCGTCAAACTCGCCATCTTCCAGTCAGCAGCTTTTGCACTCCTACCCGGCGCACTCACCTACCTCAAAGAACACGCACCGCAGCTCACCCTCAAAGTGCTACAAATCGACCCCGAAACCGGGCTATCGCTCACCCGCAGCCGCGAATACGACATGGTGCTGACCGAAAGCTATCCCCAGCATCCCAGCCCCCAATACACCGACCTGCACACCGAGCTACTTGTCGAAGACCCCCTGCACCTGATCGTGCCCGAACACAGCGGAATCACCTCCATTCGCCAGGCGCATAGTATCGGATGGGCTCTCGAGCGCGAACAAAACACCTCCGCGCAGTGGGCAACTAACCAGTGCCGACTCGCCGGATTCGAACCCGATATTCGCTTCCACGCCAATGATATGATCACCAACTCGACCCTGGTTCGCTCCGGACACGCGGCAAGTATCGTCTCCGGGTTCGTGCTCGCAGCCCTATCCAATGCCGAAGGAATCAGGGTTGTGGAGCTGCCCAACTCCCCCTACCGTTCCATCTACACCGCGGTGCGTAAAGACTCCGCCAATAACCCGGCGGTTGCCATGGTCCGCGAAGCCATGCACTACGCCGTACAACAGCGCGTATCTCACAAATAACAATGTGACGATGTCAGATACCACGCATGGGATGATGCTCTTTAGCTCCGGAAGGGCTGGGACGTAGGTGAACCCTGAAACGCTACTCCCCTGGCATCGTCCCATGCGTCATAAGCGGCTTGAACACACTATTAGAGTCCATATGCTATATGCTTGATAGGCTCGGCACACTCAACACAGACCTGTCGTGCGAGAGCACCATATTCACTTCAACAGAAAAGTACATACATGGCTTTGATCTATAACGCCCAGGCGAACCCGCACATCGGTTCGCTCGGTGTCGCAACCATGCACGGAGACGCGCAATCCTCCGACGCAACCCCTCTACCCGGCCCCGGTGCCAACCGCTGGAATGTAAGCATGACCCGCCTCGGCGGCGCATGCCCCACCATCCTCGCCGGCCGTGACGGACTGATCCAGGTGCTCTGCACCCAGGTGTTTGCGCACGGTGAATTCATCACCCCAAAAATCTCCATTCTCGACCCGAACACCGGCCGCGAACTTGGACACCTGGATATCCCCAAGGGTGCGCTACTCGGCGGCGTGTACGCATACCTTGATTCCCGCGATCGCATGGTACTGGTTGATGGCTCCAACTCTCTGATCTATGTGGCGCATTCCTCCGATGGTAAGCGTCTGTGGGTTGACGAGCGATTCGACCTCTCCGACTTCCTGACCCACAATGGCAGCACCGACCGTGTGGTCGGTCTGGTACCCGATTGGCAGGGACGTATCTGGCTGGCAACTGCCGGCGGTCAGGTTGCCGTGGTGGATCGCGAGCGCGGGTCGATTCGCTCCCTGCGCCTGAATAAGGTTCAAACTGCCGGTGAAAAGGTAGATAACTCAATTTCGGCATGCCCACAGGGCGTGAGCATTATTACCAGCCACGCTATCTATATGCTCTCGGCATCCGCCGCGGGCACCCCGCAGCTACGCTGGTTCCGTGCCTACGACCGAGGCAGCGCCCGCAAGCCGGGCAAGCTCGCCTGGGGTTCGGGCGCCTCGCCGACGTTCTTCGGACCGAACGGTGACGACTACGTCATGCTGACCGATAACTCCGATGTGCAGGAAAACGTGATTGTTTATCGCACCGCTGACGGCGCACGCGTGGGTAGCGCCGGCCTGTTCACTCCGGGCGCTTCGGGTACGGAGAACTCCATGATCGGTGTCGGTTCCATGATGATTGGGGCGAGCACCTACGGCTACCCCTACCCGAAGTACCCGGATGGTGCGGGTCGTTCGGTGCCCGCCAGTGCGCTCTTTGCGCCCGGTATGGAGCGTTGGGATGTGACCCCTTCCGGTCTGAAACAAATATGGAAGCGTGCCGAGGTGTACTCTTCGGCTGTTCCGCGCCTGTCCACCACTGACGGGCTGATTTACACCTGCGAGCGTCGCCGCGGTCCTGCGGGTCTGGCTGATGGCGCCTACGTGCACGCCGTGGCACTAGATGCTCACACCGGTCGCACGGTGCACGAGCAGAAGCTGCCTCACCACGTGAATCTTGTGCTCGGCGGTGGCGATACTCTGCAGATGGTGGGCACGATCGATAGAAACGGCACCTGGTGGCAGGGCACTATTAGCGGTGTGTACCGCATTGCAAAGGCGTAAGGGGTAAAGAAAATGACTATGAATCGTCGTCAGATGGTTATTGCCGGTGCACTGGGTACCGGCGCTACGCTTGCGGGTGCTTCTGCGGCGCAGGCGGCACCTACTCGTCGTCGCCCGCGCCCGGTGACCGCTCGCCCCGTTTCTTCGAGCCGCCCGACTGACTCTTCTGTGGTATTTGAGAGCGTGCCGGTTGTTTTTAATGAGGCGGCTGCCCGCTTGAATCTGGCACCCAGCGGCTCTATCGTGCAGGTTCCGGCGTCGGCTCGTGTGCGCGTGGGTGATATGCCCGTGCGTTTGGTGATTGTTAATGATGGTTCCCGCGTGATTCCTGCCGGGTCGACGGTGACTATTCGCGCTCGCCGCACGAATGAAGACACGAGCCTGCTGGAGACGGCTGGCTGTTACGAGCTGGTGTCGGGCACGAGTCACGGTGCGGCTGTGCTACGCCCGGTGCGTTTTGCCGGTACAGATACGGTGTGTGAGTTGGGTGTGTCTATTCCTGCCGGTCGCAGTGTGAGCGTGGATTTGACGTGGCGTGTCCCGGTATCTGTTCCGGTCTCTACCCTGTCGAATGCGCACATTATTGCCAAGTTGGATATGACTAGTATTGCCGGTGAGTATTGGGAAGTACAGTCGCCGGAAATCTCAACTTTCGCAACTATTGGCTAATCATTAGTATCTGAAAGCGTTTGAGCGCAGTTTCTTTAGTGCAAACTGAAGAAACTGCGCTCAACCCGTTTATGGCGCATGGGACGATGCCCTGATGGCTGAGTTTCAGGGTTTGCCTGCTTCCCAGCCTTACCGGAGCTAAAGAGCATCATCCCATGCGGGCGTAATTCCTAAGGCGCGCAACTTACGAGTTATGACAAACCCCGCACTACCTACACGCTAAGAATCTCTACTAGATAGTGCGGGGTTTGGCATTGTTTGAGCTGGAACATGCTCTCTGGTCTCGCTTCCAAGCAGGAGAACGCAACCACAGCATCCAGAAATTAGAAACTAACCCCAGATTCTACGACGTAGACTCGTAATATTAGGGGGAAATCTGTACGCGGGGTCATAAGCCTCAATCTGAGATTTAAGTTAAGATATAGTGTCCAGACACCGTTCCTTTGACCGCACCGGGGTTCACCTATGAGTTCCGCTCTCTTCCGGGGACACACGCAACGCCACGTGTACACCGTTCTTTTAGGCACCACTCTTGCCCTGCCGCTTATTCCTGTCCACGCAACCATTGACGAGGATGCTTATTTGCCGTCCCCTGTTGCGGCGGATCCGATGGCGGCTCCTTATGCTACCCCGGAGTATGTTCCGGTCTCTCCTGCCCTATCTACTGAATCCCTACCCATTGAGGCTCTGCCTGAGAACGTGGTTCTCAATGATAGTGAGTTTATTCCGCTCAGCTCTGATTCTGAGCTGGTGATTGTTTTGGATGGCGCGCAGCCTGTTGAGGCTCTACCCGATGTCGCGACACCTTCTCTTCGCGTTTTTGATCCGGCGCTAAGCGTGTTGAACCCGAATATTGACCCGGAGTCTCAGGTGACTCTGCTGGGTTCTTTCCGCCTGGATGAGGGCGCTGATTTGGGGGAGTATCAGGTGCTGCTGCGTCAGAAGAGCGCGGATGTGAGTGCTGGTTTTACGATTGGTACGGCGCAGGTTGAGTATGCGGCACATTCGTTGGAGATTGCCCGTTTTACCCTGGATATTGAGCCTGGTAGTTTGGACGCGGCTGAGAATTACGAGCTAATCTTGGTCGATTCTAAGCGCCGTGTGATGGATTCTGCGCCCCTGCTTGTGGTGTATTCCTTGGACTAGGCGCGCCCTACAATTAGCTGTTTATCCCGCCCGTGTCGGTTATATACCGGCAGAGTGGGATATTCTTTTGCGCGTTTTACCCCAAATCTCAACCTTTAAGCTATGGTTTAGGTATACTAATCGGACACCTTCATATGCTCACCGAACCACAACCACATATACCAACTACATAGGAGTGTCCCATGGATTCTTCATTCTTCCGGAAGGGTGCGGGCCGTACGGCGTGCGCTCTGGCTCTTGGCGGTAGCATGGTGCTGCCTCTTCTGCCCGCGCAGGCTGCGGATGCGCTTGCTCCCCTTTCATGGGTAACCCCGGCTGTTTCTGATGCTCAGGTTACTGCTGAGCAGGCTATTCCCCTGGCGACTGAACAGGTTGCTCCCGCGCCTGTAGGCGCTCAGCCTGCTGAGGATAATACTCCGGCTTCTACGGATCTGGTTGAGCTGGATACTGATGGCATTGATATGTCTCAGCCGACGGTCACCATTAAGGGTGATTACATTTCTTCAAAGACTAGCGACACGGTGCCTCCTCGCGTTGCTCTTGTCCGTGCAGATGATGTGAAGAGTGTTTCTCCCGAGTCTCCGTCGATTCACACCCCGTATTCCTATGCCTCAGCTTATTTGGGACTCTACGGCCATACCGATAAGGTGACCCTGGTTGACGGTCTGTATCATCACAGCTTTGAGCTGACTATTGATACGAGCGTGTTGAATTCTTCCACGAAGTATCAGCTGATCGTTGAAAATGTTCAAAGGCAAGAAGAGTCTACTGTCCTTTATTCTTCTCCCATTGAGTTGAAGAATACGGAGCAGAGCACTTCTATTTCTGTTGGTTCGCAGAAGCTTGCTACCGGAAATAACGACTCTTGGATTACTGTCGGCTTGAAGAATTACGCACAGTTTACCCATGCGCAGGTTGATGTTGAGCTTATCAGTTATGAATCCGCTGACGGTTACCGCGCCTCTGATGGCGAGCCAACCGTTCTGAGCCGCGTTTCTGGTTCCACTGATAATGAGCGTATTTCTTTGAAGTACAACGCTTACGATGTGTTGTATTCTAAGGCGCACTATATCCGTGTTATCGTACGCGATGCTCAGGGGCAGGTTCTCGATAGCCGAAGCGAGTATGTTCCTGCAGCTTCGCCGGATGCGCACGCTTCCATTACCGAATTTTCGCGCGATGACAAAGGTGAGCTAAAGCTGACCCTTCGCGTTACGGGCTTGGAGGGATACCGCCAGAGCCGCTTTATTGGTTTTAGCGGCTCCATTTCGAGCGAGAAAAACGCCGCAACCGGTATTGCGTTCTTCTTAGAGGTGCCGATCACTCGACACGAAGACGGCACCATAGACGCTACTATTTCTCAGCCGTCTTCTTCTTTCTCGGCAGACGATACCTATCTCGTGAGTCTCTCTGCCTACACCACCTTTAGAAGCGAGAACATTGCGCAGGCTAATGCACGTTTCACCCTGGATGGTGCGGTAGAAGATAATGAAAGCCATCGTGTCTTCTTGGATTCTTCCACGATTGATATGGCTCAGCCGAAGGTGACTCTGAGCGGCACCTACCGTGAGGACCCGAAGCGTATGAATGATGGCTTCAAGGTGGTTCTTTACGATGTCGATGAATTTGCCGCTATTGAGTACGGCGAACCTCGCGCCTACGCAGAAGGCACCTTCACCCGTATTGAAGAGAATTCTCAGCTGGGTGACCTTTATTCCTTCAGCATTGAGGTAGATACGAGCACCGTGGATCCTTCCAAGAACTACAATGTGGGTTTCCTGGTCTATGAGGGCCACGGCTACACCGCAATGTACGGTTACGCCCCGGTTGAGCTGGTCAATGCCCCCACCCAGCCTGTGCCTCCGGAGCCTACGCCGGAGCCGAAGCCCGAGAAGCGTGCGCCGAAGCTGACCGCTGAAAGCACTCATCTGCAGCAGTACGGCTACAATACCTTCACTTTTGAGATTGCGGATGCAGCCGACTATAGCGACGGCGCGAACTTTGTGAAGTTCCAGCTCGTGGGCACTGCCCCGGACGGCACCGAGCGTACGTTCTTGAGCGACGGCCTGACCCTGCCGAGCGTGGATAGTGACGGTCGTGCGCTGGCGATTTACCACTTTGAGAATTCCGATGTGCTGCCCGGTTACACCTACCGTCTGCAGGTGCAGCTGGTGCACGGCGGCTACCATTCGGAGCCGGTCACGACCGCCAGCTTTGACCTGGTGGCGCCGGAGTCTGAGGCCTATGCGACCGAGTTGGCGTGGGCTCAGAAGCATCGGGTGATTCCGGTGCACGACCGCGTGCTGGATCCGAAGGCCAATGTGAGCACCGCTGATATGGCGTTGGCTTTGTACCGTGCGTCGGGTTCGCCCGAAGTTCAGTTGCCCACTTCCTCCCCATATCTGGATGTGACCGCTGATGATTCGGAGCAGTACCGTGCGATTGTGTGGGCTTCTCAGCAGCGCCTGGTGGATGCACCCAGCGGCCGTTTCCACCCCGAGCGTGCGGTGTCTCGTGCGACCCTGGCGGCAGCTCTGTACCGTCTGGATCATGAGGTGAAGCAGCCGGATAATAGCGAGCGCGGTTATTTCGGCACCGAGATTTCCTGGGCTTTCGAGCAGAATCTGGCGCCGCTGCAGATGACTATGACTGAGCGAGAGTTTGGTCCGCGTTTGGCGCTGACTCGTGCTGATTTGGCGGGTTTCTTGTACCGCTGGAATGCTCTGCATCCGGTCTTTGTGGATTAGTCGCCAAGCTAGATTTTGCGGTAGTTCAGGATCGCTGTATCACGGTGCGTCTCTAAGAGAGACACCAAAGATATGAGCGGGTCTGACCGCCACATACCTGGACAGTATAGCGTCAATGCCCCTATACGTTTCTTTCGAGCATTGGCCTATACCACCTATACATGGGGTGCGAGTTTACCGCTCGCACCCCATGTTCTATTCTCTTCAGGCATGCTCAAAGTATATCTAGACTCGGTCGAGATATAGGCTCGTTGAGCTGAGCGTGCGGGGTGAGATTTGCCCCGGGCGCCCTATTTTCGTGCGATGATACACCAACGAATGACAACATTTAAAAACATTGAGCGTGAAACGCACCAAAACCCTTAACCTCAGGTTTAAATTAAGATATGGTGGGAGTGTGAGGGCAACACCGCCCCGCACCAACCACTAAGGAGCTTAGAGATGAGTTCATTCTTCCGGAAGCCCAGCACCGCGCAGAAAAGCGGCGCACAGGGCACCGCAAACCCCGGGCGCACCGCATGCGCTCTGATTCTTGGAGGCAGCCTCGCCCTGCCTCTGGCACTCCCGGC
The DNA here is from genome assembly GCF_030540545.1 of Rothia sp. (in: high G+C Gram-positive bacteria). Lineage (GTDB taxonomy): Bacteria > Actinomycetota > Actinomycetes > Actinomycetales > Micrococcaceae > Rothia. The sequence continues at coordinate 44,212 of NZ_JAUNVZ010000008.1, read as the reverse complement.
TCAGGCTGTGGATGCGACCACCGCTCCCGAGGTAGTACCCGCGGCGAGCGCCTCCCCCGTCGCTCTTCCGACTAAAACGCCGGTTCTGGCAACCCAGCCGGTTGCATCCTATACCGAGGCAAATGCAGAGGGCGAGGAGGCTGAACCCGTCATCTCGGCGGTACCTACCGAAGCACCCATTGAGCCCGAACTGCCGGAACTGCCTATCGAGCTAGCACCTGACGATGTTGAGCCTACGCCGACTACTGAAACGGGCCCTGACGCAACTGGCGCAGCAGCTGAAGAAAAGGCTGAGCTGGTAGCTCCCACTCACTATAAGGGTGAGGATCTTGCACCGGGTATGATTCGTTTGGAAAACCGAATCATCGATATGTCTCAGCCGACCGCACGTATTACCGGGTGGGTTCGCAATAAGAATTCGGCTGATTCCTATATTCCTTTCCTGCGCACAGTGGATGCGGCGCACCCCGATAATATCCACGGTGTCAAAAAAGCACAGTTGAACCGAGTGGTTGTGCCCGATTCTGCCCAGAGCCATGATGAGCATGGCGAAGCATGGGGCGATCTCTACTACTTTGAGATGACCGTTAATACTGCGGATTTGGAGCCTGTTGCCTACGAAATCGCCAGCTATATCTCAGAGAAAGCCGGCTACTCCTCTATTGGTGACACCCAGCGTCTTGTGCAGATTAATAATGATAAGAACGCTTATGTGACCACCTCTTCTGACGAAGTGGTAACTGGCGCTGATCAGCATAGCCTCACGGTCTACGCTAACCATTTCGACCTGCTTAAAGCAGACTCGGTCACCTTTGAGCTGATCAAGACTCAAGAAGGTTGGTTCGACGGTCAGTGGGCGGAGAAAGAACAGGCTATTGCCTCTGAAACTATCACCGCTCAGGGTGATAGCAACCAGCTGCTGAGCGATGCATTTAACCGCACGTTGACGTACAACAGCGCTGATATTTTCTACAAGTCTACCTATCAGGTACGCGCTACTGCATATGCTGCCGATGGCAGTGTGCTTGGCGTTCGTATGCGCAATCTGCAGATTGCGCAGAGCAAGATCCAGGTGCACTCGCGTATTCCCGCCATTACCCAGGCAGGTAAGGCAACGGCACAATTCCACCTGGATAACGTCAACGGGTACCGCGAGTCTCCCTCCTTCTACATTACGGCGTATCTGACGAAGACTAACCCTGCGACCGGCGAAAAGACTGAGATGTTCCCTTCAGAGGGTTATAAGCTCGTCTTTGATGGCAAGGGCGGCGCGGATATCACCTTCACCTACGAGAATGCTGCCATTACGCAGGATGGCCACTACACTCTCTGGTTGAAGATTGGCAACGGTAACTGGATGTACGATCCCTCGCTCTATAACCACATCTACGTTGTAGAAAACGCCATCTCTTCTACCCGCCCGGTGGATGCCCAGGAGGATCACGCCTACCATAAGGAGCTGAGCTGGGCGGTCAAGAACGGCTATATGGGTACCGTGGATGGCGCCGTGGGTCCGCAGTGGAATGTGAACCGTGCCGAGGTGATTTCGACCCTCTACCGTCTCTACGGTTCGCCCCGCGTATACATCAGCAATCCGTACAAGGATATTAACTGGGGCTACCAGCACTACAACGCGATTATGTGGGCAACCCAGCAGGGTCTGATTTCCCCGGATGAGCAGGGCAATTTCAACGCGGGCGAGCAGGTTAACCGGCAGTTCGTACTGAATCTGCTCTACCGTCTGGATGCCTTCCCTAAGGAGCCGCACCCGAGCCTGCAGCAGCAGCTGGAGTGGGCGCAGAATCTGCACCTGGTTCCGGCTCAGCTCACCGACGGTGGCGGCACCTTTGGCGCTCACCAGCCGCTAAGCCGCGCGGAACTTGCGGCGTTCCTGTACCTGTGGGCTCCTCATATCTCCTAGAGGAGTTCCCTCAGGGCACTATTTAGGGCTCCTGATGAGCTCGGGCGACCTCACTCATAGGGAACCTAGTGTTCCATGAGCGCCTGCGCTAGCTGCTCATCGAGCACCAGGTCTGTAATCGCTCCGGTGCTCAGGGCGGCGCGCAGCACGGCGGCACGATGTACCCCGGAGGCAACACAAATGCGCCGGGGTATTCGTGCGAGCTCGCTGGGGCTCGGGCCGGAGGCACGCTGATTCATTTCCAGATCCGCCCAGGTGCCATCTCGGCGGAGCAGCACGGTGCACATATCCCCCACCACTCCCTGTTCTCGTAGGGCGCGCTGCTGGGATGCGTCGAAGTAGCCTCCGGAGTAGACGTGCGAGGGGATCGCACCGCCAAAGGCTCCGACACCGAAAATCGCGACGTCCACGGTGGCTTGAGCGCGCAGGGTTGCTTGCACGCTGCGTTCGCGCCACATGGCGGCTTTGGTGTCGGCGTAGTCGAAAAAGGCGGGTACGGGGAAGTGAATAATATTGGCGTTATAGGCTTCGGCGAGGGAGCCCATGAGGGTTCCCAAATAGGGCATGCCGGAGTGGTGGGCGTTGCCTGCACCGTTGAGCTGCACGACGCTCACGCCGTTGACGGTGCGCTTGGGCAGGTGCGCGGTCACTTCGGTCACGGTGGCACCCCAGGCGACTCCAATAGCCGTGCCGTCATGGACGAGGGAGTCGAGTAGGGTGGCTGCTGCTCGGGTGACTCGGGAGGTTTTGGCGATGGGTGTTGCATCGGCGCGGGTGTTGACCATATTGACTCGCACGCGGTATTTTTCGCCGAGTCGTCGTTCTAGTTCGCTGCGTTTGCGGTAGGAGTCATCGAGCTTGATTTGGACCACACCGGTGTCTCTGGCGCTTTTGAGCAGGCGTGAGACGGTGGCGCGTGAGACGCCCAGGCGTGCTGCGATGGCGTCCATGGTCATATTGTGTACGTAGTACATTTGGGCGGCGTCGTAGGTTTGGTTTATACGTTCGTTCATATGTCCCCGCAAGTGTGTGAAAATTCGTTCATTACGCTTGGTAAAGCGTTCATCTATCCGTTTTACTAGATTTCAACGCAAAGGGCAATACGCCCACCACCTGGCACACGCACCGTGCCACCGAGAACGGACAAAGGAACACCATGAGCTCTCAGCGCTTCGAACAGCTCTCGCAGCTAACCGCCTCCAGCCGTGCACACGCCCTGGACGAATTCCGCAACGGCCCCGAACTGGACATTCTGGTTATCGGCGGTGGCGTGACCGGCGCGGGCATTGCCCTGGATGCGGCAACTCGCGGCCTGCGCACCGGCATTGTCGAGGCAGGCGACTGGGCAGCGGGCACCAGCGCCTGGTCTTCCAAGCTGATCCACGGCGGCCTGCGCTACCTGTACAACCTGGACTTCAAGCTGGTTGCCGAGGCGCTGAAGGAACGCGGTCTGCTGCTGGATAAGATCGCTCCGCACCTGGTGCACGCTCAGCCTTTCCTCTGGCCTCTGAAGGATTCCTTCATTGAGCGCTCCTACTCCGCTGTGGGCATCGGCATGTACGACTCCCTGGCATACGCGGTATCCCGCGGCAATAAGGGCGTTCCCTCCCAGCGTCACTTCACCCGCAAGGGCGCTAAGAGCGTCTTCCCCGATATTAAGGACTCCGCATTTGCCGGCGCTATCCAGTTCTACGATGCGCGCGTGGACGACGCCCGCCTGGTCGTTGACCTGGTGCGTACCGCCAGCGGTTACGGTGCCCTGGCTGCCTCCCGTACCCAGGTGACCGCTATTGATAAGGACAGCACCGGCCGCGTGATTGGCGCTCAGCTGGTGGATCTGGAAAGCGGCGAGAAGCTCACCGTGCGTGCCAAGCGCATTATTAACGCCACCGGCGTGTGGACCGAAGAGACCGAGACCCTTGCAAACCCCAACGCCGGCCTTGAGGTGCTGGCATCTAAGGGTATTCACATTGTGGTTCCGCGCGATCGCATTAATGCAACCAGCGGTATTTTCACCAAGACTGAAAAGTCCGTGCTCTTTGTCATCCCCTGGCAGCGCTACTGGATTATCGGCACCACCGACACCCCCTACACCGAGGATAAGGAACGCCCGGTCGCAACCGCCAAGGACATTGACTACGTGCTGGATCAGGCGAATAAGCTGCTGGCTAACCCCCTGACCCGCGATGACATTATTGGCACCTATGCGGGTCTGCGCCCGCTGCTGCAGCCCAAGGTCAAGGGTGACGGCGCTCAGTCCACCAAGGTTTCCCGCGAGCACACCGTGACCGAGGTGGCACCGGGTATGTGCGCTATTGCCGGTGGTAAGCTGACCACCTACCGTCCCATGGCTGCCGATGCTGTGAATTTTGCCCTGGGTGAGGAGGCGAAGAGCCGTCCTTCGGTGACTGAGACTATTGCCCTGGTGGGTGCTAATGGTTACCGTGCGGTGGAGGCTTCTCGTGCTCAGTACGCGGCACGCTACGGCTGGGATGAGGCTCGTATCACTCACCTGCTGGAGCGTTACGGTGCTCAGATTGAAGACCTCGGCGCGCTGATCGACGCGAACCCCGAGCTGAACACTCCCCTGGCATACGCACCGCAGTTCCTGCGCGCAGACATCGTCTTCGCCCTGCGCTATGAGGGCGCCCTGCACCTGGAGGATGTGCTCGTCCGCCGCGCACGCCTCGATCTGGAGCAGCGCGACCGCGGCCTGAGCGCAGCCCCCGAAATCCTGAGCATTATGCGCGAGGAACTGGGCTGGTCCGAAGAGAAGTCCCAGGAAGAGTACGATTTGTACGCAGCACGCGTGGCAGCAATCCGCGAAGCTGAATCCACCACCACGGATGAGGCTGCAGCTGCTAAGGTCACCGCAGCACCGCAGGTGGCACCGCGCACCCCGCTGGCAGGTCACTAAAAGCCAGCCGGCGCACAGCGCGTAAAAGTGTCGGCTAGTGAAATTCTCAAACATTCACTAGCCGACACTACCCGCAAGGGTAACTCCCCCGCTTCTAGCAGCACCGGCACAAGAACCGACCCAACAAGCATGCAGAAGCACATACGCATCAGCGTATATAAATCGGGCACACGCCCCCATAGTTTTAACGGTACCGGCAGCCCCGTGTAGCAGCCGCCGAGCACCCGCCCACCGGCACCCCTCCCGGGGTAGCGAACCGGCAGGCACCCCCACAACGCTACACGCCACCGACGTAACGCATGTGAAACTGAACCAAACCGAAGTGTGAACCTAACGGCAACGACGCCCCTTGAAACCCAAGGTTTGGCGTCACCCCTGCTACCGCAGGATACGAGCAAAAATGCTCACCTGGATAGTTAATGCGGCAACAAAGCCGCGAAGAAAGGAACGCTATGTCGCTCTTGGCTAGCACCTCCACCGTGATCGCCGCGGCAGCCGAACAGACTGTTGCCGCCACCCCGACCACGATGGGGCTTTTTGCATCCGAATTTTTCGGCACCATGATCCTGATCCTGCTGGGCGCCGGCGTGTGCGCAGCAGTCACCCTCCCCAAATCCTTCGCAAAGAACGCGGGCTGGGTTGTTATCTCCTTCGCCTGGGGTTTCGCGGTCTTCACCGCCGTGTACCTCTCCTTCCCCTCCGGTGCACACCTGAACCCCGCCGTGACCCTCGGCCTGGCAACCGCCGGCCGTGACCTGGCGACCAATGTCCCCGCAACCGGCGCGAACATCGGCATCTACCTGGCAGCCCAGTTCCTGGGCGCATTCGTTGGTGCAGTGCTCGCCTTCCTGGCCTACAAGAAGCACTTCGACGACGACAGCGAACCCGGCAGCCGCCTGGGCATCTTCGCCACCGGCCCGGCCATCAAATCCTACGGCTGGAACCTCGTCACCGAAGCACTGGGCACCTTCGTGCTCGTAGCATGGGTGCTCGCATCCGGTAAAACCCCCGCAGAAATCGGCCCGCTCGGCGTGGCACTGGTCGTGGTATCCATCGGCATGAGCCTCGGTGGCGCCACCGGCTACGCCATCAACCCCGCCCGTGACCTCGCACCGCGCTTCGCCCACTTCATCCTGCCCATCAAGGGTAAGGGCGACTCCAACTGGTCCTACGCATGGGTGCCGGTCCTGGGCCCGGTCATCGGTGGCGTACTGGCAGGCCTGCTCGTGCCGGTCTTCCTGCCGATCTAAATATTTTTCATAGTTTTTTCGCGCCGAGTGTGGCGCGCCCCTTTCAAGAAATGAGGTCATGATGACTACCTCGCTGCACAGCGAAACCCTCAACGCTGAACGTAAGTACGTGCTCGCTATCGACCAGGGCACCACCAGCTCCCGCGCCATCCTGTTCAACAAGGCGGGCGAGAACGTCTCCGTCGGTCAGCTCGAACACGAGCAGATCTTCCCCAAGGCCGGCTGGGTGGAGCACGACCCCATCGAAATCTGGGAGAACGTACGCAAGGCTGTCGCAACCTGCCTGGCAAATGCCGAGGTCAACCACCACGATATCGCCGCCATCGGTATTACCAACCAGCGTGAAACCGCCGTGGTGTGGGATAAGAACACCGGCGAACCCGTATACAACGCAATCGTCTGGCAGGACACCCGCACCCAGGATATCGTGGACGAACTGGCTGGCGAAGAAGGCGTGGGCAAGTACCACGATATCGTGGGTCTGAACCTCTCCACCTACTTCTCCGGACCTAAGATTAAGTGGATTCTGGACAATGTTCCGGGCGCTCGCGAGCGCGCAGAGCGTGGCGACCTGCTCTTTGGTAACACCGACACCTGGGTTGTGTGGAATCTGACCGGTGGTGTTGACGGCGGCGTGCACGTCACCGACGTGACCAACGCGTCCCGCACCCTGCTGATGAATATCCGCACCCTGGAGTGGGATCCGCAGATTGCCGCGGATATGGGTATTCCCATGTCCATGCTGCCGGCGATTAAGTCCTCCTCCGAGGTGTACGGTTATGGCCGCCCGACCGGTCTGCTGCGTGGCACCCCGATTGCGGGTATTCTGGGCGATCAGCAGGCTGCTACTTTCGGCCAGGCGTGCTTCGAGAAGGGCATGGCAAAGAACACCTACGGCACCGGTAACTTCATGCTGATGAACACCGGTGAGGAGCCCGTGTTCTCCGATAACGGTTTGCTGACCACCGTGGCGTACAAGATTGGCGATCAGAAGCCGGTCTACGCCCTGGAGGGTTCGGTGGCTGTGTCCGGTTCGCTGATTCAGTGGCTGCGCGATAACCTGGGTCTGATTGGTCACGCGAGCGAGTCGGAGGCTCTGGCTACCTCGGTGAAGGATTCCGGCGGTTGCTATGTTGTTCCGGCGTTCTCGGGTCTGTTCGCTCCGCATTGGCGTAGCGATGCTCGCGGTGTGATTGTGGGTCTGACCCGCTACGTGAACAAAGCGCATATTGTGCGCGCTGCTCTGGAAGCTACCGCGTTCCAGACTCGCGAGGTGCTGGATGCGATGAATGAGGCGTCCGGTGTGGAGCTCTCCGAGCTGCGTGTGGATGGCGGTATGACCGCTAATGAGTTCCTGATGCAGTTCCAGGCTGATATTCTCGGCGTGCCCGTGATCCGCCCGAAGGTTGTGGAGACCACCGCTCTGGGTGCGGCATATGCTGCCGGTATTGCGGTTGGTTTCTGGGCCGGTGAGGCTGATGTGGTGGCTAACTGGGCTGAGGATAAGCGCTGGCTGCCGCAGATGGACGCTGACGAGGTGGCTCGCCAGTACCGCCTGTGGAAGAAGGCTGTCTCCCGCACCCTGGACTGGGTGGATGAGGACGTTCCCACTGCCTAGTCACTAACGCTCATTAGGGCTGTTAGCACTGTTATAGGGCGCCTCTTACATGAATATTTTCATGTGAGACGGCGCCCTATTGTTTTAAATGCGTTTGGGCGGCTTTTCCTTGTGTGGGTGAAGTTTAGATTCGCCCTAACTGCCCTTTTTATCTGACTCAAAGATGGTCGAATCGCTCAGATGGCCCCATAGCGAACACACCCGCATCAACTCTGCTAGAGTAAAAGTATAAAGTTCATGTTGAGAGTGCATGTGCTGTGTACTCTCAACATCTGCCGGTACGCAAGGGGTCTTCCTCTCCTATGCCGTGCGGGCTCTTAACTATTGTGTGACTATGACTTAGCCCAACTGGGGCTTTAAAGTCATGCTCATTTCCACCGAAAATAGAGAAGTCTATCTAAGAGAGGACCCCTCTGATGACCCCGTCCATCCCCCGCGCCCAGCGCGCACATCGCGTCGCGTTCCTGCCCTCGTTACTGCTCTGCACTGCCCTTGGGCTCGCAGGATGCAGCCCTGCATCCCAGCCTGTACCAAGCCCCAGCGCTTCGGTGTCCGCAAGCCCCAGTATTTCGAGTTCTCCCAGTGTTTCTCCGAGCGTGAGTACTTCAGCATCATTTGAACCGAGCCAGGCAAGTGTTTCTCCTTTGCCAACGTTGGCAACTGAAGAACCTCTGCCCAGCACTCCTAGCGCATCTGAATCAGCTACCTCGGAAAGCACTGTTTCTGAAAGCACCGAACCGAGCACGGTCTCCTCTCCAGAGCCTGAGGAAAGCAGCGCAGCTGCTCAAGCTGATCCAGCGCCTCAGGAGAGTAGTGCACCCGCGCAGTCCGTAACCATTGCCTCAAATGGCTACTGCCCGGGTTCTGCGTCTGCGCCCGTGACCAGTAAAGAATCAGTCATTTATGTGGATCAGGGCCCGGTGGATTGCGACCATGCTCTAGAGATTCTGAAGGAATACTTCACTACTCCATTTGACCCGTGGACTGGCGGTCAGGGCGGGCATAAGGATATCCAGGATTTCCACTGCTCCATGTCAGTAAGGTACCGCAATGAGGTAACCTGCTCCACCCCGCGTAACCTCTCGGGACCTGCGTTCCATATGGAGACGAAAAACGCACCTCGTATCCGTAAGTAACCCGTTAGAAAGAGCCCTAGCTTCCCCGTAATTTAAACGGGTTTGGGCGACTTTTCCTTGTTTGGAGCGATAAAAGTTCGCCCAAACGAGGAAAAGTCGCCCAAACAGGTGCAGTGGGTTAGTTCTGCTCGGGAACTTCGAGAACAGCAGTGTCTTCGTTCTGTTCCTCTTCCGCTACCTCAGTATTCTCTTCGCTAGAAATAGTTTCTACAACGGGAATTTTAACCGGAGGAACAGGTGCCGGAATGGTCGACAGGTCGGGTGCGGGGATGTCATTGGCAACAACCACTCGCGCCGGTCGCAGCACACGCTCGCCCAGCATGAACCCTTCCTTTTCCTCATGCACAATGCTACCTGCCGGGTTCGCGTCCGTGGCGGGAACAACCGCAGCGATTTCATGCACGGAGGCGTCAAAGGCACCGGTAGTTTCGATGCGTTCCAGACCGCGCAAGGCAAAAATGTCCAGGATTTCTTCGCGTACAGATGCGTTCAGCTGTTCGGAGGGTTCCTGATCCATCAGGCGGTCCAGGGCTACCAGTACTTCGCGGAACATACCGCGGTAGGCTTCGCCGCGAGCCTGCTCATCGCGTTCCTTCAGGCTCTGCTGCAGGGAGACGATGAGCTGGTTCTTGGCACGGTCCTCTGCAATCTTATGAGAGAAGCGGGTGCACAGATCGTTCAGTTCGCTCAACACCTTCTCTTCAAAGCCGGGGGTGACGAATGCCGAGACGGTAATGCTGCGGGTGCTGATCTCTTCGCTGTATTCTGCGGAGACAGCAGCCGGAGTCTGCTGACTCTCCTGAGGGGTATCAGACATGATAGTCCTTTCTATCGGTGAAATTTAAAAGGTTAGCCATAGATGGCCTTATTAATACGCCAAGTACGGGGATATACATAATTGAAACATAGCCATATAATCCCAAGCTGCATTAATACAGGCATCAGAAGAGCAATAGATGAAGCCAGTTCTAAGGCAGAAATCACAACAACCAAAGAAAACACTGAGCCAATCAGATTAAAACCAGAAATAACGAGTGCAACCCACGCAACTCGAACCAATATGCTGCCAGGACGCAATTGGCGACCCATGGCAATTTTAATATTCTCTTGCAAGAGATCTGCTAAGTTTTGCAATTCTGGCACCTGAGGAATAAGCTCTTTAATCTTTGCAAGCGACTCTTGATAGGTATGCACCTGTTGGGAACTCGTGATGTACACTCTGCCATTGTGTGTGTACGCCGAGGCCTCAGCTACATCATAGAGCGCATTTCCATATTGGCGAGAAATCCCAGTATCTTCAGGAAAAGCTTGATGTGCTTTCTCACCTTCACTCACCGCATGAGTTACTTGGCGCGCCACACGAAGAGACCAAATATACTTCGCAATATAATCGGCATTACTAGGCTCTTTGTTAACAAGATCCAGGAAAATTTCAACCGCCCGCTGGCCGTTTCCTTGATTACCCAAAATCAGGCCTTCCAGATAGGTATGATAATCCGAAGGTCCTCTACTCAGCTGGCGGGCTCGGGAGAGAGCCATCATCGCTTCGTTGTATTTTCCCCATTCTAGTTGCGATTCTGCGAGTGCTTCCCAACCCACCAGGCTCTTGGGATCAAGCTCTGTCAGATTCTGAGCAGCATGCAGCATATTCTTAAAGTCGCGGGCCTGACGGTACTTTAGTACAGACTCATGCCAAGTCTTGGCTGCCTCCACACGGCGACGCTGTTCAGCCTCGTAACGCGCACGCTCTTGTTCTTTGCGGCGGCGTTCCTGTTCCTCGTGTCGACGGCGTGCTTCCTCTTCTGCTTTACGCTGACGTTCCCACCGAATATATTCTGCGCGACGAAGGATTTCTTCCTCGTCGTCATAATTCGGATTATAGGGCTGAGGTTCATCCTCGTATTCTTCGTCCTCCTCATCTTCATATTCTTCTTCCGATTCGTCCTCATATTCATATGATTCTTCGTTCAGAAGTTGCTCATCGTAATCTGCACGCAGCTGCGCATCGTATAGAGTTTTTTCAGCTTCCGCCAAATCAGCCATAATACGCTCACCTTTAGAGCGTTTCTCCATGTCTGGAGATTCGGTGAGCACACGATAGCGACGGCGAACTGCACGAATAGCATCTTTAATGGTTTGGGTATCTGCGTCCTGCGGGATATCAAGCAGTTCGTAGTAATTGGAGTATTCCATAAAGCTCCTGTACTGGTGAGCGGCTATATACAATGAACAGCGCCCCGGCAAAGTGATATTATATTTTCCTCTGCCGGGGTACTCTGCATGCTACAGATTAGTTAATCTGCATACCGCCAATCTTCTCTTCAAACTCAGCAAGGTCACCCTCGCCCAGGTTTGCCACACGCTCAATCTCGATAGTGCCCAGGGACTTATCAGCGGTCAGGTCAAAGACTTCCACGACCACGGTCTGATCCACATCATAGGAGTAGGAGACACGCAACGGAGATCCCTTGGGGTAGGGAGGCAGAGCCAGCTGGCCTTCGCCCACAATGGTGACCATCTCCGGATCGCTATCATCGCCCTGAGTCACCTTCACATGCACGGCAGTCATGCGATCAATCGCGGTCTTTACGTTAATCTCCGCGGTGGCGGGAACCTTCTCGTTGCGTTCAATCATCACGCGGTTGTACTCGGTGACGCCGTCTTCCTTGAAAAGGATCACGCCGAGTGCCTGGCTGGTGACATCGCTAATGGTTACCGGACCACCCAGGTAGCCCTCAATAGTGGACTTGGAGCCGACCTGCTCGGTGCTGACCTCTACATCGCCTTCCAAGGTTGCCTGTACAGCGGCACCCAGGGTCACTGCTTCGTCCGGGTTCACATTCAGTTCCGGGCTCTTACCGGAGATACGCTCCACCAGTTCACGTACAGCGGGCATACGGGTCGAACCACCCACCAGCAAAACCTTGTCAATATCAGCCCAGGTCATCTTTGCAGCGTCCAGCACATCTGCGACCAATTCTTCCGTGCGGTTCAGCAGGCTCTGAGTGACCTCCTGGAATTCTTCTCGGGTCAGCGCCACACGGTAGTGCTTGCCCTCTGCGGAGAACTGAACATTAGTCTTCGGCACGGTGGAGAGTGCCTTCTTGGCAAACTCTGCCTTTTCACGCAGGGCTGCCATGAGCGAAGGATCTTCAAAAGCGTTGGGAGCACCCTGCTTTTTCAGTTCTTCGTTCAGGTGCTTCATCAGCTCGTTATCGAAGTCGAAGCCGCCCAGGTTGCGGTCGCCGTCAGTTGCTACAACCTCGAATTCGGTGCCGGCAATCTTCAGGATGGTGATATCGAAGGTACCGCCGCCCAGATCGTAGACCAGCACGGTACCATTGGCATCGGCTTCCACACCGTAGGACAGAGCTGCCGCGGTGGGCTCGTTCAGCACGCGCAGAACGTTCAAGCCTGCAATCTGACCTGCCTGGCGGGTTGCGGTACGGCGTGCATCGTCAAAATATGCGGGCACGGTAATCACGGCGTCGGTGACCTCTTCGCCAAGCGCCAGCTCTGCATCTTCCTTCAGACGCTTGAGGATGATTGCGGAGACTTCTTCTGCGGTATAAGAGGTGCCCGAGGAGGATTCGAACTTCCAGGAGGGATCGCCAATGAAGCGCTTAACGTACTGAACGATATCCTCCGGGAATGCTGCTGCCTGGCGCTTTGCCTGCTCACCCACCAGGGGCTCATCCGGACCGCCGAAAGACTGGAAGAGAACCACCGAGGGAGTAATCGGATCACCTTCCTTATTCTTCAGTACTTCAGGCAGACCGGTGGGACGAACCACCGAAACAGCCGAGTTGGTGGTACCCAGGTCAATACCAATTGCAACGCCCATACGTTTATCTCCTTGGGATCTATCTATCGGAAGTGTGTAATTGTTTCTAAAATTGAGGGGTGGCTTGTAGCCCAAAGACTACATAATGGTCATGCCGCCAATACGGACTGCTGCTTCTTCAACCTCTTCTTGTTTAAGGTTGGCAATACGATCAATCTGGAAGGTACCCATTGATTTATTGGTCGTCATATCAATAAGCTCAACTTCAATAATCTGGTTGATGTCGTAGCGGTAAATATATTTAATCGGTGACCCTTTGGGACGAGGAGCATCATAGTCGAGTGCTCCAGTGCCTACAACAGTCACAAAGTCCGGGTCTGTATCATCACCTTGAGTAACCTGAACATTTGACCCTGTCTGCCCTTCTTCACGAGTATAAAAAGTCTTCTCATACTCGCCGGGGACAGGAGAGTTCTTCGGAATAATCACCGAGTTGATGAGGATATCTGTCCCCTCCTCATACACCAAAGCGCCCAGCCCCTGGCTGGTAACGTCCTGAACCTTAATGGGGCCACCAATAAGACCTTCAACAGCGCTACGACCGCCAATGAGACCCTCAAATTCAGGCTCGGGTTCCGGCTCAGCCTGTGAGAGGGCTGCCTGAATAGCGGCACCCAGCGCTACAGCTTCATCGGGGTTAACACCCAGCTCAGGTGTCTTGCCAGACATCTCTTTAATCTTCTGTTGCACCGCGGGAATACGAGTCGAGCCACCCACCAGAAGCACACGGTCAATATCAGACCAGGTCAGTCCCGCGGCTTCCAGAGTGTCTTCCATAATTTCCTGGGTGCGAGTCAGCAGAGAGGTAATCTGCAGGTCAAAAATATCACGGGTAATCTGCACACGGTAGGGGCGACCATAAATATTCATGGTCACCTGAGCTGCTTCCACCGTTGAGAGAGTCTTTTTAGCGCTTTCTGCACGCTCGCGCAACGCAACCATCAGGTCGATATCCTCAAACATATCCGGCGCGCCCTGTTTCTGGAAAGCTCCGTTCAGATACTTCATCAAGGCATTATCAAAGTCGAAACCGCCCAGGTTACGATCGCCATCGGTTGCGGCAACAGTAAATTCATTACCGTGAATACTCAAAATGGTTACGTCAAAGGTACCGCCACCTAGGTCATAAACCATCACATTACCGTTGGTTTTGGTGTCTACTCCGTAGGAAAGAGCCGCCGCAGTGGGCTCATTAATCACGCGCAGCACCTTCAAACCCGCAATCTCACCAGCGTGGCGGGTTGCGGTACGGCGTGCATCGTCAAAATATGCGGGCACGGTAATCACAGCGTCGGTCACGGGCGCCCCGAGCGCCAGTTCAGCATCTTCCTTCAGACGCTTAAGGATAAGTGCGGAGACTTCTTCCGAGCTATAACGAGCGCCGCTCTGGGCGTCGAAGCGCCAGGTGGGGTCACCCATATAGCGTTTAACGTATTGCACCACATCATCGGGGCTCTGCTCGGCGGAGCGCTTTGCCTGCTCACCGATCAAAGGCTCATCGCCCGCACCAAAGTCTTGGAAGAGTACCACCGAAGGAGTAGTGGAAGAACCTTCACGGTTCTTCAGAATCTCCGGTTTTCCGTTAGGTCGCAGCACAGCGACAGCAGAGTTCGTGGTACCCAGGTCAATACCGACGGCAATACCCATATGAAGGTTCCTTATTCTAATCGATGATGGAATACGTAGTGTGAAGAGCGTGCTTCGGTGCTCTATCTGGAAAATATAGAACGAAAAAGAGACAGCGCGTGGCTAAATCCATACTAGAAATTCGCGATAACCAGCAGAGATATATCACACGGTTTCTACTCAAAATGGACCGCTATTGTGTCAAGCCACTTCATTACACACGTTTAGAGGAAAACGAGCGGAGCCTCAGCGCAAGAGAGCCTATAGATTCAGACTCACGCGGTGAAACTCCGCTCGCTTTGAGAGAGGAACCCGCACGGCAACATCACAGCCAGAAAATTACCGATAATCAGCTAAAAAGGGAACCGTGCGGGAGACTATAAAATTACTGCTAGCCCTGCTGGTAGCCGTACGGCTGCTGGTTAGGCTGAGGCAGCGGCTGAGTAGGCTGCGGGATCTGCTGCGGCTGAGGAGCCGGCTGGGGAATCTGCTGCTGAGTAGGCTGCGGGATCTGCTGCTGAAGCTGCATCTGCTGAATATTCAGCTGCTGGTTCTGAGTCTGCTGTGCCTGATCATGACGAATCTGGCTCATATCAGCAAAGACACGGTTCTGCAGTTCCTGACGGAAACGCTCCAGCTTAGCGCGCTCGAAAATCGCAACTTCCAGAGCGGTTGCACCACCGGCGTGGTTCTGTACCAGGAGAACCATCGGCATGCAGGTTGCTGCGAAAGAAATACCCAGCAAGGTACAGATAATACCGGTCATAATTGCACCACCGGTGCCTCCGCCGAAGGAGGAGAGGCCCACGAGGATAAAAATCAGAGCCAGAATGGCACGACCGACACGCAGCTTGCTTGAGGTCGATACTGCAGCAATAGCAGAAATAGGCATAGTGTTTTCATTGCTACCCACCGGGATAATACCCAAGAGAGTGTTCGGGACCTTGAACACAAAACGGGTGGTGGAGCACATCATCTGACCCTTGAGGTAGGGAGCGATAATGGAAATCAGAAAGCGGTCGCCATAGACATTCGCTTCACCGGGTGCAAGCATAAAATCAGTGCTGTTTTCGGTCACGTTACCGACAGCCGAGGGTTGGGTCACTTCGTTCTCCTTGAACAACGATATAAACGGTGCATTTCCAAGAATGCCCCCCCCCCCCGCACTTTTGTCAAGTCAATTTGTGATTCCAACTAAATACTTTACCTATAAAATATTTTAAAAAGTAGAGGGTCGTTTGGGAGAAGCTAAACTTCTCTCAAACGACCCTCAACTTTCCCCAGATAGGATCTGTTACGACTTCTTAATCGGGGTCGCACCCTCACGGTTCAAAAATGCACCGTGACCGGTCTTTGCATTCCACACGGTCAAACCGTTCTCCTCCGAAGAAAACACAAAATCACCGTAATACACGGTGGTGCCGTAGGGAATAACCTGACCCGCCGGAATCATATCTTCCTTCAGACCGTTACCACCCATGAAGTTCGGAGAATCGCTCTTCGGACCGATCTTCATCTCACCGGTATTGAGCGTAATCGCGGGAACACCCAAGTAGCGCATATAACGGGGCAAATCCGTACGATTTTTCATGCTCTCGGGAACTGTCGATTCCTTCATCTCTTCGTTCTCGTTCCACGACCAGCCAAGGCACAGCAGAGTGTTCTGCTCCATATAAATATCGCACCCAATATTCTTTGAGGGAGTCTGAATCGTCGCGTACTTACCGCTCGGGCTCACCGTCGTAATCTTTGTAGCGTAAGAGGGAATAGCCTTGGAGTCAGAGGAAGCCTGCGAGCCGCTACCTGCCGAAGGACTCGGCGAATAAGAGTAGCTCGCCGAAGCACTCGCTGCGGGACTATCCGTCTTAGCAGTCAGAATATAATCCTTGAATTTATCCGGTGTAGGCTGCATACGCCCCACGTCATTACCCGGTAGCGCCAAAATACGCGGCTTAGATACATCCGAATCAATGGGCTGATTATTCAGATCAGGGTGCACCGCCGGAACGCCCGCGGGGAAAAACACCAGACGAGCACGCTCATCATACGGTGCAGGACGGTTACCGTTATAGGCATAAATCCACGCCATATCAGCCACGCCAGAAACCTCACGCGCCACCTCCAACTTCTCCGGGTAGTCGGGCGCACGGTTATAGGTCTCCCGATAGGTTTTCAGGGCAAAAGTAGTGCCCTCAATCTGCGCAAAATGCTGAGAGTTATGATTCCAGGAGATACCCTGCGGGGTAATAGTCAGGCTCTGTTCGCTATTCGACCAGATTCCTTCTACGCTGGCGTAGTTGCCTTTGGTAATCTCAGCCAGGTTCATCGAAGCTCCGGGCACCGTCGGACTCGGCTGGGCGCTCGCAGCAGCCGAGGGGCTGGGCGAATAAGAATAACTGGAGGAGGCGCTGGGGCTTGCCTCCGCTGCGCTGGCAGAACCGGAGGCGCTACTTGCAGAAGTGGAGGTAGCTGCCGGGGATGAGCATCCGGCAAGTAGGAGTGTGCCCGCGGCAAGCAGGCTCGCGGCATGGCGAAGAGTTTTCATCATGTCCTTTAAATGTGTGAGTATGAGTGTCATAGATGCAGAGCGCTTTTGCCCCGCGAGCATTAGAATAGCACGCACACACACTATATGATCGACAATATCGCCGGTGAAAATATTCCGCCGCTCACTAACCCCGTCTCTATATAATCCCGATTCATCACGCAATAAGCTGTGTATTCCTCCGCTCACACTCTACAATAAAAAGAAAGACCCCGGGAGGAATAATGACCGATACTCAGCAATCAGCCGCGCGATGGCACGCTCACTACTCCTCCCCCATTGGCGTGCTGGATATCGCCACCAACGGTCACGCTATTACCGGCGTGTGGTATCAGAACCAGGCGCACTATCCCCTGCCCCATGAGCTGGGCGAGCTGATTGAGGATCCGCGAGGTATTGCCGCCGAAGCCCAAGAAATCGCTGATTCCATCGGGCAGCAGGCGGAAGAAGCCACCGAGCATGACTATGTGCCCGCCGCGCGCCTTCTGTCACGCACCATGGCTCAGCTGGATGAATACTTCGCCCGCAAGCGCACCGAGTTCGACCTGCCTCTTGACCCCGAGGGTACCGATTTTCAACTCATGGTCTGGGAGCATCTCAAAACCGTGCCCAGCGGGTACACCACCACCTACGGTGAGATTTCGCGTATTGTTGGTCCGGGTGCTCCGGCGCAGGCGGTCGGTCAGGCGGTGGGTCGCAATAAGATTTCGATTATTATCCCCTGCCACCGCGTGGTGGGTTCTCATGGGGATCTGACCGGTTATGCCGGTGGTATTGAGCGTAAGAAATTCCTGCTCGATTTGGAGGAGCCTGAGGAGGTTCGCGCCGGTAGGCTCTTTTAGGAGCCTATAGCCCCATATATATACATAGACACCTTATGTTTAGGTAGACAAGTTATAACGTGTCTACCTAAACATAAGGTGTCTATGTACATGTGCTTCTACTAAGTCCGTATCCGCTATATCCCTATCTATACAAAGAGCAGAGTTAGCACAGTCAGCAGCGGGAAGGTCAGCTGAATAGTTGCCGGGCGGCGCTTGCTCGGCGAGGTGACGAACAGGAACAGACCGGCAATCAGCATGGAGCCGATGCCCGCGTACATGAGAGCCGCGCCCACTGCGCTCTGACCTGCCCAGAAGAGTGCCAGGCCGGCTGCACCAATACCTGCAAGCATGAGGTTGTACAGGCCCTGGTTTGCTGCCATTTCGCGGGTGGATTCTGCGAATTCGCGACTCATGCCGAAGGTCCTCATGCCGGCTTCCTTTGCCCAGAGGAAGGTCTCCATGTACCAGATGTATACGTGCAGGGCGATCGCCAGCAGGGCGAAAATGCTCAGTGCAATAGTCATTGTTTTCTCCATAATCTGAGTAGTGATACGCCGCCGGTATAACGGCGACAAGGCACTATTCTACTCCCCTTTTGACAAGGCACTTCTTGCTTTTGCAGTCCTGCTGCTGTTCCCCTAAACACAGGGGCGCATGATTCGAGACACGCCGTGCCTCGCCCGAGAGCATAACAGCTCCCAGGACATACCGCCCCGAAGAAGAGCCAAACAGAAAAGACAAAGGCGGCGGGCGCCTCCTTGAGAAGAAGGCACCCGCCGCCTCGAGCTTGGGTGTAGAAAACCTACACACCGGGCTCAGCTCACGCTATAGGATTTAGTGAGCCATGAACAGCGAGAGGACAAAGGTCCAGACACAGACCAGAGCCAGCAGAATAGCGCTGTACTTAATCGCCATAGAGGTAATCTTCGATTCCTGACCGGCGGAATCCACCGCCGCAGCCGCAATCGCAATGGACTGCGGGGAAACGATCTTACCCATCACACCACCGGCGGTATTTGCCGCGATCAGCATGGTCGGGTCAACACCAATGGTATGCGCGGTGGTTGCCTGCAGGTTTGCAAACAGCACGTTGTTATTGGTCACCGAGCCGGTCACGAACACGCCAATCCAACCAATGATCGGGGAGATCAGCGGGAAAATGGAGCCTGCGGCTGCCGCTGCGAGCGCGATCGAGGTGGTCATACCGGAGAAGTTCATAACGTTTGCAACGCTCATGACCAGGCAGATCATCAGAATCGGGGTCTTGAGCTGGTGCCAGGTACCGACCAGTTCCTCGCCAGCCTGCTTCCAGGTGATGTTTGCGGTCAGCACGGTAATCAGTGCCGCCACCAGAATCGCGGTACCGGATGCGCCCAGGATTGCCCAGGAGTAATTGACGGGGATCGCGGTTTCTACGCCCTTGACCATCTTGTGCATAGCGTTGTGTACGCCGGGCACGGGGAAGGTGATGGTGGTCCATGCCAGGGCGCCGCCCTTAGCGAAGACCGGCTTGAGCAGGGTGGACCAGAGCAGAATTACCACGGAGAGGTACACGAAGGGGCTCCACGCGTTGAGGATCTGAGCTGCGGTGTGCTTCTCAGATGCCTGTGCCTGCACCTCTTCCAGGGTGGGGGCGGTGGGTTCGCGGTAGATGTTCTTGGGCTGCCATACGCGCATGATCAGCGCCAGAGCCACCAGGGTGACCAGCGGCGGGATAATATCCACCAGTTCGGGGCTACCCATACCAAGCAGCAGCAGGGACTGGGTGCCGGAGAAGATCAGACCAACCAGCAGCGCCAGGGGGCCGACCTCACGCAGGCCGCGCATACCGTCCTGAATGGTCACCAGGATAACGGGGATAATCACTGCGAAGATCTGCAGGACGGGCACCATGGTTGCGGACAGGGGTGCCAGTTCCACGCCGCCCTGGGTGGCTGCGGTGGTCACGGGGATACCGATCGCGCCGTATGCGCCGGTGGATGCGTTTGCGATCAGCGCGTACAGGGAAGCCTTCAGAGGGTTGAAGCCCAGGGAGACGAGCACTGCCGCAGCGATCGCGATGGGGATACCGAAGCCCGCAGCGCCTTCCAAAAAGCCGCCGAATGCGAAGGCAATCAGCAGCATCTGCACGCGCTGGTCGGTAGAAATGGAGGAGATGGAGGAGCGCACAATATCGAAATTACCGGCGCGCACGCTAATGCGGTACAGCCAGACCGCCATGAGCACGATCCAACCAATAGGCCAGGCGCCCGAGAGGAAGCCGTAGCCGATGGCGCCTGCTGCGGCGGTGAAGGGCAGTCCAAAGAGGAGCACGCCCACGCCGACAGTGATCGCCAGGGAGATGAGTGCTGCGGTAATACCCTTGAGCTTAAGCAGGGTCAGTCCGAGCAGGAAGAAAATGATGGGGAGCGCTGCCACGAGTGCTGAGAGCACCGTGTTATTGAGCGGGTCGTAGTTTTGTAGCATCGAGTGCTGGTTCCTTCCCTGGGCGGGGTTGCCACCCAGTACTGTGGAAATAGTGCGATGGAAATGCCGTTCTTCCGGGCTCCTTGTGGGTGCTCGGGCGAACGGCAGTGTGTCTTTGGGTACAACGTGCAGCATATCGTAAATATTCCGCGGGCTGTGAATTATCGAGAGTATCTCGAGGGCTCATCGCCTGCGGTCTATGTGCAGTGCACAGGTCCCTTTAATGCAGTTTTACCTAAAGACCACCCTACCATGAGAATCCTTATAGTTATACCCAGTCACAGCTGATTTTTATGCGCAAAACACAGCACCCCCAAGAGAACACAGGAGAGTCCGCGAAGAGAAAACACAATACAGCACAGCCGGATGCGCACCTGATGAAGAACAGAAGGAACGCATCCGGCTGCAGTATTTCTTCTCAGACCCCTCAGGCCCTCAAGCGGGCGCTAAGCGCCCACCAGGGAGAGCAGGTACACCCAGGCGCACAGCAGCACCAGCAGCCCCAGGCTATAGCGGATCGACATGGAGGTAATCTTTGCTTCCTGACCGGCGGAGTCCACCGCCGCCGCGGCAATCGCAATGGACTGCGGGGAGACAATCTTAGCCATCACACCACCGGCGGTATTGGCAGCCACCAGCAGGGTCGGGGTCGCGCCAATCTGCTGGGCGGTGGTCGCCTGCAAACCGGCAAAGAGAGTATTGTTATTGACCACCGAACCGGTCACGAACACACCAATCCAACCCACAATGGGCGAGAACGCCGGGAAGAGAGTACCCGCACCGGCAAGAGCCAGGGCGATAGCCGAAATCATACCGCCGTAGTTCATCACATTAGCGACCGCCATGACCAGGCAGATCATTAGAATCGGACTCTTGAGCTGATGCCAGGTACCGACCAGTTCCTCGCCAGCCTGCTTCCAGGTGATGTTTGCGGTGAGCACGGTAATCAGAGCCGCGACCAGGATCGCGGTGCCCGAGGCTCCCAGAATCTGCCAGGTGTACACTGCCTTGACCGGGGTGGGGTTGGCGACAATGGGTGCCGTTTGCTGCACTGCCAGGTGCACGCCGGGAATGGGGAAGGTAATACTCGTCCAGGACAGGGCACCACCGACAGCAAAGAGCGGCTTCATAGCGGTAGACCAGAGCAGAATCACAATGGACAGGTAGTAGAAGGGGCTCCAGGCGGCCATCACCTGCTTGAAGCTATAGTGTTCACTGCCCTGCTGTTCCAGTTCTTCAAGGCTGAGTGCAGTGGGTTCACGGTAAATATTTTTCGGCTGCCACACGCGGGCAATAAGCGCCAGAGCAATCAGAGAAAGCAGCGGCGGAATGATATCCACCAATTCGGGGCTGCCCATGGTGGCAAGCATGAGGGACTGGGCGCCGCTATAGACGGCACCGGCTGCCAGAGCCACCAGACCGGTTTCGCGCAGACCGCGCAGACCGTCCTGAATAGCAACCATGAGCACAGGGGTGAGCAGGGCAAAGATTTGCAGCACGGGCACCATATCTGCGCTCAGGTGCGCCAGTGCCACACCGCCTTTTTCCGCGCCGTTGGTGACGGGAATGCCAATAGCACCGTATGCACCCGAGGCTACGTTACCGATGAGCGCCAGCATGGATGCCTTGAGCGGGTTGAAACCCAGGGAGACGAGTAGCGCGGCGCAGATAGCGATCGGGATTCCGAAGCCCGCTGCTCCTTCCAAAAAGCCGCCAAAAGCGAAGGCAATCAGCAGCATCTGCACGCGCTGGTCTGTAGAAATGGAGGAGATGGAGGCGCGCACAATATAGAAATTACCGGCGCGCACGCTCAGGCGGTAGAGCCAGACCGCCATGAGCACGATCCAGCCGATTGGCCAGGCGCCGGATAGGAAACCGTAGAGAATGCCTCCTGCAGCAACGCTGCCGGGCATGCCGAAGACCATCATTCCGATGACCACGGCGAGCGCCAGGGAGATAATGGCTGATTTTAGGCCGCTGAGCTTGAGCACGGTCAAGCCGAGCAGGAAGAAAATAATGGGGATGGCAGCAACCAGGGCTGAGAGAATGGGCTGATTCAGCGGGTCGTAGACTTGTGACCACATGGCTATTCCTTGAGGCAGGTGAGGGGCAACCCGAGCCCACATGTTGGTTTATGTGGGTTTCGGTTTGCCGGTTGATAGGTTATCGCCACGTGCACATGTCGGGATGAAACCCTAGGTCACCGCACTATCTCATGATTTCCTGCGGGGAGCCTAAGAGCTTTTCCACTTCTTACTCTACTCCCCTATTCCCACATAAAACCACATATTCCCACAAAGTGACTGCAAGCTCATAGTTCACTGTGCACCTTTACATTAAGGTCTACCTAAACCTTTAGAAATGTGTGCTTTAAAGCCCTACTTTTCACTCCGCAAAACCATATACACAACGGGGTGCGCATCAGAGCAGCCGCTCCCATACGCACCCCGCGGGTATTGAGATTCTATTATGTAGACAACCGGCACCCCAGAGGTCTATGCCTTAGACTCGGCCTGTTCAGCGTCTTTGAGCTCACGGCGCACATACAGGTTATTCATCACCAGGCCAGCAATAACCAGCAGCGAACCAAGCACAGCGGGCACCGAGGGTAGGGTTGCGGTCATGCACGCCACCACCACAAAAGTAGTGACCGGTTCCAGGTTCACAAAGAGAGTGCCATTGACCGGGCCAATGATCTTATTACCCTCGTTCCACCAGATAACCGCCAGCAGACCCGCGAAGATAATCAGATACCCGAGTTCAAACCAGCCACCGAGAATATCCTGCAAACCGGGCGGCTGAATATAGCCCACAGCGGTAGCGATCAGGGTCGCCGCAGCAATAGAAGGTACCGAAAGCAGCGTGGTCAGTGCACTAAATCGCAGGGTGGACCAATGCTCATAGGAGCTGGATCCGCGCGTGTACAGCACCCAGCAAATCGCGGCAAAGAGCGCGAGAGCCACCCCGAGCGCATCCTGGGAGGAAATCAGGTGAGTGTAGTCGCCATTGGTGAGCACCAGGGACACACCGGCAAATGCAATCACAATAGCCGCCATGGTGTAGCGCGGCGGCAGGGTACGCGTGGCAATACCTGCAATCACGGCGCTAATGGCGGGCATGGTCGCCATCATCAGGCTAATATTCGTGCTGGAGGTGTACGAGAGAGCCGTGAGCGCCGTCAGACCAAAACCACCAAAACCAGCAGAACCGAGCAGCCAGAGGTTCACACCGTGCCCCTCCAGGTGGAAGGCTTTTTTACCTTCTGCACGGTAGAGCATGGCGGCAAGAATCAGCGCTACAGTGCCGTAGCGGATTAGGGTCGCGTGGAACATATTGACCGTGTGCGCCAGGTGGTCGGCTACCGGGTACATAGCACCCCAGAGTACTACGGCGAGCAGGCAGAGCAGGATGCCCTTGAGCGGGTGCGCATGATGCCCGGGTTCTGGGACAGGGGCATAGCCGACGGCGCGATGACTGCCGGTATGTGTCTGATGAGATTCGGGTTGAGTATTGTGTGTGCTCATCTGCTGTACTTTGATATTGTTTGCCTTGTAGATACGAAAAAGTCCCGGATGTTTCCATCCGGGACTTTGTCTGTCGGGTTGACAGGATTTGAACCTGCGACCCCTTGACCCCCAGTCAAGTGCGCTACCAAGCTGCGCCACAACCCGTTCCGTGTTCTCCTGAACACTCATACTACTATACAGGCCATTTTGGGCTCGTGCAACTCAAATCAGCCTTTTTTCTAGTTACCTCAATCACACTCTACATTTCCGGTTTCTTACTACCCAATCCGGCAAGGCTGCGGCTGGCTATCCGGCAAGGCTGTGGCTGGCTATCCGGATTGGGTACAGACAAAGAGAGCCATAGATTTCCAAACCACTAATGGTAGAAATCTATGACTCTCTTCTTAGCCTGTAGCTCCCGCTTCCATTGTCGCACGCGGAATCAAGAAAGGCTTAGGCTCCAGGAGCTATCGATTAGCGACGACCCTTGGAGTTCTTCTTAGCCTTGGCGCTCTGACGCTCGCCCAGGGAACGGCGCTCACGCACACGCATCGAAATCTCAATGGGAGTACCGGTGAAATCGAAGGTTTCGCGCAGACGGCGAGTAATGAATCGGCGGTAGCCGGGATCCAAGAAACCGGTGGTGAACAGCACGAACTTCGGCGGGCGGGAGGAGACCTGCGTACCGAAGAGGATACGCGGCTGCTTACCACCGCGCACCGGGTGCGGGTGTGCTGCAACGATTTCGCCCAGGAATGCATTCAGGCGGCCGGTGGGGATACGAGAGTCCCAGGACTCGAGCGCGTGCTCCAGGGCGGGTACGAGCTTATCCTTGTGCCAGCCGGTCTTTGCGGAAATGTTCACGCGCGGCGCCCACTTCACATGTGCCAGGTCGCGCTCAATTTCGCGTTCCAGATCCCAGCGGCGGTCTTCATCCAGGGTGTCCCACTTATTGAAGGCGAGCACCATGGCGCGACCGGACTCAATGGTGGTCTGGATAATACGCACGTCCTGTTCGCTCAGCGGTTCGGAGACATCCAGCAGAATCACTGCCACCTCGGAGCGTTCCAGGGCGGTCTGGGTGCGCAGGGAGGAGTAGAATTCAGCGCCCTTTGCCATGTGCTGGCGGCGGCGGATACCCGCGGTATCGACAAATCGCCAGAGCTTGCCACCGAGTTCGATGACTTCGTCAATGGGGTCGCGGGTGGTGCCTGCAAGGTCGTTGACCACGGCGCGTTCGCTACCTGCAAGCTTATTCAGCAGGGAGGACTTGCCGACATTGGGGCGACCGATCAGAGCCACTCGGCGGGGGCCGCCGGGGGCTTCGGGTTCTGCGAACTGGGAGTGTTCGGGCAGCACTTCCAGCAGTTCGTCCAGGGCATCTGCCAGGCCTCGGCCGTGCAGACCGGAAACGGGGAAGGGCTGACCCATACCCAGAGACCACAGACCGTACACTTCGGGCTCAAGGTGCGCGTCGTCGATCTTGTTTGCCATGAGGATAATAGGGCGCTTGAAGCGGCGCAGCATGCGCACAATGTGCTCATCGCTGGCGGTGACACCCACGCGCGCGTCGACTACGAGGATCACGGCGTCTGCCTGTTCAATGGCGATTTCTGCCTGGTGGGCGACCTGCGCGTCGATACCGCGTGCGTCGGCTTCCCAACCGCCGGTGTCGACCAGGGTGAAGTGCTTGCCGAGCCATTCTGCCTTGTAGGAGACGCGGTCGCGGGTCACGCCGGGCTTGTCTTCCACGACTGCTTCGCGGCGGCCGAGGATACGGTTAATAATGGTGGACTTGCCAACGTTGGGGCGGCCGACGATGGCTACGACGGGGTCTGCGAGCTGCTCTTCGGGCTCGTCAATATCGAAGCCCCATGCGCCCAGGAGCGCGCGGTCTTCTTCGTCGAGTTCGTAGTCGTCCAGACCGTCAAGCAGCGCCTGTGCGCGCTGTTCGGCGGTTTCGTCGTCAATGCTTGCCAGGCGTTCTGCGATATCGTCTTCGCCGCCGTCGAGGTATTTGGCTTCGTAGTCTTCGTAGTTTTCTTCAGCCATGGTGGCTCCTTTTCCTGCTGTGCCCGTGCGCGGTTTCTTGTGCAGAACCCGGCGGGCTGTCTAACGTTTATTCGAGTTCGTCGGCGTTGCTTGCCGCGGCGCGCTTGGCTTTGACCTGCGCGTTAATGGAGTTGATCACGGCGTTGACGGTTTCGTTGAAGTCCATCTCGCTGCTGTCGATCAGTTCTACGCCTTCTGCAGCCTGCATGAAGTTGTTGACCTTGGAGTCTTTAGCGTCGCGTTCGCTAATCTGCTTGGTCAAATCCTGGCTATCTCCCTTATCTGCCAGTTCCAGGCCGCGGCGGCGCATGCGTACTTCTTCGCTGGCGGTGAGCAGAATGCGCGCGTCCGCATCGGGAGCGACAACGGTGGTGATGTCGCGGCCTTCGGCAACCATACCGTTCATGGCGTGGTCGATGGCCGAGCGCTGCAGGGCGATGAGGTGTTCGCGCACTTCGGGCACGCTGGCTACTGCGGAGACGGCGTTGGAGACTTCTTCGCCGCGGATTGCTTCGCGAATATCACGGGTGCCGACCATGATTTCTTCTTCTGCGGGGTTGCAGCTGAAGATAAGGTTCATGGCTTTGACTGCCTGGGCGATGGCTGCTTTGTCGTCCAGGCTAATGCCCTGGTCGAGTACATGCCAGGTGGCGGCGCGGTACATGGCGCCGGTGTCCAGATATGCCAGACCGAAGTGGCGTGCTACTTCTTTGGCGACGGAGGATTTGCCGCTGCCGGAGGGGCCGTCCATGGCGACGGTGAGTTTGGGGTTCTCGTGCATATCGTCTCTTTCTGCTGTGCCTGTGCTCGTTGTGCCGCGCTGAGGCGGCTGCGCATTTGTCTCTATGCGCGCCGGGTTCTTCACGGCGGATGCGGCGCGCGGGTGCTTGTGGTTATTTTACGACCTTCCAGCCGCGTTCGCTCAGTCCTTTGACCAGTCCATCATGTTTGGAGGGGTTGACGGAGATTTCCGCCATACCGACTTGCGCACCGGTGGAGTGTTCCAGACGCAAATCTTCAATATTGACCTCGAGCTCTCCAATATCGGCGAGCAGCCGGGCGAGCGTGCCGGGTGTATCGTCCACCAGTACGGTCAGGCGTGAGAAGGCGGTAGGCGAGGTGCCGTGTTTGCCGGGGATTCGCGCCACACCGGCGTTGCCTTCGCTCATGAGCTGGGCGAGGTCCAAGCGAGCGCCGGGGCCGGTGGGGTTCTCTAGGGTGTTGATGAGACGGTTGAGGTCTTCACGCACTCCGTAGAGGGTTTGGACGACCGGCTGGGCATTAGCAGCGAATATCTGTACCCAGAGATTCGCGTCACTTGCCGCGATGCGTACCGTATCGCGCAGGCCCTGACCGGCAAGCCCCAGAGCATATAGCGGGGTATCCTGCAGACGAGAAGCCAGCAGGGAACTCATTGCCTGAGGCACATGGGAAATCAGCGCCACGGTCTGGTCGTGCTCGTACACATCCAGCACGGTAATAATGGATCCGAGCTCACCCGCGAGCGCACGAATCATTTTCACCCCGTTGGGGCTGGAGGCTTCGTGCGGGCAGATAATCCAGGGGCGTGCTTGGAAAAGCTCACCGCGTGCTGCCACGGGGCCGGATTTTTCGCGTCCTGCCATGGGGTGCGAGCCCACATAGCGGCGCGCATCCGCACCCGATGCCAGCACCTGGTCGAGCACCTGCACCTTGACCGAGGCGACATCGGTAACCAGCGCCTGCGGGTAGGTGTTCAGTGCGCTTGCGACCACCTGTCCGGCAATATCCGGGGGTGCCGCCACAATAACCAGGCTCGGAGGGGTGAATTCTTCACCACCTGCTTCAGCCCGAGCTTGAACGGCGCTCAAAGGCACGCCGGCGCCGATATCGGTGGCGACTGCCTCGGCGGTGGGCGAAATATCCTGCAGGTACACGCTCAGACCTGCCGCGCGCAGCCCCAGACCGATGGACGCGCCCAGCAGACCGGTGCCAATAATGAGCACCGGCCCGCTCAGCTGGGGGCTGAGGATGGGGTCGTGGTTTTCAGTCACGATCTGCACCTTCTCTTAGGCTTATACGCTTCTGGCTAGCTTTTAGCTGATTACATATCCACCGATGCCAGCAGGTGGCCAATCTCAACCTTGGAGAGGTTACGGATCGTGCCCTGCTTCTGGGAACCGATACGAATCGGGCCCATTTCCACGCGCACCAGCTTCTCCACGGGGTAGCCGACAGCGTCGAACATACGGCGCACAATGCGGTTCTTACCGGAGTGGATGGTGACCTCGATCAGCACGTGGCCGGGGGTGGAGTCCACCAGCTTGAAGGTGTCTACGCGGGATACGCCGTCTTCCAGGCGAACGCCCTTCTTCAGCTGAGCACCAATACCGGGCTCCACCGGGCCGTGAACCTGAACCAGGTAGGTCTTGGGCACCTCGTAGGAGGGGTGAGTCAGGCGGTTCGCCAGCTCGCCGTCATTGGTCAGCAGCAGCAGACCCTCGGTCTCAACGTCCAGACGACCCACGTGGAATACGCGGGTAGTCATGGAGGAGCGCAGGAAGTCCTTAATGCAGGGGCGGCCCTCGGGGTCTTCCATGGTGGAGACCACGCCGGCGGGCTTATTGAACGCCATGTAAATGAGCTTGTCGTTGGTCTGCACGGTCATGCCGTCCACCTGCACGGTGACATCTTCGGGCTTGACGCGCACGCCCAGCTCACGCACCACTTCACCGTTGACGGTCACGCGACCCTCAAGGATCATTTCTTCACACACTCGACGGGATGCCACGCCAGCCTGCGCCATGAGCTTCTGCAGGCGCACGCCGTCATTATCGTAGAAGTCGAAGTGGTCCACCGGGGCATTGCGCGGGCGGCGGGGGCGGTGCGGACCGGCATAGTTATTCGATACGCGGTACTCGCCGCGCTCATTGGCGAATGCTTCGCCGGAGCGGTAGGGGCGACCCGGTGCGCGGCGTTCGCGCTTGGGCAGCTCGGAGAACTTGCCGCGAGCGCCAGCGCCGCCCTTGGGTGCGCCGTACTTGCTGGACTTGGAGGCGGAGGCTCCCTTAAAGCCCTTGCCGCCCTTGGGGGCGCCCTTTGCGGTGCGTGCGCCGGGCTTTGCGCCGCGGGAGCTTGCCGCTCCGCCGCGTCGTGCGTTGTTTCCATATGCCATGGTTTGTCTCTTTTCTTGTCTATGCCGGTGCTTATCACCGGTTATCTAAGGTCTTATCTAAAGTCTTATGCACCCGGGAGTCCGCTGAGCTACATATGTCTATTGACTAGCTATCGAGCGTATCGGGAGCGCCGGATCGTTCGGTACCTTCGGCGAGCACGCTTGCTTCGGTTTCATCCGGTAGCAGGGGCGCCAGCTCCGGTAGCTGTTCTAAGGATTCAAGCCCCAGCTTGGTCAGCAGCAGCTCGGTGGTCTCGTAAAGCATAGTGCCGCCCTCTTTGCCCGCCTCTCGTATGAGCTGCCGTTGCAGTAGTTTACGCACCGCCGCATTGGCGCTGGTTCCTCGCACAGCGCTCATGGCGCTGCGACTGACCGGCTGCTGGTAGGCGATAACCGCTAGGGTTTCCAGCTCGGCGCGGGTCAGTTTGGCACTGTGGCTGCGGGTAACAAAGCGCGCCACCCAGGGGGAAAATTCCGCCCGGGAGTATAGGCGCCAGCCGCCGGCAATCTGCCTCAGCTCATAGCCGCGGGGTTCAGCCTTGTGGGGGTCTTCCGAATCGCTATCGCCGTTATATTCGCGCACCAGCTCGTCCAGCGCCGCTTCGATTCGGCGCTCGGGCACAATGAGAGCAGCGGCAAATTCGCGCACGCTCACCGGGGTGTCGGCAACCGCAAGAATCGCTTCAATGGCGGATTTTACGCCGCCGGGGATGCGCTCCACGCGGGCAAATTCATCATCGCTATCGGCAGGTACTGCCTGCTGAGGTTCCTGCTTGGCACTCGTGCGGGAGGCAGATTTCGGTAAGGAGGCTCGTACTATATCTGCCTCTTCCGGTTCTGGTGCGGGCTCGGACTCAGCAGAGTCAGCAATAGTTTCAGATACAGGCTCAGCCGTTTCTTCTACCGGTTCATCCTCAGCGCCCCAGGAGCCACCCAGAATAATATCCAAATCATCCGGAGTAAATTGATCCTCAAAACGTTCGCCGCTCATTGATACTCCCCTTCCGATTCTTCTGTATCCTGTGCAGGTTCATGTGCAGATTCCGACTCTATCTCGCTGACCTGCAA
Organism: Rothia sp. (in: high G+C Gram-positive bacteria); assembly: GCF_030540545.1. GTDB lineage: Bacteria > Actinomycetota > Actinomycetes > Actinomycetales > Micrococcaceae > Rothia. Next base: position 14,285 of record NZ_JAUNVZ010000008.1, on the reverse strand, counting down.
GGCACCGGGCTCAAGAGTTTCACGCTTGCTCGAGTCGCGCTCAGCCAGATAGGATTCATAGTCCTCGCGGGTGAAAAAGCCCGCGGCACGCACCTCAAAACGCTCACCGGCACTCACGCGCAATTGTCCCAGGCTCTGCTCCTGGCTCAGCTGCACCGCGCCGTCTTTATAGAGTTCCAGTAGCGCCAAAAAGCGAACCACCGCAACCTGCACACTACCGGCACCGCGCACCAGGGTTCTAAAATCCACCGGCTCGCCGGGCGCTACAGAAAGCGTATCGAGCACGAAACGCTCCTGCTCGGCAATGGTCGTCACCGAAGAATGCAGATGTTCGTTCAGCTCTTCAACCAGCTGTTCCGGTTCCTTCTGATCCCGATGCTCGGCGCTCTGAGCACGAGCAAAAGCCGCCGCCGCAATAGATGCGAACTCTTCCACACCCACATCGAAAACCAGCTCCGGTAGAGCCTTAGCGAATTTCTCCTCCAGGCTGACCGTGCGCGCAAAACGCTGCGCCTCAGCGGCCCAGCGGGAAGCAAAAATATCGGCAACCTGACGGTACGCACGGTATTGCAGCAGGCGAGCAAAGAGCAGATCGCGCGCCTCCAGCAGAGCCACATCCGCCTCGGTCGGCTCACGGTGTGTGGGTAGCAGACGCAGGGTTTTGAGCTCCAGCAGGGTCGCAGCGGTCACCAGAAATTCGCTGGCTTCTTCCAGGGCGGGAGTGCCCAGGGGGAAACGCTGGCTAATATAGGCGATAAACTCATCGGTAACCTCCGCCAGGGCAATATCGGTAATATCCAGCTGGCGGCGGGTAATAAGGGTGAGAAGTAAATCAAAAGGACCCGAGAAATTCGGCAGGTTCACGGTAAAGACTGCACCGTCCACCGTAGGCTCCGCATTCTGCGGGTTCGATGTCGGTACCGTCTCGGCAGCGACTGTGGTCATACGACCTTATCTCCTTAGAGTTTGAGAGGTGCGGATTTTCACCGCACACGAGCATCTGTATAGAGCACAGAGCTACTTACAATTTTACCCTCTGGGCGCCTTAAAAACAAGAGATTTATGGGATTCTCGAGGTGGATGCACCCCACAGCAGAAGCTGCGCCCGCGCCTCTCCAGCGCTTGCCAGCAGCCCCGCGAGCGTCTGCTTACCCCCTGTTTTCGGGCGCACACGGAACACAAAAACGTGGCACCCCAGGATACGAAAACGGGGTGCTTCTCCTCTGCCTGTACCGCCACCGGAAGTAACCGGCAGCAGCACAGCCGAAAAGAAACACCCCGCCTATGCTTACCCCTAAGGGTTTAGGGAGCACCGCCCTTATAAATCAGCTCACGAGCCACCTGACGGTACGCTTGCGCACCCGGGTGATTCGAGGCGTAAGAGAGAATCGGCTCAGCCGCCACGGTCGCATCCGGGAACTTCACGGTACGCTTGATCACCGTGTCGAAAACCTTATCGCCAAAGGCGTCCACAATACGCGCCAGCACTTCCTTAGAGTGCAAGGTACGCGCATCGAACATGGTCGCCAGCACGCCGGTAATCTCCAGCTTCGGGTTCAGACGATCCTGCACCTTCTCAATGGAATCCACCAGCAGAGCCACAGCACGCAGAGCGAAGAACTCACAAATCAGCGGAATAATCACGCCGTCCGAGGCAGTCAGGGCGTTGACGGTCAGCAGGCCCAGGGAGGGCTGGCAGTCAATGAGGATCACATCGTACTCATCCTGTACCTTGCGCAGGGCGCTTGCCAGCACCTGCTCACGCGCAACCTCATTCACCAGCTGCACTTCAGCGGCGGAGAGGTCAATATTGGCGGGCAGCAGGTCAATATTCTCCACATTGGTGTGCAGAATAACGTCTTTAATATCGACCTTGCGGTCCATCATGACGTTATAGACGGTCAAATCCAGCTCGTGCGGGTTCGCGCCGAAACCTGCGGAGAGCGCGCCCTGCGGGTCGAAGTCGACCATCAGCACCTTGCGACCGCACTCAGCAAGAGCGGCGCCCAGGTTAATAGTCGAGGTAGTCTTACCCACGCCGCCCTTCTGATTCACCATCGAAATAATGCGGGCGGGTCCGTGGCTGGTCAGGGGCTTCGGGTCCGGGTAGACGCGGAAGGGGCGCCCGGTCGGTCCGAATTCTTCTACCTGTGATTGGGTCAACGTCGTTTACCTTCTCCAAATTCAACAAAAACTCTAAAGTCAAGATTACCGCAGAAACACGCCCACGGGCGAAAATACGAGCAGAAACCCGTAGCGAACAGCCAATTATGCCTCCGTTCTAGCCCGCGCGGTAGTGCGCACGCGGATGAGCCGAACGATACACCTCCGCCATCGCGTCCTGAGTCACCTTGGTATAAATCTGCGTGGTGGCGATCGAGGCGTGGCCCAGCAGCTCCTGCACCACGCGAATATCAGCCCCACCCTGCAGCAGATGAGTGGCAAAAGAATGACGCATGGAGTGCGGGGAGAACTCCTGCCCCAGTCCAGCCTCTGCCGCGGCTTCTTTAAGCATGGTCCAGGCGGTTTGACGGCTCAGACGCTGCCCGCGGGCATTAACAAAAAGAGCCGAAGTACCCGCGCCATGAGCCACAAAAGAAGGGCGAGCGCGCACCATATACTCTTCAATTGCCCGCTGAGCGTAGGAGCCCAGGGGCACCAGGCGTTCCTTGGATCCCTTGCCGAAAAGACGCACATAGCCCGGTAGGCTCACGCTCTGCCCATGATCATCCACGGTGGTTTTGCCCAGGTGGATATCGTCAATATCGGCGCCGAGCATTTCGCTCACGCGCGCGCCAGTGGCGTAGAGGAATTCCAGCATGGCGCGCTCGCGCAATCCCGCCGGGGTTTCGGTATTGGGTACTGCCAGCAAGCGCTGAATATCCTCAACGCTGACTGCTTTGGGTAGGCGTTTGGTGAGTTTCGGGGGTTTGACCGGGGCGGCAACGTCCTGTTCGAGCATGCGGGTTTCAAACCAGAAGGCATGGGCGCCGCGTACTGATGCCATGGCGCGCGCAATGGAGTTGGCGCCCAATGCCGGGGGTAGCTCTTTGAGAGCATCCAGGCTCTCAGCATTATCTGTCGGGGAGGCAGGTTGTGCGGATTCGGGCGCTTGCGCGTTTCTCTTGGGCGCGCGTCCCATGGAAGAACTCATAATGAGCTCTGTTAGGCTCTCTTCTGCTTCCGCGGCGCTAAGGCGCACCGGCATGGGGATGGTGGGGTCTGCCAGTTCGCGCATAAAGAAGCGCACATCAGCGGTACGGATGGAGGTTGCATCCACGATGCCGCGCGCTTGTAGCACTCGCGCGTAGCGGCGCAAATCCCGGGCATAGGATTCAACAGTATGTTCACTGGCGCCTTTTTCGGCGCGCACGTGAATCACATACTGTTCAATATATTCTTCGAGGGCGGTTTGTTCCCCCACCGGCTACGCCTTCTTCTCTTCGAGGGTGGGGTATTCGCCCTCGCTATAGCGGGTGCGGCGGCCCGAACGATAGGGGTGGAAATCCCAGGAATCTTCGGCAGGGCGCAGTCCTTCGAAGGAGTTGAGGGAGGCAACATAGCTTGCCATGATTGCTTGGGCGGTCATACCGTTGTGGATTTTTCCGCCCAGTACCAGGGCTACGGCTTTCTCCAGGGGTACCCAGGCGAAGATTGCTTCGGCTTCTTCGGCGCTGCGTTCGTGGCGTTCGTGCACCGGCACTTCGCTCAGGTTGCGTGCCAGGTAGATGCGGCTGGCTTCATCGCATTGTCCGGAGGAGCTGAAGTAGTCTACGAGGGAGTGCCAGGTTTCGGCGCGAAGGTCGGCTTCTTCTGCCAGTTCGCGCACGGCGACGGCGAAGGGGGCTTCATTAGCTCCTGCTGCGATTTCTTCGGCGCTCAGTCCGTCATTATCAAGTAGCCCGGCGGGGATTTCCCACATAAGCAGGCGCGTGGGGTGGCGGTATTGGCGCAGTAGCAAGATCTCGTTCTTTTCGTTCACGGCGGCTACCGCTACGGCACCGGGTAGGGAGGCTACGTCGCGACGCAGTTCTTCATGCTCATTGAGCATAAAGGTTTCTTCCATCATCTGTACTACGTATCCGTGGTAGCGCAGACTCCGGCCGGTAATGGGTCGGATGGATTCGAGGTCTTCAACCGGCACAGTGTGTCCGTCATGTTCGGTAACTACTATTTGGTGCGCGTAGGAGGTATTCTTCGAGGTCATACACCCATTTTATCCGTTCGGCTTCTCCCCTTCCGCTGCCCCTTTTCAGGGACGTGAGGGGCAATATGCCAGCCATCTTAAGAAGCAGGAGCAGGTAGAGGGAAGGTTGAGCGCTATTAGCTGACAGATTTCGCCCTCGCGAAATATGATAGCTCGTGCGCGAATGCTTTTTCCTCGTACCGCGACCCAGCCTCAAAAACTCACGCTCAGAAAACATCAAAGGCTCGTAACCTCTTCGGTTACGAGCCTTTGGTTCAAGACCTATATGTCTTTACTTAGCATCGCGGAAGTCAATAGCCGCGGAGATCAGACCGTTGAACAGCGGGTGTGCCACGGTCGGACGGGAACGGTACTCGGGGTGTGCCTGAGTTGCCACGTAGTAGGGGTGAGCCTCAGCGGGCAATTCCACGTACTCCACCAGGGAGGAATCCGGGGAAGTACCGGAGATACGCAGGCCTGCTGCTTCCAGCTGCTCGCGGTATTCGTTGTTCACCTCGTAGCGGTGGCGGTGACGCTCAGCCACTTCGGTTGCACCGTATGCCTTGGCAACCTGGGAACCCTCAACCAGGGTTGCCGGGTACAGACCCAGACGCATGGTGCCGCCCATATCGCCTGCACCGTCGACGAACTGCTTCTGCTCTTCGATGGTTGCAATCACGGGGACGGGGGTCTCCGGATCGAACTCGGTGGAGGATGCTTCGGGCAGGTTCAGCACGTTACGTGCGTACTCGATCACCATGGACTGCATACCCAGGCAGATACCCAGGGTGGGTACCTTGTTTTCGCGGGCGTAACGCAGTGCGCCGATCTTGCCGTCCAGGCCGCGGATGCCGAAGCCACCGGGTACGAGGATTGCGTCCATGTCGCGCAGCTGGTGTGCTGCGCCTTCTTCGGTGGCGCACAGATCAGCTGCGATCCACTTGATGTTGACCTTCACATTGTTTGCGAAGCCGCCGGCGCGCAGTGCTTCGGAGACGGAGAGGTATGCGTCGGGCAGGTCGATGTACTTACCGACCAGTGCTACGTTGACCTCGGATGCGGGGTTGTGCACTGCGTTGAGCAGGCGGTCCCACTTGGTGAAGTCGGGCTCGGGTGCTTCGATGCCGAAGAAGCGCAGGATGTAGTCATCCAGCTTCTGGGAGTGCAGGGTCTTGGGGATGTCGTAGATGCTGGGTGCATCGGGGCAGGAGATAACTGCTTCAACATCCACGTCGCATGCGTTGCCGATCTTCTTGCGGTGGCTATCGGGCACGTCGCGCTCACAGCGCAGGATCAGACCGTCGGGCTGGATACCCAGGCCGCGCAGTGCTGCAACGGAGTGCTGGGTGGGCTTGGTCTTCAGCTCGCCGGAGGGGCCGATGAAGGGCACGAGGGAGACGTGCAGGAACAGGACGTTGTTGCGTCCTACATCGCGACGTACCTGGCGTGCTGCTTCCATGAAGGGCAGGGATTCGATATCGCCGACGGTGCCACCGATTTCGGTGATGATAATGTCGGGTGCGTTTTCGCCCTGCGCTGCGTGGCGCATGCGTGCCTTGATTTCATCGGTGATGTGGGGGATGACCTGTACGGTGTCCCCGAGGTATTCGCCGCGGCGTTCCTTTGCCAGGACGGTGGAGTATACCTGTCCGGTGGTCACGTTGGAGGACTGGTCGAGGTTCTCATCGAGGAAACGCTCGTAGTGTCCAATGTCGAGGTCGGTTTCTGCGCCGTCGTCGGTTACGAACACTTCACCGTGCTGGAAGGGGTTCATGGTACCGGGGTCGACGTTCAGGTAGGGGTCGAACTTCTGCATGGTTACGGACAGGCCGCGTGCACGCAGGATGTTACCGAGAGAGGAGGCAGAGAGACCCTTGCCGAGGGAGGATGCAACGCCGCCGGTTACGAAGATTTGGCGGGTTACCTTGCCGTTGGAAGACGCATTATTCGCGTTAATATTTTCATTCACCACGGAATTCAAGGATACCATTTGTACTACTCCTATCTCAAGGAGGGATTCACCGGTGGGCGAATCCCTGTATTAGGGGGTAGCCGGTCTGCTTAGGCGCTGTATAGCGCCTGTAGCGTCTCGACTCTTTAGGCACTATAAGTACCCTGGGCGGGCTTTTATTCCCTACCCTCTACTCTATACCAGCGGCGGGCTTTGTGCCCTGTTTTGGGGCGTGTGTTCGAAGGTGTTATTGCTTTCATCCACACCGCTTCTTACGCTTCTCCCCTGCCCATATGACAGGGAGAAGCCCTGCTGCCGGGCTAGACCTGGCGACCAGCCGCCAGCAGCTCACGAGCGTGCTCCTGAGCAGCCTCGGATTGATCGTGACCGGAGAGCATACGCGCCAGCTCCACCACGCGCTCTTCTTCACTCAGTACCTGCACCTTGGATAAGGAAGCATCGTCATTTTTGAGCACGAGGATGTGCTGGTCGGCAAAGGCAGCAACCTGCGGCAGATGGGTGACCACCAGAACCTGTACATGCTTGGCGAGCATGGCTAGACGGCGACCGATTTCGATAGCTGCTTTACCACCCACACCCGAGTCCACCTCATCGAAGATAAAGGTGGGTACCGGGTCGACTTCTGCAAGCACAACTTCCAGAGCGAGCATCACGCGCGAGAGCTCACCACCGGAGGCGCCCTTACCCAGGGGGCGGGGCACCGCGGTTTTATGGGGCGCGAGCATAAAGCTCACGCTGTCTTTACCGTGGGCAGAGAATTTCTCAGCTTCACTGACCTCAACAACCAAGCTGGCGTTGGGCATGGCAAGTGCGGTGAGTTCTTCACTCACGGCGTGCGCAAGCTTCTGCGCGGCCTCTTGGCGCATACGCATAAGCTTTTGAGCGGATTCACCGAGGTTTTTACGCAGCTGTACCAGCTCATTTTCGAGGGCTTCAAGACGTGCGGGGTTATCGTCCAGGCTCTCTAGACGCACACGGGATTCTTCAGCCCATGCGAGCACTTCGGCAATATCGGCGCCGTATTTGCGGGTAAGGGTTTTGAGAGCCGCGCGGCGCTCCTGAACCTGCGCCAAACGCCCCGGGCCGTCACTATCCAGGGATGCCATATAGGATGCCAGATCGCTGGCGGCGTCGGTGGCTAGGATCAGCACTTCATTCACGCGCTCAGTCAGGGCCGCTAGTGCCTCGTCGGAGGAGGACTGGGCGGCAAGGGCGGTGCGGGCAGCATCCAGCAGAGCAAGTACGTTACTTTCGTCCCCACTGCTATACTCGCTGCCCGAAAGAGCTGCGGAGGCGATAGCGGAGGCCTGACGTAGAGCCTCCACATTCATGAGTTTCATGCTTTCAACACGCAGCGCTTCATCTTCGCCTTCTACGGGTGCGACGGCGTCGATTTCTGCCAGGGCGCCCTGCAGGGTCTGAGCTTCCAGAGCGCGGGCGCGGGCGTTTTCACGCATTTCTTTCAGCGCCGAGGCAACCGCACGGTATCGCTCGTACACGCCGCGGTATTCCTCCAGTGCCTGAACCAGGGGCGCACCGGCGTAGGAGTCCAGGGCATGGCGCTGTTCGCTGCTGGATTTCAGGCGCAGCTGATCAGACTGACCGTGGACGGCAACCAGGGTTCGGCCAATATCTGCCAGGGTACCAATGGGTGCGGTACAACCACCCACATGGGCACGGGATCGGCCGGAGGCGTTAACGGTGCGTGCCAGCAGCAGCTCGGAGCTTTCGCTGTCAATGTCTTCCACGGTGCCGCCGGCGTTATGAGCCAAGTCCAAAGCGGCGTGGTTTTTGGGTAGGCGAATGACCGCTTCTGCGAGCGCATTCTTGGCGCCATTGCGCACGCTGGTCGCATCGCTTCGATTGCCCAGCAGCATACCTAGGGCGGTAACGACCATGGTTTTACCCGCGCCGGTTTCGCCGGTGAGTACGGACAGGCCGGGCTCTAGGGGCAGGCGGGCATCGGTAATAATACCCAGATCGCGGATATGGATTTCTTCAATCATTGCTTCGCTCCTTCCTGAGTTTCCGGCACGTCAGAAATGTTTAGAGAATCATTGTTCGTAGAATTATCGTTCGCTTTTGCACCCTGAGTATCCAGATGAGGAACACGAGAACGATGCCCCTGCGGGCCACGCCAGCCGCGAATGGGCAACTCAAATTTACGCACCACGCGCTCCGAGAAGGGAGCGGGGTGGATGCGCGCCAACAGCACGGGCTTGGGGCTGCGGCGTGCCTCGATACGGCTACCGGGTAGCAGTTCGCAGGTTCGGCGGCCATCGCACCAGAGCAGACCGGGAGCCTGATTATCGGGTAGGATCTCAACCGCCATCATAGAGTCGGGCGAGGTCACCAGGGGGCGTGCAAAGAGGGCGTGGGCAGATAGGGGAACCATGAGAATCGCCTCCACCTGAGGCCAGACTACAGGGCCGCCTCCGGAGAATGCATAGGCAGTGGAACCGGTGGGGGTTGCCATGACCACACCATCGCAGCCGAAGGTGCTCAACGGTCGGCGGTCGACCTCAATAATGACCTCGATCATTTTGCCGCGATCGCCTTTTTCCACACTGGCTTCATTCAGTGCCCAGTTTTTGTGCACGCATTTGCTCTCGTGCCAGACTTCAATATCGATTGCCATGCGCTCTTCAACCTCGTATTCGCGGTTGACGATACACTCGACGGTTTCACTCAGATCGCTTTCTTCGGATTCGGCAAGGAAGCCCACGTGGCCGAGGTTCACGCCGATCAGGGGAATTTCGGTGTGGCGAACCATATCGGCGGCACGCAGAATGGAGCCGTCACCACCGAGGACCACGCCAAGTTCAATATCATTGAGCGCCACGCTTTCGTGTAGCATTTGCACGGGTACGGGCTGCTGCCAGTTCTCCATGAGTGCCTCCAGATCGGAGCGACTCATGACAGGAATGAGCCCGGCGTGGTGCAGCTGCGCACAGGTTTGACGTGCGGCATCTCGTGCTTCCTTGCGCCCGGTGTGGGCGAAGACGAGGATTTTACGCTCGGTGCGCGCGCTCATGACAATCCTTTCTATCGAAGATAATCCCGATAAATTATCTCGTATACCCATACTACACCATGGGCTGCGAATTGGGGCGTGTCACGCGCATATTCGAAGATTATTTCGTGCAGAGCATGGATTGCCTCCCGAACGTTTCTCCTCTGTCGGCCTCTTTCTATGGACTGGGCGCTGCAGGATTGGAAGGCCCAGCGCAGAATGTACCCGTATCAGTAATTCATCAGGATGTAGATATTGAAGACCAAATTAAGCTTCTGGATTTCCTGAACGACTAGGTACAGCTGCACAATTACGCCTACCAGACGGGTGATACTCAGAAGCGTGCGAATCGCACTTCTAATTCCTATACCTCGATCAAGGAGACCTGTTTCAACCTTGATTATTTGTATAGGAACAAAGGGGGGTGGCGGTACCCTTCAGGCGCTTTTTTCCCAGCACCTTGTGTTCTCCTGGCGAGCATCCTTATACGATAGAACAGTGCAGGGTGTAGATAGTCTCTACACCCCGCATTGTTCCCTACTCGCTCTGTACTTCTAAACGGGCTTTACGCACCAGAGGAAATACTCACGGTTACCGTCCTGACCGGGCAGAGGCGAAGGCACTGTACCGCGCACCTGCAGCCCGTGCTCCACAGCACTCATCAGCACACGATCCACAGCCTGCTGCTGTACTGCCTCGTCCAGCACCACGCCGCCGCGGTTAATCTGGTGCTTACCCACCTCAAATTGAGGCTTAACCATCAGCACCAGATCCCCTCCCGGGGCAGTCGCCTCGGCAAGAGCCTTCATCACCAGGGTCAGCGAAATAAAGGACAGGTCAGAGACCGTCAGATCCACCTGACCGCCAATATCCTCAGGGGTCATATAGCGCACGTTCATGCCTTCATAGACCTGCACTCGCTCATCGTGACGTATTGCGTCTACCAGCTGGTCGTGCCCCACATCCACGGCGCACACCTGCTCGGCTCCGCGGCGCAGCAGCACATCGCTAAAACCGCCCGTGGAGGCGCCCGCATCCAGGCAGCGCTTACCCTCCACGCTAATCTCGCTGAAGGTATCCAGGGCACCGGCAAGCTTATGCCCGGCGCGGCTAACGTACTCGGTCAGCTCACTGGCCAGCACGCGCAGGGTGTCCTCGGGTTGCACCATATAGGAGGCTTTGCGTATGGCTCGGCCATTAATGTGTACGTCTCCTGCGGCAATGAGTTTCGCCGCGAGGGTGCGCGAAGAGGCCAGCCCGTGCGCGGCGAGGTATTTATCCAGGCGCTCAGCCACTATTCTCCTTTGTCTTCAGAATTGCCCGGTTCAGCGGTGGAGGCGCTCTCCGGTTCGCTCAACTCCTGGACAGATTCTTCCAGGGTAGATACCAGGCTCTCCAGCTGCTCTTGGGCGTCGCTTTCCCCGGATACCAGCGCCTGAATATCCAGCTCCTTGAGCGATTCAAAGAATGCCTGTTCTTCGTTCTGAATCGCAGATTCAAGAGCCGAGGGCTCCACACCTTCTATAGCGGCGCGCTCTTGAACGCTCAGGTTATCGTTCATGCTCATAGAGGTGCCTTAGGAATCCTGACCGGGCATATTAACAAAGCTCGGGGTCTTCGCCTCGCTCGGGTAGCTTGCCCACCAGGCAGCAATAGCCACACGCCATGCCTCTAGCTCAGACTCGCTACCGGCAAAAGATTCATCGGCAGCAAAGCCCTCCGGGGCATACATATGAATCGAATCTCCACGCACAATAGCCTGCCACTTCGGGCCGTAGGCAATGGTCTCATAGCCCTCATACATGACGTCAATCTGAGGATACTCAGCAAAGAAATCCTCCAGAGTGCGCAGCACATAGGTCGGGCGCTGGTCGGGAACAGCCGCAATCACATCGGCGTAGCTCTGCACGCCGGTGAGTACCAGGGCGCTATCCATCTGCGCACGGTGACCGCCCAGAATATCGGTATCCAAACGATCGCCCACAATCACCGGGCGCTGCGAATTCACAGACTGAGCCGCAGCGTGGAAGATCGGAGCCTCCGGCTTACCCGCCACCAGCGGAGTGCGACGCGTTGCAGTACCCACAGCAGCCACCAGGGTGCCATTACCCGGGGCGATGCCGCGCTCCTTTGGGATCGACTGATCGGTATTGGTCGCCAGCCACAGCACCTCCGGATCCGCCAGGGTGTAGGCAGCTTCCGCCAAATCCTCCCAGACTATCTTCGGATTAAAGCCCTGCACCACAGCAACAGGCTCCTCCGCCTGAGAACGCACCGGCACCAGACCCACCTCGCGAATGCAATCCGCCAAATCCTCGGTACCGGTAACGAGCACCTTAGCGCCCGCATCCAAACGCTCAGCCAGCACACGAGCCGCCGCCTGCGCCGCGCTCACCACGTGGTCCGCGTCGGTCTCAACGCCCAAATCGCGCAGATGCTGCGCCACGGTTTCCACAGAACGCGAGGCATTATTGGTCACGAACACCACCGGGATACCGCTTGCCTGCACACGGTTCAGAGCCTGCGGAGCACCCTCAATCGCAAATGGACCGGCGTACACCACACCGTCCAAATCCGAAAGCAGAGCATCATAGGACTCAATCAACGAAGCCATTAGTCAAACCTTTCATCAGCCATACGCTGTACATCTTCCTCTATTCTACGCTCAGGCGCCCCGCCAACCCCAGAGGCTCCGCGCCCACACGCACACCGGGGCAAAAGAAATAGCCCCCGCGCATACGCACGAGGGCTATCGAAGCGAAAAACTACTTCTTCTTCGCGTCAATCTTCTGCTTCAAGAAAGCACTAAAATCGCTACCGGTGTACTGGTCGCCATCCACAAACACGGTCGGAGTACCGGCAATACCGTTATTCACAGACTCAGTGTTCAGAACATCCACCAGGGGGCGCCACTTATTCTCGTTCAAATCCGAAGAGATATCAGCACCGTACTTCGAAGCAATATCAGCGATCTCCTGGTTGGTCAGGTCCTTCTTACCCTGGTAGGTGAACAGCTCACGCTGGAAGTTCAGGTACTGGGTGGTCGACACCTGGTTCGCCACAGCGTAGGCTGCATTGGCGGTACGAGAAGAGTACTGAGTCGGGGAAACACGATCCAGGAAGATCAGGTTACGCACCTCAAGAGTGATGGTGCCGTCCTCAACCAGCTTCTGAATCTCCTCGCCGTAACGCTCCTCAAACTCGCGGCAGTGGATGCAGTTGAAATCCTGGAACACGGTCACGCGCACAGCCTGGCCGTTCTTCGCGGACTCCTCAGCATTCTGCATGCCCAGGGGCAGCGCGTGGGCGGTTGCATCCGGGGTGCCGTTCAGGGTCGGGTTAATGCTCACAGTGGAGGTGCCCAGAGCCTCAAGATTACGGGTCTGCTCGGAGGACGCATTCTTTACAATGCCGTCCTTGGTCAGCACAATACCGCCGTACTGGTTCGCACTAGCCGGCACCGGACCGGAGTTCGGGATCTTCGAGTTCTGGTTCTGATAAAACACAAACGCAAAGACAGCGACCAGAGCCGCAACAACCAGCAACACGGTCAGCTGAATCCAACGACGGCTCGATGCAGCAGTATTGTTCTTCGCCTGCTTAGCTGCGAGCTGGCGGGCTTTTTCGCGGGCGTCAGTAGACATACCTGCTCCTTTATATCTCGTGGAGGCGCGTTGTTGAGAGCACGCGCCGGAGGTATCTTTATCTACCCTACCTAAGCTCTGGGCGGAACGCTAGTTTATGACCCAAAATGTGGGTTCTCACGCTTTGAGCAAAATTTTACATTACAACTAATTTAGTGAATTTCTGGCTATCTAATGGCTATATACGTCTACTAGATTCTGCGTATCTGAGTGCTCTCATGCTCTCATGCTCTCATAGATTCTATGTGTTTGTATGCCTTATTAGTCTCATAGGTTCTGTGCGTTTACTTGTGTTATCGGTCTCATAGATTCTGCATCTTGAACCCGATTACATATCTTTTTACCCCAATCCGGCAAGGCTGTGGTCACCAATCCGGCAAGGCTGTGGCTAAAACATTCGCCAGGGATGATGCTCTTTAGACCCAGGCTTTCTGAGGTTGGGTCGCGGTGCGAGGAAAAGGCGTTCGCGCACGACCCTGATCATTTCGCTGGAACGAAATGTCCAGGCTAATAGCGCTCAACCTTTTCCTCTGCCCTGCTCCAGTTCCCGAGATTGCTGCTTTTCTTTTCTGCTTGGCTTTGGTCTGTATCTTGCGTTCCCAAGATGGCTGGATTCCCTGATCTCCCGTGTGGGTTCCCCATTACCTCTCACACTCTGCAGATGGTTGGGGCTTATCCGCGTACAGTCCTGAGAGGGGACGGAGAATGGGGTTCTACGCTTCTCACCTTCCCCACGCATTGCCCAGTGCTCTTTTCCCCAACTTCGGAGTGGTAACGTTTCTGGGGCTTCTCCCCCTTTTTTTTCTTGAGTGCTCTATGTTTTCTTTCCGTGTCGCGAATACTATTTTTTGTCGCGAGGGGTGTCTTCCCTCGCGATGAAAAATAGTATTCGCGAGGTGAGCGGGTATCTTATACACCCGCATGGAATGGACCTCTGACGATCAGGTAAGAAGCACATGCCAGTGGCCTGAAAGAACGCAGTTGTCTGGGGACCGTCCTATGCGCCCATATTGACCTGATGTGCTATTCCCAGCCCATGCCCAAGAACGATATTTACCGACAAGCTGTGAGCGGGCAAAGTGTCTATTGAGTAGAGTATTTCATGACTCAATGAGCATTATCTACGCTCACAGCCTGTCAGTAGTCGTATGGGATGAGCCTCTGACGAACAGGCAAAAAACACACGCTACTGGTCTCAACAATACTAGTACCTGGGACTCCTCCCTCGCATTAGCCCATCAATTCAAATACACGGCGCCACGAGCATCAGCACAAACCCCTTTCCACCCCCGCACCCAAAACACACACAAAAAAAAGGGGCACCCAAAGACACCCCCAACAACCACACAACCACAAAAAAGAGAGACCCCAGAACCACAACCGTGACCCCAGAACCTCTCCAAACAACCCAAACGGGGTTATTACCCAAAAACCATACAGTGAACGCAAACAACACAACATCTTGAAAAG
>NZ_JAUNVZ010000054.1 GCF_030540545.1 Rothia sp. (in: high G+C Gram-positive bacteria) | reverse complement strand
CGAGCAGGATCAGCCTCGGCGTTCCATCTCCTCAAATGATGGCTCGAATACGGCGCCCGGCGAAGGTAATGGGCAGCATAATTCCGGTCGACAGAACCCGGATGGCGAAATGGGGCAGGAAAACCCCTAGCGCCCGGTTCCCAACTTCGTTGGTCCGGCAGTGACCTTATTCTTGGTTTCCCGTATAACCATATATGCAGATGAACATATATATGTATAGCTTTATATATGGTTATACGGGTTTATGTTTTACAAGTTGGAAGGTGCGGAGCCTATAAAGCTGTAGTGGGCGGGCAATAGAGGTATTACCGACCAGCAATAACCTTGCCCGGATACCCTAAGCTGCGGTAGTGCTAAACTGCCTGCCGCTACCTTGATTCTCGAAATGAGCACGGCACGGCGCGAGTAGACTGGTAGTATGCTCAGCAAACTACGCTCCATACGTCCCGATGCGCTCATTATTATGCTCATTACCGCCGTTATTACGGCGATTATAATTCCCGCGCGCGGGGACTTTGCCGACTGGTTTGCCACCGGCACCAAGTGGGCTGTGGCGCTGCTGTTCTACCTGTACGGGGCGCGCCTATCCACCACCGAGGCCATAGCCGGACTCAAACACTGGCGCCTCCACGTGCTCATTCTCACCTGCACCTTCGTGCTTTTCCCGCTCTTTGGGTTGGCGCTTTTCCCCCTCAAATTCTTGCTCGGGGACGGCCTGTACCTGGGTATTCTCTACCTGTGCCTGGTCCCCTCCACCGTGCAGGCCTCCATTGCCTTCACCTCCATAGCCGGCGGGAATGTGGCCGGGGCTATTGTGAGCGCCTCGCTTTCTAGCATTGTGGGAGTATTAGCAACCCCGCTACTGGCTATGGTGCTTATGGGGGGCGGGCACGTGGAAATATCCTCCGGCATCTTTATAAATATTGCTATTCAGCTCTTTTTACCGTTTTTGGCCGGGCAACTCACGCGCCGCTGGGTGGGAACCTTTGCAGCCAAACCCGCCACCAAATGGCTGGATAAATTCTCGGTCATGATGATTGTCTACTCCGCTTTTTCAGCCTCGGTAGTGCAGGGGGTGTGGACATCCGTCAGTGCCTGGCAGGTGGTGGCACTCGTGGGTGTAGCCGCGATCATGGTGGTATTCATGCTGTGGGGTACCGATACGCTGGCGGCGCGCCTGGGGTTTAATCGTGCCGACCGCATTACCATTCAATTCTGCGGGGCTAAAAAATCCCTCGCCGCCGGACTACCCATGGCAATTATTATTTTTGGCGCCGGCTCGCTGGGGCTGCTCATGCTCCCGCTCATGGTTTTTCACC
>NZ_JAUNVZ010000053.1 GCF_030540545.1 Rothia sp. (in: high G+C Gram-positive bacteria) | reverse complement strand
TACCAACCGGGTGACATCAAACGACAACCCCATCCCTTCTACCGACCCCAAAAGCCAGTATGAGCGCCTGGACGGGGCTTGCGATGGGGTGTTTAAACCCAGGGACGAGTCGCTTTCCAAATACTGCAATATCCAAACGTACGGTGCGGATGATGCCCCGCTGACCGTTATTGTGGGCAACTCGCATATTGAGCAGTCTATTGCTTCCTTCAAACCGATCGCGGAGCAGACCCACACCAACCTGCAAGCCTACCTGCTGGGAGGGTGCCTGTACCCGACCCGAGATGTAAACGCATCCGACGAATGCAGCGAATTCAACCATAAGGTGACCGAGGAACTACTCAAACGCAAACCCCAGACGGTGGTGTTAACCGCAACTGTGGCGGATGCGAAAACCAATGAGGAACGGGTCGACCCGGCACTGGATGAGACCGTCAAAAAACTTACCGACGCCGGGATTCAGGTGATTGGTTTGCGGGATAACCCGCGTTATGACTTCAACGTGTACGAGTGCGCCCAAAAAGCCGGGTCGGATATGAGCTCCTGTGCTCGTCCCGTGAATGAGAAGCTTGCTGACGCCAACCCCTCCCGCGAGGTGCTAGACCGGTACGAAGGCGCGGTGACCATCGACCTGGCTGACCTGTACTGTCCTGAAGGAACCTGCCAGCCGATCATCGGGAATGTTTACGTGTACATGGACGATAACCACGTGACAAAAAGCTACGCTCGCACCATGGCGCACGCCATTTATGAGCGTGCATCCCGCAGCGGCTGGTTGGTGACCGGCAGACTCAAGTTCTAGGGAAGAGAATTCAAATAAGTCTGCCAACTGGTTTGACAATAAACTCAAGGCGCTCGGCAAAACCTCAACAATATCACCCGCTACGGCGTTATACCTGCCGTGTCGCCAATGACCCGCACGACATGTTCGTTGTGGGGAGGCATCGCGATGGGTAAACGCCTTCGCTGGGTGAGCGTGCAGGAGGCAGGAACCCCGAAGGAGCAGGTGTCGTTTATGGGATACTGGCGTGTAGGCAAAACTGTGAGCTAGGGGAGGGGAACGGTGCTTCACCTTGATGAGAATGCTCGCCTGAACGGTGAGCCGGTACGCTATGTGGCCTTGGGCGATTCGTTTACTGAGGGGGTCGGCGATATTGATGAGTCCCGCCCGAATCAGGTGCGTGGCTGGGCCGATAGGGTGGCTGATGCGATAGGGGCCCGGGATGCGCAGGCGCAGTACGCCAACTTGGCGATCCGCGGGTATTTAATGGATCAGATCATGGATGAGCAGCTGGCCCCGGCTCTTGAGCTGAAGCCGAACCTG
>NZ_JAUNVZ010000052.1 GCF_030540545.1 Rothia sp. (in: high G+C Gram-positive bacteria) | reverse complement strand
GTATGCAGATAGGCTGCCGAGAGTTCTGCATCGAAAAGTTGGCGCAAGGATTCACCTCGGGCCCTAGCTGTTTCGCCGTCTTGTAGCCAAGGCGTGCCGTCGGTCAGCCCTTCAGCTTGTAGTTTGGCTAAGGCCGAAAGTTCCTGCGGCCGATCTGCGGCCAAGCGGCGTAGTTCCGGATGCAATTCGCCCAACTTCTTCCCCAAGGTCAGGGCGTAATAGCGCGTGGCCCACTCTGTAGCACTCAAGCTCTGACTGCTACCTGCCAATGCGGGCAATGCGGTCACAACATTCCAAAGGGGATGAGCCGATAGCTCTATGCCTAGGCTGCGGTGCAGGGCATCCTTACCCTGAAAGAGGGTATCGATGCGGTAGGTGTACTCACCCCGATCGGTCATAGAGAAGGGTAACGTGCGCACCACCTCTACCCGGTTACTGAGCACGGGCAGATAGTGCTCCTCGCCATCGCTATATCCGCTGCCTTCGGCTTGGGCGCGGCAAACCAGCATATCGGCCTCCTCAGTCACCGTATAGGGTACGTAATAGGTCTTCACCTCGCTGGCAGTAAGTTTGATGTCCTTCGCATGGTTCAGCAGGGTGCGCCCTTCGTGCAGAGCGTCTTCAAGCGTCAGGGTCAGTTTGGCCGTCACGGGGTGGTCTGAAAGGTTGGATACCTTGACGGGCAGCAATGTATGGTCCCCCGGACGCACAAAGCGCGGCAGTGCCACTTCGACCATAAACTCCTTGCGCGCCACCAGCGTTGTGTCCAGCCTGCCGTGGTTCATCTCCCCGTCATGCGCCAGGGCAGAGAAGTTCCAGCGGGTCATGCTCTCGGGCAGGGTAAAGGCTATGCTCACCTCCCCGGCTGCATTGGTGCGCAACGCAGATTGGAAGAAGGCCGTCTCCGCAAAGTTGGTGCGTAGAGCATCGGCTGCATTTGTGCCGACCGATTCGGCGCTGCCTCCCTCAAGTGTACGTTCGCTCATCTGAGGAGCCACCAGCCCATTGGCGCGCGCCATCTTGCGCTCCGCCTTGCTGTACATCACACTCCCACTGAGTGGGGAAGCGCTGTCTAACACGGCGTAGCTTCGCAAACCGCGATACGGATTGAAGAGTTCCTGCTGCCAATGGGTCAGCTCACGCACCGGAATAGGCATACTTTTGCCGTTGTTGAGATAAGCCGAAAGGCTGTATCCACCCCACGAAGGCATGTTCACCTCATGATTCCAAGCCGCCCAAGGCAGTCGACGCGTGAAGTAGATACCTTGATAGTTCCACTCGTTACGGGCAAAGGCATCAAGCGAGGCATCGTACATGCCGGCCATC
>NZ_JAUNVZ010000051.1 GCF_030540545.1 Rothia sp. (in: high G+C Gram-positive bacteria) | reverse complement strand
ACCAAGACCTCTGCCTCGGTGTGCAGGGTAACCTCTGGGCAGAGACCTTGAACGATAGCGAAGAGCTGGAGTACCAGTTACTCCCCCGCTTGATGGCCCTTGCCGAAATCGGTTGGCGTCCCGCATCGCAGAAGAACTGGATGGACTTCCTCATGCGTATGCAGCCTCACGGCGCTATCCTCGACTCGCTCAACTATACCTACGCTAAGCACTTCTTCTTTGAGGAAGAGAAGACCGCACAGCAGACGGCCATCGCCGAGGCTGAGCGCGTGCTGAAGCTCTCTAAGCCCGGTAAGGTGGGTTATGCCAGCCAGGAGGCTTACGATGCACTGACCGCTGCACTCGCTACGGCCAAGGGCGCTGCCGAGTCTGATGAGGCTACCCAGACACTCAACACGGCCATTGAGACCTTTAAGACTGCGCCCATCGTGCAGCCCGTTGAGGGCAAGGCTTATCAGATAGTCTCTGCCTCTACTTACTACTCCCAGCAGTACAATGGCTCCACACTCTACGAGAAGGACGGCTCCGCCCGCTTCCACTACACCCCGCAGGTAGAGCCTGAGGAGGTTTGGACCTTCGTCAAGAGTGGTGACGGCTTCGTCATCAAGAACTACATGACGGGCAACACCATCGCCCTGCCGACCTACAATCAGAACGTGACGGTAACGGCCGATGCCTCTACCCCCATCCGCATCGACAACACCCGTGTGAAGAGCACCCTGCGTGGCGCTACCGACTTCATCCCCGGTGCTGTGCTCATCTCGGCAGTAGATGGTTATACCGCTGAAGCTACCGGCAACGTGGCTCGCCTCTGGGCCAACAAGGACGGCTACATCAAGTCCTTCAACGACCCGACGGTAGCTTACCAAGGCACGTGGCGTATTGAGGAAATTGAGGACTTCAAGGCTCAGCTCCAGGGCTTGGTCAACAAGGCCGAGCGCATCGTAGAGAACGGTACGACTGGTGACTATAACGAACCGACCGAAGAGGCACTGGCTTACCTGAACACCGAAGTGGTAGAGGCCGGTAAGAAGGCTATCGAAGCCGGCCTAGTAAGCGAAGAGACCTACAAGAAGGCTGTTGCAGCTTATGAGGAATACCTCGGTATGCCCCGCAAGCAGATATATGACGCGCTGGACGAGAATGCAGTCTACACCATTAACTGTACGTACAGCAGTTGGTCTGCTCGCACCTACGCTACGGCCAACAATGGTGAGGTGAAGCCTGCCGCGCTGACGAGCGGTGAGCCGAAGCAACTCTGGTACATCAAGAAGATGGATGGCGGTAAGATTAAGCTCTACAACAAGGCCACCAACCAGGCTGCATA
>NZ_JAUNVZ010000050.1 GCF_030540545.1 Rothia sp. (in: high G+C Gram-positive bacteria) | reverse complement strand
TTGGCGCTTACCGGGTAGAAAAAGAAGGCCCATTTTTGGCTTATCCCACACAGCAACCTATTCGCTTTTTCGTGTTGTTCCGCGTCATAGCAATATAAAGATTTGATAAATCATCCGAAAGTATGACAGTTTTCAAAAAACCTTAGAGTATGCTGGAAATTCGACTAACTGAGGAAGCACGCAATGAGCAATAGCGCAACACAGGTAAGAACAGCCCAGATCGGTGGTGGCCGTATCAGCGACGGCCCGGCGAACCTGCGAGCCTCGTTCAGCGCTTCCAAGGTTTCGGCGGGTCACCGTACCACCTCCCCCAAGATACTGTCAGTCCTGTACACGGCGCGCGTGATTGGGTTGGCATTACCGTACGTATTTACGTTTGCAGCGGTGCTGGGTGGAGACCTTTATTCGCAGTGGGCACACGTGATGTTCCACCCGATTGGGCAGTTCATGCTGGCGTATGCACTGGCGCATGTGACCGCCAATATTTGTTTCAACTTCCGCCGCGGCGGCGCCCTGGTTCGCACCGTAAATGGTGTGGGCGCGGTGCTGTGTGTGGCGGTCTCTCCCCTGTGGGTGAACTTGATAATGTCAGGGGCTAATTCGCCAGATGCGTTGTGGGCGCTGATTGGTGTTCCCCTGGAATTCGCGGCGTGCATTGGATACTACGTGTACACCGCACGGAGGATTGGGTAGAGTCCTCCATAATCCCATAGAGAAAAGTTGAGCACCCGGTGTTTGTTGGTTCCGCCGGGTGCTCAACCACGTTTACGGGTACATGCTTAGTTTTCACATTCTGCACTAAGAAATCCCTGGTATTGCTGATCGGCTGCGGTAGGGTGAAGGGGCACGCCTCCAACCACCAGGCAAGGAGTCACCCGCCATGACCGCCAGCAACAAGAGCACATTGAACACTTCACGGCAGGAGCGATTTCTGAAAGCCGTTGAGCTGCTTGACTCCGCACACTCGTACACACGGCTGGGCGCGGTGCATGCCCTCGTGACCTTAGTAGATGAATACCTTGCCGATAAATCCTTGTCGGCGGAAGAAAAGCACGCGGAGGGTCAGCGCATCGTTGATGTTCTCTGTGCCTATATCCGCGCCCTTTTTGAGCTGGCTGCTCGCTACTATGAGCTGATCAAAGAGGAACCGACCGGATTTTACGCTGACTCGCCCGAGAAGTTCAGCGCCGACCGTGCGGCTTTCCGGGAGGAGGCGCATATTCGGCAGATACTTATCGAGGCGATCAGCAACCGTATGCGGTGGTCCCTAGCTGATGGTGTAGCGGAGTTGCCTCATGGATACCCGGAGCGTGAGTACGTTGTTCCGGGG
>NZ_JAUNVZ010000049.1 GCF_030540545.1 Rothia sp. (in: high G+C Gram-positive bacteria) | reverse complement strand
AGCAGCAGGCCGAGCAGCAAAAACAAGAAGACCAATAGCCGGCATACCCTTTGGACAGTGCCCTGCATTTTTTTAGGCACTCCTTGTACCTCCCCTTACTGCCGGCTCCAACCGTAAGCCTCTTTTCCCTACCCACCCTCCTTGGGTAGGCCGGACGCTTCGATTGGAGCCGGCTTTTTATTTACCCATCTCCACTCCAACTGATTCTCTCCCGCATGTTGCGCTTTTCTTTTCTGCTCATTTTACTCACTCTCCTGCCCGACCTCTACCTATGGCGCTTCATCACCCGTCGCCACACGGGGCGCTGGCGCAGTCTCCCGCTCTTTCTCCCTACTCTGCTCACGCTGGGCAGCTTAGGGCTGGCTGCCGCCGGCATACTCACGGGGCCGCTGCTATGGTTTGCCTTTTTTGCCGTGCTGTGCGTCACCTTCCCCAAGATAGTCTTCATTCTCATTGATGCCCCGCTGCGCCTCATGGCGCGCCACCGACCGGGGCTGCGTCGCCACGTGCTCACCGTCTCTTGCCTCGTCGGTCTCATCGTAGCGGCGGTACAACTCTACGCTTCCTTTGGCGGAATGAAGCGCCTCGTGGTACACCGCGAACGCATCACACTCCCCACGCTTCCTCCGGCCTTTGAGGGGTACCGCATCGTGCAGCTCTCTGACCTCCACCTCGGCACCTATCTAGGCGACACCACCTTTGTGAGCCAAATCGTCGACAGCGTCACCGCCCAACATCCTGACCTCATCGCCTTCACCGGCGACTTGGTCAACCTGCACCCCGACGAGCTCACCCCCTACCTCTCGGTGCTCAGCCGCCTCCAGGCTCCCGACGGGGTGGTCGCCATTCTGGGCAATCACGACTACTCCACCTACTCTCCCGGCCTCACACCGGCTGAGCAGCAGGCACTCACCGACCGACTGGTTCGGATGGAGCAATCAATGGGCTGGGAAGTATTGCGCGACAGCCACACCCTGCGCCTGCGCGGAACGGACACGCTGGCCCTCGTCGGCGTAGAGAATATCGGCAAGCAGCCCCTCACCTCCCACGGCGACCTGGCCAAAGCCCTCCGGGGCCTCCCCGCCGCTCGCTGCCGTATCCTCCTCTCTCACGACCCTTGGCACTGGCACACGCAGGTGCAGCACACCAACATAGCCCTCACCCTCTCGGGCCATACCCACGCCATGCAGCTGCGCCTAGGGGGCTTCTCTCCCGCTGCCCTCTTTATGCCCGAATGGGGTGGCCTCTATATCGGTGCACAGCAGCATCCGCTCTATGTCTCTACTGGTATCGGCGGCAGCGTACCCTACCGTCTGGGGGCTTGGCCGCAAATTGACGTA
>NZ_JAUNVZ010000048.1:231-1342 GCF_030540545.1 Rothia sp. (in: high G+C Gram-positive bacteria) | reverse complement strand
GTGTCGCGGGTGTAGGTGAAGTGCTGCCAAAGGTGCTGGCAGTACCAGGCATTGGCCACGGAGTACTTGCCTAGCTTATAGTTGCTCGACCCGCCAAAGATATTGCCAGCGGTGTTGACCACCCAGCCGTGCTGTGCGCCCAGGTCGCGGGCGTTCTGCTGCCAAGTGCCACCGGAGCGGGTGGCCTCGTTGCGGATGTACTCGAGGAAGGGCATGTGCAGCTCAGAGAGGTTGGTCGGCTCGACGGGCCAGTAGTTCATCTGCACATTGACGTTGGAGTGAATGTCGGATGCCCACACCGCGTCACTCTTGGGCGTGCCGTCCTTGCACCAGATGCCCTGAAGGTTGGAGGGCAGGCTGACGCCACGCGAAGAGGCGATGGCCAGGTAGCGCCCGTACTGGAAGATGAGGGCATCCACCATGGCTTGGGCTTCAGGTGTGGTGCGCTGAAGGAGCGTCGGGGTGACTACGCTGTTCCGAGCCTGGGGTAGGTAGAGCTTGACCCGATGAAAGAGTTGCTGATAATCGGCTACGTGATCTGCTCGCACGGCTTCGTACCCCTTGGCCTTGGTTGCGGTAAGGTGAGCTGCGAGTTGCTGTTCGAGGGCGGCGGCATCACCCGTCAGGTGGTTGGGCTGCAACGGGTCAAAGTCGGTGCCGCAGGTCAGGTAGAGCGTCATCTCGTGTGCTCCCTCAATGACGATTTCGCGGCCGTTGAGCGTGACCGTTCCGCCCTGTTGCTCCACGGAGAGTGCGGCGCGGAAGTGCATTCCATTGGCCACCTGGTCGGCAAAGCTAGCTCCTTCAGTAGTGTAGGTGGCGGTCTGTCCGCCCTGTCCGTTGATAAGCTGAAGGCCGACGTGGATGCCTTCAGCCCCGGTGGCGCGATAATGAATCGCAATCACCCCATCGGGATACGAAGCCAGGTACTCGCGGGTGTAGTGGGTAGTGCCGACGGTATAGTCTACCTGTCCGACAGCCTGGCTGAGGCTCAGGCGGCGCTGGTAGTCGGTGACGGACTTGGGGGCCTTATTAATAATGTATAGGTCGCCAAAGGTAAGGTACGAGCCCAGGTCTTTAGCTCCCTTGCTCCCCTTCCAGAGCGTCTTGT
>NZ_JAUNVZ010000048.1:0-221 GCF_030540545.1 Rothia sp. (in: high G+C Gram-positive bacteria) | reverse complement strand
CGCCAAAGAGCATAGCGCCCATCTCGCCATTGCCGATGGGCAGGGCTTCGCGCACCCAGTCGGTAGCGGGAGCGGTGTACCAAAGGGTGAGTGAATCGGTAGGTGGCGTAGGATTGCCCTTGATGCTGACCTGCGGGAGTACTTGTGCAGCCAGCGAGAGTGGGAATGCAAGGCAGGCAAGCAGGATGGAGCGAAGCTTCATAGGGTATTGTTTTTAAGAT
>NZ_JAUNVZ010000047.1 GCF_030540545.1 Rothia sp. (in: high G+C Gram-positive bacteria) | reverse complement strand
GCTCAACCAGGCTGAACGAGAGCGCAAATTCCACGCTCTCCGGTTCGATAGGCCAGCCGACCATATCCCAGTCAATCACCGGCAGCGGCGCATCCGGGTTCGACTCACCCACGCTCTCGTAGTAGAGCACCCGCCAGTTCTCTTGAACCGCAGGCTTGTTATAGTCATACCCCCACACGGTGTCGTGAGGGTCAATCCAAAATTGAAGCATACCGCTCTTCGGGTAAATATTATTCTGCGGCAGCTGCGCACAGTTAATCTGCGCGATCATGCCCAAGGGCTGGCCAGATGCGTTCGCCGGTGCGGGCTCTCCCGCAGGCAGGTACGGCACTCCCCCGAACTTGGAGGCGGCCTTCGGCAGCGGCTGCTGCGATGGGGTTGCCGTAATCCTGATGGCCTGTTTCAGTTTCCCCTCATTGAGCATGCCCAGAACTCGGCGTACCCGCGCTTCGGTGTTTTTAGCCGCATTCTGCTCGGTGGTATTCATACGTTCCTCCGGGTGGTTGGTTCAATGCTACAACCATCAGAACACATTTTGCGGTGCCGTGCGCCTTTTCTGGGCGCGGTTCTTCTGGTGGTTGCCGATTATGCTGCGATGCGGGTGTTGGCACCGTTTCAGATCCCGGTGGGGCTGGCCACCGGGGCGGTCGGTGGGGTGTACATGCTGTGGCTTCTGCGTAAAGTGCGGTAGTTTACGCACCCTCCGCGGCTGTGCGTTGGGGAAATGATGGGCTAAAAATGCTCAAAATTTTACTTCTGGGGGGCGCTGCGCCGAAAAATCTTCTTAACCCGTCAGGGGGTGACTGTAGCTTAAGAGCATCAGATAAAGCTCCCGGAAGGAAATCACCGCCATGGTAGAGAAGAAGACTCTGTGCCTCGCCGACGAGGTTGTTAATGCCGATTTGCAGTTCCTCATGAACGCGGGCACCGTTCTCACCACCAACGTCTACAATATTGATGCTATTGGGCGCACCATTGCGGAGGTTATTACCGCCGGGCGCGCGTTTAATGTGGCTCGCCCTTCTCACGTGTATGACCGGGTAATGAGCATGCACGCCCACCCTGCGCTCGGTTCGTTTACTGAGACCCTCGCCGATATGCGCCAGGCTGCCCGCAACGCCCTGATTCTGCGGTTCCCGGCACCGAATGAGCGGGGCCTTGAGGTTGCGGTGCGCATTGAGCGGGTAATGGGCACTAAGCTTGCTGTGACGAAGGTGTGCTGCCGCCCGGCGGGCACTCGCCGCTGGTATGAGCATTGGGCGAAGGAGGTGCTGCAGATTGACGGGTATCTGATTGCGGGCGAGTCGCGCCGCACCCGCGGCATGTTTGAGGTGCACCGGCAGAACC
>NZ_JAUNVZ010000046.1 GCF_030540545.1 Rothia sp. (in: high G+C Gram-positive bacteria) | reverse complement strand
AATCCGGCAAACAGTTCAATATCGGCGAATAGTCCCACATAAAGCAAGCCCATCGCCCGCCCCTTCACTACACCTCGGCCCTAAAGCATCAGCCAATGAAACGTTTGAGCCAATTACTCCGTCCACTCCTTCTGCTACTATTCGGTATCGTCACAGGGGTAACCTCACTCTCCGCATCCCCTATTGACGAGGCTGAAGCCCGCGCTGTGGCCGAGCAATGGTGGCGCACACAGCGCTCCTCTCGCAGCAACACAGAGAAGCTCCCCATTCGGTTAACGGCCTCATATGCTGCAGGCTACCGCTATGAGTGTGGTGAAGACTTTCTGCTGGTAGGGGGAGAGGTGCAGTCTCCCCTTATCCTAGGCTATGGTTCTTCAGCCCAATCCTCTGCCCTACCTCCACCGCCACCCTTGCAGGCAGCCTTGGGACATCCTGTAACGGTCTACCCGCCCGAGGGTGCCGAGTACACTCCCGTAGATCCACTGCTCACGACCATACGTCATCAGCTCGATCCCTACAATCGGGCCTGCCCCTACTACCTCGATGCGCAGGGGCATCCCTCTACGGAACGTTGCCAAGTGGGCTGTGTCGCCACAGCGATGGAGCAGGTGCTGACCTACTACCGCCGCCAGTACGTGCTGAAGGATACGCTCAAGGGCTGGCGTACCGCCCACTACACGATAGCCGACATCCTGCCTGGCACTGCCGTAGATACTCGCCTTATCCGCGAAGACTATGCTGACGGCACTGCCTCAGAGGCTGAGATAGATGCCGTTGCACGCCTCTCCTATTACCTGGGCGTTGCGGCGCACATGAACTGGGGCTTATCCGCCAGCGGCGCACAGACTGTACGCTTGATTGCCCCCTTGAAGCAAGCCTTTGGCCTGCCCTACGTACACTACTTGGATAGTTATAAGTATGCCCCGACAGACTACTGGAACTTCATCGCGTCCGAGATAGTCGCCCACCGCCCGGTCTACTATGCAGGTTACCTCATGACGACCGGCGGCCATGCCTTTGTGCTCGATGGTATAGACGAACGCGGCCTCATCCACGTCAACTGGGGCTACGGGGGCAACTATGACGGCTACTACCGACTGGACGTACTCTTTCACCCACAGCAGGAGAGTGACCGCCTGACCGAGTTTGACGAAGGGGGCTTCTTCTGCAATCAAGAGGCACTGGCGCTCTGTCCCGACCCCGTAACGAACGCTATCCTGCCCGACACGCTACCGCGCACGGGGCGCGAGGTGGAGATAGAGGCCATCCGCCTACTCCAACAGCCCGTTACCGGCTGTTATACGGCCGTGCAACTCTTTGTACACAACACGACTTCCGAAACCCTGACCAC
>NZ_JAUNVZ010000045.1 GCF_030540545.1 Rothia sp. (in: high G+C Gram-positive bacteria) | reverse complement strand
CAACCTCTGACGCTAAGGTAGCAAGCTCAACGCCAGCTGGGTCGGGATTGAACGGCTGGATGTCCAATGCGCAGGAAGCACCCAATCTTCTGGACGTTGCGAGAGGGGATAGTGTATTCAATCCTACAACGGGTAGGTTTGAGTCGGGGCAACATGAATTTGAGGACGCACAGCAGAAAGAGCGCGAACAAAAATTGAAGGATGCGTACAAGGAGCGCGACCGCTTGAACAAGGAACTGGACAGACGTGGGCGTGAGATAGACGCAAAAGCCTATGCTTCATATACCCCTAATGCCGGTATAACGGGTAGCCTTGGATTGGGTGAGGCTGTAGCGCAAATATCAGCGCGTAATGCCGATAAGGAGTATCAGACATTAGCAGCTTCTGCCGCCGCTAATGACCGATACATTCGCGCCATGGAGGCAATGAGAGATAAGGCGGGATTCTGGCGCGCCCTAGGAGGCACCTTCAACGCACAGAATTGGGACTTTGGTCTTACTGATATACATACCGCAGGGCGATTGGCGGCCATCAAGAAGAAGATAGACAACAAACAAGAGCTGACCGAAGAAGAGAAGGCCTTGTTTGATAAGTCGGTAGCGGCTAATGAAGCAGAAGCATCTGCCAGCGCTGAACTTGGTTCACTGTATCGCATGGGTAATATTGCAGGACAGTCTCTGCCTTATGCTGTAGACTTTATGCTTTCTGCCGGTACCAGCGCGATACCAAGGACTATCGCCTCTGCTTCTGCACATGGCTTGGCTAGAGCAGGAGCTAGCAGTCTCGCTAGAGTGACGGCTAAGGCGGCAGAGCATGGGTTAACCGGGTTAGGTGCAAGGGCCGGTGCCAAGATGGCTGCCAAGGCGGCAGAACGCGGCATTACCAATAAGGCGGCTCAGTGGGTTATGCGTAATACAGGTGTGGCTGCGGGGGATTTGGCCAAGGCTGCCGCAATTTCCAACACCGTACAGGCAGGTAAGACGACAGCGGACATAATCAATAGACATACAGGTAGGCCGGAATATTCCGATAAGGGTGGACGTACCTTTACGGATGGGGAGAGTTTAGGTGAGGCAATCTACAAGGGGGAAGCCAGCTCAATCATAGAGAACTACACCGAGATGCTTGGTGAACATCTGCCCGGCGTACGTCCGGTGCTAGAGAATGGCCTCGCGAAGGTTGGATTGAAGCGCGCTAGCGACTGGGTAGCACGCGTTGCGGAAAGTGACTTCAATAAGTTCGCCCAGAAGTGGCTGAAGAAGGCCGGTGTCAATGGGGTAGGCGGCGAGATAATGGAGGAGGAAATCAACATCCCCCTCAATGCGGTATTTGTAGGCGATCAAAAGATGAG
>NZ_JAUNVZ010000044.1 GCF_030540545.1 Rothia sp. (in: high G+C Gram-positive bacteria) | reverse complement strand
AGCAGCGGGTCATTGTGCACACGCCATCTGCGGGTTGGTTATTTATAGTCTCTCCCATGTGTAGGGTAGGCCCACGTGGGAGATACGCCCAGTCTTGAAATACTGTACCGCACACTCAAAAGCCTGCTCTTGAGTTACTAATTCGTGTTCCGTGAAGAGGCTCAGCTGCCCACCCACCAGTATCTTAACTGTTGCTGTGTCGCTCATCTGCGGGTTTCTGACGTTTAGAATGGTGCCCTCTTCACACCCGGTGAGTACATACCGTTGGGGACCTCCGCCGATCATGAGGTGGTTGTTATCGGGGTCTTTACTGGGATGATACAGGCTGAGCAGGGTGTGGTGGTTGGTGCCGAGACGTTTCAGCAAGGCCAGCAGTTCCCCCGTTGATACGATGGTGTGCTCTGTATCCTCGCTGCGGTTTCCAACCCAGTGATCAAGAATAGCTTTCATGCGGCATTCTCCTCGGTGCGCTCATCATGATGAGGGTGATACACGAGTGTATTTTATAGTGTATGCGGGGGTAGCGTTGTTTCTTTGCCGCTGATAGCCCGGTGAGAAAAACCAAATACGTGAACCAATAAGAAAGTGCAGGCTGTGAAAGATTTTGCGTATGGTCAGCCATTAGAAGCGACTGAGGCGGAAAAAGTAGTGCAGCGTCTTATCCGTGTCTTTTTCAGAGGACATATGCTCTGCTCAACACCTAATAACTCAAACGAAAATACAGTGAGTTTCTCGTATAAGCGACCATTCGGATGCGAAAGCGGCCAGCCTCAGCTGGTTCGCCCCCACCGGCTGGGTGAGCTTTTTCCTCACCAAATGCTTTATGTGCTGCGGCATTACGTGTATGACGGTCTTCAGCTGCCTGTCTTCACTGCCCTCAGCGGCGAGATCCAACACGATTTAGAAGACGTGGACTCTATTGATTTCCACGAGCACGCCTATATTTTTGATAAAAATTTTTCGCGCTGTTTTTACGTTATGGATTCTTGCAATCTTCACGGCAATACGTATGAGGCTATCCTCACCGAGTATGCTCCTTTAGACGAGGCCCCGGTATAACCTTTAAAATCTGGAATGGGTAGTAGCTAGGGATAAAATAGTGAGCATGGCACGTAAGAATCACCCCGGTAAACGCCCTTCGGGCACCACCTCCCGCAACTGGTTACGCACCACCGCAGGTGGCGGGCGTGATATTTCACGTATTCTTGACCCGGCGCCAACCGTTGAGAGCGACCGGTACGGAGACTGGTTCGTGCAGTATATCCCGGCTGTTAATGCCAGAAAAACTTACACCTGCCCCGAATGTTACCGTCCCATACCGCCCGGAACTGCGCACCTGGTGGTGTGGCAAGAA
>NZ_JAUNVZ010000043.1 GCF_030540545.1 Rothia sp. (in: high G+C Gram-positive bacteria) | reverse complement strand
TATCTCAGCACTCGCCGCATTCGCACCCACCGCCCTGCTGCTTGTCATCGCCCGCGCCGTACTCGGATTCTTCGGTGCCATGCTCATGCCCGCCACGCTCTCACTCATTCGCAACATCTTCCGTGACCCGAAAGAACGCCGCACCGCAATCGCCGTGTGGGCGGCTGGCTTCTCCGCCGGTGCAGCGCTCGGCCCCATCGTGGGCGGACTCCTGCTGAGCCATTTCTGGTGGGGGTCGGTGTTCCTCATGGCGGTACCCGTACTCGTACCGTTCCTTGCCCTCGCACCCATGACCGTGCCCGAATCGAAAGATCCAAACCCCGGCCCGCTCGATATGGTGAGTATCCTGCTGATTATGATCGCCATGATCGGCATAACGTTCGGACTCACCCATATTTCTGAGGCAGGCGTGGATGCGCTCGCAGTCAGCACCGCGTTTATTGGCGCCGTGTTCGGGTTCTTCTTCGTGCGCCGTCAGCTGCGCCGCGGGCGTGCGGGAACCACCCCCATGCTCGATGTTCGCCTCTTCAAAAACACCGTGTTTACCGGGGGGATTCTGGCGAACCTGTTCGCCATGTTCGTAGATGTTGGGTTCCTTTTCTTCGTTTCGCAGCATTTGCAGCTGGTTTCGGGGTACTCTCCCATGCAGGCTGGACTGTTCCTGATTCCCGGGCTGGCGTGCACCATTATTGCGGGCCTGTACGCCGCTAAGCTCGTTTCGCGGTTCCACCCGGCGGTGATTGTGTCTTCGGGGCTTGCCTTGGGTGCGCTCGGGTACCTGTTTGTGGTGTTCTTTGGTTCGCGCAACGACCTTCTGCTCATGACTTCCTTCATGTTCTTAGGGTTGAGCGTGGGTGCGGCTCAGACCATCTCGAATGACCTGATTCTTTCCAGCGTTCCAGCGAATAAGGCGGGTGCTGCGTCGGCAATTTCTGAGACCGCCTACGAGTTCGGCACCGTGCTGGGTACCGTGGTGATCGGCGGCATGCTGACCGCAATTTACCGTGCACAGGTGACGGTGCCCACCGGTCTTAATGCGGATGCGGCCCATGCGGCGGGCGAAACCCTCGGCGGCGCGACCGCAGTTGCCGGGCAGCTTCCCTCGGATCTAAGTGCCGAGCTGCTGCATTCGGCGCATGCCGCATTCGATTCGGGCGTGCTGGTGACCGCAACCTTTAGCGCCGTGCTTTTGGCGGTTCTGGCGGTCTTCACTTACCGGATGCTCCGCTCGGCACCCGCCGAACTGGAGAAAACAGAACACTAGACCAAAAATTCTGGTGCTAAAAAGAGCCTTTATGTGAATAAAGCGGTAAAAAATACTCTTTATTCGCATAAAGGCTCTTTTTATCGTGGAGGCA
>NZ_JAUNVZ010000042.1 GCF_030540545.1 Rothia sp. (in: high G+C Gram-positive bacteria) | reverse complement strand
TGTTACTTCATTTCGATGACCCAGGCTTCGGTGAAGGGGGCTTGGGTGCGGAGGCTTTGCAGTGCGGTGCGGGCTTCGAGCTCGGTGGCGTACTGTCCGTAGACTACGCGCACCATCTTGCGGTGCTGGTAGACGCGGGCTTCCTTCCAGCCCCGGGTCTGTAACTGCCGGGCGTAGGCTGCGGCATTGTCTCGGGGGATGGAGCTGGCCACTACCAGGGAGTACCGGCCTTGGGGCTGCGTGGGCTGAACCTCGGACTGCGCCGTGTGGTCCAAAGATTGAGCTGTGTGGGCCTCGGGCTGCGCCGGTGCGGCGGCGGGTGCGGGTGTGCCCTTGGCCGGGGCGGGGGTTGTGGGCCGGGGCTTTGCTGTCGACCGGGTGGGTGCGGCAAAGAGGCGCTCGTAGGCCATGGAGGCAGTTTGGGGTACGCCGAGGTCTTCGGGGGTGCTGAGTGGAGTAATCCACATGAAGTAGCTCACCAGGGCTACGAGTGCAGCGACGAGGTAGTTGGCAGCTTCGCGGTTGACGCTCAGGGTGTAGCTGCGCTCGCTTCGATTGAGGTGTACGCGGTGCTTCCGGGGGCTGCGCGGGGCGGCCTTGGCGGGCTGCTGCTTGGGGGTGGCTGCGAGGGGCTTGAGGTTGTAGAGGGCATCGAGGCCATACAGCTCGGGCGAGATAACGCCGGCCTCACAGGGGGTGAACTCGTACTGTCCGTCTATGCCGAGGCTGAGGGTGCCGATGCTGGGCAGTTCGTAGCGCCCTTCTTCCTGCAAACGGTGGCGCAGGGCTTGTACGGCCTCGTCCACCAGGGCTACGGTCTCGGGGTAACCGGTGTCGTAGGCCTGCATGAACGACTGTACGAGCAGGCCGTCGTTCATGGTGAGCCGGGCGTTGAAGCCTACCGTACGGCAGGGGGGTAGGAAGAGGTCTTCTTCCGGCACATAGCGTGCCTCTACGTACCGGGTGACAAAGCCACCCAGGCCGGGGACAATCACGCAGTCGTGGTTGAGCAAGAGGCATTCAATATGTCGGGACAGGGAAATCATGGTGCAAAAGTACCGCTTTCTTTCGGAAGTGTGTAGGGGTGGGGGGCTTTTTGCCCAACTTTTTGGGCTGCTTGGCTGTGCTTGCCGGTGGCTTTAGGCTCTGCGTTCGATGAGTTGGAGAAATTCTGCGCGGGTCTTGGCCTGGGTGAAGGCTCCGCAAAAGGCTGAGGTGGTGGTGACCGAGTTGTCCTTCTCGACCCCGCGCATCTGCATGCACATGTGTCGGGCTTCGACGACGACCATTACGCCGAGGGGTTGGAGTGCCTCTTGTATGCAGTCCTTGATTTGGAGCGTCATGCGCTCTTGTACCTGTAGT
>NZ_JAUNVZ010000041.1 GCF_030540545.1 Rothia sp. (in: high G+C Gram-positive bacteria) | reverse complement strand
TCGTAGTACTCGGGAGCGAGCATATCCACCTGGGATGCGGGGGTGCAGAAGCGGGAGTTGGGGTGCGCTGCGGGACGCCCCGATTCAGGAGTCCAGTCTTTGCCGGTCCAGTCGGTCAGGTGCGCGGGTGCCTCGTCGGTCTTACCTTCCCACCATACGGAGCCGTCATCGGTGAGCGCCACGTTGGTGAAGATAGTATTGCCCTTAGAGATTGCCTTCATGGCGTTGGGGTTGGTGGAGTAACCGGTGCCGGGCGCCACGCCAAAAAGACCCGCCTCGGGGTTAACGACGCGAGCCTGGTGGTTCTCATCAAATTCGATCCACGCGATATCGTCGCCGACCATTTCAGCCTTCCAGCCGTCGATGGTGGGGTCCATCATCGCGAAGTTGGTTTTACCGCAGGCAGAGGGGAACGCGGCGGAGATGTAGCGGGTAACGCCCTCGGGGTTGGTGACCTTGAGGATGAGCATGTGCTCAGCCATCCAGCCCTCATCATGACCGATAACCGAGGCGATACGCAGCGCATAGCATTTCTTGCCCAGCAGCGCATTGCCGCCATAGCCCGATCCGAAGGACCAGATTTCGCGGGTTTCGGGGAACTGCACAATGTATTTCTCGGGGTTGCAGGGCCAGGACACATCTGCCTGCCCGGGCTCAAGCGGAGCGCCTACGGAGTGAAGCGCCTTCACGAAGAAGCCCTGGGTTTCGTCCAGTTTTGCGAGCACATCCTTGCCGATAGTTGCCATAATACGCATTGAGCACACCACATAGGCGGAGTCGGTAATTTCGACCGCCATCTTGGGGTTCTTCGCTTTCAAAGAGCCCATGACAAAAGGAATGACGTACATGGTGCGCCCGCGCATCGAACCTTTGAAAAGGCCGGTGAGAGTCTGCTTCATCTCCACGGGGTCACGCCAGTTGTTGGTGGGGCCGGCTCCTTCTTCGGTCTGTGAGCAGATAAAGGTGCGCTCTTCCACACGTGCCACGTCGTCGGGGTCAGAGAACGCTGCATACGAGTTGGGGAACTCATGGTCGCTTAGGCGTACAAAGGTACCTGCATCGACCAGCTCTTGGGCTAGCCGGTTGTATTCCTCTTCGGAACCATCAACCCAGTAGATACGGTCGGGCTCGGTGAGGGCTGCAACCTCGCGCACCCATTCAAGCAGACCGGCATGGGTGGTCGGTGCGTTCTGCAGGTCTTTTTCTAGCTCTGCGGAAAGAGCTCCGCGTGAAATATCAGTCATTGACTTTATTCCCCTTTGAGTTTGTATGCCGGGCACCTTCGCTGGCCAGGCGCGTCTGACTGGTTGGGGCGGTTAAATAACAGCGGCGCACAGGGCCGAGGGGCTCGCACGCCGATGAAATTTTCCACTCCCTCG
>NZ_JAUNVZ010000040.1 GCF_030540545.1 Rothia sp. (in: high G+C Gram-positive bacteria) | reverse complement strand
CACCAGCGTCATTACCAAACGCGGCGCCACTAGGGGTTGCACGCCTTGCTGCCCCGTACGCAGGGCACGGCAAATGCGGGAGAACATACCGGGAGTCATCGGGCAGAGTCATTGGGAGAGGAATAACTTACAACACGCGCTCAGCCAAGGCCAGCGCCGCAGCGATGGTGTCGTCCATATCGGCATAGGTGTATTGCGCCAAGCGTCCGCCAAAGTACACTCCGTTCAGCGCCTCGGTCTGAGCCTGATACCGGGCAAAGAGGGTGTTGTTTCGGTCGTTGTTGATGGGGTAGTACGGCTCCTTACCCAACTCAAAACTGTCGGGATACTCGTAGGTCACTACGGTATCAGCCTGTTCCCCCATCTCAAAGTGCTTGTGCTCAATGACGCGGGTATAGGGTGTCTCGCGGTCGGTATAGTTGACCACGGCATTGCCCTGAAAGTTTTCCACTCCCTCCAATAGCTGGTGGCCAAAGCGCAGGCTGCGATACTCCAGCATACCGCAGTTATAGTCAAAGTAAGCATCGATACACCCTGTGTAGAGCACGCGGTCGGCCAGTGCATCCAGCTCAGTCCTGTGCGCCAGATAGTCTACCCCGGTGCGTACCTCCACACCCTCAAGCAACTTATCAATCAAGCGGTTGTATCCACCGATGGGCACACCCTGATAGGCATCGTTGAAGTAGTTGTTGTCGAAGACGAAGCGCAGGGGCACACGGCGGATGATGAAGGCGGGAAGTTCCGTGGCTGCACAGCCCCACTGCTTCTCGGTATATCCCTTGATGAGGTACTCGTAGATGTCCTTTCCGCAGAGCTTTAGTGCCTGCTCCTCCAGATTGGCCGGCTCGGCGATATGGGCATATGCCCCGCGCTGCTCGGCTATCTTGGCCTTAGCCTCAGCCGGCGTACGCACTCCCCACAGTTGGTAGAAGGTGTTCATGTTGAAGGGCAGGGAGAAGAGCCGCCCCTTATAGTTGGCCACGGGACAATTGGTGTAGCGGTTAAATTCGGTGAGTTGGGTCACGTAGTCCCACACCTTGCGGTTGTCCGTATGAAAGATATGTGCGCCATAGCGGTGCACGTGAATGCCGCGCACATCCTCACAGTAGATATTGCCGCCCACGTGGGGGCGTTTCTCCACCACCAGGCAGCGCTTACCGGCCTTCTTGGCCTCATGGGCAAACACAGCGCCGTACAGTCCGGCACCAACTATCAGATAATCGTATGGTTTCATGCGTTCAAATGGTCTTTGGATGATGTGGTGAGAAGGGGGCTATGTATTCATTAGGATACTGATGTCTGATCTAATGCGCCGAATAGCGTCATATTGTTCAAAGGCCAAGACCCTTTTGAGGATATTTTGTTCAAAGTCTACCCCGGTG
>NZ_JAUNVZ010000007.1 GCF_030540545.1 Rothia sp. (in: high G+C Gram-positive bacteria) | reverse complement strand
ATTGACTCTTAATCAATGGGTTCTGGGTTCGAGTCCCAGGGGGCGCACTTTTCTTTTGAACGAGCCGGTCAGGTTACTGACCGGCTCGTTTTTTGTTGTACCGGAGTATTCAGTTTTTGGGTCATTGCTGATTTTCTGATGGGATGATGCTCTTCAGCTCAGAGGTGCTGCTATCGCCTCGTAAAAGCACAACGCAACCATAAGTGCAGAATTGTCTTAGTTCGAAGTGCGGCACAGCCTCAGGAGCTCAGCCGTAGCCTCATCGAGAAGCTCAGTCTCAGCATGAACTACCCGCACCCATATATAATGAGACGGTGAGTGAAAAGCTGAATGATAAGCCGCTACTGGGCCCTCAAGAAATCCGTGACCTTGCCGATATGCTCGGTATCCGACCGACGAAAACCCTGGGTCAGAACTTTGTGATTGACCCGAATACGATTCGTCGTATTGTTGCGGCGGCTGAGATTAGCCCCGAGGAGACTGTGCTTGAGGTCGGCCCGGGTCTTGGTTCGCTCACTCTGGGTATTCTGGATGCCGCGAAGAACATGGTCGCGGTTGAGATTGATCCGCCCCTTGCGGCACAGCTGCCGCATACTATTGAGAAGTTCCGCCCGGAAAAAGCCGGCGATATTCAGGTTGTTCTCAATGACGCTCTGAAGGTGACCGAGCTGCCGGTTGCACCCGATGCCCTGGTGGCGAATCTGCCCTATAATGTGGCGGTTCCTGTGCTGCTGCATCTTTTTGCGACCTTCCCGAGTATCCGCCATGCGCTGGTGATGGTTCAGGACGAGGTTGCTGATCGTCTGGCGGCTGTGCCGGGTTCAAAGATTTACGGTGTACCGTCGGTGAAGGCCAATTGGTACGCAGAGGTGTTCAAAGCCGGTGTGATTGGTAAGAATGTGTTCTGGCCGGCGCCGAAGATTAATTCCGGTCTGGTTGGTTTTACGATGCGCCCGGAGCCTTTGAGCGATATTAGCCGCGATGAGGTGTTCACCATTATTGATGCGGCTTTTGCGCAGCGTCGTAAGACCTTGCGTGCTGCTCTGTCCGGTTGGGCCGGTAGCGGCGCGCGTGCCGAGCAGATTCTGGTGCGTGCGGGTATTGCCCCGACTGAGCGCGGAGAGAAGCTGGATATTCACGGTTTTATTGCTATTGCGGAGGCGGCTCGTGACCTTGCTGCTGAAGAGAAAACCGGCGAGTAGAGGAGTATTGTGAGTACCGCATCCGCCGCTTCTAGCCCCGAAATGGAGCCGAATATGACCGCATCCCGCGCTTTTGACCCGAGTGACGACCCGATTTTTGAGGAGCCGGTTTTCACCCCGGAGGCTCGTTTTATTCAGGCGCCCGGCAAGATCAATCTGCACCTGGCGGTGGGCGAGCCTGCTGAGAACGGCTACCACCCGCTGGTGACGGTTTTTGCCGCGGTGGAAATGTGGGAAGAGGTTATTGCCGATGTGACTAATAAGCCGGGCATTACTCTGACTATGAGTTTGGTGGCCGGCTCTTTGGTGGCTGATCAGTATCAGGCGGGTGCTTTTGACCCGGCTGATGTTGCCCTGGACGAGACGAACCTGGTGTATCGTGCGGCGGCGGCTGTGCTGGCTGAGCATAAGCTGGTTCCTGAGGATATTGCTCTGCATCTGCATATTGCTAAGGCGATTCCGGTAGCCGGCGGCATGGCGGGCGGCTCGGCGGATGCTGCCGCGACAATCCTGCTGACCGATAATCACCTGTATGAGGCGGGTCTGATTGATGAGCCGACTCCCTTTGAACGCCTGGACGCGATTGCTGCTTCTTTGGGTGCGGATGTGCCCTTTATGCTGCGCGCCTGCCTAGATGCTGACCACCCCGAGTATGCAAGTATTGCGGTGGGTACCGGCGTGGGGGAGAAGCTCGAACCGATTAAGCGTCACGATAAGGCTGATTTGGCGTTTGTACTGGTCGCGGCTCCTTTTGGTCTGTCCACTCCCGCTGTATTCCGCGCCCTGGATGAGGGTCGCGCGCAGGGTGTGTATCCTGAAGCTGGCGATATGAGCGTGCCGGAAGAGGTGCTGCGCGCCCTAACGGGTAAGGGCATGAATCAGCAGGTGCGTGCGTCAATTCTGGCACCGCATGTGCGTAATGATTTGCAGGAGCCGGCGCTGAATGTGCGCCCGGAGTTGCGTGAGCGTTTGAGCAATCCTTTGGCCCTGCGCGGTTTTATTTCCGGTTCGGGGCCGACCATTGCGCTGCTGGCGCCTAATAGTGCTGCCGCAATGATCCTTGCGATGGAGCTGCGTGAGGCTGGCCTGTTCGCCGCCGATACAACTCTTCTCTAGGTAACTATTCGCGGGGTGGAGGGCGCGTGTGTGATGGCTGTAAACCTAGAATCTAATATGTAATGCGAATCACTGCTTTTCGATTTGTTTTCGGGTGTGAAGGTCTGTATAGTTATAGGAGTCGAAGCGCGAAAGCGAAAAACGACATGCGCCTCTAGCTCAATTGGCAGAGCAATTGACTCTTAATCAATGGGTTCTGGGTTCGAGTCCCAGGGGGCGCACTTTTCTTGTGAACGAGCCGGTCAGGTTACTGACCGGCTCGTTTTTGTTGTACCTGAGTTGGTTTGAGCGGTCGGGCTGTGAATCAGCGTTGTTTTCCTGAGTCTGGGTCGCTGTCTGCGTAAAGAGCATGTGTGTTTATAGTCGCGGCACTTTGTGACGGGCTGTGAGCGGTCAAAGTGTCTATTGAGCCATGTATTACATGACTCAATAGACACTATCTGCACTCACAGCCTGTCAGTACACGCATGGGATGATGCTCTGACGAACCGGTAGGAGAATCAGCGTAAGCGACCTGCTGAACCAACTATCTCGGCATCATCCCGTGCGGAATGCTAGATATAACCCCTCGAAGCACGGAATAAACGTACCGAAGTGTCTGACCAGCCACCGCGTCATAAAGCTGTGTATTGGCTTAATATATGACGAAAGTGCTGACGTGGCGCGTGTAACTTGCTAGGGTTAAACCATGAGCGAAGAACTGCACCTCCCGACCGGAACCACCGACGGCACCGCTGCCGATACTCAATTGAGCTCCGAGACCATTGCGCGATCCCTCCACCCGCTCTTTGACCGTCAGATTATTAACTACGGTGCGTACAATCTTGTGTACGCTACCGGTACTTCTTCGTATCGCAACCCCGATGTCGCGGCTCTTCAGGGTGCCGATCAGGACCATTTTCTGATTGGTTACCGTGAGAGTCCCGATGAGGTGATTGTCGCGCCGATTGACCCGCATACGCTTGAGACGACGGGCACCGCGACCACGATCGATAACACTAATGCGCTTCAGGCGTATAAGGTGGGTGACCATTCGGTGGGCCTTGAGTCTATTAATGGCAGCCGTTTTTTGCTGACTTTGATTGATGAGCCGCAGATTCATACTCCTGAGGGTCGCGGTGTGTTGGCTCAGGCTCGGGATGCGGCTGAGTTCCGTGAGTTTGTGACCTCTATCTGGCCTGTGCTCTAGATACTGTGGCTTATATCTGCGCATGGGACGATGCCAAGGCAGTTACGTTTCTGAGTTCGCTTGCGTGAGTTTCTTAGCTGGGCATTCGCGCCCTCAGCGCGAAGGCGCAGGTCGTGCGCGAATGCCTTTTCCTCGTACCGCGACCCAACCGCTGGAAGCCACACAGCCTCGACGAAGCTAAGCACTCGCGTACTCGTGCGCGAACGCCTTTTCCTCAAACCATAGGCCTCATACTCATCCCTGTTCCAGATAGTGGAAAGTTGTACCTTGGTCTCTAAATCATTTGACAGGGCATAGCGTTTAGGAGCACCATAGAAGAGTGCTTATGATGTGTTCACCAACGGTAGGTGTTCGTGTTCTTAGCCCCACCGGGCGATAGGGCGAACACGCACTTTGTGACGCATCAACGCCCTTCGCATTACCAGCGCGAGGGGCTTTTTCGTAGCCCAAACCAGCGGGCCGACAGCATTCGAGCATTGCTTTGGCAGTGGCTCGGGTGGCACACGCGAACCGACAATACACGAGATTATTACGAGGACAATTCATGACTACGGTACCCTCGACGAACCCCGCGGCGGGTGACGCGACCAGCACCGAGCGCATGACCGGCTCTCAGGCCATCATCCGCTCCCTCGAGAACTTGGGTGTCACCGATGTATTCGGTCTGCCCGGTGGTGCGATCCTGCCTACTTACGACCCGCTGATGGATTCCTCGATTAACCACATCCTGGTTCGTCATGAGCAGGGTGCGGGTCACGCGGCTCAGGGTTATGCTGAGTCTACCGGTAAGCCGGGTGTGGCTATTGTGACTTCCGGCCCGGGTGCGACGAACCTGTTGACTCCGCTGGCTGATGCGAACATGGACTCTATTCCCATGGTTGCTATTTCCGGTCAGGTTTCTGTAAACCTGCTGGGTACTGATGCGTTCCAGGAAGCTGACATTGTGGGTATGACTATGCCCATTACTAAGCATTCCTTTATGATTACTCGCCCTGAGGATATCCCTTCGGGTATTGCGACTGCTTTCCATATTGCAACGACCGGTCGCCCGGGCCCGGTGCTGGTGGATATTACTAAGGATGCTCAGGTGGGCATGCTTGATTTCTCGTGGCCTCCGGCTATTGAGACTCGCGGTTACACTCCGGTGACTCGCGGCCATTCTAAGCAGATTCGCGAGGCGGCTAAGCTGATTGCTGAGTCTAAGCAGCCGGTGCTGTATGTTGGTGGCGGCGTGGTGCGTGCTGGTGCCTCTAAGGATCTGGAGAAGCTGGCTGAGATTACCGGCGCTCCCGTGGTGACCACCCTGCAGGCTATTGGTGCTTTCCCCGAGTCGAACCCGCAGAATCTGGGTATGCCGGGTATGCACGGTACTGTTCCTGCGGTGACCGCGCTGCAGCGTGCTGATTTGCTGGTGACTTTGGGTGCTCGTTTTGACGACCGTGTGACCGGTAAGCTGGATTCTTTCGCACCCGATGCGAAGGTGATTCATATTGATGTGGATCCGGCTGAGATTTCTAAGATTCGTTTTGCGGATGTGCCGATTGTTGGCGATTTGGCGTATGTTCTGCCGGAGCTGAACGATCTGCTCTCCACCGAGTTCGCTCAGAAGCTGCCTTCTCTGGCTGATTGGTGGGAGCAGCTGGATGCTCTGAAGAAGAACTACCCGCTGGGTTACACCAAGACTGAGGACGGCCTGGGCTCCCCGCAGTACGCTATCCAGCGTATTGGCGAGCTGACCGGCCCGGATGCTTTCTATGTCACCGGTGTGGGTCAGCACCAGATGTGGGCTGCGCACTTTATTAACCAGGAGAACCCTCGCCATTACCTGTCGTCGGCTGGTCTGGGCACCATGGGTTATTGCATCCCGGCGGCTATGGGCGTGAAGGTTGCTAACCCGGATTCTGTGGTGTGGGCTATTGACGGTGACGGCTGCTTCCAGATGACTAACCAGGAGCTGGCTACCTG
The DNA here is from genome assembly GCF_030540545.1 of Rothia sp. (in: high G+C Gram-positive bacteria). GTDB lineage: Bacteria > Actinomycetota > Actinomycetes > Actinomycetales > Micrococcaceae > Rothia. The sequence goes on along the minus strand of NZ_JAUNVZ010000007.1, from coordinate 149,400 downwards.
CGTGCAGAACAATATTCCGATTAAGGTTGCGGTTATTAATAACTCTTCCTTGGGTATGGTTCGTCAGTGGCAGACCCTGTTCTACGGTGAGCGTTACTCGAATACTCACCTGTACACCGGTGCTGATACTATCCGCGTACCCGATTTCGTGAAGCTGGGTGACGCCTATGGTTGCGCGACTTTCCGCGTGGAGCGCGATGAGGACGTGGACGAGGTCATTAAGAAGGCTCTGGAGATCAATGACCGCCCCGTGGTTATTGATTTCACGGTCAGCCCGGACGCTATGGTGTGGCCGATGGTTCCCGCCGGCGTGTCGAATGACCTGATTCAGATTGCGAAGAACACCTCGCCCGATTTCGACCGAGAAGAGGACAATAACTAATGAGCCTGCACACTCTCTCCGTTCTGGTTGAAGACAAGCCCGGCGTGCTCTCGCGCGTATCCGGCCTGTTCTCTCGCCGCATGTTTAACATTAATTCTTTGGCTGTGGGCCCGACCGAAGTTCCCGGTGTTTCCCGCATTACCATTGTTGCTGAGGGTGATAATCACGCTCTGGAGCAGCTGACTAAGCAGCTGAATAAGCTGATTCACGTGCTGAAGGTTGTTGAGTTGCCGGCTGATGCCTCTACTCAGCGTGACCACCTGCTTATTAAGGTCAAGGCTGATCCTGCGACCCGTATTCAGGTTGTTCAGGCGGCTGATTTGTTCCGTGCGAGCGTTGTGGATGTTTCCACCGAGTCTGTGATTATTGAGGCTACCGGTGTGGCTGATAAGCTGAACGCTCTGCTGGAGGTCCTGGAGCCTTTCGGTATTCGCGAGATTGTTCGCTCCGGCACCATTGCGCTGGCTCGCGGTCCGCGCGCTACCAGCGAACGCATCTAAATTTTGTGAGCATCGGTTTCCCGTTCGGCACACCCCCGCCGGGCGGGGAACCGTGCAGGCGTTTCATGTCCACAATGCGAACTTTTCGCCAAAAGCGCCTCAAAGTTCGCCTGCGATAACGTGACGCGCCGTATATCTAGTAAACTTAACACTGCGCCCAGCGAGGGCAAACGTAGAAATACAATTCAAGGAGAAGAAATGGCAGCAACCATTTTCTACAATGACGACGCTGATCTGGCTCTGATTCAGGGCAAGACCGTTGCAATCATCGGCTACGGCTCCCAGGGTCACGCACACGCACTGAACCTGCGCGACTCCGGTGTGAAGGTCATCGTCGGCCTGGCTGAGGGTTCCAAGTCCCGCGCAAAGGCAGAGGCTGAGGGTCTGCGCGTGGCAACCGTTGCAGAGGCAGCAGCTGAAGCTGACGTCATTATGATCCTGACCCCGGACCAGGTTCAGGCTAAGGTCTACACCGAAGAGATCGCACCGAACCTCTCCGCAGGTAACGCACTGTTCTTCGCACACGGCTTCAACATCCGCTTCGGCTACATTGTTGCTCCCGAGGGCGTGGACGTGGCTATGGTTGCCCCCAAGGGCCCCGGTCACACCGTGCGTCGCGAGTACGAGGCAGGCCGTGGCGTTCCCGCACTGGTTGCTGTTGAGAAGGACGCATCCGGCGAAGCACTGGCACTGGCACTGTCCTACGCTAAGGGCCTGGGTGCAACCCGCGCAGGCGTTATCAAGACCACCTTCACCGAAGAGACCGAGTCCGACCTGTTCGGCGAGCAGGCTGTGCTTTGTGGCGCAACCAGCCAGCTGGTTCAGTACGGCTTCGAGGTTCTGACCGAGGCTGGCTACCAGCCCGAGATCGCTTACTTCGAGGTTCTGCACGAGCTGAAGCTGATCGTTGACCTGATGATCGAGGGCGGCATTGCTAAGCAGCGCTGGTCCATCTCCGACACCGCAGAGTACGGCGACTACGTCTCCGGTCCTCGCGTGATCACCCCCGACGTGAAGAAGCACATGCAGGAAGTGCTCGCCGACATTCAGGACGGCACCTTCGCAAAGCGCTTCATGGAGGATCAGGCAGCTGGCGGCCCCGAGTTCAAGGCACTGCGCGCTAAGGGCGAGGCACACCCCATCGAGGCTACCGGTCGTAAGCTGCGCGAGCTGTTCTCCTGGAACACCGCAGATGACGACTACACCGAAGGCTCGGTTGCACGCTAATCCCTCATATTAGGATTTATGTGTAGAGAGTAGGGGAGAACCCTAGGCTCTCGATTCATGGCTCTTCCCCGTCTGGCTCAATTGGCCGGGCGGGGAAGAGCTTTTTCTCTGCCCGTATGTGGGTGGGCAGCACACCGAGGTAGAGTACTCAGGGGAGCCTCAAAAGCATATGAGAAAAGTGAGCCCCGCGGTTTAGCCATGCCTGCAAACTGCGGTAAAATCGAAACTATGACTGCAACTCCGTACTACATCACCACCGCGATCTCATACCCCAACGGCAACCCGCACATCGGGCATGCCTACGAAACCATCGCAGCAGACGTTATGGCACGCTTCAAGCGCCTGGACGGCTACAATGTGCGCTTCATGACCGGTACCGATGAGCACGGTCAGAAAATGCAGACCACCGCAGAGAAGCAGGGTAAAACCGCCAAGCAGCTCGCTGATGAGAACTCCGCACGCTTCAAAGCAATGAATGACTCGCTGAATATCAGCTACGATCGTTTTATCCGCACCACCGACCCCGACCACTACGCAGCATCCCAGGCAATCTGGAAGCGCATGGAAGAAAACGGTGACATTTACCTGGATAAGTACGCCGGCTGGTACTCCGTACGCGATGAGGCCTACTACGCAGAAGACGAAACCGAAGTACGCTCCGACGGTCAGCGCTACGCTATCTCCACCGGCACCGAGGTTGAATGGACTGAGGAGGAGTCCTACTTCTTCCGCCTGTCCAAGTACGGCGATAAGCTGCTGGAACTCTACGCGCAGGAAGGCTACGTCTACCCCGAATCCCGCCGTAATGAGCTGATTTCCTTCGTCAAGGGCGGCCTGAACGACCTGTCTATTTCCCGCACTACCTTCGACTGGGGTGTACCTGTCCCCGGTAATGACAAACACGTGATGTACGTGTGGGTGGATGCGCTGACCAACTACCTGACCGGCCTGGGCTACCCGGATGTGGACTCCGAGCTGTTCACCACCTACTGGCCTGCTGACCTGCACCTGATCGGTAAGGACATTACTCGTTTCCATTCCATCTACTGGCCCGCATTCCTGTGGTCTGCCGGTCTGGAACTGCCCAAGAAGGTGTTCGGTCACGGCTTCCTGCTGGTCAACGGCGAGAAGATGTCCAAGTCCGTGGGTAATGTGGTTGACCCCGCCGATTTGGTGAATGCTTTCGGTCTGGATCAGGTGCGTTTCTTCCTCATGCGTGAGGTGTCCTTCGGCCAGGACGGCTCCTACTCTGCAGAGGCTATTAAGAACCGCATTAACTCTGATTTGGCGAATAACCTGGGTAACCTGGCGCAGCGTTCCCTGTCTATGGTGGCAAAGAATTGCGATTCGCGTGTGCCTACCCCGGGCGAATTCACCGCAGAAGACCGCGCGATTCTGGATGCGGCTGCAGGCTTGTATGAGCAGGTTCGCGCTGACTTTGAGGAGCAGGCATTCCATCGTGCACTGGACCGTATCTGGCCTGTGCTGGCAGATACCAATGCCTACTTCGCGGACCAGGCTCCCTGGGCGCTGCGCAAGAACGGCGAACTGGAGCGCATGGCAACCGTGCTGTACGTGACCCTGGAAGTTGTACGTCAGGTGACTATTCTGCTGCAGCCGGTTATGCCCGACTCTACCGCTAAGCTGCTGAACCTGCTTGGCGTTGATGAGTCTGCTCGTGACTTTGCTTCCTTGAGCGCTGCCTTGGTTGCGGGTACTGAGCTTCCTGCTCCTGAGCCCGTATTCCCGCGTTATGAGGAACCGAAGGCTTAGCCTATAACGATTCAAAAGCCCTGTATGAGGTAGTCATACAGGGCTTTTGTGCACCTCGAATCAGGTTTTCTTTCCGCGTCGCGAATAGTATTTTTCGTCGCGAGGGGTGTCTTCCCTCGCGAGGAAAAATAGTATTCGCGACGTGAGTGGGTAATTCAAACACTCAGCCGTAGCCTTGCCGGATTGGTGGCCGTAGCCTTGCCGGATTGGTGAGTGAGAGTGTTTATAGTGTCTTTTTCTCATACTTAAGGATGAGAATTCACTCAGCTAACCGGTTAGAAATCATACTCGGGAGGTAGAAAAAGCCCCTGACATGCAAAAGGGCACATGAGATAATGGAGAGTATGGTACAGACGAATATTCCCGCAGATAAGATTGCGGTTTCTACTCGAAATCTCTCAAAAACTTACGGCCTGGGCGAAGCAACCGTCCATGCGCTGAACAATGTGAGCATTGACTTTGAGCGCGGTAAGTTTACCGCGATTATGGGTCCTTCGGGCTCGGGTAAGTCTACTCTGATGCAGACTGTTGCGACCCTGGATACTCCGGATCCGAACCCGGCGACTTCTATCCGTATTGGCGGTACTGAGCTGAACGGTTTGAAAGATAAGGACCTGACTGAGTTCCGTCGTGAGCATGTTGGTTTTATTTTCCAGGCGTTTAACCTGGTGCCGACTATTACTGCGGGTCAGAATATTGATTTGCCGCTGGGTTTGGCGGGTAAGACCCCGGATCCTGAGTGGCGTGATTATTTGGTGAATACTCTGGGCATTGATGGTCGTTTGGATCATCGTCCGGAGCAGCTTTCGGGTGGTCAGCAGCAGCGTGTGGCTATTGTGCGTGCGCTTCTTGCTCGCCCGGAGGTGGTTTTTGCGGATGAGCCGACCGGTAACCTGGATTCGAATTCGGGCACTGAGGTGCTGCGTCTGCTGCGTGAGGCTGCGACGAACCATGAGCAGACTATTTTGATGGTGACTCATGATGCTCATGCGGCTTCTTATGCTGACCGCGTGGTCTTTATTAAGGACGGTGTGGTTGCTGGCGATATGCAGAACCCCACCTATGATGCTGTGCTGCAGGCGATGCGTCAGCTGGAGGGTAACTAACCTTTATGGCTACGAACCTTAATACTGTTGCGCGCGCAAATTTGCGCGCCTCTAAGGGTAAATACACGCTGACCGGTGTCGGTATCGGTATTTCGGCGTTTTTTATTGCTGCTGTGCTGATTCTGATGGGTACTCTGCAGAGCACTTTGACTGCTTCTGTGGGCGATATGTATTCGAAGATGCAGACGGTGGTTGCTTCTGCAGGCGCCTCCAGTGAGAGCACTAATTCTGGCCGCGAAATGAACCTGACCTCTGCTCAGGTGAAGGCGCTGGAGAATGATTCGGCAGTGGAGAAGATCTGGGCTGCGTACAGCGTTCAGAACTCTATCACTATTAATGATTCCAAGAGCACTGTGTTGTTGGTGCAGGCTCCGAAGGATACTGCGCTGTCCCCCTTCCCGTTTGAGGGTAAGCTGCCGTCTAGCTCCACTGAGCTGATGGTGTCTAAGAGCTTTGCGACGAAGAATAATCTGTCGGTTGGTTCTAAGCTGACCACTCCGAATCTGATTCAGCAGCTGAGCAACCCGAATGGTGCCGATACGACTGAGTACACGGTGACCGCTATTTTTGAGACCACCTATTCCGACTCGAGCGCAAATTCTATGGTGCTCATGGGTGGTACTGAGCTGCAGACGCTGGCTGCTTCTGCTGAGGCTGATAACGCTACGGCGGGTACCGCGAATGCTCCCGCAGCTGCTGCTGCCGGTTCGGTTCAGCTGCAGATGGCCTCTGTCATCCTGAAGGATAATAGCGCTCAGGCTCGTGCCGATTTGCAGGCGCGCCTGGACACTAAGGACGCGAACACCGCTCCGAAGGTATTTAGCGGCGAGGAATATGTGTCTTTGCTGCAGAAGCACCTCTCGAGCATGTTTAGCATGCTGACCACTGCGCTGGGTGCTTTTGCAATGCTGGCGCTGCTGGTTTCTAGCTTCGTTATTTCTAATACCTTTGCTGTGCTGGTTGGTCAGCGTGTCCGCGAGTTGGCTCTGCTGCGTACCCTGGGTGCGCGCGGTAAGTCGCTGGTGCGTATGCTGCTGGTGGAGGCGCTGGCTATTGGCGTGATTTTCTCGGTCATTGGTGCGGCTCTTGCCTTTGTTCTGGCGTTTGTGGTGTCGATCTTCTTTGATACCTTTGTGATTTCCTATGACCTGTCGGCGTTTGTGGTTGCTGTGATTCTGTGTACTCTGGTGACTGTTTTGGCGTCGCTGGCTCCGGCTCGTACCGCTCTGCGTATTTCGCCGATTAGCGCTATGCGTGAGACCACCTCTATGGCTTTGCGTAAGCCGCATTGGGCTGGCTTGGTGGTTGGTCTGATCCTGGCTGCGCTGGGTGCTTTGAGCATGAATATTGCTCTGGGCAACCGCGGCTCTAGCTCGGGTTTGACCTATGCCTTTATGGGTACCTTCCTGCTGGCTATTGCTGTGTTTGTGCTGGCTCCGTGGATTCTGATTCCGGTGATTCGTTTCTTCGGCCTGTTTACTCGTTCTCAGACGGGTAAGTTGGCTTTGGCGAATGCTCTGCGTGCTCCGAAGCGTACAGTTTCTACCGGCCGCGCCGTGCTGGTGGGCACCATGATTGTGACCATTGTGTTGACCGGCCATTCGGTGCTGAGCGCTTCCATTACCTCGATGATGGATAAGGTGTTCCCGATTGCTGCTGTGGCTAGCTACGGTGGTTCGACCACTACCGATGGCGCGGCTCAGGTGAACCGTGCGGAGTCCACTCTCTCTAAGGTTCAGGGCATTAAGAACGTTGATTATGCTGTGGTCTCTTATGCTGCAGGTACCGTGAACTTCGGCAAGGCAACCGATGCTGACCCGAGCACTCCGGATACTCTGATGAATATGAACGCTCTGAGCGAGGAGCAGCTGCACCGTCTGCTGCCGGCTGAGGCGAACACCTCCTTGAAGGATAATGAGGTGCTGGTCCCGGCGGTTTCCTGGAAGGCCTTCGGCTTCAACGATTCTACTCGTTTGACCGCTAAGGGCCCTAAGGGTGAGTTGCAGCTCAAGCCCGTGAAGGCGAACTCGCGTATGACCGATGTGTTTGTCACTCCGGCTACTGCGGCTCAGCTGCAGGATCTGAAGAACCCGAAGGCTGTTGAGAGCGATCCGGCGGCTATCCCCGAGGGCGTTCCGGCTGAGGCTGCCGCTCAGATGGCTGCTTCTGCTCCGACCGGTAATGTGACCATGCTGCTGGTTCAGGCGAAGACTCCGCTGAGCAGCCAGGAAAATGCTGCTCTGCAGGAGAGCCTGACCAAGGCTAATGGTGGGGACGATATGATGGGTAGCCTGTCTATGCGTCAGGTGTTTGACCAGGTACTGGGTATTATGCTGAATTCGATTTTGGCTCTGCTGGCTCTTGCCGTGGTGATTTCCATTATCGGTATTGCCAATACGATGACCCTGTCGGTCAATGAGCGCCGCCGCGAGAACTCCATGCTGCGCGCTCTGGGTCTGGCCCGTTCTCAGCTGAAGTCCATGATTTCTCTGGAAGCCATTTTGATTACTCTTTCCGCTGTGGTGGTGAGCGTGATCGTTGGCGTGAGCCTGGGTGCTTTGACCGCTGTGTCTGTGCTGGATAAGGACGCTGAGATTGTTTTGGCTTTGCCGTACCCGGCTCTGATTCTGGTGCTGGTGGTTGGTCTGCTTTCCGCTTTGGCGGCTGCGGCTCTGCCTGCTTCTCGTTCGGCGAAGCTTTCGCCGGTTCAGGGTATGCGTACCCTCTAGGTTTTTCGGTTGTTGAGACCGAGAGACTGAGAACCTCAGAGAATAGATATACAAGAGATCCCGCCGGGAACCGATATGGTTCCCGGCGGGATCTCTTCTATCCTTGGGACGCCGCCCTATAGTTAGTTGCTCAGCCGGGGCTCTATAAGAGTCGCTGAGAGCCCATGAGCCCAGCTCTTAGACCCAGCTCTTAGGCTCAGCTCTTACGAGAGCCTTTCGAGATCCTAGGCTTTAGTATCCTGCAGGGCATCAATGGGCGTGAGCTTTAGCGCCATGCGCATGGGCTCGGCAGCCGAGAGCAGAGCAATCAGCACACCCAGTCCAAGCACCAGCAGATAGTCACTCCAGGGTAGGGCGTAGACGACGGGTAGCGAGGTGGAGATGATCGTGCGCAGAGCCCCGGCAGCAATGACGGTACCGGCGAGCAAACCGAGGGTGACCGCTGAGAGGGAGATGCAAAGCGCCTCCACGAGCACCATGCGCATTAGGGAGGAGGCTCGCAGACCCAGAGCACGCAGCAGACCGTATTCGGCGCGGCGCTGGTGAACCGAGAGCATCATGGTGTTAATAATGCTCAGCAGAGCAATGAGAGTCGCAATTGCCAGCAGCACCAGGGCGATTAGTGCACCCTGGTCAAGACTCTGCTGGGTTTGTTCCCTGACTCCTGAGGCTCGGTTCTGACCGGGCATACCGATACGGCTATTGAACCAGTAACCTTTGCCTCGTATGGCATCGAGCTGGTCGACCACGCGGGATTCTTCTTCCGGGCTCAGCGTTGTTGCCACGCGCACCACCACTCGAATAGTGGTGGGGTAGCGGGCGGAGCTGTTATCAAGCCCCAGCTGTTCCGGCTCGAAGGTGACATAGTCATCCCCGGAGAGGGTGCGTGCGCTTTCGGGCGTGATAATGAGGGAGGGCTCATCGAAGAGAACCTGCGAGTCTCGAATCACGGTGAACTTCTGCTCGCTACGGCTACCACGTACCGTCAGCTCCTGCACCGGGGTCAGCGGCTGATAACTTGAGGCAGCCAAGAGCGCCTGACCCTCGGCAGGAGAAGCGCTCGCACCGGGGAAGAGAGCCCTCATCTGCTCTCGGCTCAGCGCATACACCGGCAGAGGCATATAGTCGTAGCCGGCAGCATCGTAAATCTTACTCGGAACGTAGGCGACGGGGCGCAGAGCAGCAACCGCATTCACGCCCTCAATAGCGCGCGCGGAGTCCGCAAAAGCATCCGCCTGGCGTTCCCTCTCCTGCAAAGAAGCACGGTAGCTTTGTACATCAGTGCCGGGGGAATCGGTCACCTGATAGCCAAAGGAAGCGCTCATCTCGGGGTTGGTGCGCTGAATATTATCCACCGTCGCCATCACCATAGACCTACCCGTAAGCACAAGAGAAACCAGCATCGCGCCCAGCAGCAGGGCACGACCGGCACCGAGCTGACGATCCCTCTGGCTCGCCATCTGAGAACGAACCAGCAGCGCCGGGGCACCCATACCAATACCCGGAATCATCTGCCACAGACGATTAATAACCGGCAGAATATAGCGCGCCGCCATAAAAATCAGCACAATAAGCAGCAGTAGGGATACCGCACCCCAAAGAATCGACAGGTTATTGGGAAGCTGCGCCGGCAGGGCAGTAGGATTCGCACGGGCAATCACACGGGAGACAATAAAACTCACCGCGGCGCCAAGACCCACCAAGATAAGGAAGATACGCGAGAGCTTACCCGGAGCCTTCGCACTGTGCTCCTTGGTACCCTCTACCGGGGAGAGGGAGGCGGCAGCACGCGCCGGGCGCAGCGCAGCAAGTACCACCGAACCCACTAGCACCGGGAAAATCACCACGCCGGCAAGAGGGGACAGGGACGTCACCACACGCGGATCCCAGGATGGCACCCACGCCGCCAGAGCATAGGCAGCGCCCACACCCAGCCCGCTAGCAAGCACGCCCAGCAGCAGAGCCTCAATCAGAACCATCTCCACCAGAGACTTCTGATCCGCACCCAGGGTACGCAACAACGCAAACTCACGCGAGCGCTGAGCCAGCAGAGTCTGGAACGTACTGGCAATCATAAAACACGCCACCAGCAGAGTAATCAGACCAAAGATGAGGGCACCCGCACCGAAGGAGCCGTAGAGCATCAGCCCCCGAGCTTGAGAGTCCAGCTCCATCTGCGAGTAGGAGATGAAATGATTATTGCCGTCGAAGATCGTGGTATCCGGCATGATGGAGCTCATGCCCTGGTTAATGCGGGAGATAGCGGCGGAATCCATACCGGAATTCAGGCTCAGAGCTACCATACTCAGACTGATACCGTAGTATGCCACCGGGTCTTTCATAGAGTAACTATCGGTACCCACAAAAAGACCGTAGCGGTCGCTAAAAGTCTGCGGCAGATGATAGGTACCCACAACCTTATATTCGTGGCGCAGCTGCGCGAATAGTTCATCACTGATAGTAGTGCTCTCGGGGTGCTGCGTCAGGTAGGTGTTGTAGGCCTCGGGGTCGTGCAGCATGAGCGTGTCCCCAATATTGACCGTGGCGGGTAGCAGATGGTTCGGGTCGCGATCGGGAATCAGCACCTCGTAGCGGCTGGTGGGGTAGGAACCTGTCACCTCATAGGGGAAGAGGGAGGAGTCCTGCGGCAGGGTCAGCATATCCGAGTAGTACCTCTGGGTTCCCGAGAGACCTATTGGAATATGCCATACCTCCCACACGCTGCGAATATCGCTGGAACGTGAGGACCCGGTCAGATATTCGTGCAGGGCTCGCAGGGTGTTTGCAGCTTGGGTTTCCTGCTCGGCGTGGTTATACCCGGCGGGATAGGGGTTGGGCGAGGATGCTGCCGAAGCCGATACCACAGCGTCCATACTAGGCTGCTCGCTTGCCGCCACAGAACCCGCGGCGCTCGCGCTCGGAATCGCGCTCGGGCTTAGAGAGGCTCGAGGCCTCGAAGCCTCTCCCGGTGCAAGGGGCGTCTGAGGGGTTATATAGGTGAGCGCATCCGTTTTGGAGTAGAGCAGATTAGAGGAACGGTTATAGGTTGGTCCAATAGCCTGCACACCCAGCAGAATGAGCGTGACGAAAAAAGACGCCAGCACAATACCGATACCCGTGAGCGTATAGGAGCCCGGGTGATACTTGAGGCGCGCCAGGGCAATATGGGCTGCTCGCGGTGTTCCGCTGTTTTTCGTGCTGGTGCTGGTGTAGGAAAACATCTGATCCTCATTCCTGCAGAGTGTGGGCGTGTGAGTCTGCGCAGGGTATCCCAGCAAGCGCGCTATGAACATCGTTCATCCGAGGGCGCGCGGGGCCTGATAGGACGAAGCGAACATAGCCTGAAGGAACCTGTACACAGGGACTCTTTCTAAGCGTACCCTGAGTCACTGTGGATAATTCTCATACCAGAGGATGATTTTTCCTGACCCGACACCAGCCCCATCTCAACCCCCAGGATGATATTTGCTCGCAAAGCCTGATTGAGCGGGCGAGAGGGGACACAAAGGCATACACTGAGAGCATGGACATCACCAGCACCGTCAACGCTCGTCTGGATCGCCACTACCACTGGGTCAATGTAATCGTGGTAGCGGCGATGCAGCTTATCCTGCTGCCTTTCGCTCTGGTGACAACAGCTGTCACAGGATATTACGGCGACTCGATCATTGAACGCATTATGGGTCTGGCAACGCTCATCCTAAGCGTTACCAGCACCACCGCCCTGTACTGGCGCTACCGTGCGCCCGTAAGCGCCGCGGTTCTCAGTATCGCCTGCTGCTTTGCCGGCTGCTTGGTGACCCCCCTGCCCTTCTTTATGGCGCCGGTATCCATGCTGTTGCTCTACCATGTGGGTCGCCACTGGCAGCGCCACATGCGCCTGCGTATGCTCGCCCTGGCGTGGGTCGCTAGCCTGCTGGTCACCATTAACCTCACGTTCTTATCCCGCCTGCCTACCGGTTCCTGGGTGACTAATCTGCTGGGCGCGCTCATGATTTTCGCCTTTGTGGGCACCCTATTGAGCTTGTGCTGGTTCATTGGTGACTCCCGTCGATCCCGCGCCGAACGCCAAGACGCATACCGTGTACGCGTGGAGCAGCTTGAACGCGAACAGGCGCAGGAACGAGCCATGGCAACCCAGGATGAACGCGCCCGCATCGCCCGCGAAATGCACGATATTGTGGCGCACTCCCTCTCGAGTATCATTACCCAGGCGGACGGCGCGCGCTTTATCGCCGCCGCCCAGCGAGGGGAGAAAGAACCCGATATTGCCGAGCAGACCCTGGACACCATTGCCGAAACCGCTCGTGAATCTCTAACCCAAATGCGTTCGCTGCTGGGCGTGCTCCGCACCGATGAGGGCACTCTCTTTGCGCCCCTGCCTACCCTGAACGATATCCCCGAGCTCATTGAGCAAACTCGCCAGCTGGGTATACCCCTGCACTGGGACGGCATGACGGGCACCATGCGCGGCATGCTACCCCAGGGCGCCGAACTAGCCGCCTACCGCGTGGTGCAGGAGGCACTGACCAATATCCTCAAGCACGCGCGCAGTACCCCGCTGGTTCGCGTGCGCGTGGACTGGACCCGTGCCGGTATTGAAGTCGATATTTATAATGCGGCGCCCGAGAGCGGCTTTAGCGCCCTGCCCGGTAGCGGCAACGGTCTGCGCGGTATGCGCGAGCGCGTGGAAATGTATAACGGCACTATTAGCTACGGCCCGGTGCACGATGCCGATAGTCAGCTCTCCCGCTACGACCCGAAGGCATTGAGCGCGGCTCAGGGCTTTAGAGTGCAGGCAACCCTGCCCTATCGAGACGTTTAAATTTCTCTCCATGTTATTGGTGGAGAGTCTGTCATAAACCCTGAATCTGCCCTGAGATAGAGCTTAGATAGAGTCCTGTCGGATAAGATGAAAGAGCACTGAACTTACGGTACAGGGAGAGAAATGAACGATAGCGCTCAGGCTATACGCGTTATGCTGGTCGATGACCAGATGCTGGTCCGCGGAGGACTGAAAATGCTGGTCGACTCCCAAAGCGACCTGCAGGTTATCGCCGAAGCCGCCGACGGCGCCGAGGCAGTCAGCCTCTACCGCGCTCTGGTTGACGCTAACCAGGCTCCCGATGTGGTGCTTATGGATGTGCGCATGCCCGTCATGGACGGCCTGCAAGCGGCACGTACTATTCTCGCTTTGGATATCTCCCCGGTGCGCGTGCTCATGCTCACCACCTTCGACCTGGACGAATATGTTTATGATGCGGTGCGTGCCGGAGCTAGCGGCTTCCTACTCAAGGACGCGCCCCCGACCGAGCTACTCGGCGCCATTCGTACCGTGCACCGCGGGGACGCCGTGATCGCGCCCAGCGCTACCCGCCGCCTGCTGCAGCATATGGTCGCTCAGACCTCGCTGCCCGCCCAGGTGCCCGCCTCCGGCCCGAAGCCTCATGCGCAGCTTCTGGAACAGCTCACCCCGCGCGAAATGGATATTTACATGCTGCTGGCTCAGGGACTATCCAATGGTGAAATGAGCGAAGAGCTGGTGCTATCGGAAGCCACGATTAAAACCCACGTCTCGCATATTCTGGGTAAGCTGGGCGCTCGCGATCGAGTGCAGGCTGTGATTATGGCCTATGAAGCCGGGCTTGTGAGCTAATAACGCGGAATATATGCAGAGCGTGCTTGTCCGCTGCATGAGCATCACTTTGTGTGGTGTATGGTAGCGCCCTAAAAGTGCTACTCTAAATATTGGCATTTACGGCGCACCCTGCTGCGTGCCATGCGCGACCACAAGTTGCATACACGAGACCCGCGTGCACCGTTAGCGCGCGGTAAACATATCAACTATCTATCAAAAGGACCAGTCTGATGGCACTTGAATTTAGCCACGAAGCAAACCAGCATCCCGCAAGCGAAGAGCGCCGTAACGAAATTCTCGCAAACCCCGGATTCGGTGACTACTTTAGCGACCACATGGTCACTATCGACTGGGAGGGTATCGGCCACGAAGAGGGCACCTGGTCCAATGCGCGCATTGCCCCTTACGGTCCGATTAGCCTGGACCCGGCAGCAGGTATTTTCCACTACGGTCAGTCCGTCTTTGAGGGTATTAAGGGCTACCGTTACTCCGATGGTTCCGTGTGGACTTTCCGCCCGCACGCAAACGCTGCGCGCCTGAACCGCTCCGCGTACCGCCTCTCCCTGCCGGCACTGCCCGAGGAAGATTTCGTGAACTCCCTGCGCGAGCTGGTGCGCACCGATAATGCGTGGGTTCCCAGCGGTGACGGTGAGGCGTTCTATTTCCGTCCCTTTATGATCGCTACTGAGGCGTACCTGGGTGTTCGCCCGGCGCGCAAGGTGCAGTTCCATGTGATTGGTTCCCCCGCGGGTAACTACTTTGGCACCCCCGAACCGGTTGATATTTGGCTCTCCACCACCTACTCCCGCGCGGGTGTGGGCGGTACCGGTAACGCTAAGTGCGGCGGTAACTACGCGGCGTCGATGATCGCTCAGGCTGAGGGTGAGTCCCACGGCTGCAAGCAGGTGATCTTCAAGGATCCGAACCGCGATGACGCTATTGAAGAGCTGGGCGGCATGAATGTGTTCTTCGTCTTCGGCAAGCAGAATAAGATTGTGACCCCGGAGCTGACCGGCACCATTCTGGAGGGTGTGACTCGTTCCTCCCTGATTCAGCTGGCGAAGGACCGCGGCATGGAGGTTGAGGAGCGTAAGTTCACTCTCTCCGAGTGGCGCGAAGGCGTGGCAAATGGCGATATTACCGAGGTGTTTGCCTGCGGTACCGCTGCAGTGGTGGCTCCCATTGGTAAGCTGATGGCTGCTGATTTTGAGATTCCTGCGGCTTCTGTGGGCTTTGGTGAGATTTCCAAGAGCCTGCGTGAGGAGCTGGTGGGTATTCAGACCGGCGCGGTTGAGGATCGCCACGGTTGGATGGTCAAGCTGGCCGACTAGCCTCGACGCTTTATAGACGCTCAAGCTATACGAACCGGGTGCGGTGCCGCGTGAGTCATACGCGCTACCGTACCCGGTTTTGCGTACCCGGTTTGATCCGGGCACCACAACACCTATTTATGCGTCGGTGCCGCTGATACGCCGCGCAGGGTGGGGGAGTACGCCCCATATTTGGTATCCTGAGAGTTATGCGAATTGCACGTTTTACCGTAGATAACGACCTCCACTTCGGTATCGTCGAAGGCGAAGAAGGCGCAGAAACCCTGCGCGTTATCGCCGGCGATCCCTTCTACTCCGGTATTGAACCCACCGGAGCCACCTACCCCCTGGAGCAGGTGCGTCTGCTCTCCCCGATGATCCCGCGTTCTAAGGTCATCGGCACCATCGCCAACTGGGCGGGCACCGAAGCACCGGCAAGCCCCCAGTTCTTCATTAAGCCCAATACCACCGTGATTGGCCCGGGCGACCCCGTGACCCTGCCCGAATACTCCGAAAGCGTGAGCCCCGAGGGTGAACTGGCAGTTATTATTGGCCGCATCGCTAAGTCTGTGCCGCTGGAACGCGTCCACGAAGTGATTTTCGGCTACACTATCGCCAATGATCTGACCGCCCGCGATATGCTCGAAACCGATGTGCAGTGGACCCGCGCCAAGTGCTTTGACGGCTCCACCCCGCTGGGCCCGTGGATTGAAACCGAGCTGGACACCGACTCCCTGAACATCACCACCTGGGTTGATGGCGACACCGTGCAGGAAGGCAATACTGCCGATATGCACTACTCGGTCGCCGAGCTGGTGAGTGCCGCCTCCGAAATTTTCACTCTGCTGCCGGGCGATGTTCTGCTGACTGGCAGTGCACCGGGCGCTACCGTGCTGCGAGATGGTCAGGAAATCGAAATTGAGATTGAAGGCATCGGCTCGCTCATTACTCGCGTACGCGACGAAGCCAACTAGGCACACCCCACAGACCTACACCGAATAGAACGAAGAAGGAATAATGACTGAATACTCGGGTCCTAAGCTGAACAGCCCCGCGGATACCCGCGTGCGCTTCTGCCCCTCGCCCACCGGTACCCCGCACGTGGGCATGGTGCGCACCGCGCTCTTCAACTGGGCGTACGCACACCACACCGGCGGCAAGCTGATCTTCCGTATTGAAGATACCGACGCCGCACGCGACTCCGAAGAATCCTTCAACCAGGTGCTCGACGGCCTGCACTGGCTGGGCATCAACTGGGACGAAGGCGTTGGCGTGGGCGGCCCCCACGAGCCCTACCGCCAGTCCCAGCGTATGGATATTTACGCCGATGTGATTGAGAAGCTCAAGGCAGGCGGCTACATTTACGAAGACTTCTCCACCCCCGAAGAGGTCAAGGAACGCCGTGCCGCTAAGGGCGAGGATCCCCAGCTGGGCTACGACAACTACGACCGTAACCTGACCGAGGAACAGAAGGAAGCTTACCGTGCTGAGGGCCGCCAGCCCGTGTGGCGCCTGCGCATGCCCGATGAGGACATCACCTTCAACGACCTGGTGCGCGGTGAAATCACCTTCAAGGCGGGCGCAACCCCCGACTACGTGGTGGTGCGTGCCAACGGCAAGCCCCTGTACCCGCTGGTCAACCCCGTGGATGATGCTCTGATGGGCATTACCCATGTGCTGCGCGGCGAGGATCTGCTTTCCTCCACCCCGCGTCAGATTGCTCTCTACCGCGCCCTGGTTGATGTCGGCGTAACTGACTTCATTCCCGAGTTCGGCCACCTGCCCTATGTGATGGGTCAGGGTAATAAGAAGCTCTCCAAGCGCGACCCCGAGTCGAACCTCTTCTTGCTGCGCGATGCCGGCTTCATTAAGGAAGGCCTGCTGAACTACCTCTCCCTGCTGGGCTGGTCCCTGTCCGCAGATAAGGACGTTTTCAGCGTGGATGAACTGGTTGAGGCATTCGACGTGCACGATGTGGTGGCAAACCCTGCACGCTTCGACGTGAAGAAGGCAGAGTCCATTAACGGCGACCATATTCGTATGCTCGACCCCGAGGACTTCCGCAACCGCCTGATTCCCTACCTGCAGGCTAAGAACGAAGACGGCTACGCACCCCTGGGTGAACAGCTGAGCGAACGCGAAGAGCAGATCCTCACCGAGGCAGCGCCCCTGGTCCAGGAGCGCATGCAGCTGCTGGGTGAGGCTCCCAAGCTGCTGGCATTCCTCCTCAAGAAGGATGACGAGATCGTTATCGCTGAGGACGCTCGTAAGCAGCTGAAGGAATCCGCACCGGCTGTTCTGCAGGCAGCTATTGACGCGCTGGAGCCCCTGGAGAAGTTCGAGGCAGCTGAGATTGAGGCTGCACTGCGCGCCGCTATTGTTGAGGGCCTGGAGATTAAGCCTCGCTTGGCATTCGGCCCGGTTCGTACCGCTGTGTCCGGTGAGCGCATCTCCCCGCCGCTCTTTGAGTCCATGGAGATTCTGGGTAAGGAATCCTCCCTGAACCGTCTGCGCGCTCTGCTGGCTGATCTGAACGGCTAATATGTGAGGCGTTGAAATCCTGTCGGGATCGTTGAAAAACGACCCGGCAGGATTTTTTATACCCGTTGAGCTGTTCGGTTTCGGTGTTTTTTGGGGAGGGTAGGGGAGAAGACCCCTGTTTGGGGAAGTGAAATAGGCTCTGGAGGAACCTCTCGAGGAAAGAAGCTGAGGTTTCAGAGAAGAAAACTAAGCCAAAAGGGTACTGAATCGAGAAAATCTCGAGGACTTTTAGGGAATGTTCGGGGCAGTCTAGAGGTCTATAGACGGCTCTAGAAAGCTCTAAACCGCCCAAAATCAAGGATTTTGAAGGAATTTTAGAAAACTTTATGTATGCATGGTTACAAGTGTTTCACCTAGTCAGATGTATTTAAGTGTCAAAAATCGGGCTATTTTGGGTGGTTTTTGACCGAAACGGGTTTGCGCACCCCAAAAGACTCCCGTATAGTATTACTTGTTGCCGCGACGGGTCGAAAGGAACGAAGCGAGTAAGCAACAAATGCGGTTGTAGCTCAGTTGGTAGAGCACCACCTTGCCAAGGTGGATGTCGCGAGTTCAAGTCTCGTCAACCGCTCTCTCACTTCGGTGAGTAATGGGATATGGTGTAATTGGCAACACTCCGGTTTCTGGTACCGTCATTCTAGGTTCGAGTCCTGGTATCCCAGCTTAGCATTAAGAAATTAATGCTATGGCCCCATCGTATAGCGGCCTAGTACTCCGCCCTCTCACGGCGGCAACACCGGTTCAAATCCGGTTGGGGTCACTCTAGGTAAAAACCTCCGTAGAAATACGGAGGTTTTTTGCTATCCGGGTAGATCTACTATCTGATCCACTTGCGAATGACCGGCTCGAAATGGAGCATCGGTGGATTTGCAAAGTGTCAAAACGTTCGGTATAGTATTTACCTGTAAGCGTGATTGGCGCAGTGGTAGCGCGCTTCGTTCACACCGAAGAGGTCACTGGTTCGAACCCAGTATCACGCACTGACTAAGCCCCTTGCCGAGAAGGTAAGGGGCTTTTTGTTCTCCCAGTGACTCCTCGGCTTCGCCAATCGGTTTGGGCGCAAAAAGTAACAATGGGCGCAGAAAATTTGCGCCCAAAGCAACATATTGCGCCCAAAACGGTGGGAGGGAGCGGGGATGAAGCGAACGCGGTACACTAGATATTTAGAGTTTTACCCACCCCGCACTCCGCGCACACCAACCCTCGCGCAAGAATAGGTGATTCGTGACTTCTCCGCAGCTTGCTTCCGCAACAGAATACGGTCGTATGTACTCGCGTGTGCGCGGTGGTGAGTTGCTAGTGCCGTCGATTACAACGGTGATTGGCCAGCAGGCTACTGATTTGGGCGGCTGGCATGGTTATATGGCTGCAAAGGCAGCGCTGGAGGATTCTCGTACCTATAGGCCGACTTCTTCTCATGGTTTGAAATTTGCGATTATTCGTGACGCTGCAGCGGCTTCGGAGCGCTACCGTGATGAGGCGGCGGCTCGCGGCGATCGTGTGCACAATTATGCTGAGAATATCGCGTTGCGCGCCATGGGCAAGGACCATGAGGTCGCGGCGTGCCGTGAGCTGCTGATCGAGCACGGTGAGCAGGCGTATGCGGATCGTTTTGATGAGTGGTGGGAGACTTTCCGCCCGAAGCCTCTGGCGGCTGAGGTGACGATTTGGAATGAGACCGTTGGCTATGCGGGCACCTTGGATTTGGTGGCTGAGATTGCTGGCCGCACTTGCATTATTGACTATAAGACGAAGGGTACGGACCGTAAGGGTCGCGTGAAGCCTTTGGATGAGAAGGTCGTTATGCAGCTGGTGGCGGGTTTGAAAGCTGAGGAGTCTCTGGTCGACCCGGACGCGGGCACATGGGAGCCGTGGTCTTATGGTGATGCGCCGATTCTGATGGGTGTTGCCTTGGGGCAGACGGAGGTTGTGCCTCATCAGGCGAATCCTGCGGTCTTGGAGAAGAACTGGTATAAGTTTTGTGCTTTGCGCCGAGTGTGGGAGTATGGGCGCCAGGTGGATGAGTTGGAGCATGAGGCTTTGATGCCGGTGGTGCCGCCTCCGCCTCATTTGCTGGGTGAACCGGCAGTGGGCGCTCATCCTAATCCGCAGGTGCGTGCCGCGTAAATTTTTGTGATGCGTTAGAACTTTTAGGAGTATTGATGACTATTTTGACGATTCGTACGGTGGGCGATCCGGTGCTGCGCACTGTGAGTGAGCCGATTACTGTGTTTGATGATGATCTGCGCCGCCTGGTTGCCGATATGTTGGAGACCATGTATGACGTGGGCGGTGTTGGTTTGGCCGGCCCGCAGGTTGGTTTGAATAAGCAGATTTTTACCTTCGGTAATATTGATGGCCGTGAGGGGCATATTATTAATCCGGTTCTTGAGGTGGGCGATGAGCCTCAGGAGGGTGGCGAGGGCTGCCTATCGGTGCCCGGTCAGAAGTCTGATACTCCGCGTATGGCGTGGGCTCGTGTGACCGGTGTTGATATGTACGGTCAGCCTCTGGTTCTTGAGGGCGAGGGTCTGTTTGCTCGTATGCTGCAGCATGAGACGGATCATTTGCACGGCAAGCTGTTTATTGATCGTCTGGTGGGCGAGGATCGTAAGCGTGTGATGCGTGCGATTCGTGCCGCTGAGTTTGATGCGACGGCGCAGAAGACTCAGGCTGAGCGTGCTGCGCGCGTGTCGGGTGCTTTTGGCGCCGGTTCTAGTTTCGGCTCTTTTGGGAAGTAGGCTGTCATGAAGATTGTGTATGCGGGTACTCCGGATGTTGCGGTGCCTCCTTTGCGTTTTTTGGCTGAGACTGAGGGCGTTGAGGTAGTTGCTGTGCTGACTCGTGAGGATGCTCCTTTGGGTCGTAAGCGCGTGTTGACTCCTTCTCCGGTGGCTGCGGCTGCCCAGGAGTTGGGTATTCCGGTGGTGAAGGCTTCGCGCTGGTCTGAGGATGTGGCCCAGCAGCTTGCTAGCTTTGGCGCGCAGGCTGCGGCTGTGGTGGCTTATGGTGCCCTGCTGCCTCAGACGGCTCTGGATCTCTTGCCGCTGGGTTGGGTTAATCTGCACTTTTCGGCCCTTCCGGCGTGGCGTGGTGCGGCTCCGGTGCAGCGTGCGCTGATGGCGGGGGAGCAGACTATCCACGCGAATACTTTCCTGCTGGAGGCTGGTTTGGACACCGGCCCGGTTTTTGAACAGGATTCTACTGAGGTTCGTGCGGATGATACCGCCGATTCGATTCTGGAACGTTTGGCATATGAGGTGGGTGGCGCTATGCTGCTGCGCACTTTTGAGCGTTTGGCTGCCGGTGAGCCGGGCACTGTTCAGACTGAGGATGACTCGGTGAGCTATGCAGCGAAGATGAGCATTGAAGACGGCAAGCTGGATTTCGCTGAGCCCGCGCAGGCTATTGTGGCCCGTTATCGCGGTGTGACAAGCGAGCCGGGTGCCTGGTGCACTTACCGTGAGAATCGTTTTAAGATTGGCGAGTTGGCTCCGGTTGATCCTGCTCTGGCTGCTGAGTTGGCTTTGGCGCCGGGCGTGGTGACTCTGCACGCTAAGAAGGTGTTTGTGGGCACGGGCGCTGTTGATGGTGCGCCGGGCGCTGTGCAGCTGCTGCGTGTGCAGCCTGCGAGTAAGAAGATGATGGCTGCGGCTGATTGGGCTCGCGGCACGGGTAAGGATTTGGCTGAGGGTGCGGTGGTGCTGGTATGAGTGAAGAAGTGACGTCTGGCGGCGCGCCGCGTAAGCGTAAGCGCAAGCGTTCGGGCTCCGGCGCTGCGTCGGGTGCAGGCTCTGCACGAGGCGGTTCCGGCCATTCTCGTTCTGCCCAGCCCCGTTCGACTCAGCCTCGCGGTGAGCGTCGAGGCGAGCAGCCCCGTTCCGAGCGCCGCGCATCCTCCGCGCGTTTTGACGGTAAGACCAGTATTCAGCGTGCCGCTGAGCGCGCGGTGACCCACACCGAGGATAAGCGCGGTGGCGGTGGCGTGACTAAGCGTTCTGCGAGCGGTCGTGAGCGTAATCGCCGTTCGATGGGGGAGCGCGCTATGAGTGCTGCAGCTCCTTCGCAGCGCGCTCGTACTGCCGATAGTGCCCGCCTGGTGGCGTATGAGACTCTGCTCGCAGTGGCAGATAAGGACGCCTACGCAAACCTGGTGCTACCCAAACTGATTCGCTCCCACCGTCTGGATGCCCGCGATGCCGGTTTTGCCACCGAGCTTGCCTACGGCACTCTGCGTGCCCAGGGCACCTATGACGCGATTATTTCCCGCTGTGTGGATCGCCCCCTGGAGAAGATTGACTCGAATGCTCTGCTGGTGTTGCGCATGGGCGCTCACCAGCTGCTGGGCATGCGCGTGCCTCCTCACGCCGCATTGAATCAGAGCGTGGCGTTGGCTCGCGATGTGATTGGTTCGGGTCCTTCCGGCTTTGTGAATGCGGTGCTGCGTCGTGTATCTGAGCGTAGCCGTGAAGAGTGGCTGAGCCTGCTTTCTAATGAGGCGAAGGATCAATTGGAGCGCCAGTCTCTGGAGTTTTCGCATCCGGTGTGGATGGTTCGTTCTTTGCGTCAGGCTCTGGCGGCTCACGGTCGTACCCCGGGTGAGATTGAGGACCTGCTGGCTGCCGATAATGCGGCTCCCGTGGTGAACCTGGTGGCTCTACCCGGTTTGGGTAGCCTGGATGAGGCTCTGGATAAGGGCGCTGAGCCCGGTGCTCTGGTTGAGGGTTCGGCGCTGTATTCTAGCGGTGATTTGGCTCGTCTGGAGGGTGTGCGTGCCGGTACTCTGCGCGCCCAGGATGTTGGTTCTCAGCTGGTGGCGCGTGCCTTGGCTGCGGCTCCTCTTGAGGGTTCCGATAGCGCCTGGCTGGATTTGTGTGCGGGCCCGGGCGGTAAGGCGGCTCTGCTGGCTGCCCTGGGTGCTCAGCGCGGTGCCGCTTTGGTGGCGAATGAGGCGGCGCCTCATCGTGCGCGCCTGGTGCAGAATTCCCTGGAGCCTATCCCCGCTGAGTCGTATACGGTGCTTACGGGGGATGGTCGCGAGATTTCTTCGACTCTGAAGTCCGCCAAGAGCCTGCCTGCCGGTATTGCCCCGGATCAGCTTTTTGACCGCGTCATGGTGGATGTTCCGTGTTCGGGTATGGGTGCTCTGCGCCGCCGCCCCGAGGCGCGCTGGCGTAAGTCCCCGCGCGATATTGCTGATTTGCTACCCCTGCAGCGTGAATTGCTGCAGGCAGCGGTGGATGCGACTCGCCCCGGCGGTGTGATTGCCTATGTGACCTGTTCCCCGCATGCTGCGGAGACCCAGAATATTGTGGCTGAGATGCTCGAATCCGGGCAGGTGCAGCTGATGAATTCTGCTCGGGTGCTCGAGTCTGTGGCTTTGCAAAATGCGGGTGTGAGCGCCCTGGCGGGGGAGAAGTCCGCCGCTTTCACTCCCGAGATTAAGCAGCCCAAGGGGGCGGAGACCCCGGTTCTGGGAGAGGGCGCCTCCACAGTGCAGCTCTGGCCGCATGTTCACGGTACTGACGCCATGTTTATGGCTCTGCTGCGTAAGCTTTAGAAAGGGCACGCCATGAGTATCGCTATTAATCCTTCGATTCTTTCGGCTGATTTCGCGAATTTGCAGCGCGATCTTCAGGCTATCGCCACCGCTGATGCGGCGCATATTGATGTGATGGATAATCATTTTGTGCCGAATCTGACCTGGGGCCCGCCGGTGGTTAAGCGCCTGCGCGAGATTTCCCCGGTGCCTTTTGATGTGCACCTGATGATTCAGGATGCCGACCGTTGGGCACCCCAGTACGCTGAGATGGGTTGCGAGTCGGTGACTTTCCATGCGGAGGCCGCTATTGCTCCCATTAAGCTGGCGCGTACTCTGCGCGAGTCTGGGGCGAAGGCGGGTATGGCGTTGCGCCCGGCGACCGGTGTTGAGCCCTATCTGGATATGCTGCCGGAGCTGGATATGCTGCTGATTATGACGGTTGAGCCGGGCTTTGGCGGCCAGAAGTTCCTGGAGGTGACTCTGCCGAAGATTCGCCGTGCCGCGCGCGCTATTGAGGGTGCGGGTCTTGACCTGGTGCTGCAGGTGGATGGCGGTATTACCGAGGAAACTATTCTGCGCGCTGCCGAGGCGGGTGCTACCTGTTTTGTGGCGGGGTCTTCGGTGTATAACACCGCTGATCCGCAGGCGGCTATTGCTTCGTTGCGTGCAGCGGCGCAATCGGTGGAGGCTGATTTCAAGGCTACCTGCTGCCACTAGCGAGGGTTTATCTCTCTGAGCCGGTTGCGGTTCTTGAGGAGTATACGAGGGGAGTTCCTTAGCTTGTATAGAAGCTACGGGGCTCCCCTTTTTGGTGAGCGGTTGTTTAGGTTCGGGGATCGTGACATTCTGTTTACATATGCGCTCTAAAGCTTGTTTAAGCGGTGGTTCAGTGCTCAGAAACGCCTAGGGAATGGGCTATTGACACTATTTCTATGACTCTTACCACAATGTCGCGCTAGGGTTTGAAAAAGGTTAGTAACACGGGCTGTATTCCTTGCACCGTACGCCTAATCTCTGTAAGGTAAGGAGTAGTTTAGTCCTTGACCGAGGGGTATTATGTCTTTTCTTCGTTCTGACGATTCGGCATCCGCGCTGAACCGTCGTTCCTTCCTGGGCCTGGTGGCAGCTTCCGGTGCCGTGCTGGGTCTGTCCGCGTGTGGCGCATCCTCGAGCAATTCGAGCGATTCCAGCTCGGGTGAAACCCGCGTCATTAAAGATATTGATGACCAAGAGGTAACCGTTCCCGCCAAGCCCCAGCGCGTGGTGGTTCTTTCCGAACCGACCTTGGACGGCGCACTGGCACTGGGCTTTACTCCTATTGCTTCTGTGGCGGGTCGTGGCCAGTCGGGTGTGCCCAACTACCTGAAGGATAAGTCCGAGAACATTAAGATTGTCGGTACTGTGGCTCAGGTAGATTATGAAGAAATCGGTAATCTGAACCCCGACCTGATTCTTGCCGACGCAACCGGCATTAACAAGGGAACCGACGCCTACTCCACCCTGGAGAAGATTGCACCCGTGGTCTACTGCGGCTACGCGGGCGGCGATTGGAAACTCAACTTCAATATTGTTGCTAATGCCCTAAATCTGGAATCTAAGGGCAAGGAATTTATTGACGCCTACGCCAAGCTGACCGAGGAAACCAAAGCTCAGCTGGCACCCCGGTATGGCGATAAGACCTTCTCGATTGTTCGCTGGACCGGTTCCGGCCCCGCGCTGATTCTCAAGGAGCTGCCCGCGGGTCAGGCTCTGGAGGATCTGGGTCTCAAGCGCCCCGCCTCCCAGGATAAGAAGGGTAAGGGTCACTCCATGCCCGTTTCCCGCGAAAACCTGAACACTATTGATGCGGACTACATGTTCCTGGGTACTCTGGGCGGCGCAAGCCAGGCTAACCCCAATGCGCAGGGCGTCTCCGGTATTGAGGGTGCTCAGGAAGCTCTGGAACGCGCTAAGGAAACCAGCGGCTTTACTAACCTGGAAGCCTATAAACAGGATCATGTCATGCTCGTGGACGGTTCCATGTGGACCTCCACCGGCGGTCCTCTGCTGCTGCAGGGCATTGTTGAGGACGTTAAGAAGCACCTGCTCAAGTAGGCTCACCCCGTAGATTTTTGAGGGTGTTTCGGCAGGGTGCAAGAATCCCCGGCTCGAAACGCCAACACACAGAATGAAAGAAGAAATATGCGTAATGCATTTGCAAAGGCAGCTACCGCAACCGCCGGCGCTGCACTGACTCTGACCATGGGTTTCTCCGCAGTATCCGCACTGCCCCCGGGTGGTGCATCTTCTAATACTCCCGGTACTTCCTCCAGCGCTTCTATGAACGGCGATGTGATTACCTTTGAACTCAAGGGTTTCCCGGAAAACACTGAAGTCAATGTGAAGATTGATGATGGTAGCCTCTGTCCCGCTGATGCTCCTCAGGGCGCATGCGTGGTGTACAGCATGAACACTGACTCTAGCGGTACCGCACGCGCTTCCTTCACCCTGAATAAGGAATACCTGGATCAGCTCAGCGCTGGTTCTCACACCCTGCGTTTCCTCGCATCGAAGGACGTAGCGGGTAAGGGCACTCAGCCCTACAGCAATAAGAGCCCCGAGTTCACCTATACTCCGACCTCTCGCCCCATTGAGACCGTAGAGGCTAAGCAGGAAGATACTCAGGAAGAGCAGCAGACCGAGGCTCAGCCCGAGCAGAGCACCGCAGCTGCTGAAGAGACCACCGCCGCTGCAGAGGCTACCACCGAAGCAGCTAAGACCGAGGAAGCTAAGCCCAGCGCAGCAGCAACTGCAGCAAAGGCTACCGCTAAGGCAAGTGCCACCGCGAAGGCTACCACCACCGCTACGGCAAGCGCATCCGCTTCCAGCACCGCTGTGGCAGCTGCTGAGAACACCAGCGATTCCAATGGCTCCTCGTCCCTGCCCTGGATCCTGGGCGGCGCGGGTGTACTGATTGCTGTCGGTGCCGGTGTCTTCCTGTACCTGCGTAACCGCAAGGAAATCAGCTAAGTTTTCTTAAAAGATGGCGCCGTTTTCCCTCCGCGCGTGCACACTAGTCTGCACGGGTAGCGGGGGAGAGCGGCGCCATTTGCGCGAATAGGCTCTGGCCTGTATCGAAGCACCCTAGAAACACATACATTTCGTCATTCAAGGACAATCATTGAGTTCAACCACAGATCTAAGTCCCGGCACCGGAGTTGAATCATCAACACCGGCGCAGGCAACCAAGGGCACCAATAGGGGCGCCCGCACCGGTAGCCGCATTGCCTGGCTGATTATTTTTAGTTGTGCCCTGCTGGTGAGCGTGCTGCTCTCTCTCTATGTGGGCTCTCACGCTCTGCCTGAATCCCAGGTGACCGCAGCTCTGAGCGGCGGCGGGGATGAAACCGCCCGCACTATTGTGCTCGATCAGCGTGTGCCTCGCACCCTGATTGCCATTGCCTGCGGTGCCGCCCTGGCGGTTGCCGGCTCCCTCATGCAATCTCTGACCCGCAACCCCCTGGCTGAACCCGGCCTGATGGGTGTAAACGCCGGTGCTGCCGTGGCTGTGGTGCTTTCGGTGGTGCTTTTCGGCGTGATGGGCATTTGGCAGTATATGATTGCCGCCGTGATTGGTGCCGCTATTGCCGCCGTGGTGGTCTACACCCTCGGCCGCGGAAAAGACGGCTCCATTGTGAAACTTGCCCTGGCGGGTGTGGCTATTTCTGCCGCTCTGTCGGCGGTGAATCAGGCGCTGATTCTTGCTAACCAGGATGCCTATAATGAGTTCCGCCTGTGGACCGCCGGCTCTCTGGAGGGGCGCGATATGGGTATTTTTACCGCCATTGGTCCCGTGATTCTGATCGGCGTGGTCATTGCCTTTATTGTGGCTCCCGCAATTAACGCCCTGAGCATGGGTGAAGAGGCAGCAACCAGCCTGGGCGTGAGCGTTTCCCGCACCCAGAACCTGACCCTGATCAGTGTGACCGTGCTTGCCGGTGTGGCAACCGCGGCGGTGGGTCCGATTGGTTTTGTGGGTCTGGCGGTGCCTTTTGTGGTGCGCGCCC
Source organism: Rothia sp. (in: high G+C Gram-positive bacteria) (assembly GCF_030540545.1). Lineage (GTDB taxonomy): Bacteria > Actinomycetota > Actinomycetes > Actinomycetales > Micrococcaceae > Rothia. The sequence continues at coordinate 122,606 of NZ_JAUNVZ010000007.1, read as the reverse complement.
TGCTGGGTAATGACGTGCTCTGGGTTAATATCGGCTCGGCTATTGTGGGTCCGGTGTGGCTGCTGGCGACCGATGTTCTCGCGCGTGTGGTGGTTGCTCCCGAAGAGACTCAGGTGGGTATTATTGCCACCCTGGCGGGTGCCCCGCTCTTCCTCTTCCTGATGACTCGACCCAAGGTGGAGGCGCTCTAAATGACTAGCATTACCTCTTCTGTAACCGGCGCTCGCCGCGGTCGTGACCTGTCCAACCGCCCGGTGCTGAACCTGCGCGGTGCTATTAGTGCCCAGATTCCCTGGCGTACTTTTGTGCTGAATCTGGTGCTGCTCACGGCTCTGATTGTTCTGTCCCTGTGGGGTTTGCAGCAGGGTAAGTACTCCCTGAGCCTGGGCGATACCGTTAACGCTCTGTTCGGTCAGGGTAAGCCCCTGGCGGTGACCCTGGTTCAGCAGCGTGCGGCTCGTATTGTGGCTGCTCTGCTGGTGGGTGCAGCTCTAGGCCTTTCCGGCGCTATTTTCCAGGTGATTAGCGGTAATGCGCTGGGTTCGCCCGATATTATTGGTTTCACTAATGGCGCGGCAACCGGTGCTCTGCTGCAGATTATTGTCTTCAATTCCGGCCCGGTGGAGATCGCTGCCGGCGCTGTGGTGGGTGGTTTGGCGACCTCCCTGCTGGTGTGGGCTATGACCCGCCGTACCGGTCTGAAGGGCTTCCGCCTGGTGCTGGTCGGTATTGGTGTGGGCTCGACCCTGGCGGCGTTTAACTCTCTGCTGGTGGTGCGTGCCTCCCTGACTCAGGCGCAGACTGCGGCTTCTTGGCTGGCGGGTAATCTGAACGATATTGTCTGGGAGCGTTCTATCGCCCTGCTGATTGCCATGATTGTGGCTGTGCCCCTGCTGCTAATTTTGGTTCGTCCCCTGGGCGCTATTCGTTTTGGCGATAATGTGGCTGCGGGTTTGGGCGTGAACGTGGATAAGTACCGCGTGGCGGCGCTCTTTATTGGCGTGCTGCTGGTTTCCCTGGCGACCGCAACCTGCGGCCCGGTGGCTTTTGTGGCTCTGGCGGCTCCCCATATTGCTAAGACCCTGTCCAAGGACAGTGGCGTGGGCTTTACCAGTGCGGCGCTGATGGGTTCCCTGCTGGTGCTGGGTTCGGATATGATCGGCCGTTACGCCTTTGGTAGTCATATTTTGCAGGTGGGTATTGTGACCGGTGCGATTGGCGGTCTGTACCTGATTTATCTGATTTATCGTGAGAGGAAGAGCGCCTAATGAGCGTGGAGAAGAAGAATGAATCCCGCTTGGCGGGCGAGCAGCTGGTGGTTGGCTACGGCGAGCACCGCGTGCTGGATGGGGTGGACTTTGAGTTGCTGGAGGGCGAGCTGACCGTTATTCTCGGTCCGAACGCTTGCGGCAAGTCCACCCTGCTCAAGACTCTGTCGCGCGTGATCCCGGCGAAGTCCGGTACCGTGAGTCTGGATGGCACCCCGCTGTCTCAGATGAAGTCCCGCGCCATTGCGCAGATTTTGGCGATGCTGCCTCAGACTCCGGAGGCGCCCAATGGTGTAACCGTGGCGGATGTGGTTGCTCGCGGCCGCTACCCGCATCAGTCTCTGCTGCGCTCCTGGTCCGATGCTGACGAGCAGGCGTGCGTGCAGGCTATGAAGGCGGCGAATGTGTTGGAGCTTGCCGACCGCCCCATTGAGGCTCTGTCGGGCGGCCAACGTCAGCGCGTGTGGATTGCTATGACCCTGGCGCAGCAGACCCCGTTGATTCTGCTGGATGAGCCGACCACCTACCTGGATATTACCCACCAGATTGAGGTGCTGAACCTGGCTCGCGATCTGCACGCGAACGGTCATACGGTGGCTGTGGTGCTGCACGATCTAAACCTGGCGTTCCGTTATGCAACCCATGTGGTGCTCATGCGTCGCGGTCAGATTATTGCTCAGGGCGCGCCGAAGGATGTGGTGACCCCCGAGATTATTCGTGAGGTGTTTGAGCTGAATTCGATGATTATTGATGATCCTGTCACGGGTACGCCCCTGATTATTCCTTTTGAGGATCAGGAGATTCATATTGCCGCCGACGGTATTAGTGCCGCTCGTGCCGAGGCTGCCGCTTCTGCCTAGTGTCGCTTGTAGCCGGTGTTAGAGATACTCCCCGTATTTTTCTCGCGAGAGGAATACGGGGAGTATCTCTATAAGAGCGTGGACTCACGAGGTATTTAAAACGCCACTAGATATAGGTGCTAACGAGGTGCTAAAGAGGGGAGAGGATACGAGTCACACGCCTCTCTCTTTTCACTATGTACCCCGTGCTCGAAAAATATTGAAGCCCCTGCGAGTCACTACACGATACAACGTGTCTAAGCTCTAAGCTGTATAACGTTATGCTCATACCACACTCAGTGGTACCTTAGAAGAGTAGATTTTTCAAAGCTAATGCAGCTGATGGAAGGAATGGGTTATGTCCACTGAAGTAAACCCGCAGCAGCTCGATGTTCAGCATGCCCTGGACGAAGTTATTCGCCGAGCCGAGGGAGATTGCCCTCCCGGACTGACCCCGGCGGAATACGCTGCGTGTTTGCGTCGCACTCCTCCGAAAACTCCTCGTCCCACGCCCACCCCGCGCGTGGAATCGCCCCTGATACACGAGCTGATTGAAAGCGCCGTGAACCCGCAGGAGCTTACCGCCCGCATTGAAGATCTGATCTCCGAGGGCACCCCCATTGTCCAGGTGGCTCGTGATGAGCAGGGCAATGAGCTGGACTCCGAGCGTATTGTTACCTTCCTCTACCGCAATGGCGAGGCTCAGCAGGTACTGCTGTTCGTCAATCGCATTACCGACGAAAAGGATCTGGGGCGCTCGCTCATGGAGCGTATTGAGGGCACCGATTGGTGGCATCTGAGCTTCCAGATGGAAACCACTTGGCGCGCCTCCTATTGCTTTGTTCCGGCGCTGCCCGGCGGCACTCCGCCTTGGCTGAATGATCGCGATCAGGTGCAGTTGCGCCGCGTGCTCGACACCGGCCTGTACGATGTGCACAACCCCCTGGAAATGAAGAACCGCCTGGGTCACCATATGAGCGTGGTTCAGCTGGAGCACGCCCCCGTGCACGAGTTCGTGCTGGAAATGCACGAGCTGGATCAGCTGCCCGAGTACGAGTGGCATATGGCTCCCGAGCAGCACCCCGTGAGCATTCAGCGCGTGGGCGAGCCCGCGCCGGATGCGCCCCTGGTGATTTTCTTTGACGGTGAGGCGTGGCTGCGCCTGGGTCTGCTGGAAACCCTGCAGCGCGCGCACGATGCATCCCGTCTGCCCGCCTTCAACGCTCTCTTTATGGATTCGGGTGGTCGCGAGCGCCGCTGGAAGGAACTGGACGGATCGAACCCCATTGGTGCCTACCTTGCGGATCAGGCTCTGCCCTGGTTGGCTGCAGAGCACGGTGTAACTCCGCCCAGTGAGCGTATTTTCCTCATCGGTCAGTCTCTGGGTGGTCTTTCTGCTCTGCTGGCTGTGCTCAGCCGCCCGGAGTCTTTCGGCGGTGCCTTTGCACAGTCTTCTTCCCTCTGGCAGGATGTTGCTTTTGAGCGTCTGAATGAGCTTAAGGAAGCCGATGAACTGCACCGTCTAAACCACCTGAGCCTGGATATTGAGGTCGGTCAGCAGGAATGGATTTTGACCGAGCCGCATGAGCGTTTTATTGACCAGCTGCGTGAAAGTAATGCGGATATTAGCTATACGGTCTTTAACGGCGGTCATGATTATGCCTGCTGGCGTGGTGCTATTGTTCCGGCATTGGAGCGTATTTTGCCCGCGCGGAGCTAAATAACCCTGAGCCTTTTGAAGACACCTAGCGAGCCTGTAGAAAAGCTTATATCTGCTATAGCTCAGTAGATGCGAGACACATGCACTTCCGTCGTTTTGCATCTATGTGGTCTCTGGCATAATGGAGACTAGATACTCGTAGCAGAGAGAAAAGATAGAGGATTCAATGACCGACGCCCCCGCATACGTAGAGCGCAGCCCCCTGGCTCCCACGCCCCTGATTCCCGAAGAGTTCGCCGCTAAGTACCGCGAAGCCGGCTACTGGGTTGACCAGACCATCCCCGAATTCCTGTTGGATGCCTGCCGCGCCAAGCCCCACTTCCCGGCGCTGGTTGCTCTCTCCCACGCCGTGCTGGATGAGACGGGCAAGCCCGTACAGGTGCGCTACTCCTACGGTGAGCTGGAGGCAGCCGGTCGCGCCGCCGCCAAGCGCCTGATTGAGGCGGGCGTGCAGCCCGGCGATCGCGTGCTGCTGCAGCTGCCTAATATTGCCGAGTATCTGGTGTACCTGCTGGGTACCTTCTGGGCGAGCGCCCTGCCGGTTTTCTGCCTGCCTCAGCACCGCCTGAACGAGCTCTCGCATTTTGCAACCCGTACCGACGCTGCCGCCCATATTTACTCTTCCAAGGCTACCGGTACGAACTTTAGTCAGCTGCATGAAGATCTCGTTGAGACTCTCAGCGCTGCGGGTGAGGTGGCGCCTCCGGTGGGTATTGACGCTTCCGTGCCCCTGCAGCCGCTGAGTGAAGAAGAGCTCGCTGAGCCCTTTATGCCTGGCGTTATTCAGAACACCGACTCCACTCGCGCTAGCGAGCAGGTGGCATTCCTGCAGCTATCGGGTGGCACCACCGGTGTGTCCAAGCTGATCCCTCGCACCCACGCGGCGTATCTGTATTCGGTGCGCGGTTCGGTGGATATTTGCCGTATTCACGCCAATACCACCATGCTGATTGTGCTGCCCGCGGCGCATAATTTCACCATGAGCTCCCCGGGTATTCTGGGTGCTATGTGCGCCAGTGCCAAGATGGTGTTCGCCGGTGATCCTTCCCCGCAGACCGCATTCCGTCTGATTCAGATGGAGGGCGTGACTTTTACCGCTCTGGTGCCTCCTCTGGCTCAGGCATGGGCTGCTTCTGCCGAGCGTAACCTGGTAGAGCTCCCTTCCCTGCGCACCCTGCAGGTGGGCGGCTCCAAGCTGTCTCCGGCAGTTGCGGGCACTATCGCTCAGACCCTGAAGGTTGATATTCAGCAGGTCTTTGGCATGGCTGAGGGCTTGGTGAACTATACCCGCCGCGAGGACGACCCCTATCTGCAGTTCAACACTCAGGGTCGCCCCATTAGCCCCGATGATGAGGTGCTGATTGTGGACGATAATGATCAGCCCGTGGCGCGTGGCGAGAGCGGCCATTTGCTCACTCGCGGCCCCTACACTATTCGCGGCTACTACCTGGAAGAGAACGCGAACCGCTTTGGCTTTACCGAGGACGGCTTCTACCGCACCGGCGATATTGTGCGCTGGAACGGCCCGAACTTGGAGGTGACCGGTCGCGCCAAGGATCAGATTAACCGCAATGGTGAAAAGATCGCCGTGGATGAGATTGAGGACATCGCCCTGGCTCACCCGGATGTTTTTGACGCTGTGGTTCTGGGTCTGCCCGATGAGACCGTGGGTGAGCGTGTGGCTCTGGTGCTGGTGCCCAAGCCCGGCGCCTCCTTCGGTGAGAATCCGCGCCGCACCATGCACGAGTACTTTACCGCCGCTCAGCTTGCTGATTTCAAGATTCCTGAGCGTGTTGAGGTGATGGATGAGCTGCCCACCACCAATGTGGGTAAGATTTCTCGTCGCGAGCTGCGTGCGCTGCTTGCCGATATGCTCGCTTCCTAAGACATCTACCTAAGATTCCGATAGAAAAGAGAGAATAATGTCCGCTACCGAGACTCTGCGCCCGATCCTGGCAAGCTACCTGAAGGAAGAAGATTCTCTGCAGGCAGCTTTTGACCAGCCCACTACCGATTTGTTCAGCCTGGGTCTGGATTCCATGGGTGCTTTTGCTCTGCTGGATGATCTGGTTGCTGCCGGTATTGTGGTGGAATTTACCGAGCTGGTTGAAAACCCGACCGTGGAATTCCTGGCGTCCCGCGCCTAAACCGTAGATAAGACCCTGCGCCCCGAGCCTGTACCGGGGTGCGGGGTCTAGCTCTCTGTCTGTACTCTCCGAACTATATCCCCGTTTAGCTTTTCCAAGGATGGATATGCACACCGATTCCCCCTGGCTTCCGCTGAGTTCTTCCGCGCGAGGCATTTACCTTGCCGCCGTTATGGCTCCCGAGAATCCGCGCTATAACACCGCCGAGGTGCTCGAGCTGCCCGCTAACACCGATATGCAGCTGCTGCGCCGTGCCCTGGAGCAATTCTATGCGGAGAATGAGGGCGTGCGTGTGCGGACCCGCGTGCATGCAGGTCGTGCCGAGCAGCAAGTGCTTTCCGTTGAGGAATTTTTGAGCGCTGTGCAGGTACTCGAAGAGTACTCCCTGGAAGGTTTCGACTCTGATGAAGCACAGAGAAGCGGGGGAGAAGCTACCCTTCCCGAGACGGTGCTCAGCTGGGCGCGTGCTCTGCTTGCTGAACCGTTGAACACTGATAAGGGCGTGACTCTGCGTAGTGCCTACACTCGCTACGCCGGTAAAATCTGGCTCTACCACTCTATGTCCCATGTGGTAGCTGATGGTTTCGCTGCCTTTAACGGTCTATCCCGTATTGCGGCGATCTACCGCACCCTTGATGCCGGTCACGATGTGCCCCCGGCGGCTCGCCCCGGTGTTGCGCAGCTGATTGCAGCTGATGAGGCTGCCGCAGCAGCACGTGAGGCCGACCTGGACTTTTGGCTCAGCGAAGAGAACGCGCATGTGCTCGAAGAACCCGATTCTTCTCTGGCAGGTCGCACCGCAGAGGCATCCCCGGCAGCCCTCCGTGTGAGCCTTGCTGTACCCGTGGAACTGCAGACGCGCCTGCTGGCAGCCGCAAAGGAAAAAGGCGCCTCCTGGCCGCACCTTGCCACCGCTGTCGTGGGTTCCTTCCTAGCGCGTATTGCCAACCGTGAGTCGGCGGCATTCGGTGTGCCGCAGATGAACCGCATGCTGCCGCCCACCGCGGAGGCTACAACCCGCGAACTGGCTAAAATGAGCGCGCAAACTGCCTGCACCGCTGTGAATGTGCTGCCGGTTCAGGTGCCCTCCATTGGCTCTCTGGAACATGCCATTGAGCGCGTCAAACAGGACTTTGAGCGCAACGCTCAGCACCCGGCGGCACGCCAGGAAGACCTCGAACGTGCAGCCCGGGCCAATGATGCGCGCCTCTTCGGTGCCCAGATTAATGTGGTTCCCTTCGACGCCGTGCTGCCGATCAGCACCCCGGCGCCCCTGAGTGCTGAGGAACGCGCAGCGGGTAAGCGCCCCGAACCTCCCGTGAGTGCGCGCATTCATAATATTTCCGCCGGTCCCGTGCCCGATATGACCGTGACCCTGCGCGGTATGCCCGGTCGCGGTAACCCCATTGCCCTGGAAATCGACGCGAACCCCGCACTCTACTCGCCCGAGATTCTGCGCGCCCACGCCAGCCATCTGGCGGATTGGTTCCGCAAATGGGCTATCGCCCTGGAGCACAACCTACCTCTTGAGGCACTCTCCACCGCGACCGATGCTGAGCTGGCGGTGCTCGATAGCTTTAATGCTCCCGAGCATCCGGTGGAGTATCAGAGCCTGCTGCAGCGTTTTATTGCGGCGGTTCAGCGCCACCCCGAGCAGATTGCTCTGCGTGCAGCGGCTCCCGCGCGACGTGCTGACGGTTCCTTTGGTCTGACTCCTGAGGATCCTCAGGCTTATGATTTCAGTCAGGAATTGAGCTATGTTCAGCTGGATTATCGTGCCCGCGCGCTCGCCGCTGAACTCATTGGTGCCGGTGTACGCCCCGGCCAGGCGGTGGGTCTGCGCGTGGAGCGCGGCATTGAACAATATGTGGCGCTCTACGCCCTGCTCTACGCCGGTGCCACCTATGTACCCGTGCTACCCGAACTGCCCGCCGAACGTATTGGTGTCATGCTTGAAGACGCCGGTGCTGCCGCCCTCATTCACGGACCCGGTTTGGCGCCCCTGGGTGCGAGCGAGCTTGCTCCCGAGCAGCCTGAACTCTACGCTCAACTGCCGCAGATTCAGCTGCCTCCCATTAATACTGCTCAAATGCTGAGCGAATCCGAGGTACCCGCCCGCGAGTACCTGCCCGGTCTGGATACCGACCTGGAGTCTGATGCCTATATTCTCTTCACCTCCGGCTCCACCGGCCGCCCCAAGGGCGTTGCCATTAGCCACCGCGCGATCGATAACCGTCTGCGCTGGCAGCAGCACCAGATCCCGATCGCTGCGGGGGATAAGGTTCTACACAAGACCGCTATTTCCTTTGATGTGCACGTCTGGGAGCTCTACTGGCCGCTACAGGAAGGCGCAAGTGTGGTCATTGCCGCGCCCGAGGGGCACCGCGACCCCGCCTACCTGGCGCGCGTTATCGCCGAGCAGGGCGTGGACTGCCTGCACTTTGTGCCCACTATGCTCACCGCATTCCTTTCCTCCCCGAGTGCTGCCCGTATTCTGCGCGAAGTCGGCTACGGTGAGGGCGAAAACGATAAACACCTGAAGTACCTGGTCTGCTCGGGTGAGGCGCTGCACCGCGAACAGATTCTGGAGGCTCACCGCGCCCTGGGTGTGTGGATTTTGAACCTCTACGGCCCCACCGAGGCAGCCGTGGATGTCACATTCTGGGATAGCTCTGAGGATCCCGAACGTGAGCAGGTACCCATTGGTGAACCCGTGTGGAATACCGGTACTTTTATCCTGGATAAGGCGGGACGTCCCGTGCCCGCCGGTGTGCTGGGCGAGCTCTACCTGAGCGGTGTTCAGTTGGCACGTGGCTATAAGAACAACCCCGAAGCCACCGCCGCCGCTTTCGGTGAAGACGCCGCCAACGGCATGCGTGTCTACCGCACCGGCGACCTTGCCACCTGGGAGCTGCTACCCGATGAGAGCGCACCCTATGGCGTGCGCGGCGTGATTCTCTACCGCGGCCGCGCCGACTCGCAGGTCAAACTCAACGGCCAGCGCCTGGAATTGGGCGATATTGAAGCGACCCTGACCGACTCCGAGCATGTGAGCGGTGCCGTGGCTATGCTCTACACCGGCCCGGAGGGTCATCGCGCCCCGGCGCTCGCCGCTTTCCTGGAGACCGGCACCGAGAGCGAAGAAGAGCAGGCGCAGATTATTGAGTCGGCTCGGGCTCACGCTCAGGCGAGCCTGCCGGAGTATATGGTGCCGACCCTCTGGCACGCGGTGCATACTTTCCCGGTGGGTACCAGCGGCAAGGCGGATCGTAAGCTGCTGGCGCGCCACGATTTCGCGGTCTCTACCGGTGAAGACGGCCCGCAGGATTTGCTGCAGCAGCAGCTGGCGGCTATTTTCGCCTCTGCCCTGGGGGTGGAGCGTGTGGGTGTGCACGATGATTTCTTTGCCTTTGGTGGCTCGTCTATGAGCGCGCTGAATGTGATTGCGTCCATTGAGGAGCAGCTGGGCATTACGGTCTCTATTGGTGCGCTTTTTGCCTACCCTTCGGTGGCTGAGCTGGCTGAGTCCCTGGGGGAGAATAGCGGTGCTGAGTTCCTGCCGGTGCTGCCTCTGCGCCGTGTGCCCGAGAGCCCGGAGCCGGATGCTCCCGCACCCCTGTTTATTCTGCCTCCGGCGGGTGGTTTGGGCTGGTCCTACGCGCCTTATGCTGCTGCGCTACCGTCGAATCAGGCGATATATACCCTACAGCTGGCGCCTTTTAGCGATGAATCTGCGAGTATGCCCGCAAGCTTGGATGAGCTGGCGCGCTATTTCCTGTCCCTGATTCTGGGTGTGCTTGAAGAGAAACAGCTGCCGGCTCGTGTTCAGCTCATGGGTTGGTCTGTGGGCGGTACCGCCAGTGTTCAGACCGCGGCTCTGCTGCGTGAGGCGGGCGTTGAGATTGAGCGCGTGGTGGTTTTGGACGGCTACCCGGCTGAGCAGTGGGCGGATGTTCCCGCGCCGGATGAGCAGGAGAGCTATCGTGCTCTGCTGCGCATGGCGGGTCTGCCCGAGCCCGACCCGGAAGAAGTGCTTGACCTACCCACGGTTCTTGAGCGTTTGAAAGCTATTGGTTCGGCTCTGGGTTATTTGGGTGAGGATGCGCTGGGCGTGACTTTTGCGGCTATGCAGGCTTCTCCTGCTCTGCTACGCGGTGCGTCTCATCGCTACTATGATGGCCCGGTGATAATGGTTGCCGCTGTCCATGAGGATCAGCCCTATTTGGATGCTTCCGGGTGGTCTGCTCATTGTTCGGATCTTGAGGTTGTGAACATTTCTGAAGCTAGCCACACTGGCATGGTCAATGATTCATTTGTTCCTCAGATCGTTTCATCTATCTGGGGCTAATCCGTTTTCGGGTTCATCGTTGGGATTGACCCGCATGGGATGACACTGTGTGACAGACTGTGAGCGCTCTAAGTGTCTATTGAGTGCTGTATTACATGACTCAATAGACACTATCTACGCTCACAGTCTGTCAACACCCGCATGCGTAAGCTGTAGAACGCAAGCAAGTTGTGCCGCCGGAACTCAAAGCTTCAGAAACCGGAGCAGGAGAGAGAAAGGTTGAGCGCTATTAGCTGGGGCTTCGCGCCCCAGCGCAAAGGCACAGGTCGTGCGCAAATGCCCTTCTCTCGAACCGCGACCCCGACTCAAAAACTCTAGCCCCGCCTCAAAACTCAAAAGCATATAACTATAGGGGTTGTCTCATATGAGACAACCCCTATAGCTTAGCTATCGCCTATAACGACTAGAGTGTATTACTCAGCGTCGCTACCGGTGCGACCAGCGTTGACATTTGCCAGGTCGTACTTTGCGAATGCCTGTGCAGCCAGATCAGCAGATACCTTGCCCTGCTTTGCCAGCATCTGCAGGGTGCGTACCACGAGGGACTCTGCATCGATGTGGAAGAAGCGGCGTGCGCCGGGGCGGGTGTCTGCGAAGCCGAAGCCGTCTGCGCCCAGTGCTGCGAAGTCGCCGGGCACGAAGGGACGGATCATGTTCTGCAAATCGGATGCGAAGTCGCTGGTTGCGATAACCGGGCCTTCTGCACCTGCCAGCTTCTGGGTCAGGTAGGGCAGGCGTGCGGGCTTGCCGGGGTTAAGGAGTTCCTCTTCCTCAGCCGCCACGCCGTCGCGAGCCAGTTCAACCCAGGAGGTGACAGACCATACGTCTGCGGATACGCCCCAGTCCTCAGCCAGCAGGCGCTGTGCTTCCAGAGCCCAGGGGACAGCGATACCGGATGCCAGCAGCTGTGCCTTGGGGCCTGCAACGGTGGAGTCCTGCAGCTTGTAGATACCCTTGATGACGCCTTCGACGTCCAGGTTCTCGGGTTCCTTGGGCTGGTGGATGGGCTCGTTGTACACGGTCAGGTAGTACATGACATCGTGGTCTTCATCCAGGTTGCCGTACATCTGCTCGATACCGCGCTTGACGATGTGGCCAATTTCGTAGCCGTATGCCGGGTCGTAGCTCTTGATAGCGGGGTTGGTCGCTGCAATGAGCGGCGAGTGACCGTCCATGTGCTGCAGACCTTCACCGGAGAGGGTGGTGCGGCCTGCGGTACCGCCGATGATGAAGCCGCGAACCAGCTGGTCGCCTGCTGCCCAGAATGCGTCGCCGGTACGCTGGAAACCGAACATCGAGTAGAAGATGTAGATCGGGATCATGGGCTCGCCGTGGGTGTCGAAGGAGGAACCAACAGCGGTGAATGCTGCGGTTGCGCCTGCTTCGTTAATACCCACGTGAATGATCTGACCTGCTGCAGACTCGGTGTAGGAGAGCATCAGGGCACGGTCAACGGGCACGTAGTTCTGGCCGTTGGGGTTGTACAGCTTTGCGGAGGGGAAGAAGGAGTCCATACCGAAGGTACGTGCTTCGTCGGGGACGATGGGCACGATGCGGTGGCCGAAGCCCTTGACACGCATGAGGTCCTTCATCAGACGCACGAATGCCATGGTGGATGCTGCCAGCTGCTTGCCGGAGCCCTTCATTGCGCCCGCGTATGCCTTGTCGTCCGGCAGGTCGATGACCGGCTGGGTGTTGGGGCGTGCGGGGATTGCGCCGCCGAGCTCTGCACGGCGTGCGTGCATGTACTGCAGTGCCGGGTGGTTTGCCTCGGGCAGGTAGTACGGCGGGTTGTAGAGGTCCTTCTCGAGTTCCTCGTCGGAGACGGGGATACCCAGGTGGTCACGGAAGCCCTTGAGTGCTTCCATGGTGAACTTCTTCATCTGGTGGGTGGAGTTACGGGACTCGAATGCGGGGCCCAGCTCGCGACCCTTGACGGACTGTGCGAGGATTACGGTGGGCTGACCCTTGGTCTCCAGAGCTTCCTTGTATGCCGCGTAGATCTTCTTGTCGTCGTGTGCGCCACGGCGCAGTGCCCAGATCTCGTCGTCGGTCATGTCGGCGACGAGTTCCTTGGTCTCGGGGTACTTGCCGAAGAAGTGCTCGCGGATGTAGCCGCCGTCTTCACCGCGGAAGGTCTGGTAGTCACCGTCGAGGGTTTCGTTCAGCAGCTGGACGAGCTTGCCGGACTTGTCCTTCTCCAGCAGTGCGTCCCACTCGGAACCCCACAGAACCTTGATGACGTGCCAGCCAGCGCCGAGGAAGAATGCTTCCAGCTCCTGCACGATCTTGCTGTTACCGCGCACGGGGCCGTCCAGGCGCTGCAGGTTGCAGTTAACAACGAAGGTCAGGTTGTCCAGCTTTTCGTTTGCTGCCAGCTGCAGTGCGCCGCGCGATTCGGGCTCGTCCATTTCGCCGTCGCCCAGGAATGCCCAGACGTGCTGCTCGGAGGTGTCCTTGATGCCGCGGTTGTGCAGGTAGCGGTTGAAGGATGCCTGGTGGATTGCGTTCAGCGGACCGATACCCATGGACACGGTCGGGAACTGCCAGAATTCGGGCAGGCAGCGGGGGTGCGGGTAGGAGGGGATGCCGTTCTCGCCCTTGGTCTTCTCCTGGCGGAAGCCGTCCATCTGCTCTTCGGTCAGGCGGCCTTCGACGAATGCACGTGCGTAGTTACCGGGGGATGCGTGACCCTGGAAGAAGACCTGGTCGCCACCGCCGGGGTGGTTGCGGCCGCGGAAGAAGTGGTTGTAACCCATTTCGTACAGGTCAGCAATACCTGCGTAGGTGGAGATGTGACCGCCAACGCCGATGCCCTTCTTCTGTGCACGCTGAACCATGATGGCTGCGTTCCAGCGGATCCATGCGCGGTACTGACGCTCGAGCTCTTCGTCGCCGGGGTACTCGGGCTGCTGATCTGCCGGGATGGTGTTGATGTAGTCGGTCTTGATCAGAGTAGGAACGGATACGCCCTGCTCGCCTGCTGCCTTGGTCAGTGCGCGCAGGATGTATTCGGCACGCTCGGTGCCGTGGGTCTTGATGAGATCCTCGAGGGATTCAGCCCATTCCTGGGTCTCCTCAGCGTCGATGTCCTTCAGGCCATCGAGGAGAGTGCTCAGGGAGTGTTCGTTCGGAGTTGCGTTACCCAAACTATTCAACCTCTCTTTGTTGTGGTTGAAGGCGCCGGTGCAATGGTGTTCGCGTGAGTCGGCGTCTTGCTGTTGCCAAAGGGTGATTGCGGTGCAGTGTCGGTCGTGCCGGGTGTGCCGCAGCCACTCTTAAGTGTCTTTACTATTTTAGTCCTAAATCAACGCTTAGTTTGCACCTTTGCGTAAATTTATGGGTGTTTCGCACTATGTGAGCCAGGTGTGCATATGCATGTGACTCAAAACACTGCTTTTCGAGTTGCGCGCCCCCTTGAACTGCCGTATAGTATTACTTGTTGCTCCGGTCAAGGAGAAAACGAAATGGGTCTTTAGCTCAGCTGGTAGAGCGCCACGTTTACACCGTGGATGTCATCGGTTCGATCCCGGTAGGACCCACCACTAACCCGCTAGGTTTTCACCTAGCGGGTTTTTTTGTTGTGCTCCGGTGCTTCTCCTGCAAGAATCCGCATAACCTGCACAATCTGCGCTCGGAGCGGGGGAGTGCCTTTCGCCAGACGATACATCGACCACAAAATTCCACGCTGGCGGGTAGAAAAGCGTACCCTATATATATGACTGAAACTAAGAAGGCACAGATTGGTGTAACCGGCCTTGCCGTGATGGGCGCAAACCTCGCCCGCAACCTGGCACGTAATGGCTACACCGTTGCATTGCACAACCGTTCTGTAGAAAAGACTGACGCTCTGCTGGCAGAGCACGGCTCCGAGGGTGACTTCATCCGCACCGAGAGCCTGCAGGAGCTCGTGGACTCCCTGGAGAGCCCCCGCCGCATCCTGGTCATGGTCAAGGCGGGTGCTCCCGTTGACGCCGTGATCGAGCAGCTCGAACCCCTGCTGGATGAGGGCGACATTATTATTGACGGCGGTAATTCGCACTTCCCCGACACCATTCGCCGCGAGCGCGCCCTGGCTGAAAAGGGCCTGCACTTTGTGGGCGTGGGCGTTTCCGGCGGTGAAGAGGGCGCTCTGTGGGGCCCCTCCATTATGCCCGGCGGTTCCGCTGAATCCTATCAGCACGTTGGCCCGCTGCTGGAGAAGATCTCCGCAAAGGCTCCTCAGGATGGTGCTCCCTGCTGCGCATGGATCTCCACCGACGGTGCGGGTCACTTCGTGAAGATGGTCCACAACGGCATTGAGTACGCCGATATGCAGGTTATTGGCGAAGCCTACGATATTCTGCGCTCCATCGCAGGTATTGAGCCGGCCGATCAGGCTCAGATTTTCGCTCAGTGGAATGAAACCGAGCTGGATTCTTACCTGATTGAAATCACCTCCAAGGTGCTGGCTCAGGTGGACGCTAAGACCGGCAAGCCCCTGGTGGACGTAATTCTGGACCAGGCTGGTCAGAAGGGTACCGGCCTGTGGACCGCTCAGGCTGGTCTGGCTCTGGGCTCGCCCGTGACCGCTATTGCTGAGTCCGTATTCGCTCGCGCTCTGTCTTCCTCTAACCCGGCTGCTCGTCAGCAGGCTCAGGAGCAGCTGCCCGCAGGTCTGATTGCAACCACCGGTATTGCTGCTGGCGACCCGGAGTTCGTTGAGGATGTGCGCCGTGCGCTCTTTGCCTCCAAGCTGGTTGCTTATGCTCAGGGTCTGGACCTGATTGCTCGCGGTGGCGAGGAGTATGGTTGGGATCTGAAGCTGGATACCATTGCCTCCCTGTGGCGTGCGGGCTGCATTATCCGCGCCGAGCTGCTGGATGACATTATGGCAGCGTACAAGGACCAGAGCCCGGTGAATATGCTGCTGGCTCCGCAGTTCACCTCCCTGATGGAAGAGCTGGTTCCCTCCTGGCGCCGCGTGGTGGCGAAGGCTACCGCTGAGGGTGTTCCGGTTCCGGTCTTCGCATCGGCTCTGTCTTACTACGACGGTCTGCGCCGTGACCGCCTGCCCGCTGCCCTGATTCAGGGTCAGCGTGACTACTTCGGTGCTCACACCTACGGTCGTATTGACGCCGAGGGCGCATTCCACACCATGTGGAGCGGCGATCTTTCTGAGGTTAACGCAGCCGATATTCACGTTCACTAAGGCTGAACGGTAGATAGGATAAAGCCCCGATAGCTTGCTATCGGGGCTTTAGCGTGTCTAAAAATATTTTAGATGGAGTATTCAATCAGATATTCCACCGCATCCACCAGAGGCTTGTGCTTATCGGGGGTGCGGGGGCGCGCCTTGGCGGGAATACCGGTAATAATGGAGTCCTCCGGGTGGTCATGAACCACCACGGCATTGGCACCAATGGCGCTATCCTTACCGATAACTACCGGGCCGAGCACCTTGGCGCCGGCACCAATGGTCACGCCATCTTCAATGGTGGGGTGGCGCTTGACCTTCTCCAGGGAGCGACCGCCCAGGGTCACGCCGTGGTAGAGCATCACATCGTCACCGATTTCGGCGGTTTCACCAATTACAATACCCATGCCGTGGTCAATGAAGAAGCGGCGGCCAATGGTTGCGCCGGGGTGAATCTCCACGCCGGTCAAAAAGCGGGTGAATTGGGAGAGGGTGCGCGCCAGGGACTTGGTTTCGTCTTTTTGCCAGAGCTTATGGGCGAGACGATGGGACCAGATGGCGTGCATGCCGGAGTAGTTGATCATAATCTCGGCGGTGCCTCGCGCTGCGGGGTCGTGGGTGCGGACCGTTTTGAGGTCTTCGCGCAGGGTCGAGAAAAATCCCATGGTCTTCTTTCGGTTCAGTGTATTTTGTGGGCTTGGCGATTATCGTAGCACGGCGTGGTGCGTGCAGCCTTGGCTCGGTTAGCGCCTATGCTGCCGGCGTATGCGCCCGGATACCTAGATGTATGGCGTAGCAAACGCCCCGCTGTCTTCGCGCGCTGCCTCCTGAGGAAGGTGGGCAGTGCGCGGGGACAACGCGGGGCGTAATGCTATGATCCGGTTACGCCTTAGCCGCGGATATCTTCGTAGAGAACGGTAGAGACGTAGCGCTCGCCGAAGTCGGGAACGATAGCAACGATCAGCTTATCCTTGTTCTCGCTCTTCTTTGCTTCTTCCAGAGCTGCAAAGGTTGCTGCGCCGCCGGAGATACCCGAGAGGATACCTTCTTCTACAGCCAGTGCGCGTGCGGTGCGGATTGCGTCCTCACCGGCAACGGGGGAGATGGCGTCATAGATGCCGCGGTCGAGGGTTTCGGGTACGAAGTTTGCGCCCAGACCCTGGATCTTGTGGGGACCAACGCGACCCTCGGAGAGCAGCGGGGATTCCTTGGGTTCTACAGCAACAACCTTAATGTTGGGGTTCTGTTCCTTCAGGTACTTGCCGGAGCCGGAGATGGTACCGCCGGTGCCGATACCTGCCACGAAGATATCTACCTTACCTTCGGTGTCTTCCCAGATTTCGCGACCGGTGGTCTCGTAGTGCTTGCGGGGGTTTGCTTCGTTGGTGAACTGGGATGCGAGGATTGCACCGGGGGTTTCTGCAACGATTTCTTCTGCCTTGGCAACGGCGCCGCTCATGCCGTCGGTGCCGGGGGTCAGTACGATTTCTGCACCGTAGGCGCGCAGCAGCACGCGACGCTCTGCGGACATGGTCTCGGGCATGGTCAGGATTACGCGGTAGCCGCGTGCTGCGCCAACCAGTGCCAGGGCGATACCGGTGTTGCCACTGGTTCCTTCAACGATGGTGCCGCCGGGCTTGAGTGCGCCTGCCTTTTCTGCGGCGTCGATAATTGCTGCGCCGATGCGATCCTTCACGCTGCCTGCGGGGTTGTAGAACTCGAGCTTGAGGGCGACGGTGCCGGGCAGGTCCTTGCTCAGGCGGTTGAGGCGAACGATCGGAGTGTTACCGATGGTTTCAATAATGTCGTTGTAGATTGCCATGGTGGTTATCCTTAGCAGTTGTGAAGTATTAGTGGGTTAGTACTCTTGACACTGTACTCCGCTGCGGCACGCTCTCAAAGTCCAGCGTCATATTTCGTAATACGGGTAATATATGACGTTTTGAAGGGCGGAGCGTTGATGCTCTTGGGAGGTGGTCCGAGGGACGGCTGATGTAGGCACGCTTGTATCTATATGGTATCAAAAACCATAAAGGCTATGCATGAAAATTCACTAAAGCTCTAAAAATTTATCCTATTGCGGTAAAGTACTTCAAAAATTTTCACTTAAATACATGATTTTCCTGAAATTTCTAGCCAGAAAGAGTAGAGTGGATCTAAACGTGGAAACGTTAATCACTTGAATCCCTGGGGGAAGGAGACACACGATGAAGTATCCTCGTTGCCTGTGTGCGTTCATGCTCGCTCTGAGTTGCGGGCTGGCAGCTTGCTCTGTTCCGGATGGGTCTAAGGACTCCTCTGGTTCTTTCATTATTCATGAGCCCTTTGACTCTATAGAGCCGAGTGATCATCCCGATCCTCAGGCCTATCAGAAAATAACGGAGCTCTTCACCTCTTCTTCCTCAGTGTTGAGGGCAAAAGAAAAGGCAATTCAAGATTGTATGGCGTCTAAAGGTTTTCCTGGATATAAATCAGTTCAAGAAAACCTCTACTCTATACGTTCTGAAATTCTTGTGGCTCCGCTGAGTGTCGAGCAGGCTCGGCTTCACGGCTATGATCTTCCCGTTGGCGAAAACTATCGGCGTATGGCTGAGAGTTAGGGGAATCTCACCTCAGAAGAGCACGAAGCTCTATATAGTAGGGAATCTGGGACTAGAATTGCCGGGTATCCCAATGGACCTACCCATAATAGCGATGGGTGTATAGTTCAGGGGCTCACCAAAATCTACGGTTCTGAGATTGACGCTGTCTTTATGGAGACCATCCCCCTGAGGGCAACGACCGCCTATATGAACTCTTTTGCTCTGTCCTCAGGATTTTATAGCATGCTCAAGCAGCGGAGTGTGTGTATGAAAGAGATGACGGATAAGGAGATTGATTATCCTGAAAAGGCGCGGCGTGAATACTTTAGTGATCATAGTATTGCCCTTGCAGATGCTCAATGTCGTGAACGAGTAGATTATGAAGGGTATATCCTCAAGGAAAGCGCTCCCTATCTCACGAAGTTTTTGGAAGAAAATCAATCCATGATTGCTAAAATTACTGAGCTGAAATCTGTGGGTGAAAATAATGCACAGAAAATTCTTAAAGATTAAATATGCTCTTTCTATAGTTTGCGCTCTTCTTCTCTGTGTCTCTCTGACGGGATGTTCAAAATCTGGGAAAAGCATTCCCTCAGAATCTCCCAGTTCATACACCCCGGAAATAGATATTCAGCCGGCAGCCCACCCTAACCCGCAGGCTCAGCAGATTATGAATTCTATGATGCAATATCCAGAAGAAATGACGGATCTAATCCAGCAAGCCCTCACACTGTGTATGAAATCCTCAGGAGCAGACTATGTGAGCAAAACGCCTGTGCATCTACCCGTACGGAGTCATTACACTCTTCTGGATGTGCCCGAGATGCGCACCCCCGATTATTCTCAGGATACGCGATTTCAAGTGGGCTACCTGCAGCGCTATGGATTACACTTCTCTGAGCTTTATGCTTATGGGTATACCCAAGAGCAAGCAAGTGCCTATCACTGGGCACTCTATGGGGATATGGATCATCCAGTTATTGGAAGTACCGGTCAGTCTCTTGGTACCGAATCTAGCTGCATGGTACAGGTATCCAGGTATATCTTTGGTGATCCCTCAACTCTCTTTTACTATGCCCTCGGTACCGGATATGCGGGAACAAGTTATATAAGCTCAGTACGATCCGATAAAGACTTTAAGGCCTTGGATCGAGAACTCATGGCATGTGTAGATAATCGGGCTGGAATCAGCTTTAAACGAGATATTCTCGAAGGGTATGCCTATGTCTACCCGGGAGCTCAGGAAGTGCCGGATCCTTCAATAGCTCGGGTTGAGTTGGACTGCCGGCAGGAACTCAACTGGGAACAGAAGATATCCTCCCTGCTCGATGCATACATCACAGCATTCTTGGAGAACCCAAAATATGAACGGGAACGAGAAGCCTATAAAAAAGCTCACGAGTACGCTCTGGAGCATTATGAAGAACGTAAAGCACAGCTAGCGGATTACCGCTGGATGTAAAGCTCCTGGGGTGCTATGGGCATTGCGATACAAGGGAGCTGAAAGCGGGTATAGCAAGAGAGTGAAGGCGGCACTCGGATTCCCGGGCACCGCCTTCACTCTCTATCTATATCAAGCTATAGGGGACTAGTTCACGTCCATCTGAAGATCCCAAATATTGTTCACATAGCGACCAACAGCCTCGCCGGTCATATTCACATAGCGCTTATCCTTGGGAGTCTCCTGTTCCTTACCGTTAGCAAAGAGCTTCTCACCCAAATCAATCACAAAGTCAACGCTCCAGTTGTACGCACCGGATGCCAGCACCGGCTGAGCGGACTTAATGGTGAGGGTAGCGGTGGGGTTGGCGTACCAGGTCTTCTTCTGGTCAATACCTTCCTTGGTGCGATCCGCGTACTTCTGCAGAGCGTTCAGGGTCTCGGTATTGGTGCTGACCTTGCGCAGGTACTCCATATCACCGGTCTTGAGCAGGTAATCCACCGCCGCGCTAAAGTACGCTAGAGCGGAAGCGAAGCCAGCCACGCTATTCTGGTGCATGGAATCGGGCAGAACCGGGGTGGGAACATTCTGTGCCGGGTGCTCAGCGTTTGCAGCCTGGTATTCGCCGTGGTTATCGAACTTCTCCAGCTTAGCTACACCCGAGTAGTTCTTATCGTCATTAGGCAGCGGGGACTGGTTTGCACTCGCCGATGCACTCGCGCTTGCCGAGGCAGAAGCGCTGGTGCTTGCCGATGCGCTAGCGCTGTTGGAGCTTGCTGCAGAGGTGCTTGCTTCGGAGGAAGCGGCTGCGGTGGACTCGGAGTTAGAGGAGCCGCAGGCAGCCAACAGACCCAGGGAACCCAGGCCCAGCACGCTCAGTGCAGCGCGACGATTATATGCAGTCATGTAGAAACCTTTCAATCCTGTGGTTGGGATAGTGTGCACGAAAAATTTTCGGTGTAAAGTTTTCAAGTGTAGCAGGAAAATACGCTCAGGTCGATACGAACCCGTCACATACCTTATTCAAAGAGCACTTTCCAGCCTCTTAATTCACTAGGAAGCAGTGGCACTATAGGAGGCCTGAGGATCAACCGTAGCGCCTCCAGCACCCGCAGAAGACTCAGCAGAAGAGCTCGGAGCGGCAGAAGCAGACGCACCGGCACTCGCCTGAGTATAGGCAAGATTCAGCTCCCACTTCTTGTCATCCTTCAAGTACTTGCCGCGGAACTCGCAGCCCTGAGTCAGCACGCGCTGCTCGGCGGCAACCTCCTGGAAAGCCCCCTCCACCACGGACTTCTCACCATAGGAAATAGTCACCGTGGAGCGCCAGAGCAGATTACCATCAGCCATGATTGAGGGCTGGCTGGTGCTCAGATCAAAGACCATACTGGGGGAGATATACCACTTACCGGCGCTAATATCGCGCTTAATCACCTCGGCAAGCTCAGTATTGGCATTGCCATCACCGGCCGCCAGGGACACCTGAGAAACGGGTGCGGTATCCGCCATTTTCAACAGATAATCCATAGACGCCGCAAAATAGGCGATGGTGGTGTAGAAACCACTCACGCTATTCTCAGCCATAGCATCGCTGGTCACCGGCTTGGGCGCATTGCGCGGCGGGTGCTCCAGGGTACCGGGCTCAAAAATACCCGCAGAATCATCAAATCGGGTGTATCGCGTCTCACCCGAGTGATTCTGACCGTCATCACTATAGTTATTCGGGTTCTTTGCATTGCCGCCGGAGCCCGAGAGAGCACCGCCGGAAGGACCCGGAGCGGGGGAAGAGGAACCACAGGCAGCCAGCAGAGCGCTCAAACCCAAGGCAGAGGCGCCAACCAGAGCCGCACGGCGCGTGGGGGAAGTCTTCGATAAAGAGTCGGAGAAAGACATAGTTCTATCCTACCGGGCACGAGGCTAAAAATCATGCTCCGCGCGCAGCTATGACAGGCTCTATGGACTCTTAAGAAGCGCTGGCAGAGGAAAGCGCACTAGCAGAGGAACTAGCGGATGCGCTCGCCGAGGCGGTTGCCTTCGCGGTGGCTGCAGAAGAGACCGGAGCCTCCAGGGGAGTCACATGCAGGGACCATTTCTTATCCTTATAGGTACCCTCAATACGCAGCTTCTGTTCCAGATGACGCTCAGATTCGGGAATATCAATCACCGCATTATCGCCCACCAGCTGCGGGCCCTTATCCACATGCTGCAGAGCATCCCAGGAATAGGAGGTTTCGCTGTGCACCGTGGGGCGCTCGCCATTGAGGGTAATGGTGGCGCTGGGGGATACGTACCACTCCTGCAGCTGCACGGCGAATCCGCTCTCATCATCAAAGCGAGTCAGGGTATTCATATAGTCGGCACCCAGATTCAGCTCCGCCACATAGTTCAGGGAGCCGGTAATGAGCAGGTAGTTCAGGGATGCCGCAAAGTATTCAATGTTTGCTTTGAAGCCCTCGGCGCTCTGCTCGGAGGCATTGGCTGCCAGCTTGGGTACAGGCACATTAATGGCGGGGTGGTTAATATTTGCCGGGGTGTAGACTGCGCCGGGGGAGGGTGTAGCAAAACCGGTAGGGGTCACCATGCCGCCCAGGGAAGCCGGTGCGGTGGGGCTAGGTTCGGGAGAGGGCGCGGAGGGGGCGCAGGCAGCTAAAAGAGCACCCAGGGCTGCGCTGCCTCCGGCATAGAGTACGGTGCGACGGGTGTAACGGGTGCGGGTGGATGCTGTCTGCGCATTCATAAAGTGGCGATCCTTGGTACGAGAGCTGATGCTCAATGGGTTGGGCAGTCCTGATATCAAGCGGAAAGAGCCGGGGAGAGTGCCCCCTGAAGGATATTGTAGCCCACATCAGACTCTCCATTGAGTAATGATGTGGGGAACACCCGGGGTACCGTGTAAGAAGAGGGCCATGTAGTTAATATGACCTGATACCCCGGGCTTATTTCGAATGTACCGCGAAATTTTTCTACGGTCATGCCGTGAGGTGATTTTCGGGCGAAAAGGCCGAATAAGTCAGATTGTTACAAGAGGCGATTACACCTACATAGTGAGGCGAGTAACAATACACTGGGTGCTGTGTGCAGGGGAAAAAGTGAATCGACCTACAATATTGCGGCTCTGTATGCCCCTGATCGGGATCCACAGTGGCACAGGATAACTCGGGGCAATTCCGGGTGAGGGTGCCACAGAATCGCAGAATCACAGATCCGCCGAACCGAAGAGCCGACGAGAGGTAGCCGGATATACCTCAGCCCGGATAGCTTCCGCACGCCGGCTCGTAGAGTATATCTTCAGAGCGGGTACGCGGGTCTATCCGGGCTAATGTATCGATATATAGGGTAGCGGCCGATAGGGGCAGCAGATCTAGAAAGAAGCCACCTTCGAGGGCTTCCAATCGGAGGGCAGCTCGGTGGTCTCAACCATCCAGCGGTTCTGTACATAGGTCAGATACACATAGCTGACATTCTTCGCCACCACGGAGCTGAGCTTCGCCGGCTTATCCGGGTGCTCCCGATTGAAAAGATAGGCCTGCTGGTTGATGGTCACGCGCGCGGGCCAAATATAAGAATTGGGTTCCGGGCCCTCATAGGGGGCGGTCTTCTCCAGAGAAAGGTCTAGAGGAGCGGAGCTCTCAGAAATCAGCCAAATATTACCGGTCTGGTACATGCGGCTCAGACCGTCCGCAAAACGTTTGGTCTCCTCGCGTGCAGCGTTTGCCTGAATAAAGGGTGCGGAATCACCGGTGAGCAGCAGATAGTTCTGTGCGCTCATCCAAAACTCCAAAAAGGCGCGCGCACCCTGCAGAGACTTGGACTGCGCATTGGGCTGCATCATGGGCTGAGGGACGTTCTTTGCCGGTCCCTCTTCAGTGCCGGGGATATAGAAATTCTGTACACCGGCCTCGCTGGTCGCCGGTGCGGGGGATGCAGTGCCTCCCGGTGCGCAGGCGCTCAACAAAGAGGCGGCAGCTACACCGAGGGATCCACCCAGCAGAGCGCGACGCGAAACCTGTTTATGTTTCGAAGCGCCCGTGCCGGGCTGATAGAAAATATCACCCATATCTACAACTTTCTGTGCTGAGACACCCTGCACCGTGCCTTCATACTCAGCCGACTTTTAATGTCGCGCAGAGTGAGGGCAAACGGTGGTGGAAGTCAGGTACCTCGACCCTATCTATCGGATGGGTCATATTCGCCGCGCCATGTGCTCTAACGCGTATACGCGAGAAGACCCTCTATAAGATTAGCGAACAACCGTCACTTTTGGTGTAAATGTGCTCGAAGGATTCGGTTTTGCCGGTTTTTGGGTTCGCTCTTCCTCACGCTTAGGAACGGGCTCCCCCTCAGCATAGTCCTTGGGGCTAATCACCCACCAGCGGCTCTGATCCTCATCCCAACGGGCGTAGATCTTCTTCCACTGCTTAGCCTCAAAGTCAGTCATTTGCTTCAGAGTATTACTCTTGGGATCCACCAGAGTGCCCTGAGCCTGCTTGACCGTGCAATCCCAGGCGAAAAGACCCTTCTCATTCTTTACCGGGGAGGTCTCGGTCAGGGTAATGGTCCACTGACCGTCCACAATCCAATGACCGTCCTTATAGATCTTTTCGTAGGAGCGCAACTGCTCCCAGCCATAATCATTATTGGCAGCAAGAATCTGCTCCGCAGGCTGAGTATTGCCGGTCATGCGCGCGTAATTAATACACGCCGCGTAGTACGCCAGGGATAGACGCAACGCCTGAGGGGTCGGAACAAACATGGTTTCCAGGGGAACCGGAATGGGGGTGTTTGTCGCCTTCTTGGTCAGATTCGCATTCTGACCCTCCGGAACAGCCTGAGCCGAGCTATTCTCCTGGGGTCCCTCCACCCACTTCTCTTCACCCGCAGCGGCAAATTGATGCCAGATCAAATCGCCTTTGAGATTCTCCGCCGGAGCGTAGGATACGCTCACGCTCGGTGTGATGCTCGTCTGCACCTGGGTAGGCTGCGAGGAAGAACACGCAGCAAGTAGAGCAGAACCGCACACACCGGCTGTACCGGTAAATAAGGCTCGGCGGGATAAACTCATCGGGTGGCTCCTTAGAGAGGGGACAGGGGCGCTCTGCACAAAAATCCGCATATGCCCCCGGTGTGGGGCGGGGAGTACAGAGACTTCAGATAATGGCTCGGAAACAGACACGCTATTGCGGATATGCCCTAGAATAGAGAAACTGCAGCCGGCGGGACTCGGTGAAATCCCACCATGATCTGAGATATCCTCTCATTTTATCTTAAGAAGGGGAGAAAACAGCCTTAGGAGGCGCTGTCTGCGTCTTTACGACCCACACCGTGAGCCAGCATAAGAGTCAGGCGGCGGCTAGCCTCCAGAACAGCCTCGGAATAGAGGCGACCGGGCTGGCGAGTCATACGCTCAATGGGACCGGAAATAGAAATAGCGGCAATGACCTTGCCCGAGGTATTACGCACCGGAGCCGAGACGGAGGCGGTGCCACGCTCGCGCTCGCCCACCGACTGAGCCCAACCCAGGCGACGAACCATAGCCAGCTGTGCAGCGCTAAAGTAAGCGTTATTTAGACCCTCGACCAACTTCGCCTGGTCTTCCCATGCCAGCAGTACCTGTGCGGCGCTACCTGCCTTCATGGACATCTGGGTACCCACCGGAATGGTATCGCGCAGACCCACGGGACGCTCGGCGGAGGCAACGCATACGCGCCAATCGCCCTGGCGGCGGTAGACCTGGGAGGATTCGCCGGTGCGCAGACGCAACCAATCCAGCACGGGAATACTGGCTGCCAGCAGTTCATCTTCACCGGCTGCCAGGGAGAGTTCACCCAGGCGCGGGCCGAGGACGAAATTTCCCTCCATATCGCGGGAAATCAGGCGGTGGTGCGCCAGTGCGGCGGCCAGGCGGTGTACGGTCGGGCGCGCCAGACCGGTGGTGCGCACCAGGCGCGCGAGGTTCATGGGACCCGCTTCGAGAGCGTCCAAAATAGCGACCGCTTTATCCAGTACGCCCACGCCGGAGGATACGGGCGGTTCAATTTCAAGCACCTGCTGATCGGGTGCCAGGTGCGGAATGGGCGCTACCGGGGGTTGTGCGGTGGTCGGGTCCGGCTGTTTGCCGGTACGCTGAGGGTGAAGCGGGTTCTGCGAAATCATAAGCTAATCATATACCGAACATCTCATATAGTGGACTCATTTCGCGGAAAATCACGCGAAAAAACCGCATTTACACCATTCAAAAGTGATACACCCATCAAAACATTTGGAATAAATTCTCAAAAATTTGAGTGGTGTACACGGGTGTAACCCCCAGAATTTCGGGTCTCAGGGCGCCATTTGGGCGTTTGGAATAGGGTAAATTGCGCCGTAAAATAAAGAGCAGATAAGAAATGCGCTACTTCACGCTTTAAACAACACACAGCATGGACACAGCTTAAAGAACTATAGTTAAGCCCGTCTGTGTTCCTACCGAGCGCACTACCACCAAAGATTTGTCCAAGGAGAGTCAGTCGTGACCCTAAATATCAGCAAGCTTCGCATCGAAGGCGGCGTGCCGCTCACTGGTGAAGTACATGTGCGAGGCGCTAAGAACCTCGTACCCAAGGCAATGGTCGCGGCCTTCCACGGAACCACTCCCTCCATCCTGCGCAATGTCCCCGATATTAGCGACGTGGAAATCATTACCACCCTGGCAGAGCTGCACGGCGCGCGCGTGGAATACAACAAGGAAGCCGGCGAGCTGACCCTTTACCCGAACCACAATATCGAAACCGCAAACAAGAACGCGGAAGATATTCAGCTCTTCGGCGGCAACTCCCGTATTCCCATTCTGATGGTCGGCCCGCTGCTGCACACCCTGGGCACCGCACGCATCCCCAACCTGGGCGGTTGCAAGATCGGTTCCCGCCCCATTGACTACCATATGGATGCACTGCGCTCTTTCGGCGCAGAAGTCACCAAGGACGACGAAACCGGCACCACTCTGCGCGTGCCCGAAGGCGGCCTGCAGGGCACCGAAATTGAGCTGAAGTACCCCTCCGTGGGTGCCACCGAGCAGGTGCTGCTGGTAGCTGTGCGCGCAGCCGGCAAGACCACCCTGAAGAATGCAGCTATCGAGCCCGAAATCCTCGATCTGATTAACGTGCTGCAGAAGATGGGTGCAATTATTAGCGTCAAGGATAACCGCACCATTGTGATTGAGGGCGTGGAAGAGCTCAAGGGCTACGACCACTTCGCTATCTCCGACCGCAATGAATCTGCATCCTGGGCCTCGGCTGCCCTGGCAACCCGCGGCGATATTTTCGTGCGCGGCGCCGACCAGAGCATCCTGCGCGAATACCTGAATATTTTCCGCAAGGCCGGCGGTATCTACGAGGTGCGCGAGAACGGTATCCGTTTCGCACACCCGGCCGTAGAAAATCCCGAGGCTGAGCTCAAGCCCGTTGTCTTCGAGACCAACGTTCACCCCGGCTTTATGACCGACTGGCAGCAGCCCCTGCTGATCGCACTCACCCAGGCAAAGGGCACCTCCATTGTGCACGAGACCGTGTACGAGGATCGCTTCACCTTCACCGAAGCAACCCGCCAGATGGGCGCCGATATTGTGGTGCTGCGCGAGTGCATGGGTACCGTACCATGCCGTTTCCAGGGCAAGGGCTACGCTCACTCCGCACTGGTCAACGGCCCCACCCAGCTGCACGGCGATGATATTGAGGTTCCCGATCTGCGCGGCGGCTTCTCGCATATTATTGCTGCTCTTGCTGCACAGGGTACCTCCACCGTTTCCGGTGCCGAGATGATTGCCCGCGGCTACGAGCTTTTCGAGCAGAAGCTGCAGGATTTGGGTGCAAAGTTTGAGGTTTTGGAGCGTAAGGAATCCAAGAAACCCGAACCTAACGCTAAGATTGAGGAAGAAAAGCCCATCGAAATCGAGGTTCAGGAGTCCTAATGAGCACCGCTAAGCGTCCAGAGTTGCCCGAATTGCACCCCACCCCCGGCGGTGACCGCCTCTATAAGGTGCTGGGCACTCTGATGCGCCCGGTGTACGCAACCATTGGTAAGGTTCGCTTTGAGGGCATTGAAAATCTGCCCACCAATGGTAGCTATATTGTGGTGGCAAACCACACCACGGAGCTGGACCCCGTGACCATTGGCTACGCGCCCTTTATCAAGGGTGCGCTGCCTCGATTCCTGGCGAAGGATTCTCTCTTCCACGCGCCCGTACTGGGCTATATTATGCGCAAGCTGGCGCATATTCCCGTGGTGCGCGGCTCCGCGGACGCCCGTAAGTCCCTGGATACCGCCCGCGGTGTGCTGGCAGCCGGCGGTGCCGTGGTGATCTTCCCCGAAGGCACCACCACCACCGAAGAAAGTAACTGGCCTATGCCGGCGCGTACCGGTGCTGCTCGCCTGGCGCTGAGCACCGGCGTGCCCGTAATTCCTATGGCTCACTGGGGTGACCAGGAGATTCTGGGATACGAGTATTACAACGATGAGAACGGCAAGCAGAAGTACCGCCGCAAGGTCTCTCTCTTCCCGCGCAAGACCGTGCGTGTGAAGATCGGTAAGCCTATGGATGTTCGTACTCTGGTTGCCGACCCTCGCCCCGAGGCTAAGCACACTCGCGCCGAGCTGCGCGATGTCACCGAAAGCATGATGGCTGAGGTGACCCGCCTGCTGGAGGAGCTGCGCGGCGAAAAGGCGCCGCAGGGTGTGTGGAATGCCTCCGCCCGCCGCTATGAGCCCGCAGCTGAGAGTGATACCGCTCAGCCCAAGGCAGGGGAGTAGTCTATGGCTGCTATTGAATACACCCTACCCGAGCGCATTGACAAGATCGCTGTACTCGGCGCCGGTAGCTGGGGTACCGCTTTCGCCAAAATTGCTGCCGATGCTGCACTCGAAGCCAATCGTGACACCAGCGTGGTGCTGGTTGGTCGCGATGCCCAGGCTATGGCTCAGGCGGAGCAGACCCGCACCAATGACCGCTATTTCCCGGGTATTGCACTGCCTGCCAATGTTGAGTTCACTGCCGACGCCCCCGTGGGTCTGCGTGATGCTCAGATTGTGGTGCTGGCGCTGCCCTCCCAGGTACTGCGCGAACAGCTGCTGACCTACGGCCGCTTTATCTCCCAGGACGCTATTCTGGTCTCCCTGGCGAAGGGCCTGGAAGTGGGTACCGGTCTGCGCATGTCCCAGGTAATTACCGAGGCCATGGAAGAATCGATGGCCCTTGCCGGTGCTGATATTCGCCGTATTGGTCATATTCCGCACCGCGTAACCGTGCTCTCCGGTCCGAACCTCGCCACCGAAATTATGGGTGAAGAGCCCACCGCCTCCGTGGTGGCTGCTCGCACCCTGCCTGTGGCTGAGATGGTGGCTGCTCACTGCGCCGCCAGCTATTTCCGCCCCTACACCAGTACCGATGTGACCGGTGTAGAAATTGGCGGCCTGGTCAAAAACGTGATTGCCCTGTGTGTTGGTATGTGCGAGGGTATGAACTACGGCGATAATTCCAAGGCATCGGTGATGACCCGCGGGCTTGCAGAAACTACCCGCCTGGCGCTGGCTCTGGGCGGTATCCCCTCAACCCTGAGCGGTCTGGCGGGCATGGGTGATCTGATTGCAACCTGCTCCTCGCCCCTGTCTCGTAACCATACTGCCGGTCGTCTGCTGGCAAGCGGTATTAGCCCCTCTCAGCTGCATGAGCATATGTCTCAGACTGCCGAGGCGATTAAATCCGCTCCCGTACTGGCTCAGCTGGCGCGCCGCCACGGCATTGAAATGCCCATTGTAGAGGCTGTGGTTGCCGTGCTGACCGAGCGTATTAGCGTGGAGCAGCTGGCTCCGCTGCTGCTGGGACGTAGCCTCAAACGCGAAGGTCACTAAGCCCACGCTGAGAAGTAATCTCGGCTGACCTGCCCGGATACCCGGTGTTCACTACACGCTAGGTATCTGGGCTCTTGAGCCTTTATACTTGTACATCTAGAAACACAAGACCATTCACAGCGTACGCATCAATAGCACATTGTATTGCGCGCCCATCTGCACAAGGACATTATGACTGACAAGCTCACCATTGCGCTGCTGACCGGCGGCCGATCCTCCGAACATTCCATTTCGCTGATTACCGCTGTGGGTGTGCTCGGCGCCCTGGACCGCAGCAAATACGATGTGGTGATCATCGGCATCACCCGTGACGGCCGCTGGTACCTGGCATCGGAAGAGCAGCTGCGCGAACTGGTGGACGCCGATCAGGCCTACGCCACCTTTGAAGGTGGGGGACAGCAGGTGTTCCTGCCCCTGGGTGCGCAGGATTCTCGTTTGCGTCTGGTGGATGAGAACCAGCAGCTGAGCCTGGGCTCTGCCATTGACGTGGTGTTCCCGCTGCTGCACGGCCCCTTCGGTGAAGACGGCACCCTGCAGGGTCTGCTCGAAATGGCTGATTTGAAGTATGTGGGTTGCGGTGTGACTGCCTCGGCTATTGGCATGGATAAGCACTTTATGAAGCTTGCTTTTGAAGCAGCCGGCCTGGAGGTGGGCCCCTACGAGGTAGTGACCGACCGTCAGTGGCGCCACAATCGTGAAGAAGCCCTGGAACGCGTGAACCGTTTGCAGTACCCGGTGTTTGTTAAGCCCACCCGTGCCGGCTCCTCCTTCGGTATTACCAAGGTGGATGAGCCCTCCCAGCTGCAGGCGGCGATTGAAGAGGCTCGCACCTTTGACCCGAAGGTGATTATTGAACAGGGTATTGACGGCCGTGAGATTGAGCTCTCTGTGCTGGATGGCCACCACGGTCAGATGCCGCGCGTATCGTACCCGGGCGAGATTGAAGTGGTTCAGCAGAGCGAGCAGGCATTCTACGATTTTGAAGCCAAGTACGTTTCGAAGACCGACGCCGTAACCCGCTGCCCGGCTGATTTGCCGCAGCAGGTTCAGGATGAGCTGCGTGAGCAGGCGGTTCGTGCTTTCCTTGCCCTGGATGGTGAGGGTTTGAGCCGTGCCGATTTCTTCTACACTTCTGATGGGCGTGTGCTGATCAACGAGGTGAATACGATGCCCGGTTTCACCCCGATTTCCATGTACAAGACTCTGTGGGAGTACGGCGGGTTGAGCTATAGCGAGCTGATTGATGAGCTGATTAGCTTGGCTGTGGAGCGCCCCCTGGGTCTGCGCTAAATTATTGGTGTGTGGTCTAAAGCCCCGTGCGGATAGTCGTGCGGGGCTTTGACTATGCCCTGCTGCGGTAGCTGGGGTGTGCTCAGAAGATAGTGATAGGGGAAAAGTATTCAGCTGCCTGTCAGGCAACTATCAGCGAACTATCAGCCCACCGTCACATTCGGCGTTTTGACCGTCATATTTGGGGTTTTCCTGCGCAAACTCTGCACAAAGGCTGTGGAAAGTGCTAGGCTGTAAGCAAAAGCCTAAAGTTTGAGTTTAAAGTTTCCTTTCCCTTGATGTCGGCGGGGTAGACAAACTCAAATGGACGTACCGTCCAAGGTTGCGGCGGAGAAGCCCACCCGGTGTAGCCGCCGTATCGCTACCATGAAGGTGAGGTTATTTCCATGTCGAAAATCCGCACTCGCGCCGGCGCTGTACTTGCCGGTGCAACCCTGATCGCTGGCGCACTGGCTCCGGTTCCCGCAACCTTTGCAGCCCCCGATACTCCCACTCACCTGAGCCCGCAGGCAAGCGGCTGCACTATCGTAGATGTGCAGGCACAAAAGTTCACCGGCTTCCCCGGTGAATACCAGCTCGCCTACGACGGTCAGAATATTTACACCACCTTTGCTAACGGTCGCCAGCCCGTGCTGACCGCCGGTATTGGTGTATACCAGCCCGGTCCTGGTGCCGCTCAGAATACGCACACCGGCGCGGCTCAGGCGTTCCAGTCCACCATTTTGATGCCCGTGACTGATTATATGCCGCGCGGCTCCGATACCGTGCAGGGCAAGCAGATTATGGCGCCCTACGGCATTGCCTCCGATTTTGCCGGCAAGCTGTGGGTAACCAATACCATGCAGAACTCGCTGACCGTGCTGGATATTAGCGGGACCACTCCCAAGCAGGTCTTCCCCAAGATGGACGGCGGCATCTCCATTAGCCACCCGCGTGAGGTGCGCCTGGACGGCAAGGGCGGTCACGCCTTCGTCTCCCACCTGGGTGGTGTGACCGTGCTGGACTCGGGCACCTTCAGCTTTATGAAGGCCTTCGAGTTCACCTACGAGGGCAAGCCCGATCCGGCAATGAATATGTTCGTGGACTCCATGGACTCCAAGCTCTACGTGCCCCTGCTCTACTCGGGCGAGGTCAAGGTCATTGATACCAAGAGCTTGGAAGTTGTGCAGACCCTCAAGCTGCCCAAGCAGGTCGAAGGCGCCCAGCTGCGCCCCTCCGATGTGGTGGTGGACCACAATACCTCCAAGATTTTCATCTCCGCCCAGGGCGAGATGGACCGCGCAACCGGTGTTAGCAAGGGTAACTCCGGCGTGCTGGTCTACGATCTGAAGAGCATGGAATACCAGGAGACTCTCAGCGCTGGTCCTCAGACCCTGCCCCTGGCATTGGATGAAAATGGTTACCTGCTCTACGCCGGTGACTTTGCCGACGGTACGATTCGCGTGATTGATACCCGTTTCAACCGCGTGGTCAAGGTTGTCAAGGCGGGTCAGAGCGGCGTAAACGATCTGATCTACACCGACCGCGGTGTCTTTGCCACCGTGCGCGATGTGACCGCCCAGAACACCGTTAGCTACGCAACCATTGACCCGGCAACGGGTGAGTACCTGCCGGCTGCTACCGGTGAACCCAAGGGCGAGAATGGTGCCCAGGTGCCGTTCAACTCCGGCGGTATTGTGGAGATTCACGCCCAGGCGACCGAGACTGCCGGCAGTTGCGAGGTCACCGAGGTGACCCCGACCCTGAGTAATAAGACTCAGCTGCCGCAGGGCGTGAAGGTGGATACCTCCGAGGCGCTGCGTACTCCCGCGCCGACTCAGAGCCCCGATCCTACGCAGAGCCCCGCCCCCAGTGCCTCGGCTACTCCCACGGTGACCGCTACTCCCACCAAGACGGCAGATGACGCCAAGGTTGATAAGCCCGAAGCTAACCAGAGCCCCGATAAGGCAAAGGAAGATTCCAAGGCTGAGTCTAAGACCGATGCTAAGGAAGAGACCAAGAGCGAAGCTCAGAAGGAGTCCAAGTCCCTGGCAAAGACCGGTGCCAATGGCATTGTGATTGGTCTGGGTGTTGCGGCACTGAGCCTGGCGGTGGGTATCATTTTGGTGGTTCGTCGCCGTAAGCTCTAGGCCTATCGCCATTATATGACGTGTTGTTTTCAACACATTTGAGGGATTCGGGGTGGAGTCTTGAATACCTGAAAAGGTGAGACTCGCCCCGAATCTTTCTATCACTCTCTAGAGGTTGATATAGGGTATTTGGTGGTGTTTTGAGCTTAAAATCCCCCAAATATTGGTACGACCAATGCATGTTTATTGAGATAATATGCAGAAATCCCTGTGCGTACTTGAAATAAGTTTCATAGAGTGCTTGAAGGTTGAACTTCAATTTAGATGGCGCAATCTTTCACCTTCAAGCACGGGGTGAAGATAAAAGAGGCTCTGCGTTCTGCTCTGTCGCCATAGGGTGGTATATACGGGGCTATAGATTCGCTATGATAGAGGATAGCTATGTGTGCCCAAGGGTGCACAACTCAACCATGAAACACTCTCCCGATAAAGTAGGAATAACTTGGGAAAACGACAGCTTAAGATGAATACGGCCCGTGCTGCCGCAGCGGCACTGACCGTTGCCGCTATGCCCGTGGCTGCTTCTGTTGCGAATACCGCTCAGACCAATGCCACGCAGCCTACTGCGGACACCTCGGCTAGTGCTAGCGCCAGCGCTAACCCGAGTATTTCCACCACTTCCGTAGCGCCCTTCCCGAGCTCTACGACTAGCGCAAGCTCCTCGGCATCTTCCTCGGCAACCGCAAGCCCGAGTGCTTCCGCATCTGCAACTGCTAGTGCAAGCTCTTCGGCTACTGCAAGCCCCAGCGCATCGGCTTCCGCTTCCTCTTCGAAGACCGCAAGCCCGAGCGCATCCGCATCGGTGAGCGCAAGCGCCTCGGCAAGCTCTTCGGCAAGTGCAAGCCCGAGCGCATCTGCATCGGCGTCGGCATCTTCTTCGGCAAGCGCAAGCCCGAGTGCCTCGGCTTCTAGCAGCGCGCCGGTAGTGCCCCCGGTACCCACCGTTGCACCCACTACGGAGCCGACTGTGGCTCCCACTGTGGCACCGACCGAACAGCCCACCGCGGAACCGACTGCACAGCCTACCGTAGCTCCCACTGAGAACCCGACTCCGGATCCTCAGCCGACCGAGCAGCCTACCGCTGAGCCCACCGTGGCACCGACTCCGGATCCTCAGCCGACTGAGCAGCCTACCGTGGCACCGACTCCGGAACCCACCCCCGAGCCCACCAGCCCGGTGAATCCGGATCCGACTCCTCAGCCTACCCCGGATCCTACTCCCGAGCCGACTCCGGACCCCACCAAGCCGGTGAACCCGACTCCGAACCCGGAACCCACCAACCCGGTGGTACCTACCCCGGATCCTACTCCCGAGCCGACTCCGGAACCCACCAATCCGGTGGTTCCCACTCCGGAACCGACCCCGAATCCTGAGCCCACGGCACCGGCTACCCCGGATCCCACTCCGCAGCCGACCCCCAGCCCCGACCCCACTGATGACGATAATCCTCTGCTGACCGGCGGCACCACCCTGGGTCGTATTGCGGCAAGCACCCCCAGCAGCGATGCCATTCCCGGCGCCGATGACTGGGTAGCGGGTTACCTCTCCCGTTCGGGCGATGAGGACTCCTCGGGCTCTTCTAGCTCTTCCTCGAGTTCCTCTTCGTCGAGCTCTTCAAGCTCCTCCCCGAACTCCTCGAGCTCTTCGTCCAGCACGGTCGCAAGCCCGCGTAATGGCACCAGCTCGAGCGCAGCGGCAAAGAGCAGCTCCAATAACGCTCAGCCCTCCAAGGCTGCTTCCTCTGCCTCCGAAGCAAAGGAAAAGTCTCAGGAAGTTCAGGACTCCGGCCTGTCCAATGTTGGTTTCTTGATTTTCTTCTCGACTGTTGCTGTGATTCTGGTGGCTCTGGCTATCCGATTCTTCATTCGTTCTAAGAACGAAGGCTAGTATCTAAAGTTAAAGCGTCCGCGCATAACCTGCGCGGGCGCTTTTGCTATACCCGTGGATAGTAGTATGCCCGGGGATAACGGGGTATGCGCTGGGAGCGTGCAAGCCAGGATAGGGGCATAATAGGACTATGCACCAGGAACAGAATCAGAGCACTCTTACCCCGACGCGCCCGCAATTTGCCAGGATTATCGGGGGCGAGCTTGTGCCCGCGCCCTCTACCTCTGAGTACGGGGCGAGCGTGGGATCGATGGGCGAAAGTGCTGTTCTGGATTCCTTTATGCCCATTATTGCCGCCCACAATGAGCGCGTGAGGCAACGCTTTGAACATCGCGGAGAAGAGCCCATTATGGCGATGGGTCCGGGAGACGATTGTGCCGTGCTAGCGCCAGTTCTACGAGCTGACGGCAGTGCGGCTTCGTGGGTGAGTACCATTGATACTCTCACCGCCAACCAAGATTTTATGAGCCCCTGGCTCCTGAAAATGGACAACTATTCTCTAGGCTCCGGAGGCTACGATATTGGCTATAAGACCGCCACCCAGAACCTTGCCGATATTGCCGCCATGGGTGCTGTACCCGCCGCGCTGCTGGTATCCCTCTCGCTACCGGCTGAGACACCCTATGAGTGGGTGGAAGATTTTGCACGCGGAATCACCGAAGGCTGCGTAGAAAACGGCGCCCTAGAATGCACCATTGCAGGCGGTGATTTTGGTGCCTCGACTGAAATCTCGGTAACCGTGACCGCCTTTGGTATCACTGATAGCTCGGCTCCAGCGGGGGTACGTCGAAGCGGTGCTCGGGTGCTCAATGACGATAGTGCGGAACTCGAAGATAACGGTCATGCGCTGGCTATTCTTGCGCTCGCCGGTCGTACCGGCTGGGCCGATACCGGTCTGCGCCTGCTATTGCAGGACGGATCGATTGCTCGCCCGAGCCAGCAGACTCTGGAGGCTATTGCTGCTCAGCTGCGCCCCACCTCGCCCCTGGACGCCGGGGTGCAGGCGGCACACGCCGGAGCCCTTGCCATGATGGACCTCTCCGATGGGCTGCGCAAGGACGCCGGGCGCATGGCGCGCGCCTCCTCGGTTGCCTGCGTGATTGATGAGGCCCAGCTTATGCGCCGCGCCCCCGAGCTTTATCCCGCACTGGAGCAGCTATTGGCTCTGCGAGGTAACGCAGTCAATGATAAGAGCCTATATGCTGCGGCTCTGCGTGCCCTGCTGGGCGGGGGAGAAGATCACGGCCTGCTGGCAATTTTCCCCGCGGATACGCAGCTACCTGAAGGTTTTGAAAGCATTGGTAGGGTATACCCTGCGCGAGTGTATGAACCGGGAGTATATCTGCAGCACGCTCAGGGCGACTCAGCGGAGATTGAACGGCTGGAAGGCGAAAGTTGGGAGAGCCTGGGTTGGGAACACTATGGAGCGTAAGCACTGACTGTAGAAGCCGGGGGACTGATAGCTTCGCGCGGATTCTTCACAGATGAGCGGGCACAAGCGCGCGGAGTACAATAGAAAGCCTATGCACCACGGAGGGGAGAACATGACTGACCAGCACGAACTGAAGCCTAGATCTTCTGGCCCCGAGGCGCTCTCTTTTCCCGGTGATACTCTGCGCGAAACCCTGGCGCATCTGGCATTTGGCCGCGCCTGGACCCGCACCTCCGTACGTTCTTTAGAACGCTATGCGCCTGCGCTCAATGAGCTCAATGGCTTCCCTGTACCGGATAAAGATACCGGATCGAATCTGCTTGCAACCCTGCAGGCACTCGCCTCTCGTTACGCCTCGAGCGCTGCCCAAGCGCATACCGCGTGGGAGGACGCCCTGATACAGACTCTGGCTCGGGCACGCGGCAACTCCGGTATGCTCACCGCCCTCTGGGCGTTGGAAGTGGGGCGTAGTTACTATGGGTTCGCCGGTAGCCTGGAGGAAGAACTCGGAGCGGATGCCGTGGACTCTCTACCCCTGATCTCTGCGCTTTGCGAGAAAGCAGCTGAGCTGGGTCAGGATTACGCCAGTGTGCCCGCCTATGAGCTCACGCGAGCCCTGGCACTGGGTGCTGAGCGCATTGCCCGCACCATTAGCGACCCGGCACTAATGCCCAGCACTTTAGGGGCACTCATGCTGGTGCTGGCGGATTATCGTTTCCACTATCTGCCGCAGGATACTATTCGCGCCCGTACCGAGCGCGCCGTATACCGTAAAGATGCTCTTCGCGCCGCCCTGATGGGCACAGCGCAGAACCCTCCCGCAGCTCACCTTGCTGGCACTGTGGATGCCGGCGCTCTCGGCTTTTATCTGGGTGTTATTGCCACCAACCCCCTCTGGGTTGATGCCCGTCTAGATGAGGGAGAAGTGGAGCGTATGCTTGAACCCAGAGCCTATGCTGAGGGCATTTCCGCTGGAGCTGCAGCTATTTCGAGCGAGTCGGAAACGGAAGCAGGGGCAGTGCACACCGAATGGGAATTTATGGCAACCCTGCTGATTGAGGACGCCAGTCGCGTGGTGGAACTGCGCGAAGATATTCAGCCGCTGGGGGACTCTTTGCTGCTCACCCCGGTGGATTTGGGACGCGGTGCCTGGGCGCTACATATTCATGTTGCCGATTGTGACGCGTTGAAAAAGGTGCTGGGGGAGTACGGCGCCTGGGAAAATGAGCGTATTTCCTCCCTCTCGGCGGGCGAACACGGGGAATGTTCCGAGTAGAACTATAGCTGCCTATCGTGAAAATATTCGATAATTTGGTGTGTTCTACCGAATATCTAGCTCATATGTACTATGATAGAAGTGTACTCGCACCCTAGCCATGAATACGACGAGCGTATTCTCTAGGATTTAACGAAAGGAGGGATATGGCACAGCGAGATCTTCAACCCAGCCTCTTTGACGGCCTGGCGGAGGTCGACCCCCAGCAGCTCTGGGGCGAGTTCGCACGCCGTCCCTCCTCTAAAACTGCTTCTTCCAAAGCTAAAGGCTCATCTCAGAAGAAGGCAAAGAGCGCGGACACTAAAGCTCAGAAGTCGAAAGAGCAGGGCGTTCAGAAGAAAAGCGCAGCTGCTGAGAGTTCGGGACAGAAGACCCCTGGTCAGCGTGCTCCGAAAAGCTCTTCCTCCTCTCGCTCGGTGAAGACTACTGCCCCTGTTACTCTAACTGCCGATCAGCTGGCGACCCATCCTCTGCTGACCGTGCGGGACTTGGCGCACTATGCCCACGGAGCGGCAAGCTTGGAGGAACTGAGTGCTCGTGTGGCTCATCGATCCTCTGCTGAGTTTGCGCAGGTGAGCGCTCGCCTGCGTGACTCCCTGGGGTCTCATGCACGCACGATGGCACCCGAGGACTTTTATGAGCTCGTGGATGCCGCACTGGCAGCCGTGCCTGCCGAGACAGCACCCACTCACACTGCCCCCGTAGAATCTGAGCCTACTGGTACGGGAAGCTCCGAGGTAAAGCCTGTAGAAGAACCCACCCCGCAGAAAGCACCGAGGAAAAAAGTAGCTCAAAAATCTGAGTCTCGTACCGCCGAACCGAGTAAGCGTGAATCTACAAAAGCCTCGCAGAAGAAGACAGCTCAGAAGCCGGCCTCTGAGAAGAAGCTCTCCGAACCTAAAGCTCGTTCCTCCGTGACTAAAGAACCTTCTACGCCCAAGAAGTCTGCCGCACCCAAAGAGCCTCAACCTTCTAGAACACCCAAGGAACTCAGCCCCGCAAAGGCAGCCCAGCAGGCACAACGAGAGGCAAAAGCCCAGGCTGTTCAACGCTATAACGCCGAGGAACGTCTGGAAAATGAGCCTCTAAAAACCTACCTTCCCGCCCCCACGGCTCAGGCGATTAAAACCCATTTGAAGCTGGAGCGCGTGGGCGAGCTGCTGGATTACTATCCGCGTAAATATTTGCCGCGCGGTGAGCTCACCTCTTTTAGCTCCCTGGAAGAAGACCAAGAAGTGACCCTGCTGGCTCGCGTGGTCTCGGTGACCACCCGACAGATGGCATCGCGTCGCGGGCGTATTACCGAAGTGATTATTAGCGATAGTCTGCAGGATGACTACGGGCACGCCGAGACGGGGTCGAATCTCACGCGCGTTCAACCCAATAATCCGCGTATTTCCGGGCTTGCAACTGCGTCTTTGAGCGGATACTCCGATAGGTTTGGGCAGGATACTACTGACTTTTATGCACCCGCTCAGGCGGGTCTCTTTGGCGTGCCCGTACACACCGTAGGTTCGCGGATGAAGCTCTCCTTCTTCAATGCCTGGACGGCAGCCCGTGATTTGCATGCGGGGGAAAGCGCCATGTTCTCCGGCAAAGTCGGAACCTACCGCGGGGAACTGACACTGACGAACCCGCACTACGCCGTCATCGCGCCGGATGCCTCCGCAGAAGATCTGGAGAAGGCAAAGAGTCGAGCCAATGCGCCGATCCCGGTCTATAAAGCCACCGAGAAATTCACGACCGACCGCATTGCCGCAGCCATTGCGACCCTGATTGATAGGGCACCCCTGGCACAGCTGGAGGATGCCCTGCCCTATACCCTGCGCAGGCTGCGTAAAGTACCCTCCCTGGAATGGACTGTGCGTGCCCTGCACACCCCCGATAGTGAGGACACCTGGCGTGCTGCCCAGACACAGATGCGCTATCGTGAGGCATTTATTCTGCAGGCGGCCCTTGCCCGTCTTCAAGCATTGCGTGCCGCTCAGGCAACCGTGGCGCGCCCTGCAATTATCGGAGGTTTCGCCGATGCGCTACTGGCAGCTCTGCCCTATGAACTGACCGAAGGACAGCAGAAGGTCGGCGCTGAGATCGCAGAGGATCTGGCATCCGATTCGCCCATGAATCGTCTGCTGCAGGGCGATGTGGGTTCGGGTAAAACCGTCGTGGCTCTGCGCGCCATGCTGCAGGTGGTTGATAACCGCGCCCAGGCAGCTCTGCTGGCTCCCACCGAGGTGCTGGCCGAACAGCATTTCCGATCCATGGCTGAACTACTGGACGGTTGGGTAGATACCGGGGAAGAGAGCGCCACTGAACCGGGAGTCAACGAGAGCACTCAGCCTGCGGTTCGCCTGCGCCTGCTCACTGCCTCCATGCCAGCACGCGTGAAAAAGCGCGTGATTGCTGAACTTGCCGCCGGGGAAGTCGATATTATTATTGGCACCCACGCGCTGCTTTCTGACGGTATCCGATTCCACGATCTGGGTATGGTGGTAGTGGATGAGCAGCACCGCTTTGGTGTTGAGCAGCGCGACGGTCTTCGCGGCCCCAAGGGGGAACTACCTCACCGCCTGGTGATGACCGCAACCCCCATTCCGCGCACCGTCGCCATGACGGTCTTCGGTGATTTGGATGTCTCCGTATTGGATCAGCTACCGGCGGGGCGCCAAAAAATCACCACCCATGTGGTTCCCCTGGCTGAAAAGCCCGCCTGGGCCTCTCGCCTGTGGCAGCGCGCTCGCGAAGAAATCGACGCCGGCCACCAGGTCTATGTTGTGGTGCCTAAAATCGGTGATGACGAAGACTCCTGGGAAGAAGGCTCTCAGCTCTTTGGCTCCGCCGGAACCGCCCTGGATAGTGCGGGGCGCAGCGGAACCACCGCCAGCGACGGGCGCACCCAGCTTACCAGCGTGGCGGGCATGTACCGCTATGTGCAGCAGCAGCCCGCCCTGGCCGGTTGCCGTATTGCCTATCTGCACGGTCGTATGGACCCGGACGAAAAATCGCGCGTGATGACAGATTTTGCTGCAGGAAGCATTGACCTGTTGGTGTGTACCACCGTGATTGAAGTAGGTGTGAATGTGCCCAATGCGACCCTCATGATGATTATGGACGCCGACCGATTCGGTATCTCCGGCCTGCACCAGCTGCGCGGTCGCGTGGGACGAGGACAGCACGCGGGTACCTGCCTGCTCATTACCCGCCAGGGTGCCGAGGGGGCTTCCCGCGAACGACTGGAAGCGGTCGCCAGCACCACGGACGGCTTTGAGCTCTCCCGCATTGACCTGGAGCAGCGCCGAGAGGGCGATATTCTGGGCGCCGCCCAATCGGGTACCAAGAGCAACCTGCGTTTCCTGCGTGCCCTGGCGGATGCCACCATTATTGAGCGTGCCCGCGAGGATGCCCGCTCTGTAGTAGCAAGCGACCCGACTCTTGCTAAGCACCCGAATTTGGCGCGCACCATTGACCGTGCCCTGGATGCCGACCGCGAAGCCTTCCTGGGTAGGGGATAATAGAGGAGCTGCTAGAGCCCTACGATGGCTCCGGTAACCCCGCCACTTGAGAGAAAAGAGAAAATATGAGCCGTATTATTGCCGGCGCCGCCGGTGGTCTACGCCTGGCATCCGTGCCGGGAGACGCCACGCGCCCGACCACTGACCGCGTCAAAGAGTCTCTTTTCTCCAAGCTGGAAAGCTACGATATGCTGCGTGGCGCTCGCGTGCTGGATGCCTACGCCGGTTCGGGCGCTCTGGGCTGCGAGGCGGCGTCCCGCGGCGCCTCCACGGTGCTGCTGAGCGATAAAGCCCCCAAGGCGGTGACCGCCTGTCGTAAAAATGCTGCCGCCGTGCAGCAGGCTCTGGCAGGCTCCGGCACAATTAGCGTGCAGCAGAGTTCCGCGCGTGCTGCTCTGAATTCCGGCACCTGGGATGTGGTTTTTATTGACCCTCCCTATGCCCTGGAGAATGAACAGATCGTTCAGGATATGCTCGCTGTACAGCCTCATCTTGCTCCCGGCGCTATTGTGGTGGTGGAGCGCGCCAGCCGCGATGAGGAGCCCGCCTGGCCGGTTGGCTATCACCGTTTTGCTCTCAAAAAGCACGGTGAGACGGTGCTCTACTATGTGGAGCCCGACCCTGAATCTGAGAATGCTGCTGAGAGCACCGAAGACAATAGCTCCGAAGACATCGTAGAAAGCGAAGAATAAACCATGCGCGTTGTATGCCCCGGCTCTTTTGACCCGATTCACAAGGGCCATATGGAAGTTATTGCCCGCGCCGCTGCGCTTTTTGACGAGGTGATCGTGGGAGTGGCTCATAACTATTCCAAGAAGTACCTTTTTAGTCTGGAAGAGCGCCTGGATTTGGTGCGCGCCGCCGCAGCTGAACTGGGTCTGAATAATGTGAGCGTTGAGGTTATTGAACCCGGTGTGCTGCTTTCTGCGTGGGCTCATGAGCGCGGTGCGGCGGCTCTGGTCAAGGGGCTGCGCAGCGGCAAGGACTATGAGTATGAGGCTCCTATGGCGAGTATGAACCGCCATGTGCGCCCGGTGGAAACTCTCTTCCTTTCGGGTGAGGATCGCTATACGGGTATTTCTTCCACGATTATTCGCGAGGTTGCTTCCTTGGGTGGTGATGTTTCGGCCTTTGTGCCCGCGGCTGTTGCGCGGGCGCTGGGGGAGAAGTTTGCCTCTGCCTCCGCCTCTTAAAGTCCAGGTATTTAAAGCGCGGGGCGCGTTTAAGTGCTTAAAACCTCTTAAAGGGCCTCTGTGACTTTAAATTCTTGATTAAGAGCTCTGCAGGGGCTACACTGGGACTTTGGTTTAAACATTTCGTAAGGAGATACGTCATTTCACGTAAAGACTCATCGGAGCTGGTGTTTTCAGTAACTAACCTGATGCACCGCCCGGGCAGCATGGAGACCATCGACGAGGTCGTGCCGGCACCGGCCGATCTTGGTAATACCCTCATTGGGGTACCCGAGGGATCCGACATTGATCTCAATGTGCGTTTGGAGTCCGTGGTAGATGGTATCCTAGTAACTGGTGAAACCACTGTGGATGTACACGGTGAGTGCAGCCTGTGCCTAGATCCGATTGATTTCGAGATGTCGGCAACCATACAAGAGCTTTTCGTCTTTGAGAAGGCGCCCGAGGGCGGCCCCGAAGATGAAGTAGATGAGCAGTATGCCGTGGACGGGGATTCTATTGACCTGGAACCGGCTCTGCGGGACGCAGTGATCCTTCAGCTGCCGTTCCAGCCCGTGTGCAGTGATACTTGTCAGGGTCTGTGCTCCGAATGCGGAGTGCGCCTGGAAGATAACCCCGGGCATCATCACGAGGTGTTGGATCCGCGCTGGTCGGCGCTTGCCGGTCTTTTGGCTGCGGATACCGAAAACTAAATTGTCATTACGAGAGATTGAGAGATAGCTGTGGCTGTTCCCAAGCGCAAGATGTCCCGCGCTAACACCCGCGCACGCCGTTCCCAGTGGAAGGCATCCGTGCCCCAGCTGGTGAAGACCGTTGAGAACGGTCGCGTCACCTACAGCCTGCCCCACCAGGCTAAGGTTGTTACCGACGCTGCAGGCAACGCCCTGTTCCTGGAGTACAAGGGCCGTAAGGTAGCGGACGCTTAAGTCTAAGCGGTATATCTTATGAGTGAACCTAGCGTCAAAGATGCTAGGGAACTTCAGAAACGTCTCGGCGTCGATATCGATGCCGAGACGTTTTTGCTTTCCCTCACGCATCGCTCCTATGCTTTTGAACACGGCGAAATAGCCCATAATGAGCGCCTGGAATTTGTGGGTGACTCGGTGCTCTCTCTGGCCATTGCGGAAGAAGTCTACCGACGCTTCCCCGAACTGCCCGAGGGTGAACTGGTGCGCCTGCATCACGCCGTGGTGTCCACTGTGGCTCTGGCGAAGATTGCGCGTACCCTGCACCTGGGCGACTATATTCTGCTGGGTAAGGGTGAGCGCATGACCGGCGGCGCGAATAAAGACTCCATTCTGGCTGATACTATGGAGGCTATTTTCGGTGCCGTGTACCTGACCCTGGGTCGTGAGCGTGCACGTGAAGTGGTGCTGCAATTCATTAGCCCCCTGCTGGACGATGAGGCGTTCCTGGATTCCGGTCGCGACTGGAAGACCGAGCTGTACAATCTTGCCTTTGCGCATTCTTGGGGCGATATTCGCTATGAGGTGACCGGTGAGGGACCGGATCATGCGCGTTTGTATACCGCGACGGCTTATGTTGCCAATCAGCAGGTGGCGCGAGGCACCCAGGCGACCACGAAGAAGGAAGCGGAGCGTTCTGCCGCTCAGGCAGCCTATAAGGTGCTGCACCGCGACTAGGCCGTATCCCTTATCCTTTCCCGTGTGGGTGCAAAAAGTAACAGTGGACGCAAAAAATTTGCGCCCACTGTTACTTTTTGCGCCCAAAACTCATGATCTTAGTTGTCGTCGTAGACTTTGCGGAGGGTCTTAACCTCCCTGCCGATACGCACCAGTAGAAAGAACGTGCTAAAGCTCAGAATCAGCGCCTGGTAGTATTCGGTATCCTGCTTATTTTCACTGAGCACTTTGGTCACAAACAACCCGAAATTCCACAGGTAGCCGGTGAGCACAAAATGGTAGGGGAGTACGGTGAGCGTGTAACGCAGCGTGGGCCATTTTTTGAGTTTGCTGGCGGCATAGGCCATGCCTTCAACCAGGTAGTAGATAACGCCTAGCAGCAGCCCCAGGCTGAGCATCGCCTGGGTAAAATCAAGTTTGAAATTGATATCGAAGTAGCTGGCGATATCAAGGTAGGTGTCTGCGGCCAGGTAGATCAGGATGATGAAGCTGAGCGTGTGGATGGTGATTTTCACGCTGGGCTTCAAGCCGCTTTTTTCGCTGGTGCCTTCCTGGAGACTCATACGAGGGCGCGCCTCAGGTTCCTGGCACGGGTTTGCCTCGGGGTGCGCGGTGGGTCTCTGTCCGGTTTTCATATCCGGATTCTGGCTATTCTTCACCTCGGGTTGTGTATCGTGGTTCGTGCTGGAAGGTACACTGCTGCTTGTGGATGTCATATGGTTGGATGCCATGTATCTAGTCTAATGCACTCGTCTTTCCCACCCGTTTGGGCGCAAAAAGTAACACTGGGCGCAGAAAAATTGCGCCCGTTATTACTTTTTGCGCCCAAAACGGAG
This sequence comes from Rothia sp. (in: high G+C Gram-positive bacteria), assembly GCF_030540545.1. Classification (GTDB taxonomy): domain Bacteria; phylum Actinomycetota; class Actinomycetes; order Actinomycetales; family Micrococcaceae; genus Rothia. Next base: position 78,004 of record NZ_JAUNVZ010000007.1, on the reverse strand, counting down.
GGAGGTAGGGCAGGAGAGAATACAGGAAGCCGACAAATAGGGTGAGTCAAGCAAGAGGGATAGAGTGCGATACCCTTAAAGGTAGAGAAAACACCGATGGAAGGAATCCCATGCATTTGGCGTCGCTGACCCTGCGCGGCTTCAAGTCATTCGCCTCCGCCACCACCTTCGAATTTAGCTCCGGCATGAACGCCGTGGTCGGCCCCAACGGCTCCGGAAAATCCAATATCCTGGACGCGCTCGCCTGGGTCATGGGCTCCCAAACCCCCAAGGACCTGCGCGGCGCGAATATGCAGGACGTGATCTTCTCCGGCTCCGGTGCGCAGGACGGCAAAGCGCAGCTCGGACGCGCCAAAGTCACCCTCACCTTCGACAATAGCGACGGTACCCTGAGCGTACCCACCCCGCTGGTGTCCATCTCCCGCACCATGTTTCGCGCCGGTGGTAGCGAATACGATATTAATGGTCAGAGCGCGCGCCTGAGCGATATTCACGACCTGCTGGCTGAAGCCGGTCTGGGCACCGACCTGCACGTGCTGGTCGGGCAGGGACGCCTGGACTCGGTGCTGCACGCCAGCTCCTCCCAGCGCCGCGACATTATTGAACAGGCAGCCGGCATTGAGAAATACCGTCGCCGCCAGTCCAAAACCGAACGTAAACTTGCCGATTTGGGTGCGAATCTCACTCGCCTGAACGATGTTGCCGCGGAGCTTTCTCACCAGCTAGAGCCCCTGGGGGAGCAGGCGGAGGCGGCTTCGCGCGCCCGCGAGCTGCAGGCCCGTATTCGTCAGGTGCGCAGCATGATTGCCGTGCGTGAGGCTCAAGAGATTAATGAGCGCCTGGAAGATAATGCGCGGGCTCGTGCGCGTGAAGAAGAGCTGCTAAACGAGCGTACCGCAGCCGCAACCCAGCATGCCGAAGAGGTTGCCCAGCGCGCAACCCAGCGTGAAGAGCTTAGCCAGCGGGCGCAGAGTATGCTTGGCGCCTTCTCCCAGATTCAGCAGGCGCTCACCCGCGTGCGCAGTGCAGCAACTATCGCCCGTCATCAGCAGGCTGGCGGCGCTGAAGATATTGTGCCCTTTGAGCAGGAGCTGGAGAGCGTTACCGCGCGTATGCGTGAAGAGGAGCACCAGCTGGATCTTGCCACGGTGCGCCTGGAAGCTAGCCAACGCGCCCGCGAGGTGATTGAAGCGAATCTGGTGCAGACCCAGCAGCTGCTGGATGAATCCCGCCTCATGGCTGAGAACCTGGAGCAGGATGTTCAGCGTGCGCGTGATGAGCGCCTGGAAAATACCGAGCAGGTTGCTCTGAGCCGTGCTGCACTGGAGCGCGCGAGTGAAGCCCTGACTGAAGCTCAGAAGGAGCTGGAGAGTCGTACTTCAAGTGCTCAGCAGCTTGAATCTGAGCATGTGCAGGCACTGGCAGCTGTGGAAACCGCGCAGGCTCATGAGCAGAGCCACACCCAGGCGGTGGCAGTGGCGCGCGTAAATCGTGAAGAGGCTGACAAAGCGCGCGATGCTGCTCGAGAAGAATCCGCTCGTGCTTCTCAGGCTGCTGCTGTAGTTGCTGAGCGTGTTCAGGCTTTGTCTCTGATGGTTTCTGAGTCCTTGGGCGATTCTGAGGACAAAGATTCTGTGCTACGTATTGCCCGGGTGATTGAGCCTGCCCAGGGCTGGGATCGTGCCCTATCTCAGCTGCTGGGTTCTTCTGTGCGCGCTAAGATTTCGAGTGAGTATAAGCCGAGTCTCAATGGTGCATCGAGCGTATCTGAGCCTGTAGAAAGTACTCTCTATTCTTCGCCCCTGAGTCTTTCTAGCCAGGGTAGCGACTACGATAAAAACCTTAATGTTGCATTGCGTCAGAATCTTAAACCCGGAAGTCTCATGGCTGCTGATGCCCTGAGTATCTCGGAGACCCAGGAGTTGAGCGAGAGCGAACGGAACGTCCTCGAAACTGCCCTTGCAGAACTATGCTCCGCCGTGGTCTTTATCTCGGCGGGGGATAGCGCCGCCGCCTATTCTGCCCTGGAGGCGGGTGCTCGGTGCGCTATTGATTCTCGTGGTTTCGCCTATTTCCGTTCGCTGGTGCTTGCCCCCGAGTCCGGCAATAATACGCTGGTGGTTGCCCAGCAGCTGCGTGAAGCGCGGGCTTTGGCTCAATCGGCGGATACAAAAGCTCAGCAGAGTGCGGCAAGCTATCAGCACAGGAATACTGAGTACGATCAGGCTCGTGAGCGTGAGCGTGCGCTTTCCCGTGTGCTGGGTGAGTCCCAGGCTGAACTGGCTCAGGCACGTGTGGCTCTTGAATCGGTATTGGTGCGTATGAAGAGTGCCGGTACCGAGATTGAGCGCGCTCGTGAACGCTTTGAGGGTGCTAAGAGCCGTTTGGAGATTGCCCGAGTAGAGTATGATCAGCAACTTGCTGAGCTTGAAAAGAGTGAGGAAAATCTGGAGCGTGCTCTGCAGGCGCTGGCTGCGGATACACATAAGAGTGAATCGAGTAACTCAGATGCAGATAACGATCAAAATAGCTCCGAATTTATTCCGGAAAGCCTACCCGAACGTATTAGTCGCCTGAATAAACAGGTTGAAAAATATACCGCTGAATTAGCTGAGGCACGGCAAACGTGGGTGCGCGCCGAAAGCGCTCGTGAACTCATTCTGGGTACCCTGCAGCGCACCTATGAAGAACACGGCCGCGCAAGCTTCCAGCTGGAGCAGGCAAAAGAGCGCCGGAACAGCCTGGCAGCGCGCGCCGCACGAGCTGTATCCGTGCAGAAGTGCGCCTCCGCCCTGGCAGAGAAGCTTAGCGAAGCTCTTGCGCAGGCAGAAAGCGAGCGTACCCGGGCGCAATCTGAGCTAGCGGCTCATCGTGAGCACCAGAGCGCCGATGAGCAGAATACTCGTGCTATGGCAGTAGCGGTTGAAGCATCCCAGGCGCTGCTTGCTTCTCTGGAGATGGAACGGACCCGCACGGAATCCTCCCTGGAGTCCCTGCAGGAGCGCACCCTGACCCACACTGGCGACAGCCTGGAAACCCTCGCCGCAGCCTACCCGGTAGAAGAGGATGAAGACCGTGCTGAGGTTCGCACAGCCCTGACTGCGCGCCTGAACGCAACCCAGAAGGACCTTGAGAAGCTGGGCGTCACCAACCCCCTGGCTCTCCAAGAATACGAGGCTCTGCAGGAGCGCTATAGCTATCTGAGCCGCCAGATTGCCGATGTGCAATCCAGCCGTGAGGATCTGCGCACCGTCATGGACGAGGTTACCGCCCGTATGGGCGAGGCTTTTATGCAGGCCTTTGAGGATATTAACGGTCACTATCAGCGCATTATTGGGGTGCTCTTTCCCGGCGGCGAGGGCAGCCTGAGCCTGAGCGACCCGCAGGATGTGCTCGGTAGCGGCGTGGAGATTAGCGTGCGCCCGGCAGGTAAGAAGGTCAAGCGCCTCTCCCTGCTGTCGGGTGGCGAGCGTTCCCTGGCGTCCCTGGCGCTGCTGATTGCGATTTTCATGGCGCGTCCCTCGCCCTTCTACGCCTTGGATGAGGTCGAAGCGGCTCTGGACGATAGGAACCTGGGGCGCCTGCTGCAGGTGCTGGAAGAGCTCAGTGAATCCTCGCAGCTGCTGATGATTACCCACCAGCAGCGCACCATGGAACGCGCGGATGTGCTCTACGGTATTTCCATGCGCGATGGTGTCTCGGCGGTGATTTCTCAGGATATGCAGCAGCTGCGCGAGCTACTGGATTAAGACACCTGGAGCTGGCCTAGAGCCTCAGAGCGCGTGAACATAGAGTAAAGCCCTCCGGCTCCCCAAGACGCGGGGAAGCGGAGGGCTTTGCTCTGAGAAATTAGCGACCGGTGTAGCCTTCTTCAGCCAGTTCCGGATCGAACTTCGGCTTGACCCAGGGCAGCCAGCCCAGGGAAGCCAGTAGCAGCACTGCAGAGCAGAGCATAAAGGCGGGCATAAAGCCGAAGGCGTCCGCCACCAGACCGGCAAAGAGTGGGCCGAGAATCAGACCCAGATCTGCGCTCATCTGGTAGATCGCCAGCACGCGGCCACCATCGCGCTGAGTACCGATAACATCCGATACGGCTGCTTGCAGGGAGGGACCCATGACTGCAGCGCCCACGCCCAGGAATACGGCGGCGGTAATAAAGACCCAGATAATATGTACAACACCCATGAGCGCCGTGACGGCTGCCGCCATGAGCAGACCGATAAAGAGCAGAATGCGGCGACCCACTTTATCTGACAGAGAACCGGAGAGGCTCTGAGTAATGGCATTGCCCAGGGCGTAGGCGGTCATAGCGGTGGATGCCAGGACAGTACCACCGGCAATATTATTCGGGTCACTTGCCAGAACCAGGGAGGCAGCCAGCAGAGGAATCAGCGAAGACTGCACGCCGAAAATCGCCCAACCATTAGCAAAACTGGTCACCAGAGCCGAACGGTAATTGCCAAAAGTCATTGCCTGCTTGAAGGTCATGGACTCCTGGACGGGCTTGGGCTCGGTCGTCTCAGCAGTACCAGCAGCAGCGTGCTCAGTACCATCCATCGCATCACGCTCACGCTCCAGCTCGGCGGTCGAGGGCATCATAAACCACACAATCGCACCGGCAATGATCAGCGCCACACCGTAAATCACAAAGGGCAGGCGCATACCAAAGGGCGAGAGAAGACCGCCCAACACCGGCCCCAGAATATTACCGAGCATAAAAGCGGTAGCGTACAGACCCGAAATCCGGCCGCGCATATGGGCGGGGGAGAGGCGCACCAGCAGACCCATGGCCGAGACGGTAAACATCACCGAACCGATACCGGCAAAAGCACGGGATGCCAGCAGCACCCAATAATCCCAGGCAATAGCATTAATAAAGGAAGAGATCGCCACAATGAGCATGCCCAGGGTGTAAATGGGGCGCTCGCCGTAGCGGCTAATAAGCTGGCCGCTGGTGGGCGCAAAAAGCAGGCGGGTGAGTGCCAGCGCCGAGACCACCATGGTGGTTGCCGCGACACCCACATCGAAACTACGGGCGTAGCTGGGCAGCACGGGTGCCACCAGGCCGTAACCCAGGGCGATCATAAAGGAAGCGGCAATGAGCACCCACAGGCCGGTGGGAATGCGCTGTTTAGTTTTTGCCGACGGCTCTTGCTTCCCCTGCTGACCCGGCTGAGACGCGGGGCGGGTATAGACCCTCTTTGCACCCAACTCATTTTCAATGGTGGTGCTCGCCAGGGCGTCCGCGCCGGGGGTGATAAGGGGAATAGCACCTGTGGCGGTGCTGGGGTGTTTGTCCTGACTCATAAATTATGGTTCTTCTGCGAGTAGTGAATAATCTTCTATCTAATAGTGAACTTATCAAGTCTACTCTTTTCGCCTGCATTGTGCGTGCTTCTCGCTGTGCCCGCGGTGAACACGCTAAGCTAGAAGGGTGGATACTACGTTGTTAATTATTTGTGCCTGCGTTTTAGGCGTGGGTGTGCTGGCGGGCTTGATTATCGCCTTTGTGCGCAAGCCCAAGGCACCGCGCGGGGGATATGCCTCCACCCGTGATGAAAATGACCTGCCGGAGGGCGAAAGCACAGAGGAAGAGAGCGGGCAGAAGGCGCCTTCCCTGGATGTGCCCGCCCCGACCGCCGGTCGCCTGGTACGTTTGCGTGCCCGCCTGGCTCGCTCGAACTCTATGCTCGGCAAGGGCCTGCTGGCGCTGCTCTCCCGCGATAAGATTGACCAGGACACCTGGGATGAGATTGAAGAAACCCTGCTGCTGGCTGATCTGGGATCCGAGCCGACCACTCGCCTGGTTGAGGCTCTGCAGCAGCGCGTGCGCGTTGAAGGTACCGAGGACCCGGTAGCGGTCAAGCGCATGCTGTGTGAAGAGCTGCTCAAGATTATTCGCCCCGAAATGGACCGCTCCCTGGCAACCGAAGGCGCCGACGGCAATCCCGGCGTGGTGCTGGTGGTGGGCGTGAACGGCGTGGGTAAGACCACCACCGTGGGTAAGATTGCCCGCGTTATGGTCGCTGACGGTCACACCCTCATGCTCGGTGCAGCCGATACCTTCCGCGCTGCTGCCGCTGAGCAGCTAACCACCTGGGGCGATCGCGTGGGCGTGCGCACCGTGCGCAGCGAGAAGGAAGGCGCTGACCCTGCCTCTGTCGCCTATGATGCTGTGACTACCGGTCGCGCCGAGGGCGTGGAGACCGTGCTGGTTGATACCGCCGGCCGTCTGCAGAATAAGGCGGGTCTGATGGATCAGCTGGGCAAGATTAAGCGCGTGATCGAGAAGGAAATGCCGGTCACCGAGGTGCTGCTGGTTATTGACGCCACCACCGGTCAGAACGGCATGATTCAGGCGAAGGTCTTCAGCGAGATTGTGGACGTCACCGGTATTGTGCTCACTAAGCTGGACGGCACCGCAAAGGGCGGCATTATTGTTGCCATTCAGGAAGAGCTGAACGTGCCGGTCAAACTGGTTGGTCTGGGCGAAGGGCCGGATGACCTGGCTCCCTTTGAGCCGGAGAGCTTCGTGGACGCTCTGCTGGACTAAAGCTAAAAGCCATATACCCGGGGTTATACCCTGTATGTGATACGAGGCGCTCGCTGGTTCTCTTTATATAGAGAGGATCGGCGAGCGCCTTTGGTGTATTCGGGGTTAGTGCTCTCTAAGGTGCCGGTTTAGCCCTGTATGTTCGCGGTAAGTGCATGATGAAGAGCACTATATCCTTGAAAAAGTTGGTCATAATCTAACAATTTCATAAAATTTGCCTCAAAAATACGGGTTGCACTTGAAAAACGCACAGGAAAACGTAAGGATAGTCTAATAAGGCATACAGCTATGTCTAAAATAGCGCCCGAAGACACCAAGCGGTGCCAACAGGCGCACCCATACGTTCATCCGAAAGGACACCCTTCCATGATCACTTCCGGCAAGGCGTTCAAGAGCCTGGCTATCGGTGCACTGGCACTCTCCCTCTCCGGTGTAGCAACCGTCCCCGCAACCTTCGCGGCAGACGCAACCGCACCCGCAGCATCCACCACCGTACGTAACCTGGATGCAAGCGCAACCAAGGCAAAGATCACCCAGGGTCTGCCCGGTCAGTTCCAGGTCAGCTACTCTGCAAAGAACCACAAGGTGTGGATTGCAGGCACCTCCAACAACCAGGCGTCCACCATTGCCCGCGCAGACGCTAACTCCCTGAAGATCGAAGCAGTAGCCGCCCTGCCCACCAACACCGTTGACGGCGTGTCCTCCTTCGCAGCAGCCTACGGCATCTACGTGGATGACGCATCCAACACCGTATGGGTTACCAACACCCGCGACAATACCGTCGCCGCATACGACCAGGACACCATGGAAATCGTATGGTCCACCCTGGGCGCTAAGGAAGGCGACTCCAACTGGATCGAACACCCCCGCGAAGTACTCGTCGACAATGCAAGCGGCAAGGTCTTCGTCACCGGTCGTTTCTACATCTCCGCAATCGACCCGAAGAACAACACTGTTGAGAAGATCCAGCTCGAAGGCGCACCCGATGGCGGTACCCGCTACATCAGCATGAACATCTTCGTGCAGGACGGCAAGCTCTACGTACCCGAGCGCACCGGCGGCAAGCTGTTCATCATCGACACCAAGACCTTCAAGGTAGAGAAGACCATCCAGGTGCACGCTGACACCGAGGGCACCGAAGTGCGCCCCTCCGACGTGGCGGTAGACAAGTCCCTGAACGAAATCTACGTCTCCTCCCAGGGTGTTAAGGGCGTCAACTCCGGCGTGACCGTCTACGACGCAACCACCGGCGCATACAAGGCATCCATCCCCTTCGGCACCCAGGCGCTCTCTCTGGTTCACGACGAAGACCGCGACCTGGTCTACGTTACCGACTTCGGCACCGGTAAGGTCGGCGTATTCGACGGCCGCAGCGACAAGCTCATCGGTGAAGTCGCCATGAATGGTGCCAAGGCAAACGACCTGGTACTGGACAAGAACGGCGCAATCATCGCCGTTGATAAGGTAGACCTCGAGGGCGCAGCAGCCGTACCCTACGTACTGGACTACAAGACCAACAGCATCTCCACCTCCTCCACCGTGACCCTGCCCCCCAGCAAGGACCGTCAGGGCAATGACGTGCCCGAGAAGCAGGTAGAGCTGCACGCGAACTCCATCCTGAAGTTCAAGGCAGAGGTCAAGGAATCCTCCACCGGTACCGTCGAGAACACCCAGATTACCCCCAAGCGCGTTGAGTTCCAGGGCTACCCCGAGGATGCAACCGACACCGTCGTGTTCCACCCCCAGCTGTCCTTCGAAGAGACCAGCTTCACCAAGGGTGAAGCAATGACCATTAAGGTCTCCGGCAAGAACTACCTTGGCGAAGGCGCAGAGCACGGCGTGTACGTCTTCATCCTGCCCAAGGGTGCATGGGAGCCCGGTCAGGAAATGACTCCCGAACTGCTCAAGACCGTACAGGGCGCAGCAGCAATTACCTGGGTTAAGGCAGAGCAGATCAAGGACGGCGAGTTCTCCACCACTCTGGAGATCCCCGCAGAGAAGTCCCTGGCAGACGGTGAATACATCATCGGTACCATGGCAGCACACCGCCTGGCACTGACCGACCGCTCCATGGATGCCGCTGCTATTGCACAGGTGGTCGCTAAGGATAAGGCAACCCCGACCCCTAGCGCTGATGCATCCGCATCCGCAACCCCCTCGGCGTCTGCAAGCGCCTCCGCAAGTGCAGAAGCATCCGCTTCCGCAAGCCAGAGCGCAGCAGTAGTCAAGGACAACACCAAGGGTTCCAACGACAAGAACGGCTTCACCGTCTCCCAGAGCAACGACGGTAAGAAGACCACTACCGAGGCAAAGACCACCTCGTCTAACGGCTCCACCGCTACCACTTCTACCTCCAATGGTACGAAGCTGGCATCCACCGGTGCAGACGTTGCCCTCTACGCTGGTATTGGTGCGCTGGCACTGCTGGCAGGTGCAGCACTGGTTGTAGCACGTCGCCGCAAGGCATAACTCAGTCTTCTGGGACTGAGCGAGTCATAGGCTATAGGGTCTATTGGCTATAGAAAAGTCGGTGTGTATCAGAACTACGTATCTGATACACACCGACTTTTCTATTGCACTCATATCTGAATCAATCCGGCAAGGCTGTGGTCCTCTATCCGGCAAGGCTGTGGCTATACAATGGCTTGAGTTTCTGAGTTTGGGGAGCTATCCGAGGAAAAGGCGCTCGCGCACGACCTGTGCCCTCGCGCTGGGGCGAATGCCCAGCTATGAGCGCTCAACCTTTTTCTCTTCCTGCTCCGACCCTCTGGATGGCTGGGTTCTTTATTTTTTACTTGCTTTTGATTCAAGAACCGTGGCCTAGTCGCAGAAAAACTCTGCTCTCGTCTCAGAACTCAGAAACGCAACCACGGAGTAAGAGGAGATCAATAGTTCGACTAGGCTCAGAGCGACACTAGAGTAAGTGTAATTCAAAACACTCTATTTCGATTTGCGTTGAGAAAATAGTGCCTGTATAGTTATATGTGTTGCCGAGGAAAGCAGTGAAAACTGAAAGAATCGAAAACATATGGCCCCATCGTATAGCGGCCTAGTACTCCGCCCTCTCACGGCGGCAACACCGGTTCAAATCCGGTTGGGGTCACTAGGATAAACCTCCAGTCAAAAGACTGGAGGTTTTTTCATGCCCATTTTATGTACTCTTGGAGTATATCGATAGATAAAGCTCGACAGACATAAGAAAATGCCCCGGATACTTGTTCCGGGGCATTTTAGTGCCAGCCTTTATTCAGCTGCGGTCGACTCCGCAGCAGCTGCCTCAGTGGCCTCAGCCGCGGCAGCGGTATTCTCTGCAGCGGGCGCCTCCGAAGAAGCAACAGCCGAGGCGGAAACGCTCGGAGCGGCAGAAGCGGAACCCGGAGTGCGTCGCACCATACGCCAGTTGCCCTCAACATAGTGAGCTACAATCTGACCCTTGACAACACCGGTGGGCGCATTTAGGGACTCGGTCAGAGGCTTGGAACGGCGGCCTTCCTTGTACCAGATCGCGGAATCCTTGTTAACTGCCATGTCCATGGACCAGGTGAAAATCTCGCCGTCCTGCTTGGGGTGGTCCTCCGTCAAAGTGCCGCGCAGGGGGCGTGCCGGACCGGTCACCCAACCAATATTACCGTCGTAAATCAGCTGGAAACCTTCAATAGTGGAGGTGTAATCACCGGTGTGGTCAATATTGCTAAAAAGGGTGCCGTTGCCGGTGAGCATCAGGTAGTTCAGGGTCTCAACCCAGTAGGCGGCAAAAGCCTTCAAACCCTCCGGGCTGTTTTCACGCAGCTTAGCGGGCTCATTCGGCATGGGAACATTATTCGCCTTGTGCTCCTCATTGCCCGCTTCAAAGGCGCCCGGCTCGCTGAAGGAATCAACAGCCAGCTCACCCTTCAGGCTCGGGCCAGCCGGAGTGGTAGCGCTGGGGGTAACCGAAGCACTGGTTGCTTCCGCATTCGGGGACGCCGAAGCGGATGCGTTAGTCGTGGTGCTCTCAGCAGCCGGCTCGGAGTTGGAGCCACATGCTGCCAGCAGGGTTGCGGCGATGCCGGTGCCGCCCAAAGTCAGGGCTCGGCGTCGGTTCAGAATGGTCATTACTGTCCTTCATCTGGGCGGTTGGGTTTTCTTTCAAATCCAGCGTACCGCACGCGTGGGGGCGGGGAGAACCCAATCCTAAAGTATTACTGAAGTTTTTGGGCGTGCGGGCGTGAAATCCGCTACTCTGCGCGCACCGTGCCACGGCATTATGCACTACCGGATAAACATCACTGCTAGAAAACACGGAGCAGGGGAGAAATAGCTCCCCGGCTCCGTATCTATCTATCAACCCTTTAGAGTTGCATACACCTACTTCAGCAGGTGTGCGTAGCCCTTGCGAACCTTGGCAACCTTGGGACTGACCACAAAGGTGCAATATCCCTGCGCCGGGTTCTGCGCGTAGAAGTCTTGGTGATATTCTTCCGCACGGTAGAACTCACCTAGCGGCTTGATTTCCGTAACAATGGGCGTCTCGAACATTGCCTGCGCGCGTTCCTTGGCAGTCTCAAAAAGAGTGCGTTCTTCCTCTGTCGTGTATAGCATGACGGAACGGTACTGGCTGCCGGTGTCTGCACCCTGACGGTCCCAGCTGGTCGGATCATGTGAGGTGAAGAAAATATCCAGCACTGCCTCGGGGCTAATAATCTTGGGGTCAAAATCCACGCGTACCACTTCGTGGTGACCGGTTTGACCGCTGCACACAGAACGATAGTCTGGGTTGGGCATGTCGCCACCACTATAGCCGCTCACGCAATCCTGCACACCGCGCAGCTGACGGTAGACCGCATCCAGGCACCAGAAACATCCGCCGCCGAGTACGAAACTTTGAGTAGCCATGTTTATCCTTTCGCTGATGTACTGCTAAGGCAACGCCGGGCGGGGGAATATTATTCCGCAAAACGCCGTGTCGTTCTCTTCTAGAAGAATGAGGCGGTGCCGTGCGACAATAGTGCCATGGCAGAGCAGAATACTCTTAAAACTCCCACTCTTGAGCAGGTCGTTCGAGCTTTTCACGATCTTTACCCGCCGACTCTTCAAGCTGGCTGGGATAAGTCCGGGCTGATTGCTGGACGCGCGCAGGCTCCCGTGGAGCGCATTCTTTTTGCTGTGGATGCGCTGGACGCTACCGCACGCGAGGCGGTGGATTATGATGCCGGGCTGATGATTACGCACCACCCGCTGCTGCTGCGCGGGGTGTCTTTTCTGCCTGATACGGACTATAAGGGCAGTGTGCTGCACACTCTGATTGGCGGTGCCTGCGGTCTGTTGGCGGCGCACACCAATGTGGATTCTGCGGTGGACGGCACCAATGATTTGCTCTGTGAGGTGCTGGGACTGGTGGATTGTGTACCCCTGGCTGAGCCTCAGGTGCAGGTACGTGATGGCGTGGAATATCAGGTTGGTACCGGTCGTGTGGGTCGTCTGGAGCAGCCTACTACGCTGCGAGAGCTTGCTCAGCGTCTTGCTCAAGCCTTGCCGGGTGTTGCTGCACCCTTGCGTGTGGCGGGTCGTGCTGATCAGATGATTGAGCGTGTGGCGTTGTGCAGCGGTTCCGGTGATTCTCTCTTTGATGCGGTGCGCGCTGCACATGTGGATGTGTATATTACCGCGGATCTGCGTCACCATCCGGCGAGTGAATTCCGTGAGGGCGAGCGTGCCGCGGGGCGCGAGTGTGCCCTGATTGATTGCTCCCATGCAGCCAGTGAATCTCTGTGGATGCAGCGTGCGGGTGAGCGGGTTCAGGCTCTGCTTGCTGAGCGCGGCTATGCCGTGGAGTTTAGGGTCTCTGAGCTAAATACCGACCCCTGGGACTTCACGGTGGATACTGCTGAGACTGATGGCTCTGCTTCGACTCTCCGGTAGGTTCCCGTTAGCTCACCTTCGCGGGTTATTTCCGCAGGTCAGGGCTGTATTTCTGATACACTAATAGTAATCTTGAGACTGTCGCACTCACAGTCTTCGAATTCTAGAAGGAACTCACTCATGGTTAATATTGTCTCCCGCTATGTGATTGGCTTGGAAGGTGCGAACCGCTTTGACCAGTTCTTCGCCGTACCCTATGCCAAGGACTTTAAGCGTTTCTGGGGCTTTGATGCTCGTCAGGGCTATGACCCCGGTCTTTTTGATGTGGCTCATTTTGAAGAGCATTATGGGCGTCCTCCCAGAAATGCAGAAGTGGGTTGCGCCTGGAGCCATCTGAATGTGTACAAGAAGTTCTTGGAAGAATCTACGAACGATGATGACATTCTAATCGTTGCTGAAGATGATGCCTTGATTGACGCGGATATTGATGGCATCACCCTAAAAATTTTTTCAATGTATCCCACCTTGGGGGTTGTTGTTTTGGGTGATGGGGTCTCTATGAAGGCTCATAAACAGAATCCGTATGTTCCGTATTCTCAGATTTCCCTTCTATCGAAATTTGTTGATGGTCGTCACCGTGTTGGTCCTTACGCGGGACGATTGACCGCGGCAGGCTTATATGCAATGACTCGTAAGTCAGCCCAGCAAATTATCGACTTCTTGGAAGGGCATAATGGCGTCCCATACTGGGTAGCTGATGAATGGGGTATGTATCAAAAAGACTGTGGAATTTTGGTGTATGCTTTGCGACCAGGAATCTGTGGATGGGTTGGTAGTTCCACGATTGAAGAAACAGGTGAAGCCTGGGCGCAATTCTCATATACCATAAATGAGGGTGGTAATCGCTCTATGCTAGATAAGGTTAGAATCTTTTTAGCTCCTCGTGCGCGATGGGCAAACTTTAAAACTGCTGTCGAGGCCACAAAAAATCATCTTTTGAAGTAAATATATTTTGAGGCGTTACGATGTTTAAATATGTTATTGGTCTTAAAGATTCAAATCGCTTTGATAAGTTCTTCTCTGCGGAGGGTGCACAAGGTTTTAAACGCTTCTATGGATTAGACGCCCGTGGTGGATACGATGTAAATATTTATGATAAGACTCGCTTTGAAGCGATTATGCTTCGTGAGCCTGCTAATGCAGAGGTGGGATGCACCTGGAGTCATCTTAATGTGTATCGTCAATTTTTATCTGAGTCTACTGATGATCAGGATATTCTGATCGTTGCGGAAGATGATGCCCTGATTGATGCAGATATTGACTCTATAGTTCAGAAAATTTTCTCGAAGTATCCTCAGCTGGGTGCTGTAGTTCTTTCGGATGGATTCGCATGGGAATCTCATACACAGAACCCGTACTTCGTATATTCGAGGATTTCTCTTCTCTCTCGTTTTATTGATAGTAAGCACCGTGTAGGACCTGCTGCTGGCTCTCTCTCGTCGACTGGGCTGTACGCAATTAGTCGATCTGCTGCCGCTAAGATCGTCGAGCTGGCAGAATCGAACGGGAATCGTCCGTATTGGGTAGCTGATGCATGGGACTTCTTTGAACAGACCTGCGGCTTCCGTGTGTATGCTCTTCGTCCCGGTTTGTGCAATTGGGTAGGTGATTCACTTATCAGCGATGGAGGAGAGCCTATGTACAAGGTAATTCAGAAGTTAAATAGCGTTCCTAAGAACTTTGTTGATAAGCTCCGTATTGTGGCTGCCCCTCGCTCACGCAGGGGCAACTTTAAGAATACCTTGGAAGCAACTAAGAAGCATCTGAAGCAGATGTGCGCTCGCTAAGGTGTAATACCTATAAGCAAAGGGTGTGTGGGTATTGGTGATTAAACCAATATCCACACACCCTTTTACCGTATCATTGGGGGATTTAGCCTCGAATATCCTCAAAAATATAGGCGTCCAGACGCATCAAAAAGGCGGCAGTCTCCGCACGAGTCAGCGCACGATGCGGGTAGAAACGGGAACCCTCCGTGCTGAGCTGAGGCACCAGATTATAGTGTGCCGCCCAATCAATCTCGCGGAAGAAAGAAGAGCCGCTGGGGACATCCTTAAAATAGGGCCCGCCCGAAACATAGTGCGCATGACCGCTAAAACGATACATAAAGGCCGCCATCGTTGCGTGACCTGCCTGTGCATCCGCATGGTACTTACCGTCAGACCAGCCTCGACTCAAGCCCTGATCGCTGGCCCAAATAATCGCCGCGTAGTTCGGGTGATTCGGGCTAATATCCTCAAAGGGCGAGGTTTCGGGCAGATACACCTCGGGAGAACCCGCCAAACGGTAGAAGTACTCGGTCAGCTCACCGCGGCTCACACGCTTGGACGCGAACTCTTCCGACGTGTCGGAGACAATACCGCGCTCAGCAGCCCACGCCAGCTCAAGAGAATAGCGCTCGGACTGAGGAGTGTCAGCCTTAAAACCGGCTCGGACCGGCAATTGTACATGGGAGATAGCCGGGGTACCCTCACGATCCTGGGTTTCAAGCACCACCGTGTACACCTTGGCGCCGTCAATGGTGTGGTTGAGGGCAATCTCCTGCTCATAGGTGTGCTGGCGAACATTATACCCCTGAGCATCTTTTTTCAGGATCAGTACGCCCTCGCGCGGATCAACGCCGGCATCATGCTCGTACACGCTAAAGACCATAGCTCGAGGCTTACCGGAGAAAGCGTCTTCATACTCAAGAGAAATTAGGTTATAGCTGGTGCCGGCAATGAGCGCACCGTGACGCGCCACCGCCAGAGCAATACGCTCGCTATCGTCAATGGGTGCTGCTTCACGCGCTGCATCCTCCGTACCGGTTTCTTCGGTAGAATCCTCGGCTATCAAGGGAAAAGCCGGGGTTTCTTCAAGAGCCTCAGATATGGGAGAAGGCGCAGCCTGTGCGCTCTCCGCAGCGGGGATATGCGCGGCGGGAGGTGCCTGTACTGCTCGGGTGTCTAGCTCGGGGCTCGCTACTTCTTGCGCTGCGGATACCTGAACTTCGGGTGCAGGGGTATTAGGGGCAGCATCTGCGGGAGCTGCCAGAGCGGGAAGCGAGGGGCTGAGCATTGCACCCAGGCTAAGCGCGGTCAGGGCGGTGCGTGCGCTGGTGGAGTGGGCCATGGTGACCTTTCGTCATATGGGTATGTGTATATGAGGGGAACGTACATCACTGGAAACCAGTGCGACAGCGTACGCGTGCAGAGAATCTGCAGAAGCGAGTGAGATTCTGCCCGGTCTCTTCTGAGCGTGAAAAGACCGGGCAGAAAAAGCTGAGGGGTTATCGGATATTAGCCGAAAATATGACCCAGGAAACCAATAAAACCCTTGATGACCTTACCCACAAGAGAGGTAAAGAAATCCCAGCCGGAGGTGGAATCCTGACCGACCGGCTGCTGAGTCTGCGCGGGCTCGGGTGCAGGGGTCGGATTCTCGGTGACCACCGGAGCGGGGATCTCAGTCGGTGCGGGTTCTTCCACGGGGGCGGGCTGCTCGGGCTGAATCGTTTCAGTAGGTTCAGGCGGCTGCACCATGGGGAGGACGCGCATTTGGGAATCTTCTACAGCAGGCAAGATGACGCTATTACCTTGGCCATCGAAAGCTTCAAAAACAAGCTTATACGTATGGGTAGCGGTAATCTGAGTACCGGAGAAGGTAAAGGAATATACCTGTTCCAAACCTTCAAAGGGGGATGTGTTGAACTCGTTAATAGAATGGGTTTCAGAGGCGAGAGTGGCAATAGTGCGTTCCTGGCTCTGCTCGATGAGGGTCACCTTGAGAGAAGCAACCTTTTGTGTGGGGTCATTGAGCATAAGAGTGAAACCGACGTAACCGCCGGTGTCACCTTCAGTCAGAGTGAGACCTGATCCACCACGCAGCCCCATCGAAATAGACTCGGATGCAGAGGAGACGTTGGTACCTGCGGGTGCAGCCTGCGCTGCAACGCTTGCGGGTAGTGCCAGACCTGCTGCCAGAGATACAGCAAGGACGGTACGGGAAAGAGTGGAGTGAGTCATAGTACTCTCCTGATGAAATTATCGGTGGTTAGAATATTAAAGATAAACCGGAAATCTTCATTGTGATAGTATCACGCTGGCAGTCATTCTGTATTGCTTCGACGGCATAATATAGGTGTTATCTCTATCACGTAGTTATCTTAAGTCGGAGAGAGAAATATTGTAGATTTACTCCCGTACCAAGACCGTCAGCTGTGCTGCTTTTCGCGCGGTGGAAGCCTGTAGCTCAACCTCCCAGCCTGCGGCAGTCAAAAACTCTGTCAGTGCCTCGGGAGTGTCGAGCTCAGCCAGCATCGAAGCGCCGTTGCGCACCATAAAACCCGCCAGTAGGCCACGATAATGCTTAGCCATATGGGAAACCACTTTACGGCTACCGTCCTCAAAAACCTTTTCCACGCGCACCGCCACACAGCGTGCCGGGGTAGGCACCCAGGTTTTGGCGTAGACACCCGAACGGCAATCAATCATCAGCTCTTCCCCATAAAGCTCGTTCAGTACGGGGGTGAGGGCGCCCTTCCAGAACTTTGCTATATCTCCCAGCTCGCCGAGTTTCACACCCATGGATAGGCGATAAGCGGGGATGCGGTCCAGGGGAGTAACGGTACCCCACAGGGCTGAGGAAATTAGCAGACTTTCCTGCGCTCGCTGCAGCTGGGCG
The DNA here is from genome assembly GCF_030540545.1 of Rothia sp. (in: high G+C Gram-positive bacteria). Classification (GTDB taxonomy): domain Bacteria; phylum Actinomycetota; class Actinomycetes; order Actinomycetales; family Micrococcaceae; genus Rothia. The sequence goes on along the minus strand of NZ_JAUNVZ010000007.1, from coordinate 60,888 downwards.
GTATCCATGCCCGGCATATCCAGGGCTTCAAAAAGCACACCGCTATAGGTTTTATAGGCTTCCTGCGCCGGCTCGCGCAGCAGGTGGGTATTGCGTTCTACTTCTGCCGATAGGGATGCGCCCACTTTGAGCTGCTCCATAGCGTTCGGCTGAGCAGATACTCGCATGAGGGTTTCCAGTACGGTTTCGCGCTCTTCGGTCAGCTCCGGCAGGCTCAGTTCCGCCAGATCCACGGGCACCTCAGATGCGGGTGCGGGGGTTTTACCTTCGGAGGGCGGCAGCAGAATCTTCATGCTCCCATTCTATAGCGTGTGCCCTCCCTCTGCTTTCCTACACGGTTTACCCTGTATACTGGGGAATGTTCAGGTGCGCTGGGCAATCGCGAGATCCTAGAGGTTTCGAGGAAAGTCCGGGCTCCACAGCACAGGATGGTGGATAACGTCCACTCGGGGTAACCCGCAGGCTAGTGCCACAGAAAAGAACCGCCCGCACAATCAGTGACGGGTAAGGGTGAAAAGGTGGGGTAAGAGCCCACCGCGCTTCTGGCGACAGGGGCGGCATCGGTAAACCCCATCCGGAGCAAGGTCAAATAGAGTACGACTGAGGGCAGTGCGTCCAATTATTCGAATCTGAATATCGTGCTCGGGTAGGCTGCTTGAGACGCGCAGCAATGTGCGTTCTAGATAGATGATTGCCTCGGGCGCTCGCTAGAGCGCCTAGACAGAACCCGGCTCATAGGTGCACCTGAACCCCTTAGTTTAAAGATCTATCCCCGCCTCCTAGCGATGTAAGGAAGCGGGGATAGTTTGTATATAACCGGCGCAGTGCACCGGATAATTCTACGGCTTAGAGGAATGCCTTAATATCTTCAATCAGCGGCTCGAGCTGATCGGGGGAGGCATGCTCGCTCTTACCGGTCTTGTAGCATTCGAGCATTTCGGTCACGGCGGGGTTCGGGTCGGTAGCATTCTTACCGATCAGCCATGCGTGCACGGGGCCGCGCAGGGCGACCTTGTGTGCGGTGGAGAGAATGCTGAAGTCAATGCCGCCGCGCAGGTGGTAGACGGGGCGTCCTTCGGTCAGGGCGGGGGTGTAGCTCTTGGCAACCTGCTTGTCCAGGAATGCCTTGGAGTAGGGACCGGTGAAGGAGACTGTGTAGAAGGCGGTCTTGTCCTTCTTCTCGAGCATAATGGGGATGATCTTCTTGCGCAGCTTGGGTGCGCCATTGAGGAATCCACCGTAGTCGCTGCCGCCGACAATAATCGAGTCTGCTGCGCGCGCCTGGTCTTCGGTGACCTCCTGTGCCGAGACGACCTCTACCTCGGGGGCTGCGTCAAGCTGGCGCAGGGCGTCTGCGAGCCAATTGGCGTACTGTTCGGTGCGGCCGTAGCTGGTACCGAAGATAATGAGCACCTTGGGTGCCATAGTGTCCTCCAATGGTGGGTGGGATGCGCGTGCATCGCGCATATATCGGCTTTATTTTCTCATACGGGTAGGGTTTTGTCTGTACTCGCATGAAAATTTGCATCAATTATACAGACTTTTTCCTGTGGGCTCTGAAGGGGTGAAGAATAGAGGGTAATCACCCCGTGCTACGCCCTTAGATAGGCCAATGAACAAATGTGCACGCTGCCTGTGCTAAGAGTAGATATCCGTACTTTGGGTGTGCTGAACCATTCCCAGCGGGGGCTAAAAAGTCTATAATGGAAGCTGAACCTTCTGCCGAAATCTCGCCCCGCGAGAGTGACCGGCAGAGTAGACATGGCGGGCACATCCCGCCGGAAAACGCGAGAAACCGCCCAGGTTTTTGGCACAACACACAAAGGTTAGGTACATGAGGCGCGCAAAGATCGTTGCAACCATTGGTCCGGCAATTGAGTCTCCCGAGAAGATCGCGGCAGCTATTGAAGCCGGTCTGAACGTTGCTCGTTTGAACATGAGCCACGGTGACCATGCAGAGCACCAGGCACGCTACAACACCATTCGTGAGCAGTCTGCTCTGCAGGGTAAGGATGTTGCTATCCTTGCCGATCTGCAGGGGCCGAAGATTCGCCTGGAGCGTTTCAAGGACGGTAAGGCCTACCTGGAAACCGGTGCTGACTTCACCATTACCAGCGAAGATGTTGAGGGTACCGCAGAGATTTGTGGCACCACCTACAAGGGTCTGCCTGGCGACGTGAAGCCTGGCGATGACCTGCTGTTGGATGACGGCAAGATCCGTCTGAAGGCTATTGAGGTGAGCGAGACTCGCGTGCGCACCCGCGTGATTGTGGGCGGCCCGATCTCCAATAACAAGGGTATTAACCTGCCCGGCGCTGCCGTCTCCCTGCCCGCCCTGACCGAGAAGGATGCGGCAGACCTGCGTTTCGCTCTGCACATGGGTGCCGATATTATCGCTCTGTCCTTTGTGCGTACCGGTGCCGATATTGACCCGGTCCACAAGATTATGGACGAAGAGGGCATTCGCATCCCCGTCATCGCTAAGGTTGAGAAGCCTCAGGCTGTGAAGAACCTGCAGGATATTATTGACCGCTTCGACGGCATTATGGTTGCCCGTGGCGACCTGGGTGTGGAGCTGCCCTTCGCTGAGGTTCCCACCGTGCAGAAGCGCGCTATCACCATGGCTCGCCGCTGGGCAAAGCCGGTGATTGTGGCGACTCAGGTGCTGGAGTCCATGACTCACGCTCCCACTCCCACCCGTGCAGAGGTTTCTGACTGCGCTAACGCTATCCTGGATGGCGCGGACGCCGTTATGCTCTCCGGTGAGACTTCCGTGGGTGAGTACCCCATTGAGACCATTGAAGCAATGGCGGCTATTATTGCTGACGCCGAGAAGAATAGCTTCTCTCGCGTGCCGGAGCTTGACCGTAAGCCGCGTTCTCGCGGTGGTGCGATGACTCGCGCTGCGGTGAACATTGCTGATCAGCTGGAAGAAGTAAAGTACATTAGCACCTTCACCCAGTCGGGCGATTCGGCGCGTCGTTTGGCTCGTCTGCGCCCGCCGAAGCCGGTGTTGGCTTTCACCCCGAACCCCAAGGTTCGTGCGTTCATTTCCTTGCTGTGGGGTGTTGAAGCTGCTCACGCTCAGATGGTTGATTCCATTGACGAGATGACCTACAAGGTGGAAGAGTATCTGCTGGATCGTAAGCTGGCTGAGAAGAACGATGCTTTTGTGATGGCCGCAGGTTCGCCTCCCGGTGTGGCTGGTTCGACCAATATGGTGAAGGTTCACGTCATTGGTGAGCGCGACCAGTACGGCAAGAAGCTACCGGAAGAGCGCGAGCAGTTGCGCCCCTACACTGATGATGAACAGTAATCAGCTCTAGCACATATATGCTCTGATACGGCGAGCCCCGACCTTCAATGGTTGGTTGGGGCTCGCCATTCTATTACTCCTTCTGGAGCATTTGACGCTGCGGGACGCCGGCTGGTACACTGGTGGCGTACCTTGTGTACATTATTGAATACAGGCCCAAGTGGCGGAATTGGCAGACGCGCCGCACTCAAAATGCGGTTCTTCGGAGTGTGGGTTCAAGTCCCACCTTGGGCACAGCTAACCGGTAGGTTCCTTTGTGGAACCTACCGGTTTTTTGGTGAGTTCAGCGATAAAAGAGGCTAAAAAGCTGAAAATTTTCCTATGCCTGCGGTAAGATGAAATACAGAGAAACGTATAGATTCTAAGGAGAAGAGTTATGTCAGAGCAGACCACTCCTGCCGTTGAAGAGGAGCAGGTTCCCGCGCGAACCGTCATCGTTGCTGAAGATGAGGCTCTCATTCGTCTCGATATTGTCGAGAGCCTGAAGGAGCGCGGCTTTGACGTCGTCGCAGAAACCGACAACGGCAAGACCGCTATTGAGCTGGCACAGAAGCACCGCCCCGACCTGGTTCTGATGGACGTGAAGATGCCCATTATGGACGGCATCACCGCAGCAGAAGAAATCGCTAAGGAACAGATCGCTCCCGTGGTACTGCTGACCGCATTCAGCCAGAAGGAACTGGTGGATCGTGCTGTTGAGGCGGGTGCAATGGCCTATGTTGTCAAGCCCTTTACCCCCAACGACCTGTTCCCCGCCATTGAGGTTGCACTCTCGCGTTATGAGCAGATCCGCTCCCTGGAGAAGGAAGTCCACACCATCCGCGAGCAGTTCGAGACCCGCAAGCTGGTGGACCGTGCAAAGTCCCTGCTGATTACCAAGATGAACCTGACCGAGCCGGAAGCATTCCGCTGGATTCAGAAGACCTCTATGGATCGTCGCCTGTCCATGCGCGAAGTTTCCGACACCATTATTAAGCAGCTGGCTGAGTAATGATCTCTTAGTGCCCGGTTTTATATACGGCATAGCAAAGCCCCGCACCGAATCATCGGTGCGGGGCTTTGCTGTGTATAGTGCACGTGCCTGACGCTAATAGAGCGGGGCGCGTTGTTAGCGCTTGCTATTATGCTGTTCCTCATCGTATTTCACGGGCTTTGCCGTGGGGGAGGAAGACCAGAGCAGCACAATGACCGAGACCATAAAGACCGGCCACCAGTACAATCCCGCCTTATTATAGGCGGCAATAAAGCTAATAATGACCATGCCAATGGCAATGGGGGAGACAATACGCTTGGCGCGCACGATCTTGGGGTAACGCAGATGGTACGGGGTTTTGGGCTTGGACGCCATTATGCCTCCTTGGTTTCGGTGTTCTGCTCGGCAGCGGGTTCCTGAGTGGCGGAGTCCTGCGGACGGGGGATGAGCATATTGGTAATGCGCGCGCTGCAGACGGCGCGGCCGGCTTCGTCTACAATCTCAATCTGATGTACGCACAGAGTGCGGCCGAGCCTAATAGCGGTGGCGGTGCCGGTGACCAGCCCGGAGACGGCGGGGCGCAGGTGGGTTGCATTAATGTCGACTCCGACAGCTACGGAGTGCCCGGCACCGTGGGCACCGGCTGCCATAGATCCGAGGGTCTCGGCGAGGACTACGGAGGCGCCTCCGTGCAGTAGGCCGATGGGCTGGGTATTTCCGGCGACGGGCATGGTGGCGACGGCGCGTTCTGCGCTCAGTTCGGTGAATTTAATGCCCATGGTGGGGATGAGTTCGCCCAGTCCAGTGGGGAAGTAGGGCTGCATATCGGCGGGGATGCCGTGCTCGGTGAGCAGATCAATAATCTCGGATCGCAGGGGTGCTTCAGTCATAGTCTCCATTCTACTCGTCCATCTCTATAGATAGTGTTGCTTCATGAGAAATGAAGAAAGGGAAAAGACCCCTATACAGCTAAGAGATAGACACTATTGAAAGACCTCATAAACTACACCAGAACAATGTTGTAGAGACGCTCATCGGTGCGGTGTGTATCCCATTCTACGGATAGCGGTAGATAGATTGTGGCGTAGCCGATAAAATAGCGAGGATACATTCACGCGCCCACCGGCGCATAGTGAGCATGCGCCCGCCACAGACACGGGCGCATCCGACTGGCGCGGGGTACCTCCTGCGCCGAATCAACCAAGTCTCAAAAGGAGACCTATGAAATTTCTGAAAAAGATTCCGCTGCTGGGCTGGATTCTGATCTCGATCGCCCTGGGCGTGCTGGTTGGCGCTACCACCCCCGGCATGATCGGCGGTCTGAACTCGGCATTCGGCTGGTCCGTACCGACCGATCTGATCGTTCAGCTCTTTGTGTCCTTCTCGACCGTCTTTAGCGCATTCCTGTCCTTCTCCATTCCGCTGATTATTATTGGCTTTATTGTGCCCGGTATTGGCGGTCTGGCAAAGGGTGCGGGTAAGATGCTCGGCATTACCGTGGGTCTGTCCTATCTTTCCAGCGTGCTGGCGGGTTTCCTGGCGCTAACCTGCGCGCTGCTGCTCTACCCGATTATTCTCAAGGGGCAGCAGCTGGCTGATTTCGACAACCCCGAGCATGCGCTCTCTGCCGGTTATATTACCTTCACCCTGGACCCGATTATGGGCGTGATGGGTGCCCTGGTGCTCTCCTTCATTCTGGGTCTGGGCATTACCGCGCTGAAGACCAAGGCAATGCTGAATCTTTTCGTTGACTTCCAGACCATTATTGAGGGTCTGCTGGCTCGCGTGATCATTCCGCTGCTGCCGGTTCATATTCTGGGTGTGTTTGCGAATATGACCCTTGCCGGCCAGGTGGCTAAGATCCTTTCGGTCTTCGCCCTGGTGTTTGTCATGGTGATTGTTCTGCACTGGGTGACCCTACTGCTGCAGTACAGTGTTGCCGGTACCCTGACCGGTCGTAACCCCTTTAAGATGCTCAAGACCATGCTCCCGGCGTACTTTACCGCTATTGGTACCCAGTCTTCGGCAGCGACTATCCCGGTGACCGTGGATTGCGCCAAGAAGACCGGTATTGCCAAGCGCGTGGTGAACTTCGCGATTCCGCTGTGTGCAACCATTCACCTCTCCGGTTCGATGATTACCATTACCTCCTGTGCGGTGGCTGTGCTGTACATGACCGGTGGTAACCCGACCTTCGGTTCCCTGGTGCCCATGGTTCTGGTGCTGGGTGTCATGATGGTTGCTGCTCCCGGTGTTCCCGGTGGTGGCGTGATGACCGCTATCGGTCTGCTGCAGTCCATGCTGGGCTTTAACGAGGCAATGATTGCTCTGATGATTGCCCTGTACCTGGCTCAGGATTCCTTCGGTACCGCAACCAATGTCACCGGTGACGCGACCATTGCTGCTCTGACCGAGAAAGGTGCGAAGGCTCTGGGTCTGGATCCCGATAAGGATATTAGCGATGAGGATATTGAGCACGCTGAGGCTGTCTCGGTAGACCACTAAGCGGTATCTGCTCAGATGGTTACGCTGTGCTCGCATGGCGTTGAGCTAAAGGCCCCGGAGAGTTTCTTTCCGGGGTCTTTGCTATACCCCGTGTGCGGCTCTTAGCTCTAGTCTGCTGGGGTACATGAGTGCTGAGGAACACGAATAGGGAATAGGGAGCCCCCGTGACCTGCTCTGATACACTGAAGAGACTCATCTCATTCACGTACAAGGAGACCTTTATGTCTTCAGAGGTAACGTCCTCTACGCTCTATCATTCTCTGCTGGTTGACCGGAACAATTCACTGAACTTTCTCCGTTTGGTTCTGGCAGCGCTGGTGATTATTAGCCACGTTGTTCTCTTTTTCCCGACCGGCAGCGCCTCGCTCAACGAGCATGTTGACAGTCTGGGTGATTTTGCTGTGAACATGTTCTTCTGCATTTCGGGTTTTTTGATTGCCCATAGTGCTTCTCGGGCGGCTCTCTCCTCATATCTTTTGCGTCGTTCCTTGCGTATTTTCCCGGGCTATTGGGTTGCACTACTTTTTATTGCCCTGATTGCTAGCCCTATTGCCTATATGACAGGTCATTCTGTGGAGGATTGGTCCTGGGGTTCTGTGTTTGGGTATGTGACCAATAACTTCTTCTTGGCGCAGAATCAGTCGGTGACTCTGGGCGGTTTCAAAGGCGTGGATCTGTTTACCTGGAACCTGCCCTTCTGGACTCTTGCTTATGAGTTCACGGCATATCTGATGCTTATCCCGATGTTCTATATCCGTGTGATTCGTGAGCGCTTGCATATTATCCTGCCGATTCTATTCGTGGGCGTTATTGTGGGTATGCGCGCGTATATTTCCCTGCGTGGTTTCCCGGCGGATGCCTGGATTTTCTTCCGCCTTATGATGATGTTCATGGCGGGTACTCTCCTGTACTTATTCTCGAAGAAGATCAAAGCAAATCTGTGGATTGCCCTGCTCTGTGTTGCTTTGGGCTTGGGATTGCAGCTTTTCGCAACGACCTATATTTTCTACGGTGCTCAGTTGCTCTTTGCCTATGGCATTCTTGCTCTGGGATCTACGCTGAGTGTGCCGATTGGTCAGAAGAACGACATCTCGTATGGTGTGTATATCTACGGTTTCCCCGTACAGTGCATTTTGCTTCTGCTGGGTTCTGCGGTACTCGGACCGCTTGTAAACCTGGCATTGGATGTTGTGCTGACCTTTGCCCTGGCATGGTGCTCCTGGCGACTGATTGAGAAGCCCGCGATGACACGTGGTCGTTCTCTGGATCCTAAGAATCGTAAGCTAGCGAAGGCCGCTTGAGTCATCTAAATACGTGATACACAAAGGCCCCGGAGGGTTTCCCTCCGGGGCCTTTGCTATGCCTTCCTGAGAGGTGCATGCCGTGCTGTGAGGTAGGGGGAGATGTACATCATAGAAGTATCTTTTGACTTTTATTTTCCATGGATGTAGTCTTGAGTTATCTTGGGAAATAAAAATTCCTTGGATTACTGATAGTGCTCCGGGGGCAGATAGAAAAGGATTGACATGACTACCATTATCATGCTCGGCGGCAACGGCTATCTGGGACGCGAAATCAGTCGCCAATGGCTCGCCCTCGACTCTCAGGCACGCATCTACACCCTTTCTCGTAGCGGAAAGAACAGTCTGCAGGATGAGCGCATTATCAATATTGCAGCTGACCTGCAGGAAACCGAGGCAGTACTCGCCCAGCTACCCATGCAGGCTGACTACGTACTGAATCTCGTGGGTGCCCCGGCAAAAACCGAGGAGCAAGAGCAGCAGATCAACGTCATTCCCGCGCAGGCGGCAGAACGCATTGCTCGCGCAACCGGCGCCCGCGCTATCGGTTTCATTGGTGGTCTGCTCGGCCCCAAGGCGTTCCTTGAGACTAAGAAAGAACTGACCGAACAATTACGTGCTAGCGGTATCCGCGTTGAGGTCGTAGAGCCAACCCTCATCTACGGTGCTGACCGATCCGACGCGCTGGCTAAAATGGTGCCTCTCTTCAAATTTCTCGGCCTCTTTGCAGCGAATATGAAGCCCGTACTCGTGCAGGATGTTGCCGCAGAACTTATTGAGAAACTCACCCGCTAAATCCGGTACTCTGAGATAGCTATGAAGATTAATAAAAGCGCAGAACAGGGTGTGTATGTGTTGACCATGCTAGCCCTGCAATCCGGTCACACGCCCGTCAAAAGCCAGGTGCTCAGCGATATTATGGGCGTTTCGGACTCCTCCCTCAAAAAGGTGCTGGCTAAGCTCAGTGCCGCCGGGCTGGTCACCGGTAGCGCCTCCAAAACTGGTGGCTACACTCTGACTCGACCCATTGCTCAGATTACTCTCTACGATGTTTTTGCGGCATTGGGCGTGCACGATAATGCCATTGAACTCAGTGGCCTGGAGCAGCGTATTTATCCGGATGCTCAGCACACCCGCGAGAGTGCCCAGAAGGTGCGCGCCACCCTGGAGAGCGCCCTGCATGCTTTTGATGAGCAGCTCAAGACTCTCTCCCTGGGTGAGTTGGTGATTGAGCAGGCTCATAGCGTGGGTGTTGTTGACTGGGCTGCTCGCGCTAGCCAGTCGCAGGAGTAGGCTCATGATTCGTTCACTATCCTATGTGCTCATGGCTGCCCTGACCTATGCACCCTATATCTTTCCTGCCTCTGGAGGCGGAAAAACCCGTAGCCCCCAAGGGATCTAGATATGATTCAGAAAGTTGTACTCACACGCTTTATTAATGCTCCAGTGCAGCGAGTCTACGATTGGTTTTACCACTCGGAGAATTTCACCGCTTCGCCCATTGTCTTTATCTCTCGCTGGAATACCGGGCGCTGGGAGTCGGGCAGTATTCGCGATGTTGTCATGATCGCCGGATGGTATCGCGAGGAGATTACTGCCGCGGTGCCCGGCAAACATATTGACTATAGGGTGGTGCGTTCAATTCCCGCCGTGAGTCAAGAGTTCACGCGCATTCACTGTGAAGCGCAGGGGAGTGGAACTCTGGTCACCTGGACTATTGAGCTGCAGGTGCCGCTTCCCGCTATACTGCCTGCCGCGCTGGGGTCTGCGATGACGAAGGCTGGCGCTCGCATGGCGGGTATTCTCTACGGCAGCATTATGGGTGCTGCTGCCCGGGCTCTGGAAACCTAACCTCTAGCACCACAAAGCCCCGCATTCACGTACCGAATGCGGGGCTTGCTCGCACCCGGGGTGTTCCATCCGACTCTGAAAATCATGGGGGAGTAGCGGCAGGGCTTAAAATCACTGTCTTTATGGGGTAAAAGCCCGTGTGGCGCTAGCTTAAGACGGGTTAATTTGCTAATCTATCTGAGTACTCGGCGTGCGTGCGCCCCTCTCATGCACGTGGCGCTGTGTCCACAGGGATACTCGCGGATGGCCCGCCCCACGGGAGCTGAACCGAGAATTCCGCATAATACTATGAAACAGGAGTAACCACTACAGTGGCTGTTAAGATTCGTCTGAAGCGTATGGGTAAGATCCGCGATCCTCGTTACCGCGTGGTCGTGGCTGATTCTCGCGTTAAGCGTGATGGCAAGACCATCGAAGAGATTGGTCTGTACCACCCGACCGAGCACCCCTCGCGTATCGAAATCAACTCTGAGCGTGCTCAGTACTGGCTCTCTGTTGGCGCACAGCCGACCGAGCAGGTACTGGCTCTGCTGAAGCTGTCCGGTGACTGGGCTGCTTTCAAGGGTGAGAAGGCTGAAAACGCTATCAAGGCTGTTGAGGCTAAGGCTGAGTTCGTTGTTCCCGAAAAGGGTTCCGTGATCCTGCCCGAGGCAATCACCAAGGCAGAGGCTAAGGCTGAAGAGGCTGTTGAGGAAGCTGCAGAGGCAGCTGAGGAAGCAGCTGAGTAATCATGTTGGCTGACGCACTCGAACACTTGGTTCGAGGGATTGTCGAGCATCCGGACGACGTGAAGGTGCGCGTGCGCACCCAGCGTCACCGTGAAACCCTGGAAGTCCGCGTACATCCAGAAGACCTGGGTCGAGTCATCGGCCGTTCGGGTCGCACCGCCAAGAGCATCCGCACCGTTATGGACGCGGTAGCCGGCGGTGAGCAGGTTCGCATCGACATTATCGACACCGACAAAAAGCGACGCTAAACGCTTCAAAGCACCCCGACCGTAGAAATACGGGCGGGGTGCTTTTCTGCGCCCCTTCAGGATAAAATAGGGGAAGTATGTACCACACTCTATAGGGGAGATTTATGCAGGTTTTGGTTGCGCGCATCGGCAAGCCGCACGGTATTCGCGGTGAGGTCACCGTACAGCTCTACACCGACACCCCCGAAGAGCGCTTCGCGGTTGGTGAGCGCCTGAGCATTGAGAACTTCACCGCCAAGAGCCCCGCGGCTGCCATTGCGCCCGCCGGTGAGCTGACCGTGGCATCAATCCGCTGGAATAAGAAGATTCTGGTGGTGCGCTTTGAAGAAATTTCGAACCGCAATCAGGCGGAAGAGCTGCGCGATACCCGCCTAGTGTACGATGTGCCCGAATCCAGCGATGATGAAGAGGGCTTCTACGAGCAGGAGCTGCTGGACCTGCCGGTTTTCCTGGGCGAACGCCTGGATGACGATGTGCACCCTCTGATTGAGGAGAACCCCGAGGCACTGGTTGGCACCGTCAGCGGCCTGCAGACCATGCCCGCCCAGGATCTGCTGAACATTACCCTGACCGCCGAGTACGGTGGCGAAGAAATCCTGGTGCCCTTCGTGGAAGAAATTGTCCCCGAAATCGTGTTGCCCACCGAGGAAGACGCCGGATATATTATTCTCACTCCGCCTCCCGGCCTGATTGACCTCTCCCAAGCAGAATCCGCCCACAGCGACGCTGACCTGCCCGAAGGTTCGGCAGAGGAAGAAGCGGGGGAGTAGCCTGTGCGCTACGATGTGATCAGCATTTTCCCCGAGTACCTGGCACCTCTGGAACTCTCCCTACTGGGTAAGGCACGCGATAACGGCCTGGTGCAGCTGCACCTGCACAATCTGCGTGATTTCACCAGCGATAAGCACCGCACCGTAGATGACACCCCCTACGGTGGTGGCGCCGGTATGGTCATGAAGCCTGAACCCTGGGGTTTGGCGCTGGATGCTGTGCTGGAGCAGGCGGCAGCTGAGCGTGCAGCACAGGAAGCGCCCGATGCGCCCGCACTGTCTGAATCCTCTGCCGTGCCAGCACGAGACGGCCGCCCCCTGCTGGTGGTGCCTTCTCCCGCAGGTGCTGTTTTTGACCAGGCAATGGCATACGATATGGCAACCGAGGAGCATATTGTCTTCGCCCCGGCACGCTATGAGGGCATTGATGAGCGCGTCTTTGAATGGGCTGCCGGCCCCTTCCGCGTGATGCCCGTATCCCTGGGGGATTATGTGCTCTACGGCGGCGAGGTTGCGGTTATGGCAATGATCGAAGCCATTACCCGCCTGATTCCCGGCGCTATGGGCAATCCGCTCTCTCTGGAAGAAGAATCTCATACGGGCGGTTTGCTGGAGTACCCCGTGTATACCAAACCCGCCGTATGGCGTGATTTGGAAGCACCCGCCGTGCTGCTCTCGGGCAATCACGGTGCGGTGGATCGTTGGCGCCGTGACCGTCAGATTGAGCGCACCTTAGAGCGTCGCCGGGATATGTTTGATGCCTACCCGGTAGAACTCTGGGATAAGAAGGATCGTCGTTTCCTCGCAGAGCGCGGTATTCACTTCCACAAACCCAAGAAGGACTAGCTAGTTCTACTCTCAAGCCCCGGTACCTGTTCTCTAGGTATCGGGGCTTTGCTATATCTCATCTGGGCTGATGACGCCCCGGAATGGGGGATAAAAGTTACTCGTATTATGAGGTCATACAAGCACTTAGAGGGCACTTCTACCCGCTATATGACGGGTATATTGCGATTAGCTGACAATCCCCTGAAAACTGAATGGGAAAAGCCTCAAACCCTCTAAAAATACTTGAATCATGCCCTATAGGCTCCTAGAATGAGAACTACCACAAAGGTTGTGGTGCACCCCACTGCGGGTGCCATTCGAAAAGGAGCACTCCATGAGCGCCAAGAAGAATCAGGAACTGCACCTCAAGGGCGAACACCGCGATATTGACCGCCACGTTCAGCCCGCCACCGCAAGCCTGCCCATCGTGGCAGAAAACCAGAAACGCAGCCGGAACCTCAAGGGGAACCAGTGGTTCTCCAAGACCAAGTCGCATATGCACCCCGAACATCGTCACGGCTACGGAAACCGCTAAAGCACAACACAGCGCATATCAGAGGAGACGTCTATGAGCATTATTAAGATTCACAAGCTGGCAGTCGCCCCGGCAGACCACGCCGAACTCGAGAAGCGATTCGCCGCACGCATTGGCGAACACGCACCCGGGTACGAAGGCTTCGAACTCTGGCGCCCCTATGAAGAAGGCGCCGACTACTACGCCATAACCCGCTGGGCGGATGAAGAAAGCTACCGAGCATATGCTGCAGCCCGCGGCTCCAAAGACCCCTCCACCGTGGTCTCCCACGACGACGGAGTTGAGAGCTTTGAACTGGTTTTCAAAGGCTAAAAGCTTGTGATCTACGCGGGAGTTATCCCGCAGCAATCACCGAACACACTCCACAAAGTACGTGAACCACGTACACCTAACCATCATGAGGGTGGGTAAACCACCGGATAGGGATACCCACCCTCTTCCTATCACCAAGGAGATGAATACTGTGCGTATCATCAAGACCTTGAGCCGCCCCGCCCGCACCCGAGGGTAGCGGGAACAGCTAACTACGATTCTTGAAAGAGCAACGCACCGGGTAACCAGGGACACCAAGGAATCTCGCGCGAGCATATGCCGCTCACCCGAGATTCCTTGCCCCTTTTTTCGATTACACTGCCCAAAGCGGATCGAATCGTCCAGACATGAGACAGAGCACGCCCCAACCTTGAACAGGCACCTGCACATCACGGTAAAATAGAGAGCATGGCAGAATTTATTTATCAGATGATCAAAGCCCGCAAGACCGTGGGCGACAAAGTCATCCTCAACGACGTCACCATGTCGTTCTTCCCCGGCGCCAAGATCGGTATGGTCGGTCCGAACGGCGCAGGTAAGTCCACCATCCTGAAAATCATGGCGGGCCTGGACCAGCCCTCCAATGGTGAAGCACGCCTCTCCGAAGGCTACACCGTCGGTATCCTCATGCAGGAACCGCCCCTGAACGAAGAAAAGACCGTCCTGGGCAACGTTGAAGAAGGCGTAGGCGACATCAAGTCCAAGCTCGACCGTTTCAACGAAATCTCCGCTGAAATGGCACAGCCCGACGCTGACTTCGACGCGCTCATGGAAGAAATGGGCAAGCTGCAGGAAGCAATCGACGCAGCAAATGCATGGGACCTGGACTCCCAGCTGGAACAGGCAATGGAAGCCCTGCGTTGCCCCCCGGCAGATATGCCCGTCACCCACCTCTCCGGTGGTGAACGCCGCCGAGTAGCACTGTGCAAGCTGCTGCTGCAGAAGCCCGACCTGCTGCTGCTCGACGAGCCCACCAACCACCTGGACGCAGAATCCGTGCTCTGGCTCGAGCAGCACCTGCAGTCCTACGAAGGCGCAGTCATCGCGATTACTCACGACCGTTACTTCCTCGACCACGTGGCAGAATGGATCGCTGAGGTTGACCGCGGTAACCTCTACCCCTACGAAGGCAACTACTCCACCTACCTGGAGAAGAAGCGCTCCCGCCTGGAAGTTCAGGGCAAGAAGGACGCTAAGCTGGCTAAGCGCCTGAGCGAAGAACTCGACTGGGTCCGCTCCAACGCTAAGGGTCGCCAGGCAAAGTCCAAGGCACGACTGGCACGCTACGAAGAAATGGCTGCCGAAGCTGAAAAGACCCGCAAGCTTGACTTCGAAGAAATTCAGATTCCGCCCGGACCCCGCCTGGGTAATGTGGTGATTGAGGCTGAAAACCTGCAGAAGGGCTTTGATGGCCGCTCCCTGATCAACGGCCTGTCCTTCTCCCTGCCCCGCAACGGTATTGTGGGCGTGATCGGTCCCAACGGCGTGGGTAAGTCCACTCTGTTCAAGACCATCGTGGGTCTGCAGGATCTGGACGGCGGCAACCTGAAGGTTGGCGAAACCGTCAAGATCTCCTACGTTGACCAGAACCGCGATAGCATCGACCCCGAGAAGAGCCTCTGGGAGGTCGTCTCCGACGGTCTGGATTACATTCAGGTCGGCCAGGTCGAAATGCCCTCACGCGCATACGTCTCCGCATTCGGCTTCAAGGGCCCGGACCAGCAGAAGAAGGCAGGCGTGCTCTCCGGTGGTGAGCGCAACCGTCTGAACCTGGCACTGACCCTCAAGCAGGGCGGTAACCTGCTGCTGCTCGACGAGCCCACCAACGACCTCGACGTGGAAACCCTCGCATCCTTGGAAAACGCGCTGCTGGAATTCCCCGGCTGTGCCGTGGTCGTTTCCCACGACCGCTGGTTCCTCGACCGCGTAGCAACCCACATTCTCGCGTGGGAAGGCACCGAAGAGAACCCCGACCAGTGGTACTGGTTCGAGGGTAACTTCGAGTCCTATGAGAAGAACAAGGTAGAGCGATTGGGCCCTGAGGCTGCGAAGCCTCACCGTGTGGTTCATCGTAAGCTGACCCGCTAGTACTAACTGGTACTGAGGTTATGGACGAGCTGCTGAATACTATTAAAGTGTTTGGCAGCTCGTTCGTTGTACTACGTTGAGGTACCGCGCTGCGCATAGGATGCATGCTAAACGGTAGTCATGACGGGTTGCGGGATGCCATAAAGGCGTTCCGGCAGCTCGTCCCGTCCTTACGGCGCTGGGGTGCCTTCAGCCCTCTTTTAGGCTGCCTCAACTTTTATAGCGTTCAGCACCCGTTGCATCTTCCTGGAGGCAGGGGAGAGCGGCGGGTGTTTTTGTGCACCCCGGTGAGGCTTCTCAGTCTGGCAGAGTGCGGCGGATCGAGATACTTTCCACTGTGCTTAGGCAAGAGGGTTGAATAGACTCTCTGTGCAAAGGGGCAGGTCAAGCGTAGAATAGAAAAGCTAGAATAAACACAGATAAGGACGTATATGTCGACCAATATTCGTTGGTTCCCCCTGGTACTGGGCCTGCTCTTTGCGGGTTCGGCTATTTTTATGTTCGCCACCCCCGGCCTGCAGCTAGCAGCCCTGGGCTTCTTCATTTCCCTGCTGATTCTGGGTAGCGGTATCGTCAGCCTCATCGGTTATTTCACCACGCCCGCACCGGTACGTAGCGGCTGGGATTTGGCAAACGCCATTATCACCCTGCTGCTGGGTGTGGTATTGATGGGCAACACCGCCGCAGAGCAGGCAGCTCTGGTGCCCACCGTGATCGGTATCTGGCTGATTGTTGACGCTATCTTGCGCCTGATGGTCGGTCAGCGCGCCAAGTACCTGGACTACCGCGCCGGCAAGAGCATCCAATGGACCGCCTGGCTGCCCCTGATTCTGGGTGTGCTCATGGTGATTTTCCCGCTCTTCTTCGGTACTGTGGGTGTGTGGCTGGTTGCTTTCGGTTTCTTGGCCTTCGGCGTGTTCAACCTGGTAATTTTTGCCTCCTCCCTGGGCTCCAAGAAGAACTCCTCGCAGAGCCCGAGCGAAATCATCGATCTCTAAACCTAGAGAACGCACAAGCCCGGCGGGAATACTCGCCGGGCTTTGCAGCGCCCGGGCTTTTGGCCTACCCGGGCTCTATACCGAACAGCCTGGAGCACCAGCCACACACATCATGGTTGTCTAAGCCCGGACCAACCCGGTAGGGTAGAAACATGGATTATGTAACTCTCAACAACGGGGTGCAGATGCCCCAGCTGGGCTTCGGCGTCTACCAGGTGCCCGACGCAGCCGAATGCGAACGCGCCGTCACCGACGCACTTGCCGCCGGGTACCGTCTGCTGGACACCGCCGCCATCTACGGCAATGAGCAGGCGGTGGGTGCCGCCATCGCCAAGAGCGGCGTGCCGCGTGAAGATATCTTCCTCACCACTAAATTATGGGTCTCTGATTTCTCCTATGAGGGCGCCAAAGCCGGTTTTGAACGCTCCCTGCAGAAGCTGGGCACCGACTACCTGGACCTGTACCTGATTCACCAGCCCTATAGCGACTACTACGGTGCCTGGCGCGCCATGGAAGAACTCTACGAACAGGGCCGTATTCGCGCCATTGGTGTGAGTAATTTCTTCCCCGGCCGCCTGGCAGATTTGAGCGCATTCAACACGGTCACCCCGGCCGTTAACCAGATTGAACTCAACCCCTTCCACCAGCGGGCCGACGAACTGGCATATATGGCCAGCCGCGGGGTACAGGTAGAAGCCTGGGCGCCCTTTGCCGAAGGTAAAAATAACCTCTTCACTAACCCTGTACTAACCGCCATTGGTGAACGCTACGGCAAGAGTGCAGCGCAGGTGGCGTTGCGCTGGTCGCTGCAACGCGGAGCTGTGGTGATTCCCAAGACCGTTTCTGCAGAGCGCATGGCGGCCAATATTAACGTATTCGATTTTGAGCTGGATGCAGCCGATATGCAGGCTATTGCAGCCCTGGATACCGGGGAATCTCAATTTTTTGATCATGATGACCCGCACCGTGTGGAATGGATCGCCAGCTTTAGCCGTCGCAACACCGAACACTAGGGCACGGATGGTTGAAGAAGAACCCCTCACCGCCGGCACGCTACACGAGGTGGCGGCTGCCCTGGCGATGGAGCATCCCCTGGTCACTGTTGACTCGCCTTTTGGGCGCCACCCGGAGGTGACCGTCTACCGGGTGGGTGGAAAGATTTTCGCAATGACGGCCTTCCGGCCGACACCAGACGGGGCGGCTGAACCGATCGTGAATCTGAAAACCGATCCGGACGAGCTGGCGGTGCTGCTGCGTATCTACCCGAGCGTAAGCCCCGCCTGGCATATGTCGAAAAGGCATTGGATTTCGGTGGCGGCCGGCCCCGGAATGGACAGGGACGCGTTAGCTGCCCTGGTAGAAGACGCCTACCTGCGGATTATGTATGCGCTGCCCAAACATGCCCGCCCGGTGGAGTTCCGTGCGTACACGCCACCCACAGTGTAGAGGCACATTTGCAGTGTTTCTCGCGTGCTCTGGTGCGTGGTGCTGTGGCTGTATGCTATAGTGACGGTAGATAAACGGGGTGACCCCAGTGGGAGTGCTGAAATAAGGCATCCGCTAGAAACCGCTGGCACATATCCCCGTTTTTCTATGCCCGCAGGCAGGTTCTATGCTCACTATCACGGCGAAATCTGCTCTATAAACCATAGAGAAAATGCGTCTGCCAGCAGGTGAAAGAAATAGTCACCTGCGTGCAGACGCATTATTGTCGGTTCAGAGGCTATGAGCTCAGAGTGTCTACGCTATAGCGCAATGTTTGCCCCTAAGACGACGTCGGCGCGAACTCCGGCAGGCGGAACATCATCTCCTGAGCCACCGTAGCCACCAACTGCCCGTCAGCGGTAAAAATAGAACCGCGAGAAAGCATACGGCCACCTTGAGCGCTGGGCGAATCCAACACATAGAGCAGCCACTGGTCAGCCCGCGCCGGACGATGAAACCACATGGCGTGATCCAGCGACGCGCTCTTCATACCCGGCTGCAACCAGAACTTCGAATGCGCACGCAGAGCCGGCTCCAGTGGCAAATAATCCGAGGCGTACGCAATGGCCGCCTGATGGTACACCGGCGGTACCGGCGAACCATCAGGGTTGAGCAGCTCGTCAAAGGTCTTAAACCACACCACAGCCTGCGGCTCAGTCGAAGAATCATCCGGCTGAGTGTACAGGGGAGCACTCACATAGCGAATATCAATCGGGCGTTCCCACGCCACCGCCTGCGCCACCGGGTGCTGAACCTGCCCCAAATAATCACTCACACGCGGCAGAGACTCCGGATCGGGAAGACCCCGCGGCATCACCGGCAGCTGATGCTCCACGCCCGCTGCGGGCAGCTGAAAAGACGCAATTGCCGAAAAAATAGCCTGAGGATCCTCATAGACCTCCGCACCCGGCGCAAACACAGGACGCTCGCCCGGCTCCTGAAAAGCCTGCACACGACGCGTCGCAAAAGAACGACCATCATTCAAACGCTGAGAAGCATAATATAGCGGCTTCGTAATATCACCCGGACGCAAAAAATAACCGTGCACCGAGTGCAGCTGCTTACCCTCCACCGTACGCTGAGCTGCCACCAAAGCCTGCGCCAACACCTGACCACCAAAAGTACGCGGAGACTCACGCGTGAGCGTCACAGCGCTAAAACTATCATCCCCACCCAAAGAAGCAGCGGGAGTCAGATCAAGCATGCGCACCAAATTAGCGGTCGTATCAGCAGAAATATGGGGAACAGTCATGCTTCTATTGTACGCAGAGTGCGCACAAGCCATCACGCCCGCTGCGAAATACACCTGGCAAACACCCTGCGCGCGCGGTAGTCTTGAAAAGCAAACACGCAGCATCGGCGCACCCTGCCGGCACAATAGGCAGGGCGCAGCAGCGAAGGAGAACCATGGCAGAGCGCATTGAGCTCAAATACAACCCGCACGAAGGCATCGACGAACCCTACCTGATCCTGCCCGACACACCGGCAGGACGCGCCGCCGCCGCAGACTTTGCCACCTACATCTCCCGCGCCAAAGCTATCGACCCCAACGCCGCTATCCGACTGAGCGCACGCGGAAATGTTCTCGCGGCATTTGCCTGCTCCCTGGCACCCGAGGACCTCTTCGACACCACCCCGATCATTCTCGGCATGCGCGCCCTGCACCTGGGCGCCCCCTCAACCCTGGACATTGTGGTGCAAGCCCAAGCGCTCCTCGACCGCCTGGCACGCATTGAAGACTCCGGCATGGTACTCTACCTGCCGCCCGTTACTATGAACGCCCCCTGGGCAGGACAGGCAACCCCCATGACCGGCTGGCAGAAACTTGCCGACGTAGACGCCGAAGAATTCCAACGCGCCAGCCGCGAAGGCATCGCCGCGGTCGAAAAAGCACTACCCGAGAACCCCGGGCACGCGGTGCTCGCCACCGTGCGTTCGCGTATCTGGTCCTCACCCATGATCCTGGAACACCTGCCGGAACTCGACGGCATCAACGTGCCCACCGGCGCCGCTTTCGCCCTGACCGCCTTCGGGTTCATGACGGGTACTCAAAACACCCTGCCGATATATGTTGCGGGGGATCGCAGCGAATGGCTGCGTATTGCAGCACCCGGCGGCCACGTGCTGGTACGCCGCTAAAATAACGGCAGAGGAGAACAATACATCATGAGTGAACACCGCAGCGCCGAAGAAAATGCGCGCGCAAACCACCCCGGAGAACAGCACAGCATCTATGCGCAGCTGGGTGGTGAAGAATTCTTTGAGCAGCTCACCCGAGAGTTCTACCGCAGGGTGCAGCAAGACACCGAGTTTGCCGCCATGTACCCGGAAGAAGACCTCTTCCCACCGGAGCACTTGAGCGCCCAAGAACGAGAAGCCATTGATTCTCGCTATGCGGATCATTTTGAAGCATCGGCGCGCCGACTCAAGCTCTTTTTGATTCAGTATTTCGGTGGTCCCTCCACCTACCAGGAGGAGCGTGGGCACCCCCGCCTGCGCCTACGCCACAACCCCTATGTGATTGGCGTTAAAGAGCGCGATATTTGGCTCAAACATATGCGTGCTGCCATGGACACCATGGATATTCCCATGATGCTCGATGACGTAATGTGGGATTATTTCGAGCGCGCGGCGCGTGCCATGCAGAATAGCTACTAGATTTCTAGCTGCAGCACAGACTATAGGGCTGCGCAAGGAATATAGCGAAAACATATAAGAGCCCGTCTGAATGATTCAGACGGGCTCTTATGTGTTATAGAGGCGACGTACAGGCTTTAGCGTGCTGCTGTATTCTGCGCACCGCGCGCCGGAGTAGTGCGCTGAGTCGGAGCAGGTGCCTGCGTGGTGGTACGTACCGGAGCCGGAGTCGTCGTGGTAGAAGGAGTCGGGCTTGGAGTGGGAGAAGAGGTGGTCGCCTCCGGGCTCGGGGACTCACTGGGCGTCTCAGACTCGCTCGGCTCCGGGGTTGGGGACTGGGTCTCCTCAGGGCTTTCGCTCGGCTCCGGGGTAGGAGACTCCGTTTCCACCGGGGTGGGTTCAGTCGTCTCGGCGGGTGCCAGACCCAGCAGCTGCTTAATCTTACGTGCCAGGGGGTCTGCTAGCTTATGCTGCGCCTCATCAAGCAAGTGAACATTATCGATCAAATCTTCACTGCTCAGGAACAGGGACTGCCAACCGGTCACGTCAACGTACTTGACGTTCATTTCCTCGGCGACCTTCTGGGTTGCTTCGCTGTACTCTCGACGTTTAGCGTGAGTGTCATTATTCGAAGAGACCACACCCGCCAGCAGAATCGTGGAATTGGGGTAGCGTTCTTTCAGAGCCGTAATCACAGCGCGCTGAGCATTGGAGACTTCTTCAACACTATGGTTCAAGTCATTGCCGGAGGCGTTAATGTAAATTGCGCGCGGGGTGCCGGTGGGCAGTGCCCAATGCTTATTCACAATGCCTTCGTAATAGGAGTAGCAGTCCTTGGTGCTGGTCACAAAGCCCACGCCATTGCAACGGTACAGACGAGGGGTGAAACCTGCTTCCTTAATACCCAGGCTAACCCACGACTTCGCCCACACCTGGGAGTCACCAATGGTTAGAATATCTTTCTCAGTCAGAGCCTCGGTAGAGGGCGCCTGAGTCTGCTTACCTCCCGGCGGAATGGCAGTGGTAGCCGCAGTTGCGCTCGTAGACGCTAGCGGAATATCAGCCACCGGCGAAGTAGAAGCAGGACGGTAGAACAGGGTCGCGCCCATAGCAAAAACGGCAGCCGCACCAATGGCTGAACCGGCAATAATCTTGGAGTGTTTGGGATCCATAAATCAATCAGTGTGTTTGATGAGAGTGTTTCTTCTTATTCTACGCCATGGATCGCACCCATGACCATCTACCCATAATCGTACTCTGCGCGGGTCTTTGGAGGGAAGAAAACACGCCCAAAAGGCAAAACATCCTCATACCGGCATTCGAAGCCTCTCTGAGCAGGGCCTGCAGAAGGCGCAAAACCCGGGGTACTCGCAGCATCGTGCAAGCACCCCGGGTGTTGAGCTCAGCGGCTGAAGGGACTAGATATCCGCAGCCTGAACGCGCAGCGAACGTGCCACGTCATCGCGAGCCTCAGCAATCTGACGCTTCAGAGCTGCAGTGTCCTCCGGCAGAGAAGCGAGATATGCCTCGGTACGCTCCAGCAGAGCCGCAGTGTACGGAACCGGGTACATACCGCCAATAACCTGCATGGAAATCTCATGGCTGCGCGAGCGCCACACACCCTCAACCAGCTCGAAGTAGGGCTCAATGTAGGCTGCAATATTCTCCGGCTTGCCAGACTTGAAACCTGCAATGGTGTAACGCTGAATATGGTTGGACTGATCGCCCTTTACCATCACGGAATCCCAGGCTGCTGCCTTCGCCTCGGCGGAGGGGAAGGACGCGCGCGCCTGAGCTGCGTACTGAGCACCGGTGGAGGTATTGTCCTTCTCCAGCTCCGCATCAATCAGAGCGTTGTCAATGCGGTTGGCAACCGCCAGACGGCACACCAGAGCCCAGCGCAGATCGGTATCAATAGCCAGACCCTCCAGAGCCAGCTCACCCTTAAAGAGCTGCTCAACAATATCGAACTGCTCATCGGTGCGGGAAGAACGAATAAACGCCTGAACCAGCTGCAGCTGAGCATCCGAATCAGCTTCGGCTGCGGTAGCCAGCTGCCAGAGACGGTCAGCAGCACGGTTGCGGGTCTCTTCAGCAGCCTCGGGAGCCACGAAGGAGAAGAGAGTAGTTGCCAGATTACCCAGCTGGGTGCGCATAGCGGTGGAGTTGGTCTCCTTGCCGATATTGTTCAGCACCAGGTCAACATAGCTGCGGGCGGGCAGCTCGCAATCGCGCACGCTATCCCACAGGGAGCCCCAGACCACGCCGCGAGCCACGGAGGAATCAATATCACCCAGGTGAGCGATAGCGGTCTGCACCGAACGCTCATCCAGACGGACCTTCGCGTACGCCAGGTCTTCATCATTGAGCAGCAGCAGATCCGGGCGCACCTTGCCGGCTGCCTCGGGAACCTGAGTCAGTTCGCCGTCAA
This sequence comes from Rothia sp. (in: high G+C Gram-positive bacteria), assembly GCF_030540545.1. Lineage (GTDB taxonomy): Bacteria > Actinomycetota > Actinomycetes > Actinomycetales > Micrococcaceae > Rothia. Next base: position 37,882 of record NZ_JAUNVZ010000007.1, on the reverse strand, counting down.
TATCCAGCTCAATACGGTCGGTGCGGGTCAGCTTGCCGTCCACCAGGTTGTAGAAACCGAGCACCGCGCGGTGCGGGCGCAGGGTCTCATAACCCTCAGCGTAGGACTGGCGAATAGCCAGGGACTCAATGGTGCCGTTAGCGCCCTCAACCAGCTCGGTGCGCAGGGTGTTCACGCCAGCGGTCTCAAGCCACTTGGCGCTCCACGCGCGCACATCGCGGCCGCTAGCAGCCTCCAGCTCAACCAGCAGGTCATCCAGCACGGTGTTGGAGTAGGCGTGCTTATCGAAGTATGCCTTCAGCGCCGCCATGAAGTTCTCCTGTCCAACCCACGCCACCATCTGGCGCAGCACCGAAGCACCCTTTGCGTAGGTAATGCCGTCGAAGTTCACCTGAACATCCTGCAGATCGCGGATGGGTGCAACAATCGGGTGAGTGGAGGAGAGCTGATCCTGGTGGTACGCCCACGTCTTCTCGGATGCGGAGAAGGTAGCCCACGCCTCGGGAGCGAAGCGGGTGTTCTCAGCAGCAGCCAGGGTGGACATGAACTCCGCGAAGGACTCATTCAGCCACAGGTCATTCCACCATTCCATGGTCACCAGATCGCCGAACCACATGTGCGCCAGCTCGTGCAGCACGGTAATAGCGCGGCGCTCAACCATAGCTTCGGGTACCTTGGAACGGAAAATGAAGCTCTCCAGGTAGGTCACGCAGCCCGCATTTTCCATAGCGCCCGCGTTGAATTCGGGCACGAAAAGCTGATCGTACTTCTCGAAGGGGTAGGGGGTCTTGAACTGCTCTTCGTAGAATTCGAAGCCCTGACGGGTCAGCTCAAACATATCCTCGGCGTCCACAAAGGGCATGAGGGACTTGCGTGCGTACACGCCCAGGGGGATCACGCGGCCCTCGGAATTGGTCAGCTCGCTGGTGACCTTCTCATAGGGGCCGGCAACAATAGCGGTGATATAGGAGGACATGCGCGGGGTGGGCTTGAAATGCCAGGTGTTTGCCTGACCACAACCGCATTCCTTGGGCTCCACACTGGTTTCGGGCTGGTTGGAAACAACCACCCAGTGCGAGGGTACGCGCACATTGAACTGGAATTCAGCCTTCAGATCGGGCTGCTCAAAGACGGGGAATACGCGGCGGGAATCGGGCACTTCGAACTGGGAGTAGAGGTACACTTCACCGTCGGCGGGGTCAACGAACTTGTGCAGGCCCTCGCCGGTGTTGGTGTAGAACATTTCTGCTTCAATGCGCAGGGTGTTCTCAGCTGCCAGGGAAGGAATCTGGATGCGCTCGCCGTCCGCCAAATCTACCGGCAGTTCTTCGCCGTTGAGGACAATGGACTTCACGCTGGAGGTAATGGCATCTAGGAAGGTGCTTTCGCCAGCCAGCGCGTCAAAACGAATCTCGACGGTGGAGGAGAAGGTGTCCTTATCCTTGGGCAGATCCAGGTCTACGCGGTAGCTGTGCACGCGGGTAATAATGCGTGCGCGCTCGCGTGCTTCATCGCGGGTTAGGTTCAAACCGGGCATGGGTGCCTTTCGTCTGGGGTGCCGCGCCGCATATACAGGTGTATGCGGTGCGCTGTGCAGTCCCGTGGATTGATGTGTTTCTCACTATCGATTCTATCCTAGATAGCCCGCTGTTCGGGGTGCGGTGCTCTCTATGGAAAAACTGCACGGGGTGCGGGGTGTGGACAGAAACATATTTTTATGCTCTCAGCTATGAAAATGTGCACCCTGTAAGCTAAAGTTATAGCTGTGCCCGCCGTATGGTTTTTATGGCACACGCCCATTGTCTAAAGGAGTACCCATGCGCGTACATATCGCAACCGACCACGCTGGTTTGGAGCTGAGCCACTACCTGATTGAGCAGCTTGGTGCTGCAGGCTATGAGATGGTGGATCACGGCCCCGCTGAGTACGATCCGTTGGATGATTATCCGAGCTTCTGCATTAATGCGGCTCTGGGAGTCAAGCGCGACCGTGAAGCCGGTCTGGATTCTCTGGGTATTGTGCTCGGTGGCTCTGGCAATGGTGAGCAGATGGCAGCTAATAAGGTTGAGGGTATTCGTGCCGCTCTGGCGTGGAACCACGACACCGCTGCTCTGGCTCGTGAGCACAATAATGCGCAGGTCGTCGCAGTGGGCGGCCGCCAGCACTCTAAGGAAGAGGCGCTGGAAATTATTAAGACTTTTCTTTCCACACCGTGGACGGAAGAGGAGCGTCACGCCCGCCGCATTGCGCAGCTGGGTGAATATGAGCAGACCGGTGCTATCACCGGAAAGCACATTGACGCATAAATAAGGGACAGGTAGGTGGTGCGACTAACGTAAGCTAGGCGCACCACCTACTTTATTAACCGCCTTCTATCAGCAGTCAGGAGTTAGTGTGCCCGAAGGTCATTCCATTCACCGCCTCGCCCGTCAATTCAATGATGTTTTCGCCGGTGAGCGCGTGCGCGTATCCAGCCCGCAGGGTCGTTTTGAGTCGGGTGCAGCCCTGGTGGACGGTGCCACTCTTAGGGGCGCTTTTGCCCACGGCAAGCATCTCTTTATTAGCTTTGACAATGGCCTGTGGGTCAATGTTCACCTGGGTATTTACGGCTCCTGGAGCTTTGGTGGGGATGAAAGCTTTGTGGGCGCCTCCTCCATTGGCGCCCCGCGCAAAATTGGCGAAAAAGAATACGGCGCCGAGGATGCGGGGGAGTACACCGGCCCTCCCGCACCTAAGGACACCGTGCGCTGCCGTATTGTTTCTGAGCATGGCTGGGCGGATCTGGTGGGTCCGACGATTTGCCGAACCCTCAATGATGAGGAGGTGGCGGTGGTGCGTTCCAAGCTGGGACCCGACCCGCTCAACGATGACGCCAACCCGCAGGATTTCTATCGTGCCCTGGCTAAGAGCTCCCGCCCGGTGGGTGTGATTCTTATGGATCAGGCTGCCATTTCTGGTGTGGGTAATATTTTCCGTGCCGAGTCCCTCTATCGTCAGAAGGTTGATCCTTTCCTGCCGGGTAAGCAGGTGAGTGAGGATCAGGCGCGCCGCCTCTGGGAGGATAATGCCCACCTGCTGCGTATTGGTGTGCGCGTGGGTCGTATTATTACCACCGAAGCGGAGGACCGCCCCGGTGTGAGCGAGTATGAGGCGTGGCCCGATCACGCGAACTATGTGTATATGCGTCAGGGGCAGGAGTGTACCCGCTGCGGTGAGATGATCCGCATGCAAGAGGTGGCGGGGCGTAAGCTCTATTGGTGCCCGGGCTGCCAGTCTTCGAATGGTGCGAGCTCAAAGACCATATGACAGTGCACAAATTTGACAGTGCGCAAGTGGGTGGGGTATTATTATCAAGTTCACGGGGACGTAGCTTAATGGTAAAGCCTCAGTCTTCCAAACTGATTACGCGGGTTCGATTCCCGTCGTCCCCTCGTGCAAGCCCCCGATAAAGGTTCCATCGGGGGCTTATTTGTATCTTCAGCATCTGCTCTGTGCCCTCACGTGAAGACCCCTTAAGAAATAGAGCGCCTCTATTGGGCTTTTGGGCACGGGCGCGTTACACTAGATGTATCTGTGTGCACATAGCTATCTATGTGCGGGCAGTAAAGGCACGGGGCGTGGCGTAGCTTGGCTAACGCGCCTGCTTTGGGAGCAGGAGATCGCAGGTTCGAATCCTGTCGCCCCGACGTGAAAGGGGCGCCGGTACACGCCGGCGCCCTATTCCATTATTCATCACGGCTCACCACTGAGCCGTCAACGACTATCGAGGAGATCAACGGACGTGAAGACCGCCGTCGAGAAGCTCAACCCGACCCTGGCTAAGATTGAGGTCGAGGTTCCCTTCGCTGAATTCAAGCCTTACCTGGAGCGCACCTACAAGAACCTGGGCGAGCAGATGAGCGTGCCCGGTTTCCGTAAGGGTAAGCTGCCCAAGACCCTGATCGAGCAGCGCGCAGGCTTCGACTACATTGTTGAGGCATCCCTGAACGAAGCACTGAACGACTACTACGCACAGGCGCTGGGCGAGAACGACCTGTCCCCGCTGGCACGCCCCGAGCTGGACGTTCAGTCCCAGCCCACCACCGACGCTCGCGAAGCAGACGTCAAGCTGACCATCGAGGTTGTTGTTCGCCCCCAGATCATCCTGCCCGCATACGAGGGTCTGGAGATCGAGGTTGAGGCTGCAGAGGTTACCGCAGAAGATGAGGCACAGGCACTGGACGCCCTGCGCGAGCGCTTCGGCACCCTGGTTGCAGTGGATCGCCCCGCAGCTGACAAGGACTTCGTGACCATCGACATCACCGCCTCCATCGACGGTGAAGAGGTTGACGCAGCAAACGACCTGTCCTACCAGATCGGCTCCGGCACCATGCTCGAGGGCATCGACGAGGCACTGACCGGCCTGTCCGCAGGCGAGGACGCAACCTTCGAGACCAAGCTCTCCGGCGGCGACCACGCTGGCGAGCAGGCTGTTATCAAGGTCAAGGTTTCCGCTGTCAAGGAGCGCGAGCTGCCCGCAGCTGACGACGAGTTCGCACAGCTGGCATCCGAGTTCGACACCCTGGATGAGCTCAAGGAAGACATCAAGAAGCAGGTTGCTGAGGCTAAGGTTGCCGAGCAGGGCTCCAAGGCACGCGATAAGGCTCTGGAGATCCTGGTTGAGAAGACCGAGGTTCCCGTACCCGAGTCCGTCATCGAAGAGCAGATTGAGCAGCACTTCTCCGCTCCGAGCGCTGACGCTGACCACGACACCGAAGAGCACCGTGCAGAGGTTCGCGAGAACACCATTAAGGCGTTCAAGAACGAGATCATTCTGGACGACATTGCTGAGGCTCTGGAGGTTCAGGTTGACCAGGCTGAGCTGATCAACTACATCATCACCATGAGCCAGCAGTACGGCATGGACCCCAACCAGTTCGCACAGATGCTGGACGGCTCCGGTCAGGCTGGCATGCTGGTGGGCGAGGTTCGCCGCTCCAAGGCACTGGGCGAGGTGCTCAAGTCCGCTAAGGTTAAGGACACCAACGGCAAGGCTGTTGACCTGTCCAAGTTCCTGGGCGACGAGGCATAAGTCTAACGCTGTAGCGTAGAAGACGCCGTGACAGAGAAGGGGAGTTCCCCACTCTGGCACGGCGTTTTCGTTTACTCTCTCTGGTGGGGGTAAGGGCTTTATCTCATATATCCTTGTTATCTTCCGCATTCGAATTGCAGGCGTGTAAGTTAAGATCTCATAGTTGGGGCAAGCGCTAAAGATGCCTATATCTGGGTGCGGGCTTAAAACCGAACCCCATTATCTTGTGTGCGCTCTATGGGCATGTTGGTTATTCGAAAAAGTGTTTGTTCGAATATGTTTCAATAATTCCTGGCAATGCCGGAGTGTTGGGCGTGTTTCCGGGCTTCTTGAGCTTGCATAGTGCTTGCGTAAGCACTTAAAATATAGATGTTTGCAAGGACCCGGCCATCACCGGCGAGCAATTCGGAAGAACGGACCGCACCTGCGGGCTCTCATAACGCTGCGGCGGAGAGTCTTAGCGGAACAGATGTAGTCCCAGTAGAACCGGACGGATAAGCCCGAAATAGCTGTAAATAAGCGATTGATACTCGCGAAAAGCACCGCCTCCTGCACCCTCAGGGTGCGGGATGGTAGGTGCTCTTCGCCGTTTCAATAAGCAAGGTGGTACCGCGCCTTTACCCTCGCGCCATTGCGCACGATATTAGGCGTCCTTGCACCCGTTGAACCCACCGCGTTGGTGAGTGTTCCGGGTGCTTTTGTGCATCCGGGGCATAAGCTAAGCACGATCAAAGGTAAACGTACCGTGACTGAATCTATCTACCCGAAGGCAAGCGCGCTGAACGCCTCCGCTGTTCCCGCCTCGCCCTCCTTCCCCAAGCTGGAAGAAGCCGTCCTGGACTATTGGAAGAATGACGGCACCTTCAAGGCATCCGTAGACGGCCGCCCCGCCGGCGACAATGGCGAGAATGAATTCGTCTTCTACGACGGTCCCCCTTTCGCAAACGGCCTGCCGCACTACGGCCACCTGCTCACCGGCTACGCTAAGGACCTGGTGGCACGCTACCAGACCCAGCGCGGCCACAAGGTTGAGCGTCGCTTCGGTTGGGACACCCACGGTCTGCCCGCAGAGCTGGAAGCTATGAAGCAGCTGGGCATGACCGATAAGAAGGAAATCCTGGACATGGGCATCGACAACTTCAACGATGCCGCACGCGCCTCCGTGCTCAAGTACACCAATGAGTGGGAGCGCTACGTGACCCGCCAGGCACGCTGGGTTGACTTCGAAAACGACTACAAGACTCTCAATGTTGAATACATGGAGTCCGTGATTTGGGCATTCAAGCAGCTGCACGAAAAGGGCCTGACCTACCAGGGTTTCCGCGTGCTGCCCTATTGCTGGAATGACGAAACCCCCCTGAGCAACCACGAGCTGCGCATGGACGACGACGTGTACAAGGACCGTCAGGACCAGACCGTCACCGTCGCTTTTAGCATTAACTCCGATGACTCCCTGGCAAAGGACAAGGCAGTAGCTGCAGCCCTGCAGGGCGTTGAGGCACTGGCATGGACCACCACTCCCTGGACCCTGCCCACCAACCAGGCACTGGCTGTCGGCCCCGAGATTGAATACGTGGTTGTACCCGGCGCAGGCGATAAGGAAGGCCGCTCCTTCCTGCTGGCAGCCGACCTGCTGGCAGGCTACGCTAAGGACCTGGGCTACGCGGGCGAGAACCCCGCCGAGGACGCTGTAGCAGCTGTCACCGCACGCTACACCGGCTCCCAGCTGGAGGGTGTACGCTACACCCCGATCTGGGACTACTTCACCGACGCTGAGAAGTGGGGCACCGAGAACTCCTGGCAGATCCTGGTTGCCGACTATGTTTCCACCAGCGATGGTACCGGTATTGTTCACCAGGCACCCGCCTACGGTGAAGACGACCAGAAGGTCTGCGAAGGCTACGGCATTCCCGTGGTTCTGAGCGTGGACGAGGGCGCTAAGTTCCTCTCCCTCTTCGCAGAGCCCTCGCCCAGCGGCTCCACCGCCCTGGCAGAGATTGCTGGCGTGCAGGTCTTCGAGGCAAACCGCACCATTATTAACGCTCTCAAGGCTGACTCCCGTCTGATTCGTGAGAAGTCCTATGTGCACTCCTACCCGCACTGCTGGCGTTGCCGCACCCCGCTGATCTACCGCGCGATCACCTCCTGGTATGTGAAGGTGACCGAGTTCAAGGATCGCATGAGCGAGCTGAACGAGCAGATCAACTGGATCCCGGAGAACGTCAAGCACGGCCAGTTCGGCAAGTGGGTTGAAAACGCACGCGACTGGTCCATCTCCCGTAACCGTTTCTGGGGCTCGCCCATCCCCGTGTGGGTTTCGGACGACCCGAACTACCCGCGTGTGGACGTCTACGGCTCCCTGGAAGAGCTTAAGGCTGACTTCGGCCGTCTGCCTCTGAATAAGGAAGGTCAGCCGGATCTGCACCGTCCCTACATTGACGAGCTGACCCGCCCGAACCCGGACGACCCGACCGGCAAGTCCACCATGCGCCGCGTAGAAGACGTGCTGGACGTATGGTTCGACTCCGGCTCCATGCCCTACGCGCAGGTTCACTACCCCTTCGAAAACAAGGAATGGTTCGAGAACCACTACCCGGCTGACTTCATTGTGGAATACATTGGTCAGACCCGCGGCTGGTTCTACACCCTGCACATTCTGGCAACCGCGCTCTTTGACCGCCCGGCGTTCAAGAACGTGGTCAGCCACGGTATTGTGCTCGGCTCGGACGGTCAGAAGATGTCCAAGTCCCTGCGCAACTACCCGGACGTTTCCGAGGTGCTCGACCGCGACGGCTCGGACGCTATGCGCTGGTTCCTGATGTCCAGCCCCATTCTGCGCGGCGGTAACCTGATCGTCACCGAGCAGGGTATCCGCGAGGGCGTGCGTCAGGTCATGCTGCCCCTGTGGAATGTGTACCACTTCTTCGCCCTGTACACCAACGCCGCCAATAACGGTGCCGGTTACGAGGCGAAGCTGCGCTACGACTCTCAGAACGTCATGGACCGCTTCATCCTGGGTAAGACCCGCGAACTGGTCGCACAGGTCACCGAGGCAATGGATTCCTACGATATTTCCACCGCCTGCGACTACCTGCGCATCTATGCGGACGCCTTGACCAACTGGTATGTGCGCCGCAGCCGTGACCGCTTCTTCGAAGAGGATCACGACGCATTCGACACCCTGTACACCGCCCTGGTGACCGTCACCAAGGTAGCGGCATCCTTGCTGCCGCTGACCGCCGAGGAAATGTACCGCGGTCTGACCGGCGAGCGCTCCGTACACCTGGCTGATTGGCCCGTAGTTGAAGACTTCGCGGATGAATCCGAGCTGATTGCTCTGATGGAAACCGTGCGTGAGGTCTGCTCTACCGGTTCCTTCCTGCGCAAGAGCACCAAGATGCGTGTACGCCAGCCGCTGAGCCTGATGACCGTCGCCATTGCTCCCGAGCAGTACGCTTCCCTGGATGCAGCCTTCGGCGAGGGCGGCGCTGAGTACTTTGCGCAGATTGTGGCCGATGAGCTGAACCTGCGCGAGGTTAAGCTGCTCTCCTCCGAGGACGCTGACCCGGCAGAGTACGGCATCTCCCAGCAGCTGAAGGTCATCCCCCGTGAAATCGGTGGCCGTCTGGGCAAGCAGATGCAGGTGGTCATTAAGGCATCCAAGTCCGGCGACTGGTCGGTGGAGAACGATAAGGTGCTGGTGGGCCTGCAGGCTGTTGAGGGCGGCATTGAGCTGCTGCCCAACGAGTACGAGCTGGTCACCGTGGTGGACGAAAACGCCGAAGGTGCCGAGCACAATGCGGCAGCCGTTCTGCCTGGCGGTTTCGCGGTGCTGAACATTGCTCTGACCGAGGAACTGATCGCTGAGGGTATTACTCGCGACACTATCCGCGCGGTACAGCAGGCACGTAAGGACGCCGACCTGAACGTCTCCGACCGTATTGCACTGCGCATTGTGGCAGACGCGAAGACTCTGGAGGCTCTGCGCGCCCACGAGCAGCTGCTGACCGGTGATACCCTGGCAACCAGCCTGGAACTGGTGGAGGGTGAGCCCCTGGAGATTAGCGTGGCTGTTGCTTAGTCATGAGCTGGTAGAAGAGTGTGAAAACCCACGCTGACAGCTAAGAATGAACGCACCCGGTGCGTACGGCTTGACCGTATGAACCGGGTGCGTTCATCATTAAGAACAGATAGTTTTGGACCTTAACCGAAGGACACCATGAGCGAGAAGAATTTCCCCGCCATTCCCGACCCCGAAGGCGTAGCACGCGTCTACGGCGAGCTGCTGGCGCGCGCACCCGAAAATAAGATGGCGCCCCGGCTGGACGCCGTACAGCAGGCGGTGGAAATCCTGGGCGATGTGCACCGCGCAGCCCCCGTTATTCACATTACCGGCACCAACGGTAAGACCAGTACCGCCCGCATGATCGAGTCCCTGCTGCTGGCACACGATGTGCGCACCGGCCGTTTTACTAGCCCGCACCTGGAGTCCGTGACCGAGCGTATCTGCATTAATGGCCGCCCGGTTGCCGACCGCACCCTGGTGCGCATTTGGGATGAAATCGCCCCCTACCTGGCGATTGTGGACGCCCGTATGGAAGAAGCCGGCCAGCCGCGCATTACCTTCTTTGAGGCAATCACTATCCTAGCGTTCGCTATTTTTGCCGATGAGCCGGTGGATGTTGTGGTGCTCGAGGTGGGCATTGGTGGCAGCTGGGATTCGACCAATGTCGCCGACGGCACGGTGTCTGTGGTGACCCCGATCGATTTGGACCACACCGATATGCTGGGCGATACCCTGGCAGATATTGCTTCGGAGAAGTCCGGCATTATTAAGCCCGAGGGTTTCCTAATCTCCGCTGCGCAAGATCCGGAGGCAGCCGATGTGCTGCTGGCGCGTGCCCGCGAGGTGGGCGCTTCTTTCGCCTTTGAAAATGTGGAATTTGGTGTGCTGGATCGTCAACTGGCTGTGGGCGGTCAGCTGCTGAGCCTGCGCGGTTTGGCGGGGGAGTATAGCGATATTGCTCTGCCTCTGCACGGCGCTCACCAGGCGGAAAATGCTGCGTGCGCTCTGGCGGCGGTGGAGGCGTTCTTCGGTTCGAAGAAGCTCTCGGAAGAACTGGTTCGTCTGAGCTTCGGTACGGTGCGTTCGCCGGGCCGCCTGGAAGTGGTGCGCAGCGAGCCGACCGTGATTCTGGACGCCGGCCATAACCCCCACGGTGTGCGCGCCTCGGCGGTGGCGATTAAGGAAGCCTTTGATTTTGCTCATGTGCACGCCGTGGTAGGTATTTTGGGTGAGAAGGATGCCGCGGGCATGTTCGAGGCAATGCGCCAGGAGTATGTGGATTCGGTGGATTCTTCCTTCCGCCTGTACCTGGCGGCTTCGGATTCTCCTCGCGCTATCCCCGCCGAGCGTCTGGAAGAGTTGGCTCTGGATGCAGGCTTTGATGCCGAGAGCGTGACGGTGTTTGAGCACCTGGATGAGGCTGTGGCGACCGCTATGGAAAACGCGGTCTTTGATCAGGAATCTGCCGGTGTGCTGATTACCGGCTCTATTACGGTCATTGGTGAGGCACGTACCCTGCTGGGTGCTGCCGATACTGTGGAGCAGCTGGGCGTGGAGTCTGAGGAGATTCTGCCCGAGACCACCGATTCCTTTGGGGAAGAGGGGGACGAGCTGATGTCTTCGATTATGGCTGAGCTGGCTTCTGATGCTGAGCAGCCGGGCGAGCAGCACCCGCTGGAGGATACTCTGGGTCTGCCCCTGGACGATCTGGATGACGACACTGTCCCGGACGAACTGGATGAGGTCTAGCCGGTAGGTGCGTCAATTCGTATAGGTGCCCTGAATGTGAGTTCGGGGCACCTTTTGCTTTTTAACTCTCGGTATCTGGGGAAGATATGGTGCCCTGAGAAGTGGGGTGACTTAAGCGTTTAAAGTGCGGACTGTGCGATATAGAATTTGCGTTATACTGAACTTTATGCTCACACACACACACACACACACGATAGCTTCGTCAATGCTTTAACTCCGGAATTTCGCGCTCGGGTGCTGGCGCGTCTGCAGCATTTTAGCGCCGACTGGGGTGTGCGTCTGCAAGAATACACGGATCAGCGGCAGACCGGTAGCATGGAGTCGAAGGAGACCCAAACCTTCTGGAATGAGCTGCTGGCGTGTTTTGGTGTTGATCGTAAATCAAATGCCCACTATGAGCGTAGCGCTCGCCGTGCCTCCAATAGTAGTGAACGCGGCCGTATTGATATGTTCTGGCCGGGTACTGTGCTGGTGGAGCAGAAGTCTCCGGGTAAAGACCTTGAGGCTGCTCTGGCACAGGGCTTGGAGTATCTGGAAGATAGGGACAGTATCCCGGAGCGTGAACAGCCGCGCTTTGTAATTGCCTGCGATTTTGGGCGTTTTATTCTGCTTGATTGCCAGCAGCAGACGCGCGATGAGTTCGCTCTGTCTGATGTGCCGGAGCGTCTTGATTCTTTGCTCTTTTTGGCGGGTGCGCAGAGTACTCAGCACCGTATTCAGCGCGATTTGAATGCTGAGGCGTCGTTAATTATGGCTCGCCTGTATACCGCGATGGCGGGAAACGATGCTGATTCCGACCCGGAAGCTGCTGAGCCGGAGGAGTTTGACCCCTCAGATGCTGAGGCACGGACGGATGATATTTCTATTTTTCTGACTCGCCTGCTCTTTTTGCTCTTTGGTGATGATGCGGGTCTGTGGCAGCGTAACCTTTTTGAACGCTATGTTGAGCAGGAGACTTCCAGCGACGGTATTGATTTGGGTCCGAAGATTCAGGCTCTTTTTGAATGGTTGGATAAGCCGTTGGCTGCCCGTAAGCGCACGCCGAATGTGCCCGAGATTTTCCATTTATTTCCGTATGTGAATGGTTCTCTCTTTGCTGAGCGCCGCGGTATGGAATTTTTTAACCGTCAGTTGCGCGATGAGCTGCTGAAGGCATGCCGTTTTGACTGGTCTCAGATTTCTCCCGCTATTTTTGGCTCGATGTTCCAACTGGTGAAATCGAAGAAGGCACGCCGTGAAAACGGTGAGCACTATACCAGCGAAGAGAATATTTTGAAGACTTTGGAGCCTCTCTTTGTGGATGAGTTGCGCCAGCGTGCCCGTGCGCTGGTTGATTCCAGCCATGCGGAGAGCACTAAGCGTAAGAATATTATTGCTTTGTTGAGGGAGCTGCAGGGTATTCATTGTATGGATCCGGCGTGCGGTTCGGGTAATTTCCTGCTGGTGGCCTATGCTCAGGTGCGTGCTATTGAGACTGAGCTGCTGGTTGAGTTGCGCCGTCTGGATGGCTCTTTGGGGCAGATGTCGCTGGATGCTACCTTAGAGACCTATGTCTCGGTGGAGCAATTCCACGGTATTGAGCTGGGGTGGTGGCCGGCACGTATTGCCGAGGTTGCCATGTATTTGGCGGAGTTTCAGGCGGATAGGCAGCTGGCTGCTGCTATTGGTCAGCTTCCTGAACGCCTACCGCTCAAGAGCAAAGCGCATATTGTGCACGCGGATGCGCTGACGAGTGATTGGCGTGCTATTGTGCCCGCGGATGCTCAGAAGGTCTTTATTTTTGGTAATCCGCCGTTTTTGGGTCAGGCTCAAATGTCGAAGGCTCAAAAGGAATCCATGAAGGCTGTCTGGGGTAAGGACTATGACGGGTACCTGGATTTTGTGACCGGCTGGTTTAAGAAGAGCATGGATTTCTTTGTACCTGCGCCCGGCTCCGCCTATGAGGGGCAGGAGGTTGAAGGCGAGTTTGCTTTTGTATCTACAAACTCTATTACGCAGGGTCAGCCTGTTCCTGCTCTCTTCGGCCCGCTTTTTAGAGCGGGGTGGAATATTAAATTTGCCTATCGTACTTTCCCGTGGTCTTCTCAGGCTCCGGGGCAGGCAGCGGTGCATTGCGTGATTACTGGTTTTGCCCGGGGTTTGGTGAAGAATCCTCAGCTGCGGGAGTATGACTGGCAGACGGAGCAGAGTGTTCCGGTAAAGGTAAAGGCTATTAACGCTTATCTTTTGGATGCTCCGAATGTGCTGGTGACGAAGCGAATGAAACCGCTTGCTCAGCAGCTGCCGGTGGTGGAACGAGGCTCTCAGCCTACCGATGGTGGCAACCTGATTGTTGAGGTGGAACAGTACACCGAGGTAATGGCTGATCCTATTGCTGCCCGCTATGTGCGCCCTTTTACCGGGGCAAAAGAGTTGGTGCGTGGTTTGGATCGCTGGTGCCTGTGGCTGGAGGATGCAACCCCTGCGGATAGATCCAAGAGCCCTGTGTTGAAAGAGCGCATTGCCAAGGTTAAAGCTATGCGATTGGCAAGTTCAAAGGCGGCAACGCGCGAGAAGGCAGAGATTGCCCATCTCTTTGATGAGCGTCGTCAGCCGGTGCAGGATTATGTGTGTATTCCGAGTGTAGTGTCAGAGAATCGTAAGTTTTTTACAGCTGCACACTTCTCAGAAGATGTAATTTGTAGTAATTTAGCTTTTACTGCGATAGACCCCGATGGTTTCCTTTTTGGTGTGGTGAGCTCGTCTATGTTTATTACCTGGCAGAAAGCCGTAGGTGGGCGTTTAGAATCTCGCCTGCGTTTTGCCAATACCCTGGTGTGGAATAACCTACCTCTGCCCAAGGTGCCCCAGAAGCTACACGATCAAATCTGCGCGGCCGGTCAAGAGCTGCAACGGGTACGGGAGAGCCTTGCCTTCAAGTTTGGGGGTCGCGTATCTCTTGCGGATATGTACAATCCGTGGGCTATGGATCCGGAGCTTCTCAAAGCCCATCGTGCACTAGACCGTCTGGTGGATAAGGCATTCGGTGCCTCTAAAACCTGCGCGGATAATACGGAGCGTTTAACGATTCTCTTCAAACGCTACGCCGAGCTCACCGAGGAAGAACGCGCCGCCTCCGCTCACGCTAAAGGCACTCGCACAGCGAAGAAGTAGCCTCTAGATCGCATTTCTTATAGTGCGCTATGTTGGTGCGTGAAAGCTCCGGGCTTGGACTCTGTTTCTTGTGCACGGCGCAATGCTTCGGTTTCACCCCTCGATACCGGGTTTATACCCTGCGTGTCGAGGGGTGAGGTGGTTTAAAGCTGGAGAGGAGACCTGTAACCGTGGTAGCTCCTCAGATATCTCTGCTGGACTTTCGCCTAGCTATCCTCTACTTGAGTCCTAGTTCTTCTATCGCTGACTTATGGGTTTTAGCTTTCCTGTCGCCGGCAAAGAACGCATCTAGCTCTTTGCATGCTGCCAGCAGGGCATGATACTCTTCAGTATTTTCTGCGGGGTTCGAAGACATTGAAGGGGGCTCCTTAAGGGCAAAGTGTAGGTGTCATATAGCGTCATCATGGCGATATTTCATCCCTGACTCATACTCTCATTCTAAGATGAATATATAGATTCACTCACGAATGGCCGGTAGAGAATAGGGGCACCTCTATGAAAGCTCGTAAAGCGTGGATAGTCTATACGGTGATAGCACTGGGTATTCTGGTGGGCTGTTTACTCTTCTTCAGGTCTGAAACTAGCAGTACTGAGCGCTCGCCGGATACTACCTCGACATCAGCACCTACCGCGAGTGTGTCCGGAGAAGACTACTGGACTGACGAGCGTAGACGTGGTGCGGATGGAGCCATTATGCCCACCGTACGACCATAAGTATCTTCAAATTTATGGTAATGTAAGCGACTACTGCCTTTTGTATGATATAATATTTCACGAAAGCTCCGGGCTTGGACTGGGGTGCAATACTTCGAATCACCCCTCGATACCGGGTTTATACCCTGTGTATCGAGGGGTGAGGTGGTTTAAGACCAACTTTGGTCTCCTAGATAGGGGATATGCGTGGATCGGCTTTTTCCAGCTCACGTAGCCTTGCAAAGGGACCGAGAGTTTTCGGATAGTGGGTATCCAG
Source organism: Rothia sp. (in: high G+C Gram-positive bacteria) (assembly GCF_030540545.1). Taxonomy (GTDB): domain Bacteria; phylum Actinomycetota; class Actinomycetes; order Actinomycetales; family Micrococcaceae; genus Rothia. Next base: position 22,873 of record NZ_JAUNVZ010000007.1, on the reverse strand, counting down.
CTTATTCAGAAGAGACAGGATGTCGTTCCTACGATGCTCAATATTGACTTTGAGTAGGTTCTCCCGATGTGAAATACGATTGCGCAACTCAAGGAGGCGGCTCACTTGCTTACCCGTTTTAACTCGTTGCTCATTACTTTGAGGATCCGTGGAAAGGTAGGGGAATCCATGGTGCAGGCAAGTAGACCATAAAGCTTGATGGTGAGGTTGTTCCCATTTGCTGCCAATGAGGTAATGCCAGAAGCCAAAGGAAATTTGACTAAGTATATCATCGTGGACCGGGTCTGAATGATGGTACGACGAGCGTGCTCGAGCGCGTGAATCTTTAAGGGACTTTTGGCCTAAAACTGCGTATAGAAGAGGGAAGCTGTTCTTCTCGAGAGTCCAATCAGCTGTGTAGCCGTAACGTTCATTTGAATCTTTGAGAACAGTGTCTATATGGTTGCGAAGGGCAACTTCTGTGTACTCCAGGGCTGTATGAAACGCTTCGCTTACATTATCTGCCCAGCGGTATAGTTTGTAAGCTTGTTCGAAATCCCTGTTGCTAGCCTCGAGATAGGGTTCAAAACGTGGCTGGCTCATGGCTTGCAGAAAAGCCTCTTGATCTAGGGGGTTCTGGGCTAGCTTACTCATCGTTATCCTTGTCGCCTTCGAGGAATTGTTCTAGTAATTATATACTATTTTATGGTAAAAGAGGATGTGTAAGATATTTGTGTCCGTGTTACAAGTACTATGTGGATGTCTTAGAGTGGCGGGTTAAATAAAAAGGCGGGGCTGTTTGTATCAGCCCCGCCCCTTGTATACGAGTAGAAGTGTTTAGTCCAAGCCGAGTTCGGCGTCGCGACGTTCACGCTCCGCCTGAGCCAGCTTAGGGTCGGTCGGCAGGTACTCCGGGCCAGAACCGGTTGCAAAAGGAATACCCAGCATAAAGATAAAGGGGGAGAGCAGTAGAAGAATGACCCAGATCAGGGTCACGCCGGTGCTAAAAAGCCCGCCGGTTAGCGCCAGGGCAGAAGCAGCAAAAACCAGGGCGGAGATGCCCATCATTGCGGTGCCGACAGCCTTCATGCTTTTCTCCTTCAAAGATCCCGACCGATAAATAGTCCCACGCCCATGTCGGGGCGTTATATATTGGTGTTAATACTCCCACCATTATACCCCGCCCATATCTTGCCCGGATATCCTGCTCGGACCTCCCACCCCGGAATGCGCTCACTTAGGCTGCACCCTTCGAGCCAGCCAGGGACATTCCATGTTGCACACTACCGGCACACACTAGCCCCAACGCTAGATTTAAGGGCGAGAAACCGGTAGACTGGGGGAGTCTGGCAATTACGTGCGCCTCAAAACGCTGCGTAATGTAGCTGACGGGACTCTGCCCTCAGCTCTCCGCCTCGCCCACTCCAAGCGCGAGGTCGCAAGGAGGCCAGCTCCGACAGATGATAAAGACTCCACACCTGTGGGGTCGATGAAAGGTAGATTGTGGCTAAGCACAACCGCACCCGCCGTACCGTTCGTCAGTCCCGTGCCCTGGGCATCGCACTGACCCCGAAGGCAGAAAAGTACCTCGAGCGTCGCCCGTACGGCCCCGGCCAGCACGGTGCAGCACGCAAGAAGGCTGACTCCAACTACGCAACCCAGCTGAAGGAAAAGCAGCGTCTGCGCGCACAGTACAACATCCGTGAAGCACAGATGCGCCGCGCATACCTGGAAGCAAAGCGTACTGAAGGTCAGACCGGTAAGAACATGATCGAGCTGCTGGAGCGTCGCCTGGACGCACTGGTTCTGCGCGCAGGTTTCGCACGCACCATTGCACAGGCTCGTCAGATGGTCGTTCACCGTCACATCATGGTTGACGGCGTTCGCGTTGACCGCCCCTCCTTCCTGGTCAAGCCCGGCCAGCTGATTCACGTTCACCCCAAGGCTGAGAAGACTGTTCCCTTCCAGGCAGCAGCAGCTGGCGATAACCAGGCAGTTCTGCCCCAGGTTCCCGCATACCTGAACGTTGAGATTGAGAAGCTGCACGCAAAGCTCGAGCGCAAGCCCGAGCGCGCTGAGATCCCCGTGATCTGCGACGAGCAGCTGGTCGTTGAGTACTACTCTCGCCTGGCATAATCTCGACTATATGTCGATACGGCGACCCGCCTTCCTCTCGATTCTTCGAGCGGAAGGCGGGTTTTCCGCTTTTAATGCGCGCTCACGCCCGCGCCACGACGCTATCGTGTACACTAGAAACTAGCCCCTCGATAGGTTCTGTGCGCCCAAAAGCGGTAGCGCGAACCGCCTCATCATGCAGGTAGCGGGGGAGAAGAACACGTATGCACCGCACGCCCCGCCCACTCCAAGCGCGGATTTCGGCTCAAGCGGTGACTCAACGAAGGAGAGCCTGATGGCATCTACCACTGATATTAAGAACGGTGCAGTCCTGAAGATTGACGGCCAGCTCTGGTCCGTTGTTGAATTCCAGCACGTGAAGCCCGGTAAGGGTGGCGCATTCGTTCGCACCAAGCTGCGCAACGTGACCTCCGGCAAGGTCGTTGACCGTACCTTCAACGCTGGCGCAAAGATCGAGACCGCAACCGTGGATCGCTCCGACTACCAGTACCTGTACCAGGACGGCGACGACTACGTGTTCATGGACATGAAGACCTACGACCAGATCACTGTTCCCGCAGCAGTGGTGGGTGACGCAGCAAACTACATGCTCGAGTCTCAGGTTGCAACCATTGCACTGAACGAGGGTACCCCGCTGTACATTGAACTGCCCGCATCCGTGGTTCTGGAAATCACCTACACCGAGCCGGGCCTGCAGGGCGACCGCTCCACCGGTGGCACCAAGCCCGCAACCGTGGAGACTGGCTACGAGATTCAGGTTCCCCTGTTCCTGGAGACCGGCACCAAGGTCAAGGTTGACACCCGCACCGGTGACTACCTCGGCCGCGTGAACGACTAATGAGCGCCTCCCGCACTAAAGCCCGCCTGCGCGCCGTTGAGGTGCTCTTTGAAGCGGAGCAAAGTAAGGACGAGATTAACGAGGTGCTTGCCCGCCGACACAAGCACACTGTAGCGCAGATTTCCGCATACGCTGAGGATATTATCCGCGGCGTGCGCGACCACGACGACGAGATTCGCGAATACATTGAAACCTATTCGCGTAACTGGTCTTGGGATCGTATGCCCGCCGTGGATCGTACCGTGCTGCGTGTGGGTACCTGGGAACTGCTGTACAACGACGACGTACCCGACGCCGTTGCTATTTCGGAGGCTGTGGGTATTGCCCGCGTGCTTTCCGGCAGCCCCGAGTCGCCCAAGTTTGTCAACGGCGTGCTCGATAAGTTGCGTCAGGTCAAGCCCACTCTGCTGGCTTAAACCGCGCTCTAAACAGCTGATAAAAGATATCGCCCCCGATACTTGCTTGAAGTATCGGGGGCGATTCTTGTAGGTTTGAGCTGCTTGGGTATCTAGGCGAAAAGCTGCACAATCACCGACATGAAGTGAATCAGTACGGTACCGAAAATAATCAGCAGCAGAATGCTAATAGTGAACCATTCCCAGTTCTTGGAAGCATCGCGCAGAGTCGCGGGGAGTCGAATCAGACCCGCCTGAATATTACGCACGCTCACCTTCACCAGCATAATCACGGTCATAATCCACACGATCATGCAGAATAGGCACAGGGCACCAATAATAAAGGTGGTCTGGAACCACAGGTACACCACAAAGCCCAGAGCGAAGGTTACGCCCGCCTGCACACACCACCAGAACCACGGCTTGAAACGAGCGCCGGCAAGCATTGCCACACCCACGGTCAGCAGGGCAGTGTATGCCATGAGGCCCACGAAGGGGTTCGGGAAGCCGAAGAAAGTCGCTGCCTGCGGGGTTCGCATTACTGTGCCGCAATTGAGTAGGGCGTTAATATCGCACACGGAGCTGTGTCCGGCATCAATGTAAATAGCCATACGCTCATAGGAGAGGATGAGCGAGGAAGCCAGGGAAATACCGGCGGTAATGACCAGCCACCAACCCAGGGTGCGGTCTATGCTGCTAAGTTCCTTGGATATGGGCGTATCCTGCGGGGTGTCTTCGATAGTGTCTAGGCTCTTGGTTGCCATGGCTTCCTTGAAGTCGGGGATATATTCGGTTGAGTCGCCTGCTGGCGGTTCTTTAATATCCTAGCGTTTTCCGTGTTTGCCTTCATCTTTAAAGGTGCATATGACTTACTATGACGCGCCGCGGTGCCGTATAATAGGGGATTGAGTGTGTGCTTTCCCGCGGATAGGCCACGCTCCCACCACCGTAGACGACCTGCCGGTACCCGGTAGAAGCCCGGATGCAGCGCATAGCGCCCGGCAGGCAGCTCGCCACCACAACACGCACCATAAAGCGTGGGTGCGCTTGTAGCACGGTGCCTGGTCAGAGACTTTTTTGAGTGCGCAATGCACACGGCACGCCCGCGGACAGTGCCCAGACGAAAGAAGAGACGTGGCAGAAGAAACCAACGCCAATAACCCCGGTCTGAATGTAGACGTTCTTGCCGACATGCTCTCGCTGGCAAGCAAGAACAACCGACCCGACACCCTCGAAGCCCTCAGCAAGCAGGCACGCGAACTGCCCGAAGAAGCAAGCGAAGAGCTCAAGACTCGCCTGCGCCCGGCAGCTCCCGCACGCCGTAAGGTTGTGCGCCCCAAGGTTGTGAAGGAAAAGACCCCTGAGCCTCCGCTGGAAGAGGCTATCGCCTCCGGCCTGTCCGCGCTGAAGGCTAAGAAGGCTATTCACGCGCCCGCGCCCAAGAAGGCGCCGGCACAGCTAGATGATGTTGCACCCGAACTGGATCAGCTCATGGAGACCGGTCTGCAGGCTGCCGCTGCGGCACCCGTTGAGGAACCGGTTGTTGAGATTGCCGAGCAGGAACCTGTGAGCGAGGTGCTGGCTCGTGTTGAGGCAGCTGTCCAGGTTCCCGCCGAAGCGCCGGTTGAAGAGGCTGCAGAGTCTGCCGCTGAGGAATCTGCTGTTGATGCGGCAGACGCACAGGCTGTAGCGGCTGAAGCTGAGGTTCAGGCAGAACTGGCTGAAGCAGCAGCAGAAGCACCCGTAGCTGAGGCTCCCGCAGCTCCCGCAGCAGAGGCCACCGCACCCGCAGAAGCAGCTGAAGAAGCACAGACTGTAGTAGAGAGCGCCTCTGAAGAGAGCACCGAGATCATTATTGACCTCGAAGCCCTGAGCGACGAAGAGTCCGAGCAGACCGAAGAAGAAGAGCCCGCAGAGCCCGTCAAGACCCTGCGCGATATCCAGGCTGAAAAGCTCGCCGAAATGCGCGCCCAGGTCGGCATGGGCTCCATGCCCCTGTTCTACTCCCCGAACCTGACCGAGCTCTCCGCAGCGGCAACCATTGAACGCGAACAGTTCAAGGCAGCCCGCCTGGAAGCAGCCCGCAAGGAGCGCATGGAGCGCCGCCGCGAAGAAGTTGCCGCCGAAGCTGAAGTAACCAGCCATCGCCGTCGCCGCCGTCGCCGCGGAACCGAAGACCTCGAAATTGAGGGTACCGAAGATAACGTCGAGACCGTGACCAAGGTGCGCGCACCGCGCATCTCCGACTCGCACGGCTCCAACACCGTTACCGGCGTGCGCGGCTCCACCCGCCTGGAAGCTAAGCGCGTGCGCCGCCGCGAATCCCGCTCCCTGGGCCGCCGCCGCCATATTGTGACCGAGGCTGAATTCCTAGCACGCCGCGAATCCGTAGACCGCCAGATGCTGGTGCGTCAGAAGGACGACCGCGTGCAGATCGGCGTGCTTGAAGACGGCGTGCTCGCTGAGCATTTCGTGTCCAAGACCCAGCAGGACTCCCTGATTGGCAATGTGTACCTGGGCAAGGTGCAGAACGTGCTGCCCTCCATGGAAGCAGCCTTCGTCGATATTGGACGCGGCCGTAACGCCGTGCTCTACGCCGGCGAAGTCAACTGGGACGTCTCCGGTCTGGACGGCGCACCCCGCAAGATTGAAAACGCCCTCAAGGCGGGCGATTCCGTGCTCGTGCAGGTCACCAAGGACCCCATTGGCCACAAGGGTGCACGCCTGACCAGCCAGGTCTCCCTGCCCGGCCGCTACCTGGTGTACGTGCCCGGTGGCTCCATGACCGGCATCTCCCGCAAGTTGCCCGATACCGAGCGTACCCGCCTGAAGAAGATCCTCAAGGACAAGCTGCCCGACGGTGCAGGTGTGATTGTGCGCACCGCCGCTGAGGGTGCCTCCGAAGAGGAACTGGCAAACGATATTAACCGTCTGCGCGCGCAGTGGGAAGACATCCAGGAAAAGGCGAACTCCCGCAAGGTCCTCGCCCCCGAAATGCTCTACCAGGAGCCGGACCTGATGATCAAGACCGTGCGTGACGTCTTCAACGAAGACTTCACCACCATGACCGTTCAGGGCGACCAGGCGTGGGACTCCATCCAGGCGTACGTGACCTATGTGGCGCCCGATTTGGTGGCACGCCTGCAGCGCTGGGATGGCGAAGACGATCTCTTCGACCACTTCCGTGTCAACGAGCAGCTGGCAAAGGCACTGGACCGCAAGGTTTACCTGCCCTCCGGCGGCTCCCTGGTGATTGACCGCACCGAAGCCATGACCGTGGTGGACGTGAACACCGGTAAGTTCACCGGCAGTGGCGGCAACCTCGAAGAGACCGTCACCAAGAACAACCTCGAAGCGGCAGAAGAGATCGTGCGTCAGCTGCGCCTGCGCGATATCGGCGGCATTATTGTCATCGACTTTATCGACATGGTACTCGAATCTAACCGCGAGCTGGTGCTGCGCCGCCTGATCGAGTGCCTGGGTCGCGACCGCACCAAGCACCAGGTCGCTGAGGTAACCAGCCTGGGCCTGGTGCAGATGACCCGTAAACGCCTGGGTACCGGTCTGCTTGAGGTCTTCTCCGAGCCCTGTGAAGAATGCGGTGGCCGCGGCCTGATCGTGCACGACGCACCCCTGTCCGGCCGTAGCTCCGGCGCCTCGGACTTTATTCACCGCCACGACCGCACCGAGCGTAAGCGCGCCCGCAATGCGGCTGTACGCCCGGCAGAAACCGAGCAGGTGGATGAACAGTCCTCCCAGCGTGCCCACGCCATGGCTGATATCGCTGCAGCTTCTACCCGCACCGAGGAGAGCGAAGCAGCAGAGCAGTCCCGCAAGAAGCGCAAGCGCCGCAAGCGCACCCGCCGCGCCGAGGTTGAGGCTGCTGCAGTGGTCGAGTCCGTGGAGTCCGCACACAATAGCGAAGACCCCGCACTGGACGCACCCGAAGCAGCAATCGACCCCCACTGGAGTGGTGAGCAGGGCGACTTCGAAGCCGGCCAGTTCGACCACGTGGACCCGCAGGCAGACCCGCGATTCACCCGCGGTTCCGCACTGGGGGATGTCATTGCGGCGGGCGAAGCAAAGGCACGCGCCTCCCAGAAGGCAGGCCGCATTGCCCGCAGCGAAGACGGCGGTTTCCGCAGCAACCGACGCAACGAGCGCCGCGAAGATTCCCGCCCGCAGCGTGACGAGCGCGTAGCTCGCACCGAGGGTAAGGGCATTCGTGAGCAGAAGCGCGCCGATCTGCGTGTTGAGGATGTGCACGAGCTGCCGCGTAAGCGCCGCACCCGCCGCTCTGAGGAGCAGGGCAGCGCTCGCAGCGAGTCTCGTGGCGAGCGTAGCCATTCGGCTCCCCGCGTCTCGGGTGTGATTGGTGGTGCTCCGCGAGTTTCCGGCGTGATCGGTGCTCCGGCTCCGGTGGCTGAGGTTGAGAGCGTTGAGAAGACTGCTGCTCCCGCTGCTTCCGTAGCGACTGTTGAGACTGTAGCTCCCGTGGCTCGTAAGCGTCGTGTGCGTCGCGCAGCCTCCTCTGCCGGTATTGGTTCCGGTGTGGTTGCAGCTGACGTTCAGGCTAGCGCGCAGGGTTCTGTGGTGGCTTCGGCTTCTATGGCTGATGTGGTTGCACCGAACCTCTCTGAGACTCCGACCTTGCTGGGCACCGGTGTTGCCGCTGCCGATATTAAGCGAGTCGGTAAGGACTAATCGGTGACTGGTTCACCGCGATATAGCGAATAGTCAATGAGCTATTAGTGATGCGACGCTGAGCTGATATATTGTCGGTGACCTGAGATAAAGAACCGGTCTGATAGGTACCTATCAGACCGGTTCTTTTCATACGCGTCTCACGCCGCGAATAGTATTTTTCGTCGCGAGGGGTGACATCCCTCGCGAGGAAAAATACTATTCGCGAGGCAGAAAGGCTAATGAGACACTCAAGCCGTACACTGGTAATGTTGCTAGTTACCCCTAAGTGAAAGAAGAGTAGTGATGAGTTCTCGCGCGTGGGTTTTGGGTCATCCGATTGATCATTCTCTGTCTCCGTCTCTGCACTCTGCAGCCTATGCGGTTTTGGATGCGGATATTGTCTATGATCGCCGCGATACGCTGCCTGAGGATTTACCCGCTCTTTTTGAGCTGATTGAGCGTGATGGCGATTGTGCGGGGCTGTCGGTGACTATGCCATTGAAGACAGCTGTGATTGATTTTTGCACCGATATTAGCGATGTGGCTCGTGTTACTGGTGCCGTTAATACGGTGTATTGGCGTGACGGTCTGCCCTACGGTCACAATACGGATGTGTACGGTATTACAGCTGCATTAACCCATGCAGGCCTAAAGATTCAAGAAGGGGATAGGGCAGCTATTGTGGGCGGTGGCGCGACCGCTATTTCAGCTCTGACTGCACTATCTCAGCTGGGTTATAGACGTGTTGATATTTTTGCGCGCTCTGTGCATAAACTGGACCCTCTGCTGCAGGTTGCCGATCAGCTGGGTGTTCAGGCATATCCTCGTGACCTGAATGAATTCCCGGTAGGTGCCTTTGCCTATCCGTGCATTATTTCCACTCTTCCGGCACATGCTGCCGATGAGTGGGCGCCGCAGATTCAGGCTTTGCATCCGGCAGCGATTCTGCTCGATGTTGCCTATAATCCCTGGCCTTCGGTACTGGCTGAGCGCATTCAGGCCCTGGGCGGTACGGTGGTTTCGGGTAAGGAAATGTTGCTCTATCAGGGCGTTGAGCAGGTTCGTCTTTTTACGGGTATTCAGTCTCGCCCGGGGGATAGTGCGCCACTACCCAATGAGCGCCAGGTTATTAATGCTATGTGCGCGGCGTTGGATTTGCCTGCACGATAAATCGACACAATAAACCGCGGCACGATAAACCGACACGATAGAGCCTTGAAGAAAAGCCCGTAGGGCGGGTGTGTCTCGTATTGAGTAGTACGTGTATACCCGCCCCTTTTCTATACCTTTCAGGTCTATATCTTTGAGCGGAGAAAGTGCCCTCATTGGGTACCCTCGATGACCGTTACATATCGCGTTTAGTGTCCCTATCCTTTAGACTTATAGAAGGCTTATAACTCGCGTCTCGGGCACTGATGGGGCGCACGGGTAGCAAAGGAATGAATCATGGCTCTACGATGGCTGACTGCTGGCGAATCGCACGGCGAAGCGCTGGTTGGCGTAATTGAAGGCATCCCCGCGGGTGTGGAATTGACGAGCGAGATGGTGCGTGATGCGCTGGCTCGCCGCCGCCTGGGCTATGGTCGCGGCGCCCGCATGAAGTTTGAGGAAGATAAGGTGCGCATCCTGGGCGGTGTGCGCCACGGCGTGACTCAGGGCGGCCCGGTGGCGATTGAGATCGCTAATACCGAGTGGCCTAAGTGGGTTGATGTGATGAGCAGCGACCCGGTGGATCCGGCTGTTCTGGAGGGTCGTGCGCGTAATGCTGCGCTGACTCGCCCGCGCCCCGGTCACGCTGATTTTGCGGGTATGCAGAAGTACAATTTCTCTGAGGCTCGCCCTGTGCTGGAGCGCGCTTCGGCTCGTGAGACCGCGACCCGCGTGGCTCTGGGCGTGGTGGCTGCTCAGGTGCTCAAGGCGCTGGGTGTGCAGCTGGTGTCCCACACTATTGCTGTTGGTGGCGTGCATTCGCCCGAGGGCGCGCCGGTTCCGCTGCCTTCTCAGGTTGATTATTTGGATGCTGATCCGCTGCGCTGCCTGGATAAGGCTACCAGTGACGCTATGGTGGCTCGTGTAGACGAGGCCCATAAGGACGGCGAGACTCTCGGCGGTGTGGTTGAGGTTCTGGCATACGGTATGCCTCCGGGACTGGGTTCCTATGTGCATTGGGATCGTCGTTTGGATGCGCGCCTGGCTGCTGCACTGATGGGTATTCAGGCTATTAAGGGCGTTGAGGTGGGCGATGGTTTTGCGACCGCTGATCGTCCGGGTACTGCCGCTCACGATGAGATTAGCATCGGTGCCAATGGCGTGGTGCGCGATTCGAATCGCGCTGGCGGTATTGAGGGTGGCATGAGCATTGGCGATCTGCTGCGTGTTCGCGCCGCTATGAAGCCCATTGCGACCGTTCCGAAGGCGCTGAAGACCATTGATACGTCCACCGGCGAGGTTGCGACCGCGCACCATCAGCGTTCGGATGTGTGTGCTGTGCCTGCTGCCGGCGTGGTGGCGGAGGCTATGGTCGCTCTGGTGCTGGCGGAGGCCGCGCTGGAGAAGTTCGGCGGTGACTCCATTGGTGAGACTCGCCGTAATATGGATTCTTATCTTGAGTCGATTCCCGCTTCGCTGGCGTGGGAGTCGAATGTTGCCGGTTGGGATGCTTAGTGTCTAAGATTCCGTTGCCTTCGCAGGTGCGTTTGTCATCTGCGCGGGAGCTGGCGGCGTCAGCCCGCCCGGTGGGGGAGTCTGCTCCCACCGGGTCGGGCGTTTCTTCGCGCCTTGTCTACTCTTCGGATTCTTCGGGGGAGTTTTCGGCGTCGGTTCGTTCTCCGTTTGAGATGTTGGTGCAGGCGGCTAAGAGTGTGCAGGTGGCTCATGCTGCCGCTGAGTCTGTAGAGCCTTCGCGTGCGTCCGAGCCTGCCCCGTCGAGCCGCGCGGGTGCGCCTGATTCGCTAGCGCATCCTCAGCGTGTGCGTGAGCTGCAGGAGGGGTTCGCGACCCTTTCGCGCCCGATTGTTTTGATTGGTCCGATGGCTGCCGGTAAGACCTATATTGGTTCGCATCTTGCTCGTTTTTATGGGTATGAGTTTTTGGATGCTGACCATGTGATTGTGGAGCGTTACGGTGAGGTTTCGGATATTTTCGAGATCTTTGGTGAAGCGCATTTCCGCGATCTGGAGTACCGGGTGATTAAAGAGGTTCTGACCAGTCCGGCGTATCGCAATACGGTCTTTTCTCTGGGTGGCGGCGCACCCATGACTGACGCCGTTGCTCAGCTATTAAAGGATGAGCAGGTGGTGTATATCCTGGTGGATGCCGCCACGGTTGAGCCTCGTATCACGGGTAATAAGTCCCGCCCGCTGCTGCAGCCCGACCCGGTCACCCGCTGGCAGCAGATTTTTGACCGCCGCTCCGCCCGCTATGAAGAGCTAGCGAAGTTCACCCTGGATGCGCGTGGCGGCCGCCCCATTTCCGAAATGACCGCAGAAATTCAGTCTTTTATTGTGAATTCTCGAAAGGATAGCAATGAGCCCGCATAATGGCCACGGCCACGGACATCAAAAGCTCAGCACTGCGGAGGGCCCGCACACTCAGCTGAGCGAGTCGGATTACCGCAGCGTGGATGAGAGCCCGGCGCCCAGCTTCGGTGCATCGGGAGAGCAGGATATTACCGTCATTCCCGTGACCGGTGAGCGCCCGAGCGAGAATTACAATGTGCTGGTTGGTCACAATCTGCTGGGCACCATTCCTGAGATTCTGGGCAAGCGCACCAAGAAGATTCTGGTGATTCACCCTCGCGCCCTGCGTGCTACCGGTGAGCTGGTCATGGAGGATCTGCGCAAGGCTGGCTTTGAGTCCTTTAGCGCCGAAATTCCGGATGCTGAAGAGGCTAAGCACCACCAGGTGGCGGCGTTCTGCTGGCAGGTGCTGGGTCAGAACGATTTCACCCGCACCGATGCGATTATTTCGGTCGGTGGCGGCGCGATTACCGATCTGGCTGGTTTCGTGGCGTCCACCTGGCTGCGCGGCGTGCGCATTATTCATATTCCGACCACTTTGCTGGGCATGGTGGATGCTGCCGTGGGTGGCAAGACCGCTATTAATACTGCCGAGGGTAAGAATCTGGTGGGTACCTTCTGGCCGCCGGCTGCTGTGCTCTGCGAGCTGGGTACTTTGCGCACCCTGCCGGAGAATGAGCTGCTGACCGGCATGGCTGAGGTGGTCAAGTGCGGTTTCATTGCTGACCCGCAGATTCTGGATCTGATTGAGCAGAACCCGCAGGCGATTCGCGATTCGCAGTCGCCGGTGGTGAGTGAGCTGATTGAGCGCAGCATTCGCGTTAAGGCGGAGGTTGTCTCTGAGGATCTGCGTGAGAGTGGTCGCCGCGAGATTTTGAACTACGGTCATACTCTCGGTCATGCGATTGAGCGGGCGGAGCGTTATCAGTGGCGCCACGGTGCCGCTGTTGCTGTGGGTATGGTCTACGCTGCGGAGCTGTCCCTGGCTGCCGGCTACCTGGATGAGCAGACGGTGGATCGTACCCGCCGTATCTTGGAATCTTTGGGTTTGCCGACCGGGTACCGTCGTGATCGTTTCCAGCAGCTTTTGGAGACTATGCGCCGCGATAAGAAGTCGCGCGGTAATCTGTTGCGCTTTATTGTGTTGGAGGGTGTGGGTCGCCCGCGTGTCTATGAGGTGCCCGATGATTCCATTCTCTTTATGACGTATCAGGAGATTGCTGAGGACGCGGATACTTCTCGCGTGGTTCTCTAAGTACTGAATCTGATTACCCCTGTTTGGGACGCCTTAGCGAGTTTGGGATGTATGAGAGACATCCCAAACTCGCTAAGGCGTCCCAAACGTGTATGTGGGGAAGAATGTAAAGGTTGTCTAAACCCTCGCTTTAAGCTGTGGTGTGTGATACCTTAGGAAGGTCAATACTTTTGCTAAGGCTACCCTAAAGCCTGTGCAGACTCCGGCGAGACAGTGAAAGAGTGCAACGGTGTCCCTCACGCAATATAACCAGTACCTGCAGAGCATCGACTTGGATCATCAGACCTTCATGTCGATTGTGGATGCGTACCGCACTCGTAATATTAACGCCCTGCTCAGTGCGCTCTCTAAGCGGCCTATGCTTTTTGCGCGTCAGTTGGCGCGTGTGATTCGTGCTTTCCCTGATCAGATTGAGCTAACGGCTGGGTCTTTTGCTGTGGCTGGTCGTCAGTTGCCGGCGCCGGTGCTGGTTCACCTGCATAATCAGTTCGCGAATGCTCAGCGTGGTGTGGGTGTTCATGTGACTCTGGATCATCAGCGCCATGTGCAGGCATTGGCGGCTCCTCTGGTGAGCCCTGAGCAGGCGTCCCTGGTGTTATGGGCGATTGAGTGTTGCCTGTCGGGTCGTTTGCGCGGTCAGAAGTTTTGTTTTGCGGTGGCTGATTATTCTCGTGTGATGCCTGTTGAGGATATTAGCGCGCAGTGCAATCCGAGTTTTGATGGTGCAGTGAATCTTTATAGCGCACCGCTGTGGGAGGATTTCCCGCTGGGTGAGGGTGAACTGCTGTGGGCTTCGGGTGTGCGTCAGCATTTCGGCGGCTATGGTTTAGCTCTGCATTTTTATGATGGTCAGTTGCGCCGTGTGGGTGGTGCGGATCGTTATGCGCCCACTACTGAGCATTCCTGTTTTTGGGATGGTGTGCATCGTCCGGGTGAGTTGCGTGAGCATGCGGAGGTGCAGCTGCGTGCCGCTGTAGAGGCCGGCATCCGCTATGTGCTGCTCTCCGCTGAGGTTGAGCTACCCATCCCGGGCGTGACAGCTTGTGAGCATCATAGTGTGCATAGCGCGGCAGAGGATGTTCCTGAGCGTGTGCAACCGTATTTCCGTGCCCTGCGTGGGCATGCGACCAAGGGTGTTGAGTTGACTCATCAGGGGGATAAGTATCGCCTGGTGCCGGGTGCTGCGCGTACTGCGTGCGCTCTGCTGGATCTTTATACTCAGCGTGTGTGCACCCTGGAAGCTGGTTTGGGCGTGGGACCGGAACATGATGCTCATTTGCGCGGCCTGGTGGCCCAGAATGTTGAGTATAAGCCGATGACTGTCCGCCAGTATTTGGATGTGACGGGTGCTAGCGTGGTGCAGGTACCGGTGGGGGTTAAGATTGTGGCTCGTAGCGGCGAGCGTTTTGACCCGGCAAGCCTATATGAGCTGTAGGTGTCGGTACACCGTTTGATATATACGTGAATCTATTACTCCTCACCGTTAGCGGGGCGCGGGTGTTAGTGCGGGGTGTGACCTCGTAATAGCGCCCGCGCCCCGTTTGCACTAGAATAGGGGTGTAGTGTGTCCATGACTCTATCCTGCCCGCGGCGCGTGGGCGGGGGATGCACATGTGCAAAGGACCTATAGCTAGAGGGGGAGAGCATGACCGGTGGCGATATTGCCGGCCTGATTGCGGCGGGCGTTTTCGCAATTCTGGTGGCACTCTTGGCGCTGCCCATTCTGCGTCTGACTAAGCTCTTTGAAGAGCTGATTGTTACGGTGCGCTCGTTGAATCAGAGCACCACTCCGCTGCTGGAGGAGGTCACGAAGACCGTTATTACCACCAATGAGCAGCTGGAGAAGGTTGACGATATTACCTCCAATGTTTCGGATGCATCGGCGAATGTTTCGGCTCTATCTTCCCTGGTGACCTCCACCGTGGGTCAGCCTCTGATTAAGGTTGCCTCCTTCTCCTATGGTGTGCGTCAGGCATTCCGTAAGGGTGGCACTCATCCCAGCAGCGAGTACACTACCGGCCCCGGCGGTGAGAACTAGTGGGCGTGTTGCGTAGCGCCCTGCTTTTGGGTGCCGGTGCGGCGGTGGGTTATATTGCCTCCCGTCGTGCATCGACCCCGAGCGCTGATGTGGCTATCCGTTCTTCTCAATCTTTAATGGTGGCAGGTAATTCTCAGGTGGCTAAGTTTTTCGATTCCCCGATCGGCAAGCAGCTGCAGCCCTATGCGCTCAAGGCTGTTGAGTTCGCTTCGCGTGTGCGCGAGGGCATGAGCGAGAAAGAGGCGGAGCTGCACGCCCGCGTGGAGCGTGCCCGTCAGGATGTTCGCCCCGGGTCCTTGGATACCTGGGATAAGCCCATGTCTGCGAATCAGCAGGAGCGTTTAGAGCGTGATGCTGCTGAGCGTGAGCTGCGCGAGCTGGAGCTTGAGATCGCTCTGGAGGAGCGCCGTGCCGGTGTTGCTCAAGTGATTGATACACCGGCTCCGAAGCCTTCCGGTACTGACCACCCCTAAACCGGTCACTATATACCCCTAAGTTTTCAACCCACAGATTTATTCATAACCTACGAAGGAACACGATGCTTTCACAGGAAATCTCAAAGCGCTGGATCGAATTCTTCGAAAAGCGCGGCCACACCGTGGTGCCCTCGGCATCCCTCATCTCCAATGAGCCCGGCGCGATGTTCACCATCGCCGGTATGGTGCCGTTCATTCCCTACTTCCTGGGTCGTGAAACCCCGCCCTTTAGCCGCGCAACCAGCGTGCAGAAGTGCATCCGCACCCTCGATATTGAAGAAGTGGGCAAGACCGCTCGTCACGGTACTTTCTTCCAGATGGCTGGTAACTTCTCCTTCGGTGACTACTTCAAGGAAAAGGCGATCCCCTTCGCATACGAGCTGCTGACCACCAGCCAGGATGAGGGCGGCTACGGCCTGGATCCCGAGCGCCTGTGGGTGACCATCTACGAGGGTGACGACGAAGCTTTTGATATCTGGACCAAGACCGTTGGTTTCCCCGCCGAGCGCATTCAGCGTATGGGCATGAAGGAAAACTACTGGTCCACCGGCCAGCCCGGCCCGGCAGGCCCCGACTCGGAGATCTTCTACGACCGCGGTCCCGCCTACGGTAAGGAAGGCGGCCCGGCAGCTGACGACGACCGCTACATCGAAATCTGGAACCTGGTGTTCATGCAGTACCAGCGCGGCGAGGGTCGCGGCAAGGACGATTTCGAGATTCTGGGTGAGCTGCCCAAGAAGAATATCGATACCGGTATGGGCGTGGAGCGTATGGCTCTGCTGCTGCAGGGTGTGGAGAACTTCTACGAGACCGACCAGGTACGCCCCGTGCTGGATGCCGCTTCTGAGCTCTCCGGCAAGAAGTACCACGGTGCTGAGTCCCCCGAGGATGAAGGCTACGAGAACGACGTGCGTATGCGCGTGGTGGCTGACCACATCCGCTCTTCCCTGATGCTGATTGCGGACGGCGTGACCCCCTCCAATGAGGGCCGCGGCTACATTCTGCGCCGCCTGATGCGCCGCGCTATCCGCGCAATGCGTCTGCTGGGCGTGACCGAGCCCTGCCTGCCCGTGCTCTTCCCGGCCTCCCGCGACGCTATGAAGGGTGCATTCCCCTACGTTGCTGAGGACTTCGAGCGTATCTCCCGCATTGCATACGCTGAGGAGAAGGCGTTCCTGCACACCATTGAGACCGGTACCGAGCGCCTGGAAGAGGCTGTTGCTGCCGCTAAGAGCGCCGGCGGTGCGGTGAGCGGTGCCGAGGCATTTGCTCTGCACGATACCTACGGCTTCCCGATTGACCTGACTCTGGAAATGGCTGCCGAGGCCGGCGTAAAGGTTGACGAGGCTGCATTCCGCTCCCTGATGGAGGAACAGCGCACCCGCGCCCAGGCAGACGCAAAGGCTAAGAAGGGCGCATTCGCTGACCTGTCCGAGCTGCGTAAGCTGGTGGACGAGCGCGCCTCGATCTTCACCGGTTACGATGAGCTGCGCACCGAAACTAACCTGCGCGCAATCCTGGTGGACGGCGTGTCTGTTCCCGCCGCCAAGGCAGGCGACAAGGTTGAAATCGTGCTGGATGAGACCCCCTTCTACGCTGAGGGCGGTGGTCAGGCAGCTGACACCGGCGTGATCTCCGGTAACGGTTTCGTCATTGACGTTCAGGATGTTCAGCAGCCCGTTAAGGGTCTGAGCGTGCACCGCGCCATTGTCCGTGAGGGTGAAGTAACCCCGAACGTGCCCGTGGTGGCTCAGGTGGATGTGCAGCGTCGTCGTGACGGCGAGAAGGCACACTCCGGTACCCACATTGTGCACGCAGCCCTGCACCAGGTGCTCGGCAAGGAAGCAACTCAGCGTGGCTCCTTCAATAAGGAAGGCTACCTGCGCTTCGACTTCGCATGGGGCGAGGGTCTGAGCGAGGCAGCTAAGCAGGAAGTTGAAGAGGTAGCAAACACCGCTATCCGCGATAACTTCCAGGTCATTGCCCGCGAAATGCCGCTGGACGAGGCGAAGGCACTGGGTGCTATGAGCCTGTTCGGTGAGAAGTACGGCAATGTGGTGCGCATGGTCGAAATCGGCGGCGAGTTCTCCCGCGAGCTGTGCGGTGGTACCCACGTTGGCTCCTCGGCTGAGATTGGCTCCCTGACCCTGCTGACCGAACAGTCGGTGGGTTCGGGCAACCGTCGTGTTGAGGCTCTGGTGGGTCTGGATTCCTTCAACCACCTGGCTGCTGAGCGTACCCTGGTGAACCAGCTGACCGGCATGATGAAGGTTCAGTCTTCGGCTGAGCTGCCCGAGAAGCTGGCTCAGACCCTGGCTAAGCTCAAGGCTGCCGAGAAGGAATTGGCAACCCTGCGTCGTGCGCAGCTGCAGGCTGAGGCTGGCAAGCTGCTGGAGCAGGCTGTGACCATCGGTGATGTGCGCGTGCTGACCCACCACGCCGGTGAGCTTTCCGCGAACGATGTGCGTGATTTGGCTCTGGATCTGCGCGGCCGTTTCGGTTCCGAGGCTGCTGTGGTGGCTGTGACCGGTGTGAACAATGGTCGCCCCGTGGTCCTGGTTGCTACCAATGAGGGCGCTCGTGAAGCTGGCGTGAAGGCTGGCGCTCTGGTGCGCGTTGCTGCCGGCGTGCTCGGCGGCGGTGGCGGCGGTAAGGACGACGTTGCTCAGGGTGGCGGTCAGGACGCTACCAAGGTCAACGAGGCACTGGATGCAATCCGTGCCGCAATCGCCGGCGCCTAATAGGTGTTGATGAGTACCCCGTACGGTGCCTCTCCTTACGTGTGAATGCATAAGGAGGCGTGCCGTGCGGGGTACCGTATCTTTTTCACCCCGTATTTCCCCAACACGTATGTGACGCGATCTGCTATAGCCCCGGTCATAGCCCAGCGCTATATACAGGTCGAGTCGTAGACTTTGCCCACAGAGTGCATAGTTTCACAGAGCACAATACACGGGTCCTATAAGCCCGTGACGGGCACTTATACACTCCATGCATACTTTTCGGCTCATGAGGAGAGTATGCACCACCTCTCACAGAGAGAACGATGAGTGTTCAAACTATGTGTTGGGGGCTCAACTAAGCTAATCTAAGGTATATACAATGACTGACGGTTTTCAGCGCGGTGTGCGCATGGGCGTTGACGTAGGCAACGCGCGTGTGGGTACCGCCCTGTCCGACCCGGACGGTATTTTGGCAACCCCGCTCAAAACGCTGCGCCGCGACGCGAAGAAAAACTCCGACCGCCGCGTGCTGCGTAAACTCATCGAGGTGAATAACGTCGTTGAGATTTTCGTTGGGCTGCCCAAAACCATGCGCGGGGGAGAATCCGCCTCCACGATCATGGCGCGTGACTACGCAACCGCCCTGCGAGCAGAACTGAACGCCGAAGGTCGCGAACACATTACCATCTGGCTGGTGGACGAACGCCTCACAACCGTGAGCGCGCATCGTGCGCTGCATGAAGCTGGAGTATCCAGCCGAGACTTTAAAGCCGTCGTGGACCAGGTTGCCGCAGTCAACATCCTGCAATACAGCCTGGACGCCCTCAAAGCGGGGCAATCCGTCGCCGGCTTCAAAGTAAGCGACCCGGCCCACGAAGCACCCTCGGCAGAGGAATGGACCGCGGAAACTGCAAACGCAGAACCGCGAGAGGAAACCGATACCGAGTCCGTCGCAGAAACGGAGAATCTTCAGTGACCGATAAAAATAAAGCGGAAACCCGTATGGAACGCCGCAAAAGGCAGCAGGAAGAAGCAGAACAGAAGCTACGTCAGAGCGAAAACCCCGCCACTGACGAAGCGGATACTTCCGCACCCGAAAACGCTGACCCTGTAGAGGGTTCAGAAGCTAAGGCAGCAGAAGCGGCAGAGGCAGAAGCAGAAGATACCAACGCCGAAGCTGATAGCACGGACAAAAACGCGGAAGAACCCGTCGCCGAACCCGCGCACAGCGACTACGAAGGCGAAGAACCCCTGCTTGTACAGCGCTACGAAGAGCACATCGATGACGCCGAAGAAGGCGAAATGATCGTTGCCGCCTCCGCACCCGTCAGCGGCGACCTCATCGTAGACGACGTACCCGAAGACATTGTTGAGGCGCTGACCGAAGCTGAACTCGAATCCACCCTCGTCAGCGCCCATGATGACGACGAGCACGAAGAAGGCGGCCTGAGCGCCCTCTTCGCGCCCACCGAAGAAGAACACGAAGCAGGCCTGGACGGCATCCTCATCGAACAGGAAACCGTCAGCGAACGCACCGTCGTCAACCGCGAACGCAAACGCAAAGCGGTCCTCGGCACCGCCATCACTCTGTTTATGGTGGCAATCCTCATTATTGGTGCCGTCATTGTCCAAAGCTACGACCTGTTCAAAAAGCGCGACTACGCCGGCAATGGCAACGGTACCACCGTCACCATTGTGATCAAGCAGGGTCAGACCACCGCCGAAATCGCCAAGGAACTCGAAGCTCAGGGCGTGATCGCAGATTCCGCCACCTTCGTAGAAACCTACACCAAGGAACGTGAATCCAACCAGTACCTGGTGCCCGGCTCCTACGATATGCAGAAAGAAATGAGCAGCTCCAGCGCGCTCCAAACCCTGTTCAATGCCAATAAGAACGTCTTCTACCTGGCAGTACCGCAGGGCAAACGAGTCAGCGAAACCATCCCGCTCATCCTTGAAGCAGCAGGTGACAAGATCAGCGAAGCTGATCTGAAGGCAGCCCTGGCAAACCCTGCAGACTACGGCATCCCCAGTAAATTCCCCAGCATGGAAGGCTGGCTGCACCCGGGTGAATACCGCATCCCGCTCGATAAGGTTAATGCGAAAATGGTCGTCCAGACCATGGTTGACCGCACCAAGGCAGACCTCAAGGAAGCCGGCGTGACCACCCCCGATAAGATGTTCGAGGTGCTCACCATCGCCTCCATTATCGAGATGGAAGCGCAGCCCAAGGATTACGCGCAGGTCTCCGGCATTATTGAGAACCGAATCAACAATCCGCAGGGTGAAACCAACGGTCTGATTCAGTCCGATGCGACCGTCACCTACGGTCTGGGAGTACGCTCCTATCATCTGACCGAGGCGCAGAAGGCTGACAAGTCCAATAAGTACAACACCTACGCCAACCCCGGCCTGCCCAAGGGTCCGATTGACTCGCCCGATCTGAAGGCAGTCAAGGCCGCGGCGGCACCGGCGAAGAACGCGTACTACTATTGGGTGACCGTTGACCTGGACTCCGGTGAGACCAAGTTCTCCAAGACCTACGCTGAGCACCAGCGTTACGTTGAGGAATACAACCAGTGGTGTTCTAACCACAAGAACCGTTGCTCCTAAACGGCTGAGTGTATAGAAAAGAGTGTGAGAGTGAATTATTCACTCTCACACTCTTTTTAATATTCGCTGGTTGCATTTTGGGAGGCGAGACCAGAGAGGCCGTGGCTTGAGTTGCTGGTTCTGGCACTGCTGCGGAGATTGAAACTTTGCGGGTGCTCAAACATTGCTCAGCTCGCTGAGTTTATGGGATGGGCTTGAGTTGGTGAGATTGAGCGAGCTTCGCAAAACTGCGCGCCGACGCTCGTTTCTTCTCCTTGGGGTTTATGAGCGCACGTCGCGTTCCTGAGATGGTTGGGGCTTGCTCATGCAGTCCTGAGGGGGCTGCGAATAGGGTTCTCGACTGATCACGTTTCGCACGCGTCTCTCGCTCTTTTTATCCCGGCTTCGAGACGGTACTGACCCCCTTGCTTCTCCCGTATCCCAGACTGAGATACTCAATTACCTTCCCCATAGGATCGCGCTCTCAAGCAATCCGGCTAGGCTGCGGTCATTGCACCTAAGGTGAGCTTGCCTCGGGAACGAACCGCAGCCTATGCCTGATTGCGACACTTTGCGACAGCCTGTCACCACCCGCATGGGATGAGCCTCTTTAGCTCAGGTAAGAAGCTCACGCAGGCGACCTCAGAAACGTTACTGCCGGGTGGGCTCGTCCCATGCGCCGTGCAATAGAGTCTGATACTTGGAATCTTCATCTTTTACCCCCGCCTCGCGAGTAGTATTTTTCGTCGCGAGGGAAGACATTCCTCGCGACGAAAAATACTATTCGCAACGCGCACTGTCTCACAAGAACAAGCAGGTATAGGGTACACTCAAGCCGCCGGTACATCCCCATACGGGGTATATCCGGCGGCTTGAGTATATACAGGGTAAGTGCGCCTAGTTCACAAACTCACTATTGAAGTAGTTCAGCTTATTCTGAACAGGCAAGCTCACTGCACCGTGCGGGGAGACAATAAAGCCGAGGCTGCTTTCGTCAAAGCACTGAATCGTAGCGGTATCCAATACAGAGCAGGTGAAGCCGTTCGCGCTAATCTTCTGACCCGGCTCCAGAGTCTTCGCGGTACCACCGGCCGGAGGGGCAGATCTAACACCGCCCAGCATCGCAGAGTAATAAGCGCTGACGGGGCGACCTTCCGCGGAAGGACGGTAAGGCGCAAGAACCGCTTTATAAGCACCGATGATACGAGTATCAGACTGTGTTTCAGATACAGAATGGCAATCTACGCGATCAGCGCGGATAGCGCACATGGTAGGGCTGCCATTGATTCCTTGCGCTTGGAATGCGAAAGCATCACTGCCGCTTGCGTAATCTGCAGCGTCGACCGGAATGCCCGCGTTCTTATTAATCTTGGAGTACGCGGGCGTATCGGTAACACGCATCATAATGCTATTGTCCAGGTCGTCCATAAAGCTTACTTTGCCCGAGACAATACGGTCTTTGGAGAGATCGGTTGCTACCGGAGTAACGTTATCGTAAGGAATCTTCACACCTGCAGGGTAGAAGGAGAGAACCTCACCACTGGGCCAGGTGAGATAGAGTGCCCCGCCCTCGGTGCGTGCGGTGGCAGTTCCACGCAGGCTACGGCTCTGAACACCGTAGATCTTAGTGCCGTCTAGCTCAGCGTAGACTCTTGTACCTACATTCCACTCCGCCTTGTTACCTTCAACGTAGAGGGTTCGTCCACCGGACTGCCATGCGCCCTGAATGCTGGAGAAATCGCCCTGTGCAATCTGATCCAGGTTCATCTTCTTTGAGAAAGCGAGGGGCTTCTTCTCCTCAGTCTTGGATGTTTCTTCGTTACGGCTGGGCTCCGCGCTGGGGCTGGGGGAGAAGCTCATGGAAGAGCTCGGTACGGCACTTGCCGAGGCACTTGTGCTTGCACTTGCGGTGGTGCTTGGCAGTGCGGTAGAGACCTGTTTCATGATGTACTTGGTGTAGTCGGTGGTGGTCGTGTCGGGGATTGCTACGATACGTACCGTGGAGGTGTCGGAGTCTACTATGCTGCCGGTGGGGTTTTTGATGGCGACGCCTACGGGGTAGATAATCAGGCGTGCGCCGCTGGGGATTGAGGACTGTTCACCGTTAGTTGCCTGGGCATTGGCGGACGTGGTCGCTGAGGGTGCAGCTGAAGCGTTTGAGGCTTCGCTGCTTGCAGTGCTGCCTTCGGCAGTGCTGGAGGGTGCCGAAGATGCGGTTGTAGAAGAGGAAGTATCAG
>NZ_JAUNVZ010000039.1 GCF_030540545.1 Rothia sp. (in: high G+C Gram-positive bacteria) | reverse complement strand
AGTTCACCTCCCAGCTTGATGGCATTAGCGAAGAGTTGGTGGTGTCTGTGCTGAATAATAACGCCGCCCCCGAGTCAACCATGATTATGGTTGCCCACCGTATGTCCACCGTCGTTAACGCCGACATGATTTACGTGATGGATCACGGCAGGATCGTCGCCCAAGGCACGCACGACATACTCATGGAGTTCTCACCCCTCTACCGGGAGCTTGTCTCTCATCAGCTCATCCATTAGCGGCGTGCGCAGGGCCTACGCGGGGGAGTGAGTGATAGTGGCACTGGCGGAAAGCCCCGCAATATTCTGCTCGGACGGGGCCGCACTGTTCACCGGCTCCAGCAGCAGGGTCGCATCCACCACGGTCACGGTTGTTCGCAGGCTAAACGACTCACCCACCTGGTCGTAGTACACAGGCACCTGGCTCAGCAGTACCTGGTTAAACACCTGCATCCCCTCAGCTGAGGCCACCGCGTCCTCAGTGGTGACAACGTCGAGGGTGCCGCGCCACTCCGTCCCGTAGCTGTCTGATTCCCGGAATACCGCGGTGAAACCGGCCCCGTTGAACGCCGCAAGCCGCGGGTTGTTCGACCGGGCACCACCGGCGCTTTGAGCGAGCGCAGCCCCCTGCTGCTGTTCCCCGTCCTCCCACAGCAGGGGCGGGCGGGTCTGTATTTCGTCGGCGAACGTGAACGTGTACTCGACGCTGAAACGTGCCCCGGCGCGCAGGGTGGTGGTTCCCGTGTATTCGCCGGATGCTGTGTGCGGGGCAGCGAACCATAGCCCGGCACCCCCGTAGAGGCCGTTGCCGACGCTGCCGCCGGGGGTGAACGTGCCCCCGCCTGCGGCGAGCAGGCCCTCCCACTTGGTGGTGCGGGATGCGCGCGTGTCGGTGAGCTGCCCGTGGTACGAGTCGAGCCCGAAGAAGGTGCTGTTGGGGTTATCCATGGTGGTGTTAAACGCCTGAGTGAATACCCCGTAGTCGACGGCAACTACTTGGTCCGAGGCTGCGTAGGCTGGGGCCGTTGCGGATGCGGCAACGGCGGGGGCGGACCATGCGGCGCCAGCGAGTGCGCGGCGCCGCGTGAGGCCGCCCCTGAAGGGTGCGTGGGTCACGTGGACTCCTGTATGTATTTGAGAGAGTGTGAATGTATGCGATGTGAGTGAATACGACCTATCCAGTGTAGTAGACAAGTGTGCCTGCGCGCTGTAATGGCGCTATTATGTGTAGGAAATATTTGAAAATTTGTGCACTTCAACCCCGGACATAGCGGATTTTTATGCATTTTCGTGCTGGTGCGCGTCGCAGCGCACCGCGCGTACCGCGTGTCGGGGGTGGTTGTGGTGCGCCAATTAGCTGTATTTCATTCACTCAATTCACAAGCATCCT
>NZ_JAUNVZ010000038.1 GCF_030540545.1 Rothia sp. (in: high G+C Gram-positive bacteria) | reverse complement strand
GACGGCCATGTGCGTTGGAGCCGCTTCTTCAAGCGAGTGTGGGACATTAAGTAATACTCCCAATTGAGGCAGATGTAATTCGTTCAGCCTATGCACCGCCTTCTGCGCAAGTTTATAGCCCCTGTACTGCCGGCTGCTCTGTTGCTGCTGGCGGTAAGGGGCTTACTCATTTCGCCCATGCGTTTGCCTGAAGGTCAGGGCCTGATAGAGGCTCCCACACACCGCCTGGTATGGCTCTCGCGCACCTATTACGGGTTGCGTCTGCCCGGCGAATCGCTGTGGGGCTATCACCGCTGGGGCTATCGTATGCCGCAGGTCGGTGAAGCACTTGCCTTTACGCAGCGCAAGACCTTGCCGCAGGGAGGGGAGGCTGAAGAAATGCTTGCCGCCGTCTGCCGGGCCATTGCCGGCGACACCGTATGGATAGACCCTGTGCGCCGCCTGATACTCCCGGCGCATACCTCTCCCGATGCCGAAGCCTTTGTGGTGCCCCGTGCCGACCGTGCCCTGCACGTCACGCCCCATAATGCCCGGCTCCTGGCCCGCATACTTCGGCGTTATGAAGGAGTAGATGCAAAGGTGGACGGCCAAGGCCGCTTGTGGATAAGGGGAGAGGAAGTGAGACGGGTGCGTACGGCACAAGACTATTACTGGGTCGAAATGTTCCCCGAACGCTATGCACTCATTCCCCACCGCGCTTTGGTGGGGCGGATTATCCCCATGCAGTGGGGCAAGGAAGCCTCGTAGGGCAGTATACTCCATCCGCAGCGTTGCGGCAGTCACCTTATTCACGTTATGCTCATCGTCCCTTCGGCCTATTTGGCCCCAATCTCCTATAATGCGCTCCTCTATGCCGCCCGTGAGGCGGTGGAGGATCGGCACGAACACTTTGTGAAGCAGACCTATCGCAACCGTTGCTGCATCGCTACGCCCGGCGGTGTACAGGCACTGACCATTCCCGTGGTTCGCGACAATGCCGGCCACACGGCGATGAAGGACATCCGAATCTCTGACCACGGCAATTGGCGCCACCTGCATTGGCAGGCACTGGTATCGGCGTACGACAACAGTCCGTACTTTATGTACTACGCTGACGACTTTCGCCCCCTCTACGAGCAGAAGTTCACCTACCTGGTCGACTTCAATGCGGCTTTGCAGCACACTGTGCTCAGCCTTCTGAGCCTAGACCTCCCCATACGGCAGGCTGAGGCCTATGTGTCCCCCACAACAGCGTGTGTGTGCGACCTGCGCCCCCTGCTCTCGCCTAAGGTAGGGCCGGAGGCCGATACTGCTGCCTTCAGCCCTCGGGCGTACTATCAGGTCTTTGCGGAGCGCACGGGCTTTCTGCCCAACCTCAGCATCGTTGACCTGCTCTTCAACATGGGGCCGGAG
>NZ_JAUNVZ010000037.1 GCF_030540545.1 Rothia sp. (in: high G+C Gram-positive bacteria) | reverse complement strand
TTACGCACTGCTCTAGCCAATAAAAACACTGAAGACTGGCACACGCTCGATAGCATCCTAGCTGATGCAGACGAAAAAGAACGCACCGCCATCATGCGTGCCCTAGGCGGGTTTGCTGCGGTGTACGAGGCTGAAGGGCCAACCCTGCGCATGGTTTATCTGCGTGCGGCCGTTGCACGCCGCGACCACGTGACATACCCGAAAGGGATATTCACGCACTCTACCGGGCAGGAAGACGCAGACAACCGTTGGGTGAAGCACCACCCAGACCCCGGGTACCCGCTCTACCCCCAGGAGAGCTTTCACACCGACGCAGCGGCACGGCAGAAAGCGGGTGAAGCGTTTGCGGCGGGGATTATGAGCCGCGGCGGAACCTGGGTTAATAAAGTTTTTGAGGACATCCACTGGTGCCACGATTTGTGGAGCCTGCACATTATGCGCCGCCTCATGCGGGATGTGCCACCCGAGCAGTACCACCCGGAGTATCTGCGTGAGATCAGGTACTACCTGTGCCGCCCCTACCAGGATGAGCCGTTCACCCGTGAATCACACGTGGAACGTATAGTGCGTATTCTCACGGAGGATGAGGGGCTGCGTGAGAAGGAATTCTGGGCATTCTTTACCGCCGAAGGGATGGGGGACACGCAGGCAATACTCACCTCTTCCACCGGCACCCGCGCCGGCGATGCGCAAGAAAACCAGCTGCTCGAAAGCCAGCTCATGGCTGCCTTCGATAGTCTCTGCGCGAGGCTGCCGGGGTTCCGTGACCGCCTCTTAGACGCCACACTAACAAGGATGCTCAGTGATTTCTCGGCGCGTCATATTGCCTGGTACCTGAATATTCAGAAGCATCTTGCCCCCACCGTGGGTGAGATACTTGCCCGCAAAGATAACTACCTGAGCTTGCTCAGCACCGAACCTGGAGCAGCTGTCGCCTGGGGCCAAGCCGCCTATAAAACCCTCCTAGCTGAGGGTGCACTCGATAACCCGTATGAGCTGATAAGCGCCAGCGGGGCCGTGCTGAGCCGCGCCGATAAGAAAAGCGTCAAAGCCCAGCTGAGTCTGCTCCGCACCCTGAATAACTATGCTAATAAGCACGATTACTTAGAGGTGCCTCAGAAAGTGTCTGAGCTGGTGCGGGAGTTTCTTCCGTCGTACCCAGCGGATATTGCTCAGAGTGCCCAAAAACTCATACTTGAGCAGCCTTCGGGGGAGGTGCCGAATCATACGCAGGGTAGGTGCG
Organism: Rothia sp. (in: high G+C Gram-positive bacteria); assembly: GCF_030540545.1. Classification (GTDB taxonomy): domain Bacteria; phylum Actinomycetota; class Actinomycetes; order Actinomycetales; family Micrococcaceae; genus Rothia. The sequence goes on along the minus strand of NZ_JAUNVZ010000037.1, from coordinate 160 downwards.
AGGCGGCACCACGGGGCGCTGAAATCCCCCATATTCCTGCCCCATGCACCGCACCGTTACCGGATAACTATGCGCCCAGTGAGCCTATTACCACCCCGGTGGAACTTAACCGGCTTCTTACGGAGCACCTCAGCGAAGCATCCGGGGAAACACACGGCAT
>NZ_JAUNVZ010000036.1 GCF_030540545.1 Rothia sp. (in: high G+C Gram-positive bacteria) | reverse complement strand
ACCCCACCCACTGGGACTTCAGTATCGACTTACCTTCGTCCAAGAGCATCAGCAATCGCGCCCTACTGCTCTGCGCCCTCAGTGGTGCCGGCAGCAGTGTAGAGCACTTGGCTGTGTGTGACGACACCCGCGTCATGTGGGATGCCCTGCGTAATCGACCGGAGACAATAGACATTGGAGCTGCCGGGACGGCTATGCGCTTTCTGACCGCCTACTTTGCCGTTTGCCAGGGTGAGGTACATACCCTGACCGGCACGTCACGCATGCGCAACCGCCCCATCGGCGTGTTGGTGGATGCTCTACGTCAGCTTGGAGCAAAGATTAGCTATACGGAGCGAGAGGGCTTTCCCCCCCTGCATGTAGAGGGCCAAAGCCTCAGCGGGGGTACGCTCACCCTGCCCGGCAACGTCAGCTCGCAATACATCTCTGCGCTCCTGATGATTGCCCCCACTATGCAAGAAGGGTTGAGACTGGAGCTGGAGGGAGAGGTACTGTCGCGCCCCTACATCGACATGACGCTCGCCATGCTGCGCACCTTCGGCATCGCCACCGAGTGGGCAGGCGAACAAGCGCTCGTGGTGCAGCCCGGCAGGTTTCACGATGAACTAAGCTACCTGGTGGAGAGCGACTGGTCGGCTGCATCCTATTGGTATGAGGCCTTGGCGCTCTCGGCCGACACGACCGGCCGCATCACCTTGCCCGGCCTCTTCAAGGAGAGCCTGCAAGGCGACAGCCGGATAAGGGAACTGTTCCGCAGCCTGGGCGTGGAGACCACCTTTGACGAAGAACTCCAACAAGTCACCCTGACCAAGGTTGCGGCCGAAGACCACTATACCGCCCGGCAGCCGTGGGTCTGTTACCTGGGCGATACGCCCGACCTCACACAGACGCTGGTCGTGACCTGCGCCATGCTGCGCCGCCCCTTCCGCTTCACTGGCGTACGCTCGCTACGCATCAAGGAGACCGACCGCATCGCGGCACTGCAAAACGAACTGCGTAAGTACGGGCTGGAACTGCAAGCCGAGGGAGACGATGTGCTGACACTCATGGACTACCCCGCAGGCACACCGCACTACGACGGTACCCCCATCCACACCTATGCCGACCACCGCATGGCGATGGCTTTTGCCCCTACCGCCATCGTCTGTGAGGGGGTAGAGATAGCCGATGCGGAAGTAGTAACCAAGAGTTACCCTACCTTCTGGCAAACGTTGGAGCAGCTCTCCGCCCACCCGGCGGCTCACTAAGATTGACTTGCACCCCATGAAGTACCTGATACTCCTTCTCCTCACCCTCGTGGGCTTCCTGACCCTAGAGTACCTCCGCCAGCGACGGAAGGCACAGCACCGAAAATCTACGGCCGAGACCCCAACCACAACCGCCGAAGAGGCCGAAGAGGCCGCACAGCC
>NZ_JAUNVZ010000035.1:977-1425 GCF_030540545.1 Rothia sp. (in: high G+C Gram-positive bacteria) | reverse complement strand
ACGTATGTTCGGTTTTTTCGTCACTGCCGGGGTCGGTCACCATCCTAATAGCATCTACCGGCTGCTGCACCCCGTTAAGCGCAATATTGACGCAGGAGGCGACATCACCCACCGGCAGGTACAGGTTGCGGGCGAGCAAGTTACCGGTGCCCAACGGGATAATACCAAGAGTCGCCTGCGACCCCTGTAACGCCGTGGCTACGGCACGAACCGTCCCGTCTCCGCCAACGGCGATCACGGTATCCGCGCCTTCAGCCAGTACCTCACGGGTGGCTTCCCCACCGGGCTCGTCAATGCGGGTAGTGCGGGTAATAGGTGCGGGCCAGCCGTTCGCTCTAATGGTGCGTTCAATAATGCCAACAGCGGCGGTAGCCCCGCCTTTACTTGGGTTGTACACCACGCCCACGCGACGCATATCGCCGGTGGGGATTGTTCGCCAGATACCAAG
>NZ_JAUNVZ010000035.1:0-967 GCF_030540545.1 Rothia sp. (in: high G+C Gram-positive bacteria) | reverse complement strand
GGGCCACAATTTTCTGCGCGTGTGAACGGGCACGCGCCACCAGCGCAGCCGTTGTTGCAGCTAAGGCTGATGCGCCAATAAGTTTAGAACGCGAAATGGGCATACTTTAAGAGTAACGCTTTTTAGGAACCTAAACGCACACTAGAAGCTGAAATAACACTGTACGGTAAAGTTAGTACTGCCCTCTTCGCAGGGTGAGTCCGCAGCACGCAATAGTAGATACATCCCTGCGTTGACTCCCGGGGCGGAGAGGGGGTGGGAAGGATGTCTTTCTATGAATTCATAGAAACGACCCAAGCAATCCTGGTAAGTCTCATCCTTACCAATGGATCAGCTCAGGTCGTTTTCATCATCCATAACACTATCAAGCATATCCGTAATATCTTGAGTTAGTGTTACCCGCCGGGAAGGGGTTGGCGGGTCAGAGAGCCAGCCCCTTCCGCTTTATGCGGAAAGCAATAGTAGATGTACCCCATGCTAGAGCATGCTGATATGCACGGTCAATGGCCCCTTACCGCCTATCCTCTATCTCATACCAAGCCCATCACATACTTTTAGGTAAAGTTAGTACTGCCCTCTTCCCGGGGTGCGCCGCAGCACATCCATTTCAGTAATATCCCCATGCTAGCACACCGCTCTTGGGCTGCTAGTGGGTTCCCACACGATGAAACGGCAGGTTTAGCAACTCGGCGAAGCATCCGTTTTTACACCACAGGAATAACCTCAGCGCCGCCCATATACGGACGCAGCGCCTCAGGAATACGCACCGAGCCGTCAGGCTGCTGGTGGGTCTCCAGAATCGCCACAACCCAACGGGTAGTCGCCAGGGTGCCGTTGAGGGTTGCGACCGCGCGGGTGCGCCCCTTACGCACATTGCCCGCATCGTCTACGGTGTCTGCGGTGCGTTCGCGTATGTTCAGGCGGCGTGCCTGGTAGGTGGTGCAGTTCGAGGTGGAGGTCAGCTCGC
>NZ_JAUNVZ010000034.1:228-1427 GCF_030540545.1 Rothia sp. (in: high G+C Gram-positive bacteria) | reverse complement strand
ATCACAATGGAGCAGTACCTGACTCGCAAGAAGGCGAACGCGCCCAAGTATGCCGAGGTGCCCGAGGTTTCCTTCCTGCGCACCTATGTGCGTGAGGATACCGCCAAGTGCCTGTGCTTCTACGACGCACCCGATGAGGATGCGGTGGTGCGCGCCCGCGAAGCCGTGAGCACCCCCATCGACCGCCTGTTCAAGCTACACGCATAAACGTGCAAGGAGCCTGCTATGTCTAATGTGACGATTGAGCCTCTCCACAGCTATCCCGAACGTGAGCGTGTGCTTGCCCTTGCCGCCGAACACGCAGATGCCGTCGATACCGGTGAGCGTTCCCCATTTGAGAATCTGCGCGAGATTGCGAAGGATGGTCTGCTGACTCTGGGGCGCACCGGCTCCCTCGTGCCGCAGGCTGCGGTGGCGTATGATCTTGCTTCGCAGGATGCCTCCACCGGGTTCTCGCTGTGGGCGCATCGTTCCACGATTGCGTTCTTTGATGCGGTGAACCGTGAGCTGCCCGAGGGTTTGGCTGAGGCCACCACAAGCGGCACCACCGCGATGGCAGCGGCCTATAAAGAGGCCGCGGGTATCGGCCCGATCAAGGTGCTGGGCACCCTGGTAGAGGGCGGTGTGAAGCTTAACGGCACGGTGTCGTGGGCTTCTAACCTGTACCCGAATGGTGTGATTGTGCTGCCGGTGGCGGTGCAGAATGCGCAGGAGGGGCATCCGAACCGGTATATTGTGACGGTTCGCCAGGATACTCCGGGGCTGAAGGTTGCGTATCACCGTAACCTGCTGGCGCTCAACGGGACCGAGTCTGGCACGATCATTTTTGAGGATGTTTTTGTGCCGACCGAGGATATTCTGACCAAGGACTTTGCGGGGTTCTTAGCGAAAGTAACCGCGCCGTTTTTGCTGGTGCAGTCCGCGTTCTGCCTGGGTCTTGCCGCCGGGGCATTACAGAGCGCGGCGGAGCATCTTCAGGTGTCGGGTGGCGTCTTTAAACAGGAGTTTGAGGGGCTTCTCGGTACGTACCGTACCCTGCGGGACACTCTGCTGCGTCTAGCAGCTGAACCTGAGAACGCCCAAAAACGTGACTTGCTGCAGCTGCGTTTGGATGTTTCGCACCTGGCGACGGCGGCAACCCATTGTGAGCTGCAAACCGTGGGCGGGGCCGGGTACGTGGCAGGCTCACCCACGGCACG
>NZ_JAUNVZ010000034.1:0-218 GCF_030540545.1 Rothia sp. (in: high G+C Gram-positive bacteria) | reverse complement strand
GCCGAGTGCGTGAGGTCACGTTCCTGCCGGTGCAGTCGCCAACCGAGGGGCACCTGCGGTACGAGCTGGCGAAGCATGACCACCTGGAGGGTTTGCAGGCGGCACTGTAGTGGCTTCCCCTCCCCGCTAATAAAGGCTCTTTATGCGAATAAAGCAGATTTTCTAACGCTTTATTCACATAAAGAGCCTTTTTACACGCTCACGCTTTCAAAGGGGCA
>NZ_JAUNVZ010000033.1 GCF_030540545.1 Rothia sp. (in: high G+C Gram-positive bacteria) | reverse complement strand
ATCGCGTCAGAGAGCAGCATGATACCGCCAAAGCCCGTAGCCTGGTGCGTATAGATATTATTGTAAGCGCTGAGGGGATTGTAAGTATTCCACTCCGTATAGCAGCCATTAATCTGACCGGACAATACCTTGTCCAAATTCTCCTTTTTCTGATCCTCTATTTGCTCGGGCGTCACTGCGCCATTGATGCCTTCATCGAGAAAGCTGTCGCTACATGAGGTCAGTGCCACACCGCCCAGCAGCAAGAGGCCAATATATTTTGTAACTTTCATACTGTCGTTTGTGCTTTAATTAGAAGTTCACGTTGATACCAAACGAGATGGTGCGCAGCGCGGAGTAGCTGTTCGTATCTACCGCACCCGAGATATTCTGACGGGGATCGAGACCCTTGCGATGTGAGCCGAGGAAGAGGTTGTCACCTACGGCATATACGCGTACTGAGGTCAAGCCCGGTATGCGCTCCGTAATATGCTGCGGCAGCGTATAGCCCAGGGTGATGTTGCGGAGAGAGAAGTAGTCTGAGCGCGTAAGGAAGCGGTCGTTTTCCACACCACCGGTCATCTTCTCACCCTCCATCAGACGGGGAACGTCGGTCACGTCGCCCGGCTTCTGCCAACGCTTGTAGATGTCGGTAGAGAAGGTAGAGCCACTGGTGCCTGACATCAAGCTGGCATAGCTGCCGTCATAGGTCCATCCGCCAAAGGAGAAGGCAGTAGATACCGTGAGGTCAAAACCATAAGCCTGAAGCGTGGTAGAGAGACCACCAAAGAGCTTAGGCAGGGCCGACTTGCCCAGCTGATAGCTCGTAGCCGAACCGGCATCGGTAGTAGTTCCCATCACGGTCTCGGTCACGGGGTTGCCGTCGGCATCCTTTACGGGGTTACCGTCTGCATCGAGCACGGCCTTCTCTACGTCCTTATAGTACAAGCCCTGACCGGTCTCGGGGTCTACACCGGCAAAGCGTACCATGTACCAGTCATAGAGTGAGCCACCCTTCTTGCGCCAGTAGTTACCGGTCTGGTAGCCCTCTTCGGGACGCCCCTCCTGCATGCGGGTCAGCTCATTCTTGTAGTGCGTGAGGTTGAGCTGAGCAGACCAGTTGACTTTCTGTGTCTGGATGAACACGCCGTTTACCGTCACGTCCACACCCGTATTGCGCATGCTCTGCTCGTTGGTGTAGATGGCACTGGGAGTACCCTCACTCATCGGGAGTGAATGGGTAGCCAACATGTCGCTCGTATTCTTGATGTAGAAGTCTACCTCAAAGCTCAAGCGATTGTTGAAAAGGCCGGCCTCCAAACCTACGTCGAAGGTCTTGCTCTTCTCCCAAGTCAGGTCGGGGTTACCGCGATAGGTACGAGTGATAGAGAACTCCGGCTTATCAGCCGTACCGCTGTTGCTTACTGAATAGTGGTCTACATAGGCAC
>NZ_JAUNVZ010000032.1:991-1441 GCF_030540545.1 Rothia sp. (in: high G+C Gram-positive bacteria) | reverse complement strand
GGTGCCGTCAGGCTCCGCCTCCTGCTCGGTGCTCACGGCACCGCTGGTCGGGGTGTTATCGCTATGCGTCATCACCGGCAGCCCAGCTACTTCACCACGTGAACAGCAAGGTTTTTCACGCCCCGCCACTTTTTCGCCAACGCAGCCTTCGGCAGCAGAGTCAGTGCGTGCGCACGGGATGAGAACCGGATGCGTGCCGCCTTCGCTGCCTTCTTCCACCCCAGGGCCTCCAGTTCGGCGGCGATCGTGGTGAAATAGGTGCGCTCCTCGTCGAAACGGGTCCCTTCAAGGGCACGCCACGAAGAGTCAGAACCACCGTGGCGGCGGTACATGAACGCCAGGGTCTTATCGTAGAACAGGGCGCCGCCGTTCATCGCAATATCGAGCACCAGCGCCATATCCTGCACCACGTTCAGCCCCTGCCGGAACCCGGTCTGGGTGATCGCATCA
>NZ_JAUNVZ010000032.1:0-981 GCF_030540545.1 Rothia sp. (in: high G+C Gram-positive bacteria) | reverse complement strand
CAGCCCAGGGAGGGGAAGTAGAACCAGTTGCCGCGCAGCAGCGACAGTGCAAGGTCTTCACCCTGCAGCAGTGTGGAATGGTTCGGCCGGTAGAACGCCTTCGTTTTCTCCACCAGGGTGTTTGAGGCCGCATTATGCTCATCAATCACCACCACACCCGGCTGAAAAACGCTCGCCTGCGGGTGGGTCGCCGCCGCATCAACCAGCCACTGCACATAGTTGGGCAGCATCACGTCGTCAGCGCCCATGACCGTGACCAGCTCGTTCTCCACGAAGGTGAGGCATTTGCGGTAGTTGCCGTTCGCGCCCAGGTTCTTCTCGTTGCGCATATAGGTGATGCGCTCATCATTGAGCGAGGCGAACCAGCCGGGGATTGATTCGTCCGGGTAGCCGTCATCAACCACGATCAGGCGCCAGTCGGGGTTGCTCTGCCCAATCACCGAGCGAACGGCCTGCTTCATGAGTTCAACATCGCCATAGTAGGGGAAAAGAATATCTACGGTCATAGTGGCTCCCAGGTGTGAGTGTGAGGGGAAAGTTAGTTGGAGGATTCGGGGGTGTTCGTTTCGGAGGCCGGGTTGTTCCCGCGCCCTGCGGCACCCTCCGGCTGGCGTTGCAGGGCGCGCATAATCGCCACTTCTTCGGCGATAGTGCGCGCATCATCAGTGAGTTTTGAGATGGCAAGGGTCAGGTGCAGGCTAATGCCCATGAGCATCACAATGGCAATCAAAAACAGCAGGTTCACGGGGGTTTCAATACCCACCAGGGACGAGAACCAGTCCAGCAGCTTGGGGAACAGCGCCAGCACAATCATGACACCGCCGACGCTAAGCCACAGCGCCGCGTACTTCTCTTTCATGTTCTGGTTGCGCACCTGCATGAGCACCAGGCACACCATACAAATGACTATGATGAGGAAAAAAATATTTGCAGCCATACGTCTAGTTGCCCTCCACCGAAGTCTTCTTACGGGTCATCGAC
>NZ_JAUNVZ010000031.1 GCF_030540545.1 Rothia sp. (in: high G+C Gram-positive bacteria) | reverse complement strand
CGCCCAGTATCCGTGGCAGAGGCTCGTTTCCGGGGAGTTTTTAATTCAAAGCCCGCAAAGCGCCCCCTTCAGAATGTATCTGGACGCCTGCGAACCCGATTGGGATTCTATGAAGGGCGACCACGATACCTACGCCGAGCTAATGCCTATCTCGGGGATTATGCCTAACTTGAATCATGCGCGGCCCTGGTTTGGCGTAGATTTTACGCTCGTCATGCGCCGTTGGAATAACCGTTTGGTGTTTGTGGCGGAGCATCTGACCCCGTGGCGTGCCACCGACTGGGAGGTGTGCGCCGTCGCGACCCTAGAGGCGGAAGGAAACCTGGTCTGGGAGCTTCGCGATGAGGTCCCCGGGCGCGGCTCCTATATTGAGGCGCTGGTGGGGCATATTGTGGATTCTCTGGGAACCGAGCCGCCCGTACTTGCCCCGGGCGAAGGCAAGGTTCTCTACGATGATTACGGCCAGGTCTCGTCGGTGCACGTCAATACGGGTGAAGCCATGCTGCGGGCGCTCATCACACGTATCTGGTACGGGGTGGACCCGACAACCGGTCAGCGGGCACCGTACCTGTATGAGGCGCGGGTCAAAGATCAGTTTGATGAGGATTCCAGGGGCGGGTTCAGCACGATCGCGTGGAGCTCACCCGAGAAATTCTACTACTGGAGCTGGGATCGGGTGCCCGGGTTCGTGCCTGCGGTAACCGACCCCGAGATTCTGCGCCGCGACGAGGTGGATCTGCTGATTCCGCATCTTCCGGTTGCCCCCGGCGTACCCTCGCAGGAGAATGAAGACGATGCAGCGGTGCCGTGGTTTTACGAGGCTTCAGGTACTGTTTCTGACAATCCTGAGCCGTAAACGCGGGCAGCAAAGTCTGCGCCGAGAACTCGACCCAGATTTTTACCATTCATCGTTAGAAAGGGTTTAAGCCCATGCAGTACATTCTTTTGCTCAGGAGCGTGAACCTGGGGAAGCTGCGCAAGGTGTCGATGCCCGAGCTGAAAAAGCGGCTGGCTGCACTGGGATACGAGAACGTCACAAGCTATATCAACTCAGGGAACCTGCTATTTGTGAGCTCGCGGGATAAAACCACCGTGGCACAGGAGATCACCGATCTGCTGGCGAAGCATTACGATTTCGAGATTCCATTCTCACTTCTCACCGCTGACGAATACCGCAAGGATGCGCACAACCTGCCCGAGTGGTGGAACGAGGACATGCCTCGCCTGGACGCCATGTTTTTCACCATTGATGCTGATCGCGATGCACTAGCCGCCGAGCTCGAAACGCTGGATGTTCCCGACGAAGTGCTTCACATAGGAACCTGCGCCGTCTACTTCGGCAACTACAGCACACCCGATTATAAAAAGGCTCAGTACGGAAAGTTTATGTCAAAGAAAGCCTTCGCAAACCAGCTGACTCTGCGCAACGCCAAAACCTGCAACAAGATTCTAGACCT
>NZ_JAUNVZ010000006.1:113813-171328 GCF_030540545.1 Rothia sp. (in: high G+C Gram-positive bacteria) | reverse complement strand
CTGATACTTCCTCTTCTACAACCGCATCTTCGGCACCCTCCAGCACTGCCGAAGGAAGCACTGCACCTAGCGAAGCCTCAAGCGCTTCGGCTACACCCTCTGCGAGCGCATCCGCCAATACCCAGGCAACTAACGGCGCACAGTCCTCAACTCCCAGCGGCGCACGCCTAATCATCTACCCCGTAGGCATCGCCATCAAAAACCCCACCGGCAGCGTAGTAGACTCTGACACCTCCACAGTACGTATCGTGGCAATCCCCGATACGACCACCACCGACTACACCAAGTACGTCATGAAACAGGTCTCTACCGCGCTACCGAGCACCACCACCGCAAGTGCAAGCGCCTCGGCAAGCGCCGTACCGAGCTCCTCCATGAGCTTCTCCCCCAGCCCCAGCGCACCCGCCTCCGAACCGGCACAGGAAGAAAAGAAACCCCTAAGCCTAGGTATGAACCTGGATCAGATTGCCAAGGGTGATTTCTCCAGTATTCAAGGCGCGTGGCAGTCTAACGCACGCTCGCTCTTTGTGGAGAACAATAAAGCTGAGTGGAGTGTCAATGGGCGTGCATACGCGGAACTCTCCGGTCTAAAGTATTACGGCGTTCAAAGCCGCGGTGCCCAAGGAGCCGCAACGGTCACCCGCGAAAATGGCGCATTAATTATGCGTTGGCCGGACGGTCAGATGCTTAGCTTCTACCCCGCCGGTGTGAAGATCCCTCGTACTGAGTTTGGTATTGGTGGCCCCAACACCCCGTACCTGGATACTGAGGACTGGAAAGACCGTATTGTCTCCGGCAAGCCCGCGGACGGCCCGGGTCTGTCAAGCACCATTATGAGTCGCATCAGTGACACTCCGGAATATGCCAAAGTATCTGGAGGTATTGCCATCTCGGATGCAGACCCTGCAGACTACGCACCCCAGGGAAGTTTCAGCGGTCAGGGTGGTCTGGTATTCCAGATTGGTACGACTAATGGTAAGCCTAATCTATGTTCTATCAATAAGGTTAACGGCGCTCGCTGCGAAATTATTAGCGAGAAGCAGGATGCTGAAACTGCTGGTGGAGCTACCGGCTCCTATAAAGCAAGCATAGTGCCTACTCGTCCGCAGGCATCCGGTGGTCCGGTCGAAGCATACTTTAGCTACTATACTCAAAGTGTCTATGTTGCTGCAGATACCAGGGCCACTCATAAGACTCTGCAGGTTGTCCAACAGCTCAGCGCAGATGGAATTACGTGCGCAGTTGTAGCTGATTCTACTGTTCGTTGTACCGAGACGAGTGGCGCTGGTTTCCTCGTTTCGCCTCACGGTGTGGTTCGCCTACCCGTTCAGGATAAGCTGTACTACTTCAATAGTGAGTTCGTGACGGACTAGTCTCATCTGCATATTGGTTCTAAAACCGCCGAATGCGTTTCTAGGAATGCATTCGGCGGTTTTTATTTATGGTTGTATTTCACTTTTAGAAACAAGACTAAAGAACTATCGGCACTGAGCCACGGTAGGGCAACAGGGTACCTCTAAGATCCGTTGGGACTGCGTAGTGTATCTAGCCCGATTAGCTTAGGCATGGGACGATACCAAGGCAGTCGCGTTCTTTCAATGCACTTACGTTCCAGCCCTACCGGTTCCTCAGAGCATCATCCCATGCGGGTATGCGAGTTACCCCTTCGCGTCGCGAATAGTATTTTTCGTCGCGAGGGGTGTCTTCCCTCGCGACGAAAAATACTATTCGCGACGCGAAAAGAAAATCTGGCACATTCACAAAAAGTAAGAAACGCACGGGTCGTAAGCATCCCGAAGGCGGGAAAGGAGCGCCGTGAGACGCGAGCAGTTGAAAACCCCATTTGCAGCCCCTCAGGGACTGAACGCACAAGCCCCAACCACCTCAGAAACGTGACATATGAGCATAAGCCGCAAGGAGAAGAAACGAGCGTCGGCGCGCAGTTTTGCGAAGCTCGCGTCCTCTCAAAAACTCAAGCACGTCTCAAAAAGGGGCGAGCTGAGCAATGTTTGAGCACCCGCGAAGTTTCAATCTCCGCAGCGGCGCCGGAACCAGCGACCATGCCTCAAAAACTCAACTCTCACCTCGAAACTCGCAAACGCAACCACTCGCACGAATCACCCTTTTCTTAAACAGCAGCCCAGTCTCAACAGCTCTTTCCGATCTCATATAGTCACGATTCTCGTACTCACAAACCCATCTCTTATTACGAGTAACTAAGAACACAGGAAATCTGTCCAATAATACGGGTCGAAAGCACCCAAACCTCCAAAAACCTGGTACGCTAATTCTGTTCAACTCACTCACTCCACGGTGAACCATCGTTACAGAGTCAGGCTTCTCACTCACTCGCCGACTCAACACGCGAGGCACCGTACTGAACACTCACTACAAGGTCAGAATGAAACACTCTCGAACCACGCTGGGTCTTCTCAGCGCGGCGGCGGTTCTCGTACTCAGCGCCTGCGGAACTCCCGCGCTCTCGAGCCCGAGTGCCTCCGTTAGCAGCACCCACGTGAGCGCCTCCAATAGTGCAGGCGCTCAGCCCAGCTCTTCTCCTAGCGCTAGCGTTCACGCGGCGTCTTCTGTTGCGCCCGCAAGCGATGGTGCTCCCTCCTCAACCATGAATCTGGATCAGATTGCGCGCGGCGATTTTAGCAGTATTCAGGGCACCTGGAATGGCGATAAAAACGCACTCGTTATTAGCGGTAATAGCGGCGAGTATAGCGTGACCGACCGTGCGACCCTAACCTTGAATGGCCTGAAGGTTCATGCTGCTCAGGGTGGCGAAGAGCACCTCAAGCCTACGGTTGAGCAGAGCGGTGGAGCTCTGCATCTGCGTTATAGCGATAGCGTGCAGTTCACGTTTTACCCGGCGGGTGTGAGCGTGCGCGATCAGTCAACCGGTGCGCTGATTGCTTCTGAGGATTGGAAGGATCGTATTTTTTACGGTGCGGTGAGCAGCGATAATGCCACCACGATCATGTCCTCCACCGCCTCTATGCCGGAGCTGAAGACTCTGACTGAGACTCGTGCTACGGCAATTGAGGAGGATCCGGCGCGTTTTAGTACGGTTTCCGGCGCGCAGAGTGCCTTTATTTCTTTGGGTAGCACCAATGGTCGGCCGAATACCTGCTATATTAATGCGGCGGTTGGGGGTTCTCAGGTGACCTGCATGTTCTATAGCGCCACCAAGCCGCGTAATTGGGAGCTGCTGGGCGATCCGGTCTACTATATGCAGGTCACTCCCAGCGGTGCCGAGCCGAAGGTACGCCGCTATTTAACCAATAGTTCCAGTTCTAAGCTGGATGCTTTCAAGACGCTCGTGCAGCCCAATGCTGTGGAGTTGGCGCCCGGGCATAAGATTACGGTGGGTGATATTACCTGCACGGCTATAAGCGCCGATACGCTTGAATGCGCCGGTCAGATGATTAGCCCGCGCGGTGCCGCGGCGACTCCTAAGGCTAAGTCTTAAAGGTGTATCACGCCCCGTGTTTCTGTCTATACGATATAGCAAAACACGGGGCGTGACTTTTTTGTGCTTCTCGATGTGGGGAATCTGATAGGCTGGATTTGTTAGTATTATTACCGAATAATCACACATAGCAGTCGATCACACCGATAGGTAGTCTCTATGCCCCACCACGCACGTATTTACCCCGCCCTCACCTTGGGTTTCACTGCTCTGCTAACGCTGAGCTCTTGTTCTATTCCCGGTACTGAAAGCTCCCAGAGTAGCAGCCCGAGCGCGAGCGCTTCTTCCAGCGCTTCGACTTCTTCCGCGCACTCTAGCACCCTGGACGCTATTGCCCGCGGCGATTTCACGGCTCTGACCGGTACTTGGGCTTCTTCTTCCCAGAAGCTCGCTGTGGTGCAGGGCGGCATGGAGTGGAGCAACAATGATGCGCTTTTCGCTAAGCTCTCTCAGCTGAGCCTACTTCCGGAGGACAAGTCTGTCACCTACGATAAGTTCTCCAAGAAAGTTCAGGATGGCGCACTAATTCTGAGCTGGGAGTCCAGCGCCCACTCCGATAAGAGTGCCTATATTATGGTCTATCCCGAGGGCGTGGCACTAAAGAACCCGTTTACGGGTGCGAAGGTTGAAAGTAATGAGTCGACTCTGCGTGTGGTGGCTTTGACCAGCCGCGCCGATGATCTCTCACCCCATATGATGACTCGAGTCTCCACTGAGGCTCCGCAGATTAACGTACCCGCTATTACCGCCCCTGCACCGAGCTCCACCGCCAGTGCTAGTACCTCGAGCTACTCCCCCAGCCCCAGCGGCGCTGCCGAGAGCACTAATAACGCCACCCGCCCGAGCCCTTCCTCGGCGGCTCCCAGTAGCGCTCAGGCTGCCTCCAGCTCGGGTATGAATACTTCGCAGATTGCCCGCGGTGATTATTCCAGTATTCAGGGTTCTTGGTTAGCTCCCACCCGCAAGCTCTATGTGACCGATAATCACATTTCTTGGACCGCTAAGAGCGCGCCCTACGCCGAGATTAACGGCCTGAGCATTACCGCTATTCAGGATGCGGGTACCTCCTATAATGCGCCCACGGTTCGTTGGGATCGCGGTGCACTGCTGATTCATTGGAAGCAGACCAGTGGTCCGAACGCCACCCAGCTGATGTTCTACCCTGCCGGTGTGGAGATTTATGATCAGAATACGGGTGCTGTGATTCCTTCGGATACCTCCCGTGATCGCATTCTTTCCGGTGCTCCAGAGGTCGATCGTGCCTCCGAGGCGATTATGGTTCGTTCCTAACAGGCAGGTTTATACAAAGCCCCGCGGCTCTCAATGTGAGAGCCGCGGGGCTTTTCATATATTCCCTAGAGCCGGTCAGCGCTAACCCGCCGGTTCAGAGCGAAAAGAGTGCTAGTCAGCTTCGGGCATATCGATCTTATCCAGATCGGCTGCGCCTTCCTTGAGCTTACGGCGGTACTCCACGGACTCGGTCCACACGCCTGCCTGGCGCTCCTGCTCCAGCTCGGCGCGTGCCTCCGCCTTGGCGTCCATACGCTCCTTGTACTCCACACGCTTCTGCGCGCGGGTGGGGCGAATAATCTCTTCCAGACGGGCATCGGTACCGCGCGGCGAGGAGAGCAGCTCGGCACCGCCAACCATAGTCGGCTCCCAGTCGAAGATCACGGAGTTATCGTTCTCACCAATCACCACGGCGTCACCGGCGCGTGCACCGGCCTTGAAGAGCTCATCTTCAACACCGAGCTTCGCCAGGCGGTCCGCCAGGTAACCCACAGCCTCATCGTTATTAAAGTCGGTCTGCTGAATCCAACGCTCGGGCTTCTCACCGATCACGCGGAAGAGCGGCTCCAGGTTGCGCTCCTCGCGGCGGATAAAGAATTCCTGCTTCTTCTTGGAACGGAAACCCTTGGGTCGAATAATTTCAACCTCAACCTCGGGTGCCTGCTTCTCGGCTGCTGCGCGAGCGGCACGGTCCTCTTCAACCAGGGCAGCCATGGCGAAGATCAGGGGCTTCAAACCCTCGTGGGAGGCGGTAGAAATCTCGAAGACCTTATAGCCCATAGCCTCAAACTCGGGGCGTACGAAGTCCGCCAGTTCGCGCGCTTCGGGTACGTCAATCTTATTCAGCACCACAATCTGCGGGCGCTCATTCAGGGGAACGGTCACACCCGCGGTCGGGTCAACCTCGTAGTTCTCCAGTTCGCCGCGAATGACCTCAAAGTCGCTGATCGGGTCGCGACCGGGTTCGAGGGTTGCGCAGTCAATCACGTGCACCAGGGCACTGGAACGCTCCACGTGGCGCAGGAATCGGTGACCCAGACCGCGACCTTCGGAGGCGCCCTCAATCAGGCCGGGAACGTCCGCCACGGTGTAGCGAACATCGCCTGCCTGCACCACGCCCAGGTTCGGGATGAGGGTGGTAAAGGGGTAGTCAGCGATCTTGGGGCGTGCGGCGCTAATGGCAGCAATCAGGGAAGACTTGCCCGCGGAGGGGTAGCCCACCAGAGCTACGTCTGCAATGGACTTGAGCTCCAGCACAACGTCTGCTTCTTCACCGGGGATGCCCAATAGTGCGAAACCGGGTGCCTTACGCTTGGTGGAGGCGAGCGCCGCATTGCCCAGACCGCCCATGCCGCCGTGTGCTGCCACGTACTCGTCGCCTACACGCAGCAGGTCGGCGAGCACATTGCCTTCGCGGTCCTTGACCACGGTGCCCTGGGGTACGCCCAGGATCAGGTTTTCACCATTGTAGCCGTGGTGCATATCGCCGCGGCCAATATCGCCGTTGGGGGCGTGCTGGTGGGGGCTGTGGTGGTACTCCAGCAGGGTGGTGGTTTGGTTGTCCACGCGCAGGATCACGTCACCGCCGTTGCCACCGTTACCACCGTTGGGGCCACCGAGGGGCTTAAATTTTTCGCGTCGTACGGATACGCATCCGTTGCCACCATTGCCGCCGGATACGTGCAGCACCACGCGGTCTACGAATTCTGCCACGTTTTCTCCTTTAATGTACAGATACGATGAGGGGGTAGAGTTGCCCCTACCCCCTTATCTTCAGTGATTCTGACGGGCTGATTACTCAGCTGCTGCCAGGATGTTCACGACCTTACGGCCCTTGCGGGTACCGAATTCGACGGTGCCTGCTGCCAGAGCGAACAGGGTGTCGTCGCCACCGCGGCCAACATTAACGCCGGGGTGGAAGTGGGTGCCGCGCTGACGAACGAGGATCTCGCCTGCGTTGACGGTCTGACCGCCGTAGCGCTTCACGCCGAGGTACTGGGGGTTCGAGTCACGGCCGTTACGGGTGGAGCTAGCGCCCTTCTTATGTGCCATTTCAGTCCTACCTTAGGTAAAAGTTAATCCGAATGTTTTCGTGTGATTATGCGGAAACTGCGGTGATCTTGACGGTGGTCAGTTCAGCGCGGAAACCCTGACGCTTCTTGTAACCGGTCTTGTTCTTGTACTTCTGAATAACGATCTTCGGACCGCGCAGGTCTTCAATCTTCTCAGCAGTTACCTTAGCGGATGCCAGGGACTTTGCGTCTGCGATGACCTTGTCACCGTCGACGAACAGCACGACGGGCAGCTCGATGGTGGTGCCGGGCTCGCCAGCAACACGATCCAGGGTTACGATGTCGCCAACGGAAACCTTCTCCTGACGACCGCCAGCGCGTACGATTGCGTATGCCACGTTATGGACTCACTTATCTCGACAACTTGGTTCTTCTATCTCACCGCCTGCACAGCCCGTGTCATCGTTTTCAGTACTGTTCGATGCCGGTGCCCGCCTAACCTAGCGAGATTGGCTCATTCGGGGTCAGCGCTTAGGCACAGGGGTGGTGGCTTGCACCGCGAGGGTGCAAGTGGTGTCTCCCGCTGGCTCTGCGTCGATAGAGCTTCACTGAGATTAACACCAGTCTTAAAGGATACGCCAAACCCCGGCGCAATGCAATAGGTGCATTAAACCGGGGTTTGGCTATTCTTCTCATGTCAGAGAGTTATACGCTACTACGGTGAACCACGAGCGGTTTAGCTATAACCACTGGTGGGCGAGTAGGACTGCATGGAGTCGGTACGCAGAGCCTCGGAGAGCTCAGAGACCGCGGTATCGTCCACCACGATAATCGACTGGCCGTTATAGGACCAGCCGGGGCCCGCATTCGGCAGGGTCATCATATGCATATCGGTCACGCCCTTCTGAATCACCGGGCGCGCAATATTGACGATCTCGCCGGCGTTCAGGCCGGAATCCACGGTCAGATAGGGCGAGAGGGACTCCACAACCTTCTGGAACTCCACAATATTGCTCAGAGCACCCTTAGCCTTCATGGTGTTGACCAGACCCTGCAGATAGGATCGCTGGTTACGCACACGCTGGTAGTCACCGTCACCAAACACATAGCGTTCACGCACGAAGGCCAGAGCCTGCGCACCATCCATGTGGTTCATACCCTGCGTGTAGGTCCACACGCCGGTGGAGGAGGTGAAGGGACGGGTCACATTCACATCCACGCCACCCACAGCATTGGTCAAATCCTTGAAACCATTAAAGTCGATTTCGGCAACGTGGTCCATCTTGACGCCGAGGACCTGCTCCACGGTCTGAATTTGCAGGGCAATACCGCCCCAGTTCAGCGCCGCATTAATCTTTGCTGCACCGAAGCCGGGAATATTTACCCAGCTATCGCGCATGATCGAGACCAGGTAAACACCGTGCCCATCCTTGGGAACGTGCATAACCATAATGGTGTCGGCACGTGCACCGGAGGAATCGGTCTCGCTACCAAAGCGCTGGTCGCTACCAAGCAGCAGAATATCGGTGCCTTCGCTATCCTTCACGTCGTGAACGCCCGGTGCGGGGATCTCTACCTCATTGCCGGAGGCGTCGGTCGCCTTAACGCGTTCGCCTGCGGGCACGGGCTTTTCAATCTTGCCCTCTTCCGCTGCCTTCTTCAAACGATCCAGATCTCCCTGAATATCGCTCATGCTCTTATCGTCAAACTTCTGAGTCTGAGTATCCCAGATGTTGCCAATACGCCAGATATAGAAGCCAATACCGAGAGTGATCACCAGCAGAAGAATCAGCAGAATCAGCAGAATGCGCTTGAGCCACTTCTTCTTGGGTTTCTCCTCGGCGGCTGCCGTTTTATCGAGCTTGTCGCTCATATGTTTAAGTCCTTTGAAAACAGTGAGTAATCCTGTGCCCACTGCGTGCTTGACTATTGAAAGAGGATGCGCAGCAGGCTCTCTAAGAACTTTCATTGTAACGCTTTTTAGTGGGAGGTCACGGTTTCTGTGCCTGCAATTAGGGCTTTTATTACCTTTCTCACCCGTTATAGAAAGGCCGGTCACTCTCCCACAGAGATAAACATCCCCGCACCTCGTGATACGAGATACGGGGATGTTTAGCTTCACTAAGCCAAGAAAACTTATGCCTTCTTGCCGAAGTTTGCGAAGCGTGCGTTGAAGCGCTCGACGCGACCTGCGGAGTCCATGATGCGCTGCTTACCGGTGTAGAACGGGTGCGATGCGGAGGAAATTTCCACCTCAACGATCGGGTACTCGTTGCCGTCTTCCCACTTCTCGGTCTTCTCGGAAGTCATGGTCGAACGGGTCAGGAAAACCTCACCGGATGCGAGGTCGCGGAACAGCACCGGGCGGTATTCCGGGTGAATTTCTGCCTTCATAATATACCTTCTTCTGTTACTGGATTTTGCCAGCAACCCTAAAATAGATGGAGTAGGTCTGATGTGCTTATGAGCGCATCGATGGTGGCACCGGGAGGCGCACACCAAGACTTAAGGGTACCACTTTTTTGCCGTCCATGCCCCGACACAGAGCTTAAAAGCACAGAAAAGCGTGAGAGGCGCACCATACATGCACCACCCACGCTTCCCTTCCATAGCTAAAGCATCCTTTACCGCGGGCGAGTCTCCCAAAAAGCCACCGCCGAAGCAGCCGCAACATTGAGTGAATCAACACCGTGAGACATAGGAATCATCACCGTATGATTCGTCGCCGCCAAGGTCTTACGGGACAGACCGTGACCCTCCGTACCAAGAATCAATGCCAGCTTCTCATCTCCACGAGCAGCCAACTCATCCAGGCTCAAAGAATCCTCCTCCAGAGCCAGGGCAGCCGAAACAAAACCCAGCTCATGCAAAGTCTGCACGTCCTGTGGCCAAGACTCTAACCGAGCCCAGGGCACCTGAAAAACAGTACCCATAGACACGCGAATCGAACGACGATACAGCGGGTCGGCACAGCGCGGAGTCACCAGCACAGCGTCCACATTCAGGGCGGCCGCAGAACGGAAAATCGCGCCCACATTCGTGTGGTCCACAATATCTTCAAGGATCGCCACACGACGCGCACCCTGCAGCAAATCAGCCAGCGGCACAGGAGCCGGGCGAGCCATCACCGCCAGAGCACCGCGATGCAGATGAAAACCCGTCACGGACTCCAACTCAGACTCGCTGCCCACATACGCGGGAACATCCGGATGAGCAGCCAGCACATCAGCCAAATCATCCGCCCACTTCTCACTCATCAAAAACGAGAGAGGTGTATGCCCAGCCGCCAGCGCGCGACGAACCACCTTCGAGGACTCAGCAATATAAATACCCCACTGCGGCTCTAAGGCACTGCGCAACTTCACATCCGTCAAATCAGTGTAGTAACGCAGCGCCTCCTCAGGCGCCTGAGCCAAAGGAAGCACAGAACCCATGGCATACACGCGCGCCGCACGAGCCGCAATATCAGCAGGTTTGAGCTGAACAGGCTTAACCATTTAGCGCTTAAACGCGTTGTAACGGCCGGCAGCAGTCACAGTCAGAGCCAAATCCATGCCGTAGGTAGCGGCAAGATTAGCCTCGGTAATGGTCGAGGCCAAAGGACCGGCAGCAACCACCTGACCATCACGCAGCAGCAGCGCGTGAGTAAAACCAGCCGGTACCTCCTCCAGGTGGTGAGTAATCAGCACGGTCGCAGGAGCATAAGGGTCAGCAGCCAGAGCATCCAGGCGCTCCACCAGATCCTCACGACCGGCAATATCCATGCCCGCGCCCGGCTCGTCCAGCAACAGCAGCTCCGGGTCAGTCATCAGCGCACGAGCAATCAGCGCACGCTTACGCTCACCATCAGAAAGAGAACCAAAGGCACGATCGGCAAGATCCTCAACACCCCACTCAGCCAGCAACTCAGTAGCGCGCTCCTCGTCAAAAGACTCGTACTCTTCCTTCCAGCGACCGGCAACACCATAAGCACTGGTCACCACAACATCGGAAACCTTTTCAGACGCCGGGATCTGCTTAGCCGAAGCCGCCGAAGAAATACCAATACGCGGACGCAACTCAAACACATCCACAGCACCCAGAGTCTCGTCCAATAGCTCAACCTCACCGGAGGTCGGATGCAGACGCGCCGCCGCAATAGACAGCAGGGTGGACTTGCCCGCACCATTGGGACCCAGCACAACCCAGCGCTCGCCCTCGTTCACGGTCCAGGAAATATTATTCAGAATCTTCTCGCCGCCGCGGACAACGTCCACCTGCTGCATATTCAGTACAGTACTCATATTCTTCTCTTCTTCGTAGAATTAGTGCGCCACAGACTAGTCAATAAAGCCGCGAGCGCCGCCCACCAGCTCAATATGACCGGTTTCAACCTCAGCGGTGACCATCTTCGCCACTTCCTGAGCGAACTCGTTCACGGTGTACAGCTTACCGGCAACCTCGCGGCGAGCCTCAATAGCACCCGGGTTCAGGCGGTTCAGCAGAGTTGCGGTCACGGTGCCTTCAATCATATCGGCAGACACCACCACCAGGGACAGTCCCTTCTCGCTCAGCGCAGGAATCTCAGCGATCAGAGCGTCCTCACCGGCGCGCTTAGACTCAGCAACCGGCTGGTACTCCTCCATGGTCGGCACCTCGCGAATGAAGTGCGCCTGGTGGCTGGTCACGAACACAATACGACCGCCGGCGCTCATCTTCTCAGCAGCCAGACGAGCCAGAGACAGCTGCGCGTCACGGTTCAGACGCATTGCGTAATCCTCACCCATGCCGGTCTCCATACCACCCGAAGCGTTGAGCACCAGGTAATCCAGAGAGCCGAAAGTCTCCACAGCGGTGTTCACCAGGTTCTGCAGATCCGCTTCAACGGTCACATCAGCCTGCACAGCAATAGCCTTGCCGCCGGCTTCCTCAATGCTCTTAACGATCTTGTTCGCGCGAGGAGCCTTGGAGCGGTAATTCACCACAATATTCGCGCCCTGCGCAGCCAAAATCTGGGCAGTATCCGCACCGACACCGCGAGAAGAACCGGTAATAATAATAGTCTTGCCGTCCAAAACAGCCATAGTCATCATCCTTTGACACTTAGGCGGGAGAAACCCGCATCGAAAAAATTGAAGAATGCGCGCCGCGTCTAGTGACCCATACCCAGGCCGCCATCCACAGGGATTACGGCACCAGAAATATAATCAGCCTCGTCGCTAGCCAACCAGCGAATCACGCGAGCAACCTCAACAGCCTCAGCGAAACGCTTCGCGGGGATAGAATCCAAGTAATTCTTCTTGGTCTCCTCCGGCAGAACCTCAGTCATCTCAGTATTAATAAAGCCCGGAGCCACAACATTCGCCGTAATATTACGGCCACCCAGCTCACGAGTAATAGAACGAGCCATGCCCACCAGAGCAGCCTTCGAGGAGGAGTAATTCACCTGGCCGGGCGAACCGTACAGACCCACCACGGAAGACACCAGAATAATACGGCCACGCTTAACCTTCAGCATGCCCTTAATTGCACGCTGGACCACGCGGAAAGAACCGGTCAGGTTCGTATCAATAACCTCGGTGAAATCCTCTTCCTTCATGCGCATCAGCAGCATATCGCGAGTAATACCGGCATTGGCAACCAGCACCTCCACCGGGCCAAACTCAGCCTCAATGGTCTTAAACGCCTCATTAATGCTCTCAGCATCACGCACATCAGCCTTAACAGCGAAGAACTCTTCAGGTGCGTCGCCGCTACGGTAGGTCACGCACACATTGTGACCAGCCGCCTTAAACTCCTTGGCGATCTCGTAACCAATACCTCGGTTACCGCCGGTGACCAGCACGGTCTTGGGAGTGAACTCGCTCATTAGCATTACCCTTCGGGTCGGTTTTCACAGTCACCAACCATTTTACGCGTTTTTAGCCCCGAACACTCACCCTGAACTTCAAGCACAGCTGAAAATATCCCCAAAATTCTTCAGACTATCGCTCCAGGCAGGTCAGTACTACACTTAAATCGGCTACACTCCCCTACCTCAAAGGATAATTATGGACCTGCTCGGCGCACTATCCTCCGGTGCGAACCCATCTGAGATTGAAGCACCGTCAATCTGCTCACGTAAAGGCTGCCGAGAAGCCGCAGAATACAAAATCCTGTGGAATAACCCCAAAATTCACACGCCGGAGCGTCGAAAGACCTGGCTGGCGTGCTCGGAGCATCGCGCCTGGTTAGAGAATTATCTGCAGGAGCGCTCCTTCTGGAAAGAGACTCTTCCTTTCTAAAACACGTGGTTCTTAAGACAAATAGCGCGTAGATACACCAAAGGCGAGCAGTGTGATAACTGCTCGCCTTTAGACACAAATTACTCAGAGATCTTAGACGTGAGACTGTGCGGTGTTGATCGCGGGCTTGACCAGCTTACGCGAAGCCAGAACCTTATCGACCAGGCCGTACTCCAGTGCTGCCTGAGCGGTCAGAATGTTATCGCGCTCAATGGAGCGGTCAACTTCCTCAAAGCTCTTGCCGGAGTGCAGAGCCAGGGTCTGCGCGGTCCATTCACGCATGCGCATAACCTCGTTAGCGTGGATCTCAATATCGGATGCCTGACCACCCTGCTGGCCGCTCAGCGCCGGCTGGTGAATCAGCACGCGCGCATTGGGCAGTGCCAGGCGCTTACCGGGAGTGCCGGCTGCCAGCAGCACTGCTGCTGCGGATGCTGCCTGACCCAGGCACACGGTCTGAATCTCCGGGCGGATGAACTGCATGGTGTCGTAAATTGCAGTCATTGCGGTGAAGGAGCCACCGGGAGAGTTAATGTACAGGGTGATATCACGGTCGGGGTCCTGCGCTTCGAGCACGAGCAGCTGAGCCATGATGTCATCTGCGGAGGCGTCGTCCACCTGGGTGCCCAGGAAGATAATGCGGTCTTCAAAGAGCTTTGCGTACGGGTCCTGGCGCTTGTAACCGTACGGGGTGCGTTCCTCGAAGGAGGGCAGTACGTAGCGGCTGGTCGGCATCTGCGGAGCCATACCCTGCGGCATGTAGTTCATTCTTTACTCCCCTTTAGTTCTCGTTGGCGGGAAGCTTGCCCGCAGTGGTTGCAATGTGGTCGAAGAAACCGTATTCCAGACCCTCTTCGGCGGTGAACCAGTTGTCGCGGTCGTTATCCTTGAGGATGGTTTCCAGGGTCTTACCGGTGCGCTCGGCGGTGATTTCTGCCAGGCGCTTCTTCATGTCCAGGATCAGTTCTGCCTGGGTGCGGATATCGGATGCGGTACCGCCAATACCACCCAGAGGCTGGTGCATGAGAATACGCGCATTAGGGGTTGCGTAGCGCTTGCCAATGGTGCCTGCGGTGAGCAGGAACTGACCCATGGAGGCTGCCATGCCGGTAACGACGGTGACAACGTCGTTGGGGATCAGCTGCATGGTGTCGTAGATTGCCATGCCTGCGGTGACGGATCCGCCGGGAGAGTTAATGTACAGGTAGATATCTGCTTCGGGGTCTTCGGCGGAGAGCAGCAGCATCTGGGAGCAGATGAGGTTTGCGTTGGAGTCGCGCACCTCGGAGCCGAGCCAGATGATGCGTTCCTTCAGCAGACGGTTGTATACGTAGTCTTCCTGCGCGCCTACCGGAGCAGTCGCCATAGACGGAGTCGACGCGCCGGAACCAATCGGCAGAGGCATGTAGCTAGACATTGTCCCTCTTTCAGTAAATAAACTTAGTGCTTGGATATAACAATACAGTTTTTTGGTGCGTGCGGGGCGCTATTGGGCGGGGTTCACCACAGGGCGAACAATCCTCGGTATATGCTCCCTGATAGAGGCGCGTTCAGGAGGTGCAGGCGCGCTTTTTCTTCAGCGCGCGGTGCGGGCGCTGATGGTTTTTGTGCGCCGCTTCCATTCACCGACTCGGTTGGCTGTCTAAAGTGAGTGTTTTAAAGAAAGTGTCCCCGATACATTCATAGTATCGGGGACAACCCTCTACGGGTTCTGCCTATCGGCGAGTCTATAATCCGCGAACGCTACGTGATAGAGCTGTCTGAGAGATCCTTGGCGGTTCCCTCCGACTTCTTATCGCCCTTCGAGGATTCAGTCTGCTCAGCAGAGTCTTCCTCAGCTTCAGCAGCCGCAGAAGCCTCAACAGAATTCAAGCGAGCCGGTAGCGGCTCCAAACCTGCCGCCTCACGCGCACGAGCTCGCATACCCGCGGTGATAAAGCCGAGCAGACCGGCAACCACCAGCAGACCCGAGGTCCAAATGTGCACGCGCAACCCCAGGAAAGTTTCCGAAGTGTCAATACGCAGGAACACCTCAATAAAGAAGCGCCCAATACCGTAGTAGAGCACATAAAGCCAGATAGTCTGACCGAGCTTAAGCGCACTCTTGCGGGAGAGCCAGAGCAGCAGCGCCACACCCGCAAGATTCCACAGCGATTCGTAGAGGAAAGTCGGGTGGAAAAGTGTGCCCGCCGGGTACTGCTTGGGGAAATTTGGACTGGTGTAGTCGATCTCCAAACCCCAGGGCAGGGTGGTCGGCTTGCCGAAAAGCTCCTGATTGAACCAGTTACCCCAGCGGCCAAATGCCTGCGCCAGCAAAATACCGGGCATGATCGCATCGCCAAAGGCGGGGAAGTTCAGCCCGTAGCGGCGGCAGGCGTACCATGCACCCAAGGCACCCACGCTCACCGCACCCATAATGCCGATACCGCCCTCCCAGATTTTCAGGAAGGCCCAGGGATCGGCAACATTCGGGCCGAAGTAGGAGCCGGGGTCGGTAATGAGCACATGGTAGGCGCGAGCGCCGAGAATACCGGCAGGAATTGCCCACATTGCCACATTGTAGACATCGTCTTTTTCACCGCCAATCGCTTCCCAGCGGCGCGCGCCCAGCCACAGGCAGAAGGCGATACCGGTGAGAATGCACAGGGCGTACATGTGGATATTCAGCGGTCCAATGTGGATCACCGACATGCTTTCCGGCGGCGAGGGGATGGATGCCAGGGGCACGCTGGGTGCCTGCATACTAAGATTCACGCCTTACTCCCCTGCCGTGGGTTCTGCGCGACCGGCAAGTTCTCGGGTCAGTTCAGCTACTGCCTGCACGCCGCCGGTCTGCAGCGCCTTCACCAGTGCGGTACCGACGATCACACCGTCCGCGTAGGCGCCAATTTCTTCCACATGGGAGCGGTTAGACACACCCAGACCCACGCAGGCGTAGGGTGCGCCGGATTCCTTCAAATCTGCTACCAGGCGCTGAGCCGCATCGGAAACGGAGCTGCGCGCACCGGTCACACCCATCACGGAGACCGCGTACACGAAACCACTGGATGCCTCGGAAACCATGCGCAGACGCTCAGGCGAGGAGGACAGAGCCGCCAGGAAGATACGATCCAGACCGTGCTTTTCGGAGGCTTCGAACCAATCAGAGGCCTCATCGGGCACCAGATCGGGGGTAATAATACCCGAGCCGCCCGCTGCCGCCAGGTCTGCCGCGAATCGCTCCACACCATAGGCGAGTACGGGGTTCCAATAGGTCATGACGACCACGACTGCGTCGGTAGCTTCGGTAATGCGGCGAACCGCCTCAAAAATCTGGCTCAGGCGGAAGCCGTTCTCCAGTGCCACGCCGGTTGCCTGCTGAATAACCGGGCCGTCCATCACAGGGTCGGAGTAGGGCACGCCCAGCTCAATAATATCGGCGCCGTTCTTACCCAGTTCAATAGCTGCCTGAATGCTGGTTTCCAGGTCGGGGAAACCTGCGGGCAGGTAGCCGATCAGGGCTGCTCGACCGGCTTCGCGGCATTGGGTCAAACGCTGGCTCAGTCGAGAGTTGGCGTTGCGCGCGGGGAAGGTGTGCGAGGCGACGGTGTAGGGCGCCTGGCCATTGGCATCACGGTAGCTCATTAGTTCGTCTCGCTTTCTGCTGCTGCTTCCTTATTGCCGGTCATCAGGGTCGAGGAGGGAATCGCCTTACCCAGACCGAACCACTTCAGTGCGGTTTCCATATCCTTATCACCGCGGCCGGAGAGGCACACAACCATAATCTTCTCGCGTGCTGCTTCGGGGTCTTCAGCTACCCATTCGCGGCAGATACGCAGGGCACCGGCGAGCGCATGGGAGGACTCAATGGCGGGAATAATGCCCTCGGTGCGGCAGAGCAGGCGCAACGCATCCATGGCTTCGGTGTCGGTCACGGGCTGGTAGCTCACGCGGCCGATATCGCTCAGATAGGAGTGCTCGGGACCCACACCCGGGTAGTCCAGGCCTGCGGAAATGGAGTGGGATTCGATGGTCTGACCGTCTTCGTCCTGCATCAGGTAGGTCATGGCGCCGTGCAGCACGCCGGGGCGTCCCAAGGTGATGGTTGCTGCGTGACGGCCGGTATCCACACCGTCGCCACCGGCCTCAAAGCCGTAGATTTTAACGTCTTGATCGTCCAGGAAGGCGTGGAAAATACCGATGGCGTTGGAGCCACCACCCACACAGGCTGCCACACCGTCGGGCAGGCGGCCGGTCATGTCCTGAATCTGGGCGCGTGCCTCGGTACCAATGGCGTCGTGGAAGAAACGCACCATGGCGGGGAAGGGGTGCGCGCCGGCTGCGGTGCCGAGCAGGTAGTGGGTGTTGTCCACATTGGAAACCCAGTCGCGCAGGGCCTCGTTAATGGCGTCTTTGAGGGTGCGGGAGCCGTTCTGTACGGCGATAACCTTGGCACCGAGCAGCTGCATGCGCGCCACATTGAGTGCCTGACGTTCGGTGTCTTCTTCACCCATGTAGATGACGCATTCCATACCGAAGAGCGCCGCTGCGGTTGCGGTTGCCACGCCGTGCTGGCCCGCACCGGTTTCAGCAATCAGGCGGGTTTTACCCATGCGCTTTGCTAGCAGTGCCTGGCCGATCACGTTATTGATTTTGTGGCTGCCGGTGTGGTTGAGGTCTTCACGCTTGAGGAAGATGCGCACGCCGGTTTCTTCGGAGAGGCGGGTGCATTCAGTCAGCAGGGAGGGACGGTTGGAGTATTCCAGGCTCAGGCGACGGAATTCTGCGAGGAATTCGGGGTCGTTTTTTGCCTCGTTGAAGGTGCGCTCGAGTTCGTCCATGGCGGCGATGAGGGATTCGGGCATCCATCGGCCGCCGTATTGGCCAAAGTAGGGGCCGGGCGCGTTTTTGAGGCTGCTGCCTTCAAGGAATGCGGTTGCCAGGTTGTCGCTCATGGGGTCCTTCCCGCTGTGCTGGTGAATCTCGGATACCTCTGGCCGGGGTGCCTGAACGGCAGCAACCGGCTCGAGGGTTACTCCCCCTATTCTACGCTGTTCAGAGCGGGGTGCGCGTATCTTTGCGGCTGGATGTTCATATTCTAGGCGGGTTCAGGGAGAGGGCTGCGCTTGTCATAATCTGTCATAAAAGGCGATTTATCTAACGTTTTGATAACGATTCGTGCTTACCGACTATTTCTGCGCCATTGAGCATTTTCCCACTGCTTAGGATAGATACGGCGCTTCTTATTTGACACTTATCACCGATGACTGCCGAATGAGAGCGCGGCACAATCACCATTTATAGCCCAAGGAAGTCACCCATGATTTTCACCCCCGAATCCTTGAGTGCGCACTGTGTTGTGCGTTCCCAGCCCGCTTCCCCGGAGGTCCTGTCTCCTTCCCAGAAGGCAGCTGCTCCCCTCTCCCGCCGCATGATACTCACCGCGGGACCGCTGGCGCTGGCAGGAGCTCTTGCTGGATGCTCCGCTGTAGCCCAGGAGGCAAGTTCTGGTGCCTCCGGCTCGGCATCTGCGGAAGGATCTGCATCCCCCACTCCCAAACCCACCCAGCATATTCCGACGACCGGATACGTGGGGCCGATTATTTTCACCTCGGAGCCTTCGCCTGCTGGAACCTATGAGCCGGCAACTGTTGAACACGGCCCGAAGAATTATCCTCTACCGGTCATCGACCAGTCACTGTGGACGAATCAGATGCTTGCGGGTTCTTACGCGCTCATGTCCGCTTATTGTCAGGTGAACGCCTATAAATACGCCAGCGCTCAGGACTACAACGATGTAGAATTCGAGCATCCCGATGAAAAGGAGTTTTGGAAAACCAATGAGGAATCCGCTGATATTCAGCAGGCTCATACCGAATCTCAGAAACGTACAGGTACCTACGATAAGGATAAGAATGAATGGACCATGAACTATCAGCCCAGTTACTACGTGAAGGAATCACCGGTCGCTGAGAAGGATGTCTCTTTCCACGCCTATATCTGGCGAGTACGTTATTCTGTGCCCAATTACACCATTGTTCGTCATGATGATCAGGGTAAGCCTACCCAGGAACTGATTCAAGCCTACCACCGGGATGGCTCGTACGTTACTATCTACCGTGATGGTCGCTGGTGGATTACGAGTTATGACTATCTTAACAAGCGTATGAGCGCAGATTATTCATACTGGGTTACCCCCGTCGAAAACGACTAGACGCCTAGCGTAGACCGTTAACCGTCAAATAATCCTGTCATAATCTGTCATAAAAGGCATTTTAGGCATTAAGTGACTCGTTCAACGGTAGACTAAAGACATACACGCGGGTTATCCGGAAGAATGTATACGTACCAGCACCCCGGAACGTATACGTCATACCCGCGCACCACACACCTGTGCATATGTGTGGTAGGTATATCGAAATCCAGAGTCACTCTGGTTATCGTTGTGATAGGGAAAACCGGTCGGCCTCTTCAGAGACCGACCGGTTTATTTAACCCCTATATGTTTTAGCGAGCTACACGCTCCACCGCCGAAAATTCAGCCACAGTTTCAGCGGGCTGACCGGACTTGACCAGCGCCTCACCAATCAAAATAGCGTCGGCACCGGCGGCAGCGTAGGCGCGCACATCCTCAAGACCGGCAACACCGGACTCGGCAACCTTAATCACGCTATCGGGTAGGTTCGCCGCCAGGGTTGCGTAATGTTCATTATTGACCTCGAGAGTCTTGAGGTTACGCACATTAATACCCATAATCTTGGCACCCACGCGCTGAGCAATCTCAATCTCTTCCGGAGTGTGAGTCTCCACCAGGGCATTCATACCCAGGGACTCGGTTAGTTCCAGGAACTCGCGCAGAGTCTGCTCGGGCAGGGCGGCAACAATCAGCAGCACCATATCGGCACCGTGGGCGCGAGCCTCCCAAATCTGGTACTCATCCACGGTGAAATCCTTACGCAGCACGGGGATATCCACGCGAGCGCGCACCGCGTCCAGATCGGCTAGGGTACCGCCGAAACGGCGCTGCTCGGTCAGCACAGAAATAGCCGCCGCGCCGCCGCGCTCGTACTCCCCCGCCAGGGCGGCAGGGTCGGCAATCTCGCCCAGAGCACCCTTAGACGGGGAGGAGCGCTTCACCTCGGAGATAATACGCACGGTTGCGCCGTCGCCGCGCAGTGCCGCCAGGGCATCCTTTGCTGCCGGTGCAGCCAGAGCGGCGCGCTTTACCTCCTCCAGAGGCAGGGCAGCCATGCGAGCGGCGAGGTCTTCACGCACGCCTTCAATAATGGAATCCAGGACAGTTTCAGTAGCCATTAGGCACCCTTCACAATGCTTGAGGAGACATCAGCCAGGCCGTCCGCGGTCAGTACAGCGCGCAACGGAGCAGCAGACTTATTCACAGTTTCTTCGGTTTCGCTGGTCGGCACGGAATCCATCACAATACCCGCACCCGCCTGCACATAGGCCTTGCCGCTCTTGAGCACGGCGGTACGAATAGCAATCGCCATATCCATATTTCCGGCGAAGTCGAAGTAACCACACACGCCACCGTACACACCGCGGCGAGTCGGCTCGTACTCATCGATCAGCTGCATGGCGCGCGGCTTAGGCGCACCGGAAAGAGTGCCGGCGGGGAACGCCACGCGCAGCACATCGTAGGCGCTATAGGCCGGGTCAAGGTCAGCCGAGACCGAAGAAGAAATATGCATAATGTGGCTAAAACGCTCAATGATCATGAACTTATCCACCGACACGGTGCCGGGCTTAGCAATGCGGGAGAGATCATTGCGCGCCAGATCCACGAGCATCAGGTGCTCGGAGCGTTCCTTCTGGTCAGCCAGCAGTTCCTCAGCGAGCGCCACATCGGCAGATTCGGTGGCGCCACGCGGGCGGGAACCGGCGATGGGATGGGTGGTGGCGCGGCCGTCTTTGAGGGTGACCAGTGCCTCCGGGGAGGAGCCGACAATCTGGAAGGGTGCGCCGTTGGCGTCTTCAAAGTTGAAGAGGTACATATACGGCGAGGGGTTGGTCTGGCGCAGCACGCGGTAAACATCCAGAGCGTTGGCGTTGGTTTCCACCTCGAAGCGGCGCGAGAGCACGATCTGGAAAACATCGCCGTCAATAATGTTCTTCTTGGAGCGCTCGATGGCGTCCATAAAGCCCTGTTCGCTCCAGGTCTGTACCACCTCACGACGCACGCGCTCACTCACCGCTTCTACCCCGCTGAGGGTGGAGGCGGCACCTGCGGCGGGTGCCTCGAAGCGGGTGAGCATTGCTTCCAGGCGTGCCAGGGCGTCTTCGTAGGCGGCGTCTACGTTTTCGTCGGTACCGTTGAAGTTAATGGCGTTGGCAACCAGCAGCAGGGTGCCGTCTAGGTTGTCGTGGATTGCCATATCCGAGACCATGTTCAGCGCGAATTCGGGCAGGTTCACATCGTCGGCAGGCGGGAAGGGCAGGTGCTCCCAGCGGCGCACAACATCCCAACCCATGTAGCCGACCAGGCCGCTGGTCAGCGGAGGCAGGTCCGCGGCGTGTTCACGGTAGTCGGTGTGCAGCATGCTCAGGGTGTCGGCAATCGCCTGGGCAGGGTCGCCGTCTACGGGTGCGCCTGCGGGGGTGATGCCCTGCCAGTGGACTTTACCGTCCACGGTGGTCAGGGTGGATCGGGTGTTCACGCCAATGAAGGAATAGCGGTCCCATGCTGCTTTGCCGCCTTCTGCAACTTTGGCGGATTCGAGCAGGAAGGTGCCGGGGGCTGCTTTGCCCTGAGCGTCGAGGACCAGGTTGCGGTAGATGCCGATGGGTGTCATACCGTCGGCGAGGATTTTCACGCGTACGGGGATGACGCGGGTGGTTGCCGCGAGGGTGCGGAACTCGTCCAGGGTCGGCGAAACGATGCCCAGATCCTGCATGGGGTGCCTAACTCTTAGGGTACAAAACCGTGTGATTCTAGTGTATCGCACGCACGCAATACTGACTGAAATATGTTTAGACCGTTTAAGCAGGTTTAGCCCAGGTATAACTGGGCTAAACCTGACTCAGATTAGAAACGAGACAGGACAGCAGCGGTCTGCAGAGCCGCGGCGGTCGCCTCATAACCCTTATCCTCAGCCGAACCGGGCAGACCCGCGCGATCCAGCGCCTGCTGCTCATTATCACAGGTCAGCACACCAAAGCCCACGGGCACGCCGGTACGCACCGACACCTCGGTCAGACCCTGAGTTGCCGAAGAGCACACATAGTCAAAGTGCGGGGTGCCGCCGCGAATCACCACGCCCAGGGCGATGACAGCGTCGAACTTCTCAGCCAGGCGGGCTGCCGCAACGCTCAGCTCAAAAGTACCGGGCACGCGCACCAGGGTGGCATCCACCTGTGCGTCAGCTGCGGCGCGCTGAGCACCGTCAATCAGGCCGTCCATGACCTGGGTGTGCCAGCTGGCAGCAATGATCGCAATCTTCATACCTTCGAACTCTGCCGGGTTCAGGGTGGTATCTGCAGCTCCTACACCGCTCATTATTACTCCTTAATATATGGTGCCCGTACGGGCGGGGTTTATGCCTAACTCTACAGAGAGAGCAGGTGATGCATTCGGGTTCGTTTGGTGTCCAAATAGCGCGCATTTTCGGCGCGTGCCGGTATCTCGTCGGGAATGCGCGCAAGAACGTCAATTCCCAGCTCGCTCAGCGCCTGCTGTTTGGCGGGGTTATTGGACACCAGGGCAATTTTTTCAGCGCCCAGCTCAATGAGGATGCGCGCCGCCGCCGAGTACTGACGAGCTTCGGCGGGCAGTCCCAGCTGCAGATTGGCGTCCACGGTATCCAGCCCCTGATCCTGTAGCGCATAGGCGCGTAGCTTATTGACCAAGCCGATTCCGCGCCCCTCATGGTGGCGCATATAGAGCAGGTATCCGCCGTGACGGGAGATAATGCTCAAGCCCTGTTCCAGCTGCGGACCGCAATCGCATCGGTAGGATCCGAAGAGGTCGCCGGTGGCGCATTCGGAGTGAACGCGCACCGCGGGCACATACTCGGGCGCACAGACCGGGGCGTAGAGCGTCTCCTCAGGGTTAGTCGAATCGGCGCGAGCGCTCAAGGGCACGGGGTTGCCGTGTTCGTCTAGGGCTCGCAGGGAGATATGCTCGGCACCATCAGCAAAAGCCCAGGCGCGCATGCCGAAGAGTCCGTGCGGGGTGGGTACGGGCACCTCGGGGCTGGAAGCGATCAGATCAGCCGATTGCTCCGGCATAAGCTGCTCGGACACGGGGGGATTATTCTCTACGCTCATGCAGCCAGGTACTCAATCAGATCATCAATAGAGACCATGACCAGCTGGTGCTCATTGGCGAAATCGCGCAGGGCGTCAAAGCGCATCATGGTGCCGTCATCGTGGTTCAGCTCGGCGATCACACCCACTCCGGACAGTCCCGCTGCACGGCAGAGATCTACTGCTGCTTCGGTGTGGCCGGGGCGCTGTGCCACGCCACCGGGTACGGCGCGCAGGGGGAAGACGTGACCGGGTCGGGTCAGATCCCCCGGTACGGAGGCAGGGTTTGCGAGCACCTGCACGGTGCGGGCGCGATCGGCGGCGCTAATGCCGGTGTGTACGCCTTCGCGCGCATCGCAGGAGAGAGTGTATGCGGTGCCCTTGGGGTCTTCATTGGCTGCGATCATGGGAGGCAGGTTGAGCGCGTCGGCTCGTTCGCCGATCATGGGTGCGCAGATCACGCCGGAGGTGTAGCGGATGGTAAAGCCCATCAGCTCTTCGGTAGCGTGTTCGGCAGCGAAGATAATATCGCCTTCATTTTCACGGTTTTCGTCATCAACGACCACGACGGGCTTGCCGGCGGCAATAGCTGCAATGGCTTCTTCGATGCTGTCCAGGCCGGTTTTTGCGGTACTCTGAGCGGTAGGGTGCGCGGAGGTAGCGGGTGCGTCAAAGGCAACCAGGCGCTGCACGTACTTTGCCAGGGCGTCGGTTTCCAGGTTCACGCTATCGCCCAGGTTCAATGCGCCCAGGTTGGTTGCGCTGAGGGTTTCGGGGATCAGGCCGACCTCGAACCAGTGCTTGGGCTCGGCGGGTGCGGAAACAGCGGTGACGGTCAGGGAGACACCGTTGACGGTAATGGATCCCTTTTCGACCAGCAAGAGTGCCAGTTCTGCGGGTACTTCAAAGCGCAGGGTGCGCCATGCATCGTGCTGCACTGCGGCAATCAGGGTGCCGGTGGCGTCTACATGTCCCTGCACCACGTGACCGTCAAAGCGGCCGTTGGCTGCCATGCAGCGTTCCAGGTTCACGCGGGAGCCAATCTGCAGCTGCCCAACGTTGGTGCGGGCGAGGGTCTCACCCATGGCGTAGGCACGGAATACTCCGGGTGCTGCTGCGGGTAGCACGTCGCCGTTGCCGTTGGTGACATCGCCGTGCAGGGCGGTTAGGCATACGCCGTTGACGGCGAGGGATCCACCGTGTTCCAGGTCGGCGATAATGTCTCCGGCAGCAATGTCCAGGTAGAGGGCTCCGGTGTCTTCTCCTGTGGCGTTCAGTGCCGGGGTGCTGGCGATCACCTCACCTTGAGCTGCAATAATTCCGGTAAACATGTGTTTCTCGTATCTCTTCTCTGTTTAAACCTATATATCTAAGCGTAATACTCTATATCGTTATTCCGCGCATTGGGGCGGAATATGTCTAGATTTCGGTAATGGGTATTTCGGCAACCTTATCGGGCACCGGAACCATATGGGTGGCAATATCCGTGGTGCCCAGCTGAGTATCGTGCAGGGTGCGCACCGCAGGGAACATACCCAGATCATCCAGCTGGAATTCACGCGCCTGACTCAGAGTTTGAGTGACCATGCGAACCACGGCGCTCATGCCGGTACCGAGTACCTTGGTGGCGCGGTACCAGACCAGTTCATCAATGAGGTCTTCGCGGGCGAAAATACCGATCATACCCGGGCCACCCTCAATCATTAGGTGACGTACTCCCCTGTCATAGAGGGTATCGAGTAGCACCTGCGAATCGTGGCTGTACACCTGTAGATAGTTTTCGGGGTCTCCATTCGCGTGTCCGGTGATGGCGTAGTCTTCGTCAATATGGGTTTCTCCAAAGACCACGCGTAGGGGCTGCTTCTCGAAGCGACGGCCGAAAGAGTCGCGTGCATCCAGGCTGGGGTTGTCAATGCGCACGGTGCGGGTACCAATGAGCACGGCATCGGCGCGGTGGCGAATCAGATGCCCGTCCGCGCGGGATACGGCGTTGGTAATCCATTTGCTGGTGCCATCTTCCGCTGCAATAAAACCGTCCAGGGTGGAGGCGACTTTAGCGGTAATAAAGGGGCGGCGTGCGGCGGCAGCTTTAAACCAGCGTTCGTTGAGCTGATACGAAGCGTCAGCATATTTTTCTGCCTGAGTGACTCGTACCCCACGGGATATTAGATACTCGGCTCCTCCGGCTGCCTGATCGGTGCTATCAGAGTAGGCGTAAACCACCGCGGGCACGCCCGCCTTGTCAATAGCGTGGGAGCAGGGCCCGGTTCGCCCGGTGTGATTGCAAGGCTCCAGGCTCACATACATGGTCGACTCCGAAAGGTCATCGCCAGCCTGGCGCGCCTTGGCAAGGGCGTCCGCCTCCGCATGAGGGGTTCCGGCACCGCGATGCCAGCCCACCTGCTGCAGGCGGTGCTCACCATCAACCAGCACGGCGCCCACCAGGGGGTTCGCGCCGCGAATACCCATACGGGCGGCATCCAGGGCGAGCTCCATTGCCTGATCTGCACTCAATACAGTACCCGGCTCAACGCGTAGCACGCGCGGTCGCGGGTATCCCGCCTGCAGGTGCTCGGAATGCCCTTCGGGAACATTCGGCACGGTTGCGCAATCTTGAGTCATAATCGTCTACTTCACCTCAACGGTAACATCGGGGAATTGAGTCTGAACTTCAAGCTGCTGGTGCGCGCGGTTGCGGGTACGCCACCAGACAAAGAAACCAATCAGGGTAAAAGCACCGTAGAAAACATACATGAGGCTGGTCGCGTAGTAGCCCGCCGACCAGAGTAGCGGCACACCCACCAGGTCAACGGCGACCCACACCAGCCAGAATTCAACCCAGCCGCGCGCCATGCCGTAGGTGGCAAGCAGGGAACCGGTGAAAATCCAGGCGTCTGACCAGACCGGCTCATAGGAGCCCAGGGCACGGAATACGGGGGTGAGAATCGCGGTGCCGACAATCATAAAGAGCACCATGAAAATACGTTCCTTGGTGCTTGCCCATTCGGGAATCACAGCGGCGCCCTCGGCGCGCTCGCCCTGCTGCTTGCAGCTCTGGCGCCAGCGGTACCAGCCCCAGATGGAGACCACGATGAACATGATTTGGCGACCCGCCTGGCCGAGCATATTCACGGCATTAGCGCCACCAAAGAGGCTTGCCATAAAGACGGTGAAGAGAAGAGCATTGCCGATAATACCTACCGGCCACGCCCAGACTTTACGGCGCATGCCGCCCAGGGCGCTGGCGAGGCCAAAGAGGTTGCCGAGTACTTCGCGCACCAGCAGGGATTGGTCGCCAATGTGAATTTGCGCGTCAAAGAGCCATCGCAAAAAGTCCATGTCCGTTACCTTCTCTTCATTGGGGTGGCTCCGGGTTCATGGTCTGATGCGACCTACTTAATAGCTGGCTTTACCTAAGGCACTCCTCGACTCGATTCCGCCGGTTGCCAAAGCCCCGGCCGGTATCAATCTCCCGCGGTCCGGCCTGAACCGACCCCGAGAGAAGGCGCCTGCTTCTCCCCTTTCTCTGCCGCCCGGCTATAGGGCAACAGGCTAAACGAGGGAGCCCAGCTATACGTGCATTCCTACCATCCAGACTGTACTGTCGGTTCCGGATTTTCACCGGATCGGCCCGTTACACTCACTAGAGCGAAGTGTGCAGGGTTCGCGGACTATCACCGCCGGTTCGGACTTTCACCGACCCCGGAGCACGTTTTTGTTT
Organism: Rothia sp. (in: high G+C Gram-positive bacteria); assembly: GCF_030540545.1. Lineage (GTDB taxonomy): Bacteria > Actinomycetota > Actinomycetes > Actinomycetales > Micrococcaceae > Rothia. The sequence goes on along the minus strand of NZ_JAUNVZ010000006.1, from coordinate 144,325 downwards.
TCTCTCCCATTATGCCACAGCCCTAAGCGTCACTATGACCATAAATTTTCCAGATATCGGCACGCTCGGCTGCACACCCGACAATACACGCTCCGGCACTACGACAAGCACTACCGGCACAGCACAAAAGCGCGGGCGTTCCGTCTAGTACGGAACGCCCGCGCTTACTCTCCATAAGTGGAGCGGCGCGCGTCCTGACCAAGCGCACCACCCCTTAATGTTATACCGCATGCGCGGTAGAACCATTGCCAACCTACCCCTATATCTCATAACGTCTATGGTTACTCGGGGCGGGTCGGGAAAGAAAATCAGCTGATTAGCGGATCTTCAGGTAGGTGTGAACCTTGTTGCCGCGCAGATCAATGGTCTGCTGCTCGGCACCGTTCTTCGGGTCGAGAATCAGGCTACCCTGAATGATCTCAACATAAATCTGCGAAGACACAATATCACCCACGGGCTGGTAGAGCAGACCCGCGTGGCTAAAGAGAATCTGAGCCAGCGGGGTGTCGCCAGCGGTTGCAACCAGGTCTTCGGTGGTAACGATCTCGACCACGCCAACCCAGGTTGCACCCACGGGAGCCTCGCCCACCTGGTGAGCGGTGTAGCCCGCGCCGGAGTATGCGTTCAGCGAGGGGTTCAGGCCCAGGGAGGTGGTGGGGTTGGTTGCCTGCTTAACGAAGGTGTGGTCAACGTTCTGGTCCCAACCCTCGGGGTCGTAGCGCTCGTCCACGCTGGGGAATTCGAAGCGGTAGCTCAGGTAGAAACGAGCACCGGCGGGGATGGTTGCGGTACCGGTGTAGGAGCCATCTTCGGCAACCGGGGGTGCAATCCAAATACCGGCGCCGCCGTACTGGCCGTTGCCGATGGTGCCGCCGGGGGTGAAGGTACCGGCACCAACACTATCTGCGGAGCCGTTGACGGCAGCGTACTGCCATGCTGCCTCGTTGGCGATGGGCACGGTGTAGGAGTCGGTACCCATCATGGAAGACTCACGGTCGCCTACCTGGGTGTTGAACAGCTGGCCGAAAATGCCGAACTTGGGAGTTACGATGCGGGATGCTGCGTAGGCGGGAACAGCACTCGCTGCCAGCACTGCGGGGGCTGCCCATGCGGCAGCGCCGACCAGGCGGCGGCGGGTCAGACCGGGGCGTGCCGGCTGGTTCAATTCCAAAGAGTCGGAAGTAGTCATATTTATCTCTATATCTCCAAGTGAAATATGGTTGTGGACCCTTGTCACGGTCTTAGTGGCGGGGTCTGGAAAGTATTATACGTGAGCTTTTGCTTGAAGGTCTGCATTTGATGACAGGGTGTGGTTGAACGGGTGAAGAATGAATATTTATTGCTCAGTGACACCCTGTCAGAGAATGGCGGTATTTCGCGCTTTTATCCGCTATATATTCTTCGAGTTTATACACCATCCATTGTTCAAAAGTAAAAATATTCATTGCGTCTTGTTCGTGTCATCTTGACCTCTTCGGCGTGTCGCTGGGTATTTAAGAGCCTCAAGAGAGTCTCAACCTGTGGCTTAGCTGAACTCGACAGGGTATAGTGGTGAGCATCGTGCACTGTTAGCTACCCCACGCACACACGGGGTGCACACGCATACGCACGAGCCATATGGGAGTCCATATCGACTCCTTGACTCAACCACAAAGGAAGAAGCTATGTCATTCTTTAAGAAGCTGCGCTCCGCAACCCTCGCGGCGGTACTCTTCACCGGCGTTGCTGCCACCGCACCCGCCATGGCAGCGACCGTCAATGGTGATGTTGACGGTGACGGCATCCCCAACTCCTGGGAAATCAACGGCTACGACGCCAATGGTGACGGCGTAATTGACGTTGACTACCCCGGCATGGGCGCCAACCCTTTCCACAAGGACATCTTTGTTGAGATGGACTATATGCCCGGCCTGCTGGCTCCCGAAGAGGATCTGGACCGTATTGTTCAGGTTATGAAGGAAATCCCCCTGCCCAACCCCGACGGTGTGCGCGGCATTAATATTCACCTGGATGCCGGCAATGCACGCAGCGCCAAGTACAATCTGGGCGGCGGCAACGAGGTGCCCTATAAGGAGTTCGACGGCTGGCTGGTTGACCTGGCGGATTACAAGTCTAAGTACTTTGATATGAACCGCGCGCCCGGCTTCCACTACATGGTCTGGGGTGACTACTACGCAGGTTCCTGGTCCTCGGGTCTGGCGAACTTTGACGATAAGGACTTTATTGTCACCGTGGGCCCGACCTTCTGGGGCGCGGCAAGTAGCGATATTCGCGTTGGTGTGTTCGTACACGAGCTTGGCCACAACCTGAACCTGATGCACGGCGGCGATGACGAGGTCAACTACAAGCCGCAGTACATGAGCGTCATGAACTATAAGTACGCTCTTTCCGGTGCACCCAAGACTAACGGCACCCGCCACTTCGGTTACGGCATTTACGATAACATCACCCTGGATGAGAACGCTCTGGATGAGCGTCGCGGCCTGGGTCCGGCTAACCGCGGCTACAACTACAACCGTGTTGCTGCCTCCAAGCCGGTTGATTTCAACGGCAATGGTGTGATTGATAGCGAGCCGGTCAAAGCTGATATTAATGGCGACGGCCAGTACTCCAAGCTGACCTCTCCGAGCGATCTGAAGCGTCTGCATTTCCAGGCTCATGACGGCACCAAGAAGCCCTCTGGTGGTCCGCATGTGGAGCAGAGTGGTCTGACTGCGGGCATGGCTCGCGAGATGGGTCTGATTCCCTAAATCTACAGGTCTCGTAGCTGATTGCAGCGGATCTTATACGGCGCGCCGTGCGTACGCCCCCCTTTGTGGGAGGCGGATGCACGGCGCGTTTTCTATGGCGATTTTGGGGGCGGTGGTGGGCTCTGCAGGGTGTGCACTGAGGGTGCGAGGCGGGTTTCGGCGGAGGCAGCTTGCAGGGTCAAGATAGCATGTGGCAGGGCTTAGTCTACACAGATTGAGAAATAGATATATAGTGTATATATTTACACCACTTCATATAAATACAATACTCTTAGCTTCGATTGCTATCGACCTTAAGGCAGGGGTTTTAGGCTCATAGTAATTCCTGATGAATATACTCTATATAATATATTATAATATTTATATATTACATATAAAAACATGAATATATTTATGCATGCAATATATCTATAATTCTCATTGGAAATGGCTACATCAAATACAGTGCGAGCAATTTATATACATACATAAAGAAATAGATTATTACCCTTTCTTGAAATATTAATATATAGATGACTTTACATTTTACACAGCTATCATGTGACAGTAAATAGTTAGTCGATCCACCCATCAACCCCTCGGGGTTGAATGAAAACATGTTCACGTGGGCAAATGTATGGGTTCTAGGTCATAGAACTGAGTTCTCCAAGTGACCACCGGACAGACCATCATCGACACCCCTGTCTTCAGTGAGCCACTCGTGACCTAAACCAACCCCACACTGGCACCTCGGTACAGTATCTAAATATAGTCACAGAGAAATATATCGAAAATCTGAGACAGGAAATTATAATGACAGTCCGTCAATGACACTCTGTCACTATTCATAATTCCCCGGAAATTCAAGGAATAACACCCAAGAGATACGCATCACCAACCTCCCTAAAGCCTCACCCCGCACATAGCGCAACCCACATGTCAGCACCTGAAAAACGCTTCATAATCGCGTAACACACCCGCGCTTCCTTGATACTCATACAAAAACCCTCTAAGGTTAGTACTGGCTAATGCAGACCTCACTCACCTGCTCGTGCCACACACATCACAGCGGGCCACACACCCGCACACACTCAAACACATCGCCTATAAGGACATCATGAAATTCACCCTCAAAGGTGGAACGTTTAACGCTGCCGCCGCATCCTCACTTGCCCTCGCAACCCTACTCGCACCCGCGCTGCCCGCCAACGCAACCCCGGCAGACTCCCCCGCCGCAAGTCAGGAAGTGAGTGCCGAGCAGGCATTCCCCCAAGCCTTCGCAGCCAACCCCGACGCCGCAACCACCGGCGCACCCGACGCGGGCCTGATCAACGCCCCCGAAGGTGACGCAACCCAGCCCGAACCCGCAGGCCTGGCAACCTCCGATATGAACAGCAGCCTGGGCGCCGGCGCGCGCATCCAGGCAGGCCTGCCAGCCAACGAAAGCCTCGCCGGCGGAGTCACTACCCAGGCGACCTGGACCCCCGCTGGCGGCGTGCTCGGCATGGACGTCTCCTCCTTCCAGCCCAACGTCAACTGGGCGGGTCATTATCAGCGCGGCGTGCGATTCGCCTACGCCAAAGCCACCGAAGGAACCTACTACAAGAACCCCTCCTTCAACGACCAGTACACCGACTCCTACAATGCAGGCATGGTTCGCGGCGCATACCACTTCGCCAACCCGCGTGAAGGCTCCGGCGCAGACCAGGCACGCTACTTCGTAGCCAACGGCGGTGGCTGGAGCGCAGACGGCAAAACCCTGCCCGGCCTGCTCGACCTGGAATTCAACCCCTACGAGCAGTACGGCAACACCTGCTACAATATGAGCCCCGCTCAGCTGGTCGCATGGACCAAGGACTTTGTCGACACCTACCGCCAGCTCACCGGCCGCAACCCCATGCTCTACACCGCCACCAGCTGGTGGACCACCTGCCTGGGCACCGCGCAGTTCAGCAACCTGCTGTTGCACCTGGCAAGCTACAGCACCGTGGTTGGTCCCATGCCCGCCGGCTGGTCCAACTACGATATTTGGCAGTTCTCTTCCACCGGTCCTTTTGATGGCGACTCGAATCACTTCCGTGGTAGCTACAATGATCTGCTCACCCTCGCAAAGAACCCCGCAGCTATAGCCGGCAACTGGCACCGCAACTACCCCGCCGCTCAGCCCCAGCCCGCGTCGCGTTTTAAGGACGTCCCCAACGGTACTGCTTTTAAGAGCGAAATTGAATGGCTCGCAGCCACCGGAATTACCACCGGCTACACTGACGGCACCTTCCGCCCCCAGCAGAACGTAGAACGCCGCGCCATGGCAGCCTACTTCTACCGCATGGCAGGCTCCCCCGCAGTTGCCCTGCCCGCACACTCGCCTTTCAAGGACGTTGCGACCAACGACCCCTTCTATAAGGAAATCGTGTGGATGAAGCAGCGCGGAATCACCACCGGCTACACCGACGGCACTTTCCGCCCCGACGACAGCGTGAGCCGGGAGGCAATGGCGGCGTTCTTCTACCGATTCGCAGGATCCCCCGCGCACAATGCGACGAATCGTTTCCGTGATGTTCCGGCGGGTTCGGCGTTTTATAAGGAGGTGTCGTGGCTGGCTGCTCGCGGAATCACCACCGGCTGGTCGGATGGTACCTTCCGCCCCGGTGAAGCTATTCGCCGTGATGCCATGGCTGCATTCATTCAGCGCTACAAGAAGTAATCGAATCATAGGTTACTAAGACAAGAACCGAGTCAGTAGGTCACCACTGGCTCGGTTCTTTCTATATATTCTGTATAGAACATTCCGCATGGGATGAGCCTCATTAGACCCGGTAGGGCTGGGACGCAAGTGAACGCAGGTTTGCAACTCCCCGGGGCTCATCCCATGCGCTTTTATATGGGTGAGAACTACCCCAACCGCACGGGATGGCTCTTTCAAGCAATCCGGCTAGGCTGCGGTCATTATGCCCAAGCCGTGCTTGTCTCGAAAACGAACCGCAGCCTATGCCTGATTGCGACACTTAACGACACACTGTGAGTGCTCAAAGTGCGTATTGAATGCTGTATTGCATGACTCAATAAGCACTATCTACGCTCACAGTCTGTCAGGTCCCGCATGGGATGATGCTCTTCAGCCCCGGCAGTAAACTCACGCGAGTACTCTCAGACACGCAACCCCGCTGGCATCGTCCCATGCGCCATGCTACCGATTAGCCTGGACATCGTTCCTCTCTCCAGCCCTCAAATTTCCCACCGACACGGACTATATATGCTTGACTCCCAATAAAGGGAAAGATACAGTAGAGTCAATCACCGATATATCTTCAAGGAGACATATGTCCACCTCAAGTGAAGAACTAGATTCCAATCTTCGATATAATCCCAAAAATATTAAATGGAATTTTATAATACCTTTATTATTTACAGCCATTTCAATCCCAATAATTTACTTCTCTCTCTTCTTTCCTAGTATTGATACAATTACGGGAATTCAAGAATTTATAACCAAAATTCTTATCTCAATAAAATTTGAAGGTTACGCTTCGATCATTATTGGAGCCCTGTGGGCTGTTCGTAAAGACTATGACTCAATCCAAAAATATAGTATAAGAGAATACACAAAATACATATCACTGAACATATTGATGCAGATTATACTAATGATATCATCAATCTCATTATCTTTTTTATCAGCGAGAAATATTTATTTATCATTAGAAAATTTTTCCAGCGATTCAATTATCGAAAAAGTTGTAGAAAATCCATCTGAATGGGTAATCAATGCCATCGGAGCATACCTATTCGCCTTTGCTGCACTTACAATTCCAGAAGTTCCCGAAAGAATTAAATACATCCAGAAGAAACAAGTTGTGCGAATCAACAGCCTTGAGAACTATCTTAAGGGAGATCTAAAGAGGCGAGGTAGAAATAAGTTTAATCCCTACAAGGAGGATGGGGGCATTAAATGGTATGCCGCAATTCCACTGCTGTCGTTCCGGATAAATCTAATCCTTTCACTCACAATCATAGGCACCTCAATATATTTTACTCAAGCATTAGAAGACGGAAATTTTTTCGATCAAGATAGCATAATGCGTGGATTTGCTTTCCTTGCAGTAATTTACATATTATTTATATTTTATATAACGTACGGAATTATGCAGGACAGTCGATCGAAGCAGACTGGAGATAGGATTGCAGATCGACCGTATTTAATTTTTACCCCCATCCTTTATCTCTATATATTCCTCATGAATTTAAGAGTATTCTCAGTATTGCTAATTGCAGGTGCATATAAATACATTATTCCTGAGGATTGGAAGCACTCCCCCTTCTTTAATAAAGATTCACTAGAAAACTTTTATCCAATAATTATATCGCTGATATTAATCATATTGCATATATTTACTAACCGAATATTCAAGAGGCGAGAATATCAGATAAAAGAAGCTGCTTTGCAGATTCTCAAGAAAGAAAAGGATTATAGTGCTAAATTATTGGAAGATATGGAAATTCCTGACAATAAAGATAATACATTAGAACAGAAAGAAGACAATAATCTAGCAGCGGAGCAGAAATCTTCAATCTTTGCACGATTTCTCCACCCTAAGAAGGATTCTAAACCTTAAGGCACCTATTACACCGTTAATAAGATCTATAGAAACGCATAGGACGATGCCCTGGTGGCTAGCTTCCAGAGTTCACTTACGTTGAGTTTCCAGCCGGGTCTGAAGAGCATCATCCCATGCGGGATCTGACAGACTGTGAGCGTAGATAGTGCTTATTGAGTCATGCAATACAGCATTCAATACGCACTTTGAGCACTCACAGTGTGTCGTTAAGTGTCGCAATCAGGCATAGGCTGCGGTTCGTTTTCGAGACAGGCTCGGCTTGGGCATAATGACCGCAGCCTAGCCGGATTGCTTGAAAGATCCATCCTATGGAAAGGTAATTGCCTATCTCAGTCAGGAAAACAGGAGAAGTAAGGGGAACGGTACCGTCTCGAAACCGGGGAGAGCGTGCCGTGAGACGCGTGTGGGAGGTGACCAGTCGAAAGCCCCATTCGCTGCCCCCTTCAAGACTGCTAGATGTCCCAAAGCCAGCCATCTAGGAAACGCAAGGATGAGGCGAGAGCCAGAGGCACGCGACTCGCGAGTTATGCCAAACCCCGCACCACCGATACACAAAAAGCGTGTATCTCATAGTGCGGGGTTTGGCATTGTCTGAGCTGGAGCGGGCTCTCTGCTCTCTCCTCCATAAAGTGAAACGCAACCATAAGCGCGAATACCTTTTCCTCGAACAGCGATCCAGCCTTAAGAACGCATCCGTAGGCCGCGTAGAACTCAGATAAAGCGCATGGGAGGAGCCCCAGGGAGTAGCGTTCCAGAGTTCACCTACGCGAGCTTCTTACCTGGTCTAAAGAAGCTCATCCCATGCGTAATCTATCTTCCCCACGATCTGACATTGCGCGAGAAGACTCATCCCATGTGGAAAATCAGACATACTGCCGCAGCCTAGCCGCATTGGAATCCGCAAACTTGCCGGATTGCCGACCACAGCCTAGCCGGATTGGATAAAGATCCAAAAGACCCGTATGAGTATTACACTCATACGGGTCTTTTCGATGAGAATCGGATTACTGACCGTCTACAGAGCGGAAAGCAACCACGGCGTTATGGCCACCGAAACCGAAGGAGTTCGAGATAGCAACGATCTCACCCTCAGCCGGCAGGTCACGTGCCTCAGTGACAACATCCAGGTCAATCTGCGGGTCCTTAGACTCCAGGTTAATGGTCGCCGGAGCCTTACGGTGGTGCACAGCCAGCACGGTCAGCACAGCCTCCAGAGCGCCAGCACCGCCGAGCAGGTGGCCGGTCATGGACTTGGTCGCGGAGACGGCGATGTTCTTGTAGTGCTCGCCGAATGCTTCCTTAATAGCGGTCGCCTCGGGCAGGTCACCGGCTGGGGTGCTGGTTGCGTGAGCGTTCACGTGAACCACGCTTGCCGGATCAATATTGCCGTCTTCCATGGCTTCCTTCAGGGCGCGGGTTGCACCGAGCGCTGCGGGGTCGGGAGCGGTAATGTGGTAGGAGTCTGCAGAGACGCCGGTACCTGCCAGCTCTGCGTAAACGCGTGCGCCGCGAGCCTTGGCGTGTGCCTCAGATTCGAGGACCATTGCCGCTGCGCCTTCACCCATGACGAAGCCGTCACGGTCAATATCGTAGGGGCGGGATGCCTTTTCCGGCTCGTCGTTGCGGGAGGAGAGCGCCTGCATCTTAGCAAAAGCAGCCAAAGTAATCGGGTGAATAGCAGCCTCAGAACCGCCAACGATCACCACATCAGCCTTGCCGGAGCGGATCATCTCAGCGCCCAGCTGCATAGCCTCCGTGGACGAAGCACACGCAGAAACAACAGTCTGAGCAGCCGCACGAGCCTTGAGGTTCATGGAGATAGCTGCTGCGTTGCTATTGGGCATGAGCATGGGCACGGTCATAGGCATCACGCGACGCGGGCCCTTTTCGCGCAGGGTGTCCCAGGCGTCCAGCAGGGTCCACACGCCACCAATGCCGGTGCCAAATGCCACGCCGGTGCGTTCGGGGTCTACGCCTTCGCTGGTTTCTGCGTCTGCGCCGCTGAAGCCTGCGTCTTCCCATGCTTCGCGTGCGGCGATGAGTGCCAGCTGGCCGGAGGGGTCTAGGCGCTTCGCTTCGACCTTGGTGATGCGCTCAGATTCGCTTGCGGGTACGGCAAGCTGTCCGGCGATGTAGACCGGCAGGTTGTATTCTTCAACCCAGGGTTCGTCGATGGTGCGTACGCCCGACACGCCTGCCAGTGCGTTTGCCCAGGTGGTGGGCACGTCGCCGCCGATGGGGGTGGTTGCACCCAGACCGGTCACTAGCACTTTTTGAGACATTCTCACTCTTTCTGCGTTTACTATCGGTGGAATAGATAGACGCAAGGCGCGAGCGTTGGGTTTGCTCGCGCCGCGTCGTCTATGTGGTTTTGCTTAGGAAGCGTTTGCTGCGATGAACTCGACAGCGTCACCCACGGTCTTGAGGTTCTTGACCTCTTCGTCCGGGATGGTCACCTCGAACTTCTCTTCTGCGTTGACCACGATGGTCATCATGGAGATGGAGTCGATGTCCAGGTCCTCGGTGAAGGACTTGTCCAGCTGAACCTCAGCTGCTTCTACGCCGGTCTCTTCTTCAACGATCTCTGCCAGACCTGCGAGGATCTCTTCCTTGTTAGCCATGTGGGGGCTCCTTTTGTTCGGGGTGCGTGGTGCACCTTGTGTGTGTGCACCCGTCGGTTTCGGTTGCACAAGTCTATATGAGTTTATCGTGTCACGAGGCGTAACGCATATCGCTTAGCAGGCATATACGACCCGTGCCACGGCGGTTTCGCGCCGGGCGATACGCACCTAGGGCAGAACGACAACCTGAGCCGCGAATGCCAGACCGGCACCGAAACCAATCTGCAGGGCGAACTTGCCGGAGAGTTCCGGGTTTTCCTGCAGCAGGCGGTGAGCAGCCAGGGGCACGGAGGCGCCGGAGGTGTTGCCGGATTCCTTAATATCGCGGGCAACGATCACGGTCTCGGGCAGCTTGAGGGTCTTGACCATCTGGTCAATAATGCGCTCATTTGCCTGGTGAGGGATGAATGCGCCCAGCTGGTCGGCGGTAATGCCCGCTTCTTCCAGCGCCTGCTTGGCGACCTTCGCCATTTCCCACACAGCCCAGCGGAAGACGGAGGGGCCTTCCTGGCGCAGGGTGGGCCAGATCTTTTCGCCCTCTTCAACGGGGTTTTCAACGAAGTTGCGGTTGCGGATCTGCAGCAGGGAGCCGGACATGCCGACCTTATCCCAGTTGGAGCCGTCGGAGCCCCACACGGTGGGTGCAATGCCGGGCTCATCGGACGCTGCCACGATTGCTGCGCCACCGCCGTCACCGAGCAGGAAGGAGATGGTGCGGTCGGTCGGGTCGATAAAGTCGGAGAGCTTTTCCACGCCGATAACCATGACCTTGGAGGCGATACCGGAGCGTACCAGGCCGTCTGCCTGCGCAATGGCGTAGCAGAAGCCAGCGCATGCTGCGGAGATATCGTAGGCGGGTGCCTTGGTGCCGATGGCGTCTGCCACGCGGGTTGCCAGGGAGGGGGTTGCGTAGGGGTGGGTCACGGTTGCGACGATCACGGCGTCAATTTCGGAGCCTTCTACACCGGCATTTGCCAGGGCGTCCTTAGCGGCACCGACCGCCAGGTCGGTCACGGACTGGTTTTCGCTAGCACGGTGGCGGGTGGAGATGCCGGTGCGCTGTACGATCCACTCATCGGAGGAGTTAATCGGTTCGATAATGTCGTTATTGTGAACGATCACTTCGCCGCGGCTGGCGCCGTATGCCAGGATGCGGGAGTAGCGGTTGGGTGCGTACTGCTTGAGGGTGGTCACGTGAGTTAGTCCTCTAATAATTCTGCGATGGTGAAATGTTTTTCGGTTAAAACTTTAGGCGGCAAGTGCCTGCAGGTCTTCGGGCAGGTTGATCGCGGTGCCGGGCATGCCGCGCATGCCGCGCTTTGCCAGACCGATCAGGGTGCCTGCGGGGGCAACCTCAATAATGCCGGTGACTTCCTTAGCGAGCAGGGTTTCCATGCACAGATCCCAGCGCACGGGGTTGGTTACCTGGGAGACCAGAGTGTCAACGAAAACCTGGCCGCTCTCTACCGCGGAGCCGTCCTTATTGGTCAGCAGGGTGTGCTGCGGGTTTGCCGGGCTCAGGGTTGCGGCGAATTCTGCCAGGGGTGCCTGTGCCGGTGCCATGGCGGCGGTGTGGAATGCGCCTGCAACCTTCAGGGGGATCACGCGAGCGCGTGCGGGCGGGTTCACGGCGAACTTTTCAATGTCTTCCAGGGCGCCTGCAGCTACAATCTGGCCGCCGCCGTTGGAGTTTGCTGCCACGAGGTTTGCTTCAGCGATGGCTGCGCGTACTTCGTCTTCTTTGCCGCCGAGCACTGCTGCCATGCCGGTGGGGCTAGCTGCTGCGGCTTCTGCCATGCCGTTGGCACGTACGCGGATAAAGCGCATGGCGTCTTCTTCGCTGAGTACTCCGGCAAGGGCTGCTGCGGTAATTTCACCTACGGAATGGCCTGCGAGAATGAGCTCTTCGCCTGCGAGCTGTTCCAATGCCAGGCGACCGGTCACAATACCTGCTGCTACGATGAGCGGCTGGGCGATGGCGGTGTCTTTAATGGTTTCTTCGTCGGCTTCGGTGCCGTAGTGAATCAGGTCGATACCGGCTGCGTCGGAGAGGCGCTGCAGGTGTTCACGTACACCGTCAATGTCGAGCCAGGGGGTGAGGAAGCCGGGCTTCTGGGAACCCTGGCCGGGGCAAACTAGTGCGCGCAATTGGTGCCTCTTTCGTAACGCTTCGGTTGGGTCATCCGGCGCAGGAGGTTTTGACGTTTCTTGCGGTGCCGGATGCTGCTGGCGGCGGCTACGAGGTCGCCGTCACGCAAGTGTGTACTTAGTTATTCTAGCGCATCTACAGCGGCACTTGAGAGTTTGAGCCAAAATTCTACCAATGTTCAAGAAACTCCCAGGTTCAGGTGTGACTCCCCCGCGCCGCTGTTGTGCGGGTGCTTATGCAACCCGATTCAGGGCAGAGCACTAAGCCCTCGGATGCGCCCTGGCGTAGGTTTGTGCCAGACGCTCCATAGACACATGCGTGTAAATCTGCGTGGTGGCAAGGGAGGCGTGACCCAGTAGCTCCTGCACCGAGCGGATATCCGCGCCCCCATCGACCAGGTGTGTGGCGGTGGAATGGCGCAGTACGTGAGCGCCGCGAGCGCTCGTGTTTTCCAGGGTTCGTAGCACGCGGTTAATATCTTCTCGCAGCTGGCGAACATTAGCGCGCTTGCCCCGCGGGCCAATAAAGAGCGCGGTAATACCGGAGGATCCCTCGGGAATCCAGGAAGCGCGCCCCTTACGCACCCACAGGTTCAGCACTTTCAGCGCTGGGGTACCCAGGGGAACCACGCGTTCTTTATTGCCCTTACCGATAACTCGCACGGTTTTCGCTTCGCGGTGTACGCTGCCCAGATCCAGCCCGGCGAGTTCGGAGATACGTATACCGGTGGCGTAGAGCAGCTCAATCACCGCCCAGGTGCGCAGCAGTCGAATATTATCCGGTTCGGCACGGTAGGATTCGCGTAAGGAATCCAGCAGCTGCTCCATGGTGTCTTGGCTGAGCACTTCGGGCAGGTAGGCGTCTTTGGCGGGTACGCTCATGCCGCGCGTGGGGTTTTCGGTGAGCAGTTCTTCTTCCATTGCCCAGTTGAAGAAGGTGCGCAGGGTTGAACCGCGGCGCGCCACGGTGGTTTTAGCTTTGCGCACGCGGTGCATATATCCCAGCCAGGAGCGGATGAGGGTAATGTCGATACCCTCCAGGGTGCGGGTTCCGCGGCGTGCGGCGTAGCCGAAGAATTCCTGCAAGTCAGAGATATAGGAGCGGATGGTCGCCTCGGAGCGGTGCTTTTCGTATCGCAGGTACCGCTCAAAGCTCTCTAGATAGGGGTCGAAGGCTCGGGAGAGGTATTCGGGGTTCTCCAGGACGCTATCCGGGGTTTCTGCTGAGGCTGCTGAGGCGCTATCTAGGGGTGCGCCAGAGCCGCCGGGTATGCGCCGGGTGGTATCGTGCGCAGATGCTAGCTTCTTGGTTTTCTGCGGGGTTTCGGGCAGAAGATCCGTGGTGGAGTCATCATAGGAGCTACCCTGATAAGCACTACTCTCAAGTTTATTAGCCGTGTTATTACTAGCTGTGCCAATAGTGTTCGACATATCTATGAGCTCCTTTCTCCACGGTCCTCTTGACCCACCGTATCTACTATGTGGCGGGTTCTTCTCTACCCCTAGCATACTATGCAGCCCGTAGCGCTTTGAGCTCGCGGGCATTGGCTCGGCGCCACTGCCCATCGCGCTCAATCACCAGCCCGCGCGAACGCATGACCTGTAGCTGCAGGGCGGCGGTACGCATATCCACGCCACTCTCCCCCAGCAGAACATCCAGAGGGCGGAATTTCGCCGAACTCAAACTATCCCAAAGCCTGCCCTGAACCTGGGTTAGATCATCGAGCGGGCGGCGACTCTGTTCTTCCTCGAGTTCCTCCTGTGCCTGATCGCGGGCGGCCGCGCTGCCTAAATCCTCGGGGAAGATCTCGGCGGCATTGAGCAGAATCTGAGCCAGCTGATTAGAAATCAGGGTATTGGTTCCCACCGAGTTAGGCGAGTCAATCTGCCCGGGAACAGCCCAAATATCACGCCCGAGCTCCAGGGCATGATGAACAGTATTCAGAGCCCCGGAGCGCCAGCGCGCCTCCACCACCACGGTAGCCACCGACAGGGCTGCAATCAGACGATTACGTTGCAAAAAGCGCCAGCGCGTGGGCGAATAGCCGGGAGAGACCTCGGTGAGCACCAGCCCACGCTCGACCACCTGCTGCAGCACGGGAATATTCTGCGCCGGGTAGAAATGATCCAGACCGCCCGCCATAAACGCCACCGTAGGCAGCTGATCCTCTCCCAGCAGGGCGGTGCGGTGGGCAATAATATCAATGCCGTAGGCGCCTCCGGAGATAATGCACGCCCCGCGTTGCATAGCCTGCTGAACCACAGTGGCGGTGGCGCTCTGGCCGTATACGGTGGCGTCCCGAGAACCCACCACCGCCAGGGTGCGCGGGTTGGAGTTGAGCTGAGATAGGCGGGCGCGCGCTCCCCTGCCCCACAGGCCGTAGGGAATGCTATCGCCCAAGTCCGCCAGTTGCAGCGGGAAGTCGGGGTCTTCGGGAATGGCGTACCAGAGGGAGCAGTGTTCAGCCATTTGAGTTTCGCGCAGCATATCAATACTCAGGCGCTCAGCCCAGCGCTTACGACGATCTTTCAGAGCCCTGATGAGATCTTCTCGCTCAATGCTGTGTTCGCCGGGGCGGTATCCCGCTTCCCTGCGTTCCGGATGGGTGCCATCCCCCACCCAGGCGCGAGAGGCAATCTGCGCCAGTGCAGGGTCGGGTTCGCCGCTCTCCCAAATCTCGGGAGTGATAATATCGCGCAGGCGCATATCCCTTTCAGTCAAAAGATGGCAGGTAATCACCGGGCCGAAGACCGCAATGCACTCGGCAATAATGGGGTCGGCGGGCTCTGCAATGCGGGCAATGCGAGCGCGCGCCATGCGGGTGTACATTTCGTGGTGGTTTCGCCCGTCCCATTCAATAACTCCGGTGCAGGCGTAGGCGCCTTCTAAGCTGCGCATCTGCTGCTGTCGGATTGCATTCAGTTCAGCCCAGGCGCTATTGATTCCCGGCTGTTCGTGGATATTGAATGGTTGGGTGTCATAGGACGTCATAATTAGTTCCTTTCTATTCACGGTATCTATAGGTGGTGATGTACCCTGTTTTGCTGTGTCGCTTCGCGGCGCTGAAGCGCATAGAAATTACTCACATCACCGTGTGTATTGTTCTATAAACGGCTCGGTCTGTAGCTCATTCAAAACCGAACACTTCTAACTCAGCGTGCCACCCTGCTGACGTAAAAAGAGCGCCAACTGCACATGCTCAGCGCTGGGAGAGGACGCACCATCCAAATCAGCTAAAGTCCAGGCAGTACGCAGCACCCGATCATAGCCGCGCGCCGTGAGCGAATTATTATCCACCGCCGCATTCAAATCCTTAGTCAGGGAACTATCCAGCTTGAGCGGGCCACGCAAAATCCTGCCGTTCGTCTGGGCATTGAGAGAGACCCCAAACTCGCGCAAACGCTGAGCCTGAGCCGCTCTCGCCTGCTGCACCCTGCGGCGAATCACCTCACTACTCTCCCCCGTACCGCTCAACCCCAACTCAGCCGAAGATACCTTCGGCACACTCAAATTCAAGTCAATACGATCCAGCAGAGGCCCGGAAAGGCGCCCAAAATAGCCCTTACGTTCCCTAGGAGAGCAGGTACACTCCAAACCCGTACCCGTATTCTTACCGCAGGGGCAGGGGTTCGCGGCAATAACCAACTGAAAAGCCGCCGGGTAGGTCGCCGAAGCCGCCGCCCGATCCAGAGTAATCACACCCGATTCCAGAGGCTGACGCAAAGAATCAAGTACCGTGCGCTTGAACTCGGGAGCCTCATCCAAAAAGAGCACACCGCGATGAGCCTTCGATACGCAGCCCGGGCGAGGAATACCCGAACCGCCGCCCAGAATCGCCGGGGCACTCGCGCTATGGTGCGGTGCCTCAAAAGGCGGGGTGCGCACCAGAGCCTCCAGACGCTCATTCTCCAGGCACAGGGAACGAATGGCGGTAACCTCCATGGCCGCCTCGGTATCCAGCTCGGGCAAAATGGTCGGCAGACGCTCGGCAAGCATGGTTTTACCCGAACCGGGCGGGCCCTTAAAAAGGATGTGGTGCCCACCGGCAGCCGCCAGCTCCAGGGCAAAACGCCCCTGCGCCTGACCGGCAATATCGGACATATCCTTAGCCAGCAGGTGAGTATCGGTATTGACCGTACGCGCAGGGGTTGCCGCACGCGCCGGCTCATGCAGCTTCTCGCTAGAATCCAGAGCCGCGAAAAGATGAGCCAAACAGCTAAACCCGCTCACGGCAATACCCTCAATCAGCTGAGCCTCCGCCATATTTTCCTCCGGCACAACCACGCGGGAATGCCCCGCATCCGCCGCGGCCTTAACCGCCGGCAGAATACCCGGAACAGGGCGCAAGGAGCCATCCAGACCCACCTCGCCCAAAAAGACACAATCGCCGCTCACCCGCAGGCGCCCCTCAGCCTGCAAAGCCGCCACCACAATCGCCACATCAAAAGCAGTACCGCGCTTGGGCAGGGTCGCCGGAGTCAGATTAATAGTCAGACGGCGCGGGCACAGAGCCATACCGGAATTCTCCGCCGCGGCACGAACCCGCTCCTTAGAATCAGCCAGAGCGGTATCGGGCAGGCCCAGCAGCACAAAGCCGGGCATATTGGATGAAATATCCGCCTGAACCTCCACAATGCTGCCGGCAAGACCTACCAGCGCCACCGAATAGGTGCGTGCAAAACCCATTTACGCCACCGCCTTTGCGTGCTCAAAGGTGAAATGTTCCGGAGTTCCAGTGACCGCCACGGCATCTACCCTCATGAGCCTAAAATCAAGGTGTTCCTGCTGACCCGCCCACATAAACGCCAGCTGACGGGTGCGCTTGCCCTTATCGCGGTTAAAGGCGGTCAGCGGGTGACCAAAGTCCAGGGAGGAGCGGGTTTTCACCTCAATAATGACCAGTTCATCCTCGGGAGAAATAGCAATAGCGTCGATTTCGCCACGGATACGTTCCGGGTTGCTCTCAGGGCTCGGGCGCCAATTGCGCTCAATAATTCTGTAACCCAGGCTGGCGAGAATGGCGCAGGCGGTCCGCTCGCCCCAGGCACCCACGCGCATATGTTTCGGGTGGTACTGGCTTGGGGCTGCCGCTGTTCGCCGGATGCGCTTGGGGTTTTGATGCTCTGCCATGGTGCTTCTCTCTTTCTGCTCAGCGTTATCGGAGTGCGCTGCGCCCGCTATGTATGCTGACGGGCGTGGCACGTGTATATGCAGAGCATGGCAGAATTTTTGTGGATTTTTCGGGGTGAATTTTAAAACTGTGGATAAATGCGGTGAAAACTATCAAAGTCAAAGTTATCCACAGAAAAACGGGCTGTTTTAGATGTATTACCACCTAAAACAGCCCGTTAGTCACGAGTTTATGACGGGAATTATGACGCATTATGACAGGGTGCTTTAGCGCCCTATGCGGGGAAATCGCCGGTATTCTCGCCCGAATTATCCGAGCTATCGCTACCGCCCAGCTGATCCAACCCGTTCAAATCATCGGGAATCTGCAGAGTATCCGCACCACCCAGCGCATCCACAGCGGGCAAATCGGGCACAGAGAACTCCTGATTCGGCAGGCGCTCCTCAATATTCACATCGTGAATAGCGTATACGCGCACAGTCTTCACAAAACGATTGGTGCGGTACAAATCCCACACCCACACATCGGTCATGAGCACCTCAAAATAGACGGTGTCCCCCACCGGGCGGGGCGTAACCTCCACCTTATTGGTCAGATAAAAACGGCGCTCGGTCTCCACCGCATAGGAGAAAAGAGCCATCACGTCTTTATACTCGCGGTAGAGTGCCAGCTGAGAGGCTACCTCATAGTTTTCCAGATCCTCAACGCTCATGATGTACTCCTATTTTCCAGCTGCTCGTGCCGCATAGGCGGCTTCTCTCTGTTCATCGGTGACCGGTAGCGACCAGGATAGACGGTGCTGCACGCTCGCGCCCTGCGACTCAATCGCCGCGCGATGCGCCGCCGAACCGTACCCCTTATTCTTCGCCCAACCATAGCCCGGGTGCTGCTCGTCCAGGGCATCCATGAGCTCATCACGCTCCACCTTAGCCACCACCGAGGCGGCAGCAATAGACGCGCAACGATAATCACCCTTAATAACCATAGTCACCGGCAGGTCCTCAGGGGCGGAGGTGGCTCCCGCCGCGCCCCAGGCGCGCGCCGCCAACAGAGCGTAATGGGCCTGCGCCGGGTCAAGATCGCCGAATAAATCGGGTTCGGGAGGGGTGAACCAATCGTGCTTACCGTCCAGAAGCACCGCATCGGGGACAAAACCATGGGAAGCCAGCTGCGCCAGGGCACGCTGAGCCGCCAGACGCAAAGCCAGAGTCATACCCAGCGAATCAATCTCCTCGGGTTGAGTATGACCCACCGCCACCGCGCCACCACTATGCTCCAACCAGGCGCCAATCTGCGGAACCATCGACTCGCGGCGGGCAGGGCTTAGAGCCTTAGAATCAATCAGGCCACCCACCTCAAGCTGGGTTCCGGCGGGCAGAATCGCCGCCCCTACGCTCACCGGGCCCGCCAGGGAGCCGCGACCCACCTCATCCATACCGGCGACACGGGTGTATCCGCGCGACCACAGCCCGCTCTCATACTCCAAATCGGCGCTCGGGGCGGGTGCTTTTGCTGTCTTTGATGTGCTCTGATTCGCCATGCTACTCCCCTCTCTCCTGTGCCCTCTAGGATATCTGCTTAGTCTCTACTCTAGCCTATGAGCCGCAGCCTGCGCGCACCGGCATACGCGCTCTACCCTCCCGACAGGATCGAAAAGCGCATCTGAACCCTGCCAACTCAAACATTCCGAGCACACAAAAAGCGGCGAGCGCAGCGCATCAGCACCGCACTCGCCGCCTTCAATCAGGCTAAAAGCAAGAACGTTTAACGAGCGTTCGGAACGTTCTCAAACACCTTGCTCTGATCCTCCAGCAAACCAAAATGGTTCAGCGGGTAAGCAATCACAAACACAACACCCTGAATATCGCTCTTATCGATATAAGCGTGGTTATCAGCCAGGTGGAAACGCGAATCGCCCGAACGGTCACGATGGTCACCCATCATGAAATACTTACCCTCGGGAACAGTCACCTCAAAAGCAATATCCGAAGGGTTCGAACCCGGGTGCAGGTACGGCTCGGTAATCTCAACACCATTGACCGTAATCTTGCCCTTGCCGTCAGCAACAATATGGTCGCCGCCCACACCAATCACACGCTTGACCAGGTAGTTCGAGGAAGTATCCGGCAAAATACCCACAAAGGACAGGCCGGACTGGATCGGGTTGCTGCCCTTCTGCTGGGTGGGAATCCACCCCTGCGAATCCTTAAAGACCACCACGTCGCCGCGCTTAGGCTCGGAGAAATAGCTACCGGCAACATTAATGAACACGCGGTCATTAACCTGCAGGGTGTTCTCCATAGAACCCGAGGGGATATAGAAGCCGCGGACCAGGAAAGTCTTAATAACAAAGGCAATAATCAGCGCGTACAGCAGGATCGAGCCGTAGTCCTTGACCTGAGCCCATGCCCACTCATTGACGCGGTTCTCTTCGCGTGCCTGAGCGAGAGTCAGACGGTCCTTCTCTTCTTTCTTGACGCGCCCAAAGAGAGAGCGCTTAGAAGAGTTCTTATCCTCGGATCCTTTATCAGAATCCTTAGAATCCTGGTCAGAGTCCTCGGAAGAACCCTGAGATTCGGCTTTTAAAGAGCGTTCGTGCTCCTTAGCCTGCGTACGATCAGCTGCCGCCTGCTTAGCCTCAACCTCAGCGTGCAGAGCTACGCCGGTATCCTCACTGGAGGCATCCTTCTCAGCCTGAGCATCAGCGTGCTGTGCAGCCTTCTCAGCGGCAGCGCGACGCTCTTCCAATTCGCGGCGCTCGCGGCGGCTCTGAGGCTGGTAGTTCGGATCATCCGGGTTCGTAGTGCTGGTATCAGCCATGGACGACAACCTTTCATTTAGGGTGTACTCTCTTATAGCATTGTACCCGTTAATGCTCGTTACCGACTGAAGAGAGCCGAAAAGACGCGCTTAAAGCGCAAAACCCGCCTCTGAAATAGAGACGGGTTTTGTGTTACGTTACGGCGTAGTTCCGAATTAGAACTCGCGCTTCTCGCGGATACGAGCAGCCTTACCGTGACGATCACGCATGTAGTACAGCTTCGCACGACGAACGTCACCGCGGGTTACGACCTCGATCTTCTCGATAACCGGGGAGTGAACCGGGAAGGTACGCTCAACGCCGATACCGGAGGAAATCTTGCGAACGGTGAAGGTCTCGCGAACGCCTGCGCCCTGGCGACCAACAACGAAGCCCTTGAAGACCTGCACACGGCTGTTCTTACCTTCAACAATGTTCACGTGAACATTCAGGGTATCGCCGGGGCCGAACTCGGGGATGTCGTTGCGGAGGGACTTCTTATCCAGGAAGTCAAGAGTCTGCATATTACTCTCCAGAAACCATCTGCCGCAGGTCAAAAGGTTCAGATAGGGCTCAACGCATGCACGTTGAGAAAAATTGAAGACCCGGGCAGGATTGGTGCCCGGTGGCATGTACCGTTGGTCGCTCTTCCCCCTGCGGCAGGGGCGTGCCCGATACATACAAACACTCATTATGCCAGATACACGCCCGGGTCTTCAAGCATAGAGCTATGAAATAGATGCCGTTGTGCAGACTCTAGGTTTTGAGTGGTGCTCCTTTTGGGGCGGTACTTTGAGCTGCACTCGTTTAAGTTGCGCGTTTTGAACGGCGCATCGTGAACGGCACCCGTTAAGCAGAGCACCTTAGAAGTTGAGCAGTGCATCTTAGAAGGGCGGCGTATCATCATCTGCACCTTCAGCAAAGAATGCGGAGGCACCGCTCGCCTGCCCCTGCTGCTTAGTGTCGGTGTGCTTCGCCTGCGTCAGATTCTCCCCCTCCGACTTCTGCGCTGGGGTCTCACCTACCTGGGATTCGGCCACCGGGGCTGGCCCAGTATTATCCTCTCCGGCATGTTCCGACTGCCCCGCTCCAGACTGTCCCCAGGGGTAGCTCATCTGCCTGCCATGCTGGGTAGCTGTCTGCTGATGACCCGCAGGCTGAAACTGACCATTCTGAGCAGGCTGCGCAGTGTAGTCAGCGCTATAGGATTCATCGGGCACCGGAGCGGCACCCACAGAACGAGCAAAAGAACTCGTACCAAAATTCAAATCCATACCCACCGAGGACGCCTCAATATTCACTGCGGTGGCGGGCACGCCCTCCTTAGTCGTCCAGTTCTTAATCGCGATCTTGCCCGTGACAATCAGAGGCTGACCCACCTGCACGCTCGCCTGCACATTCTTCGCCAGGCGACGGAAAGAGGCCACCGTATACCAATTCGTCTCGCCCTCCTGCCAGGAACCGGTGGAAGAATTAAACCAGCGGGGCGTGCTACCCAGACGGAAATTCGTGACCGGCGCGCCGCTGGGCATCAGGCGCGTGGTCGGGGCGGTGGCAACAAAGCCGTGAATCGTGACCATATCATTCATGATTAACTCCTTAATCTTTCGGGATACCCCAAGATTGACAGGAATTTTTAGTCTCTATACGTAGGGCTGTGGATAAACGCGGTGTTTCCTAACAAAGACCCGCACCTGTGGATAGCATTTGAAAAATACGCCCTCATATTTCAAAAACACTGCCCCGAGTATCCCAACCCCACCACCCACGGCAGTAATAATCAGTCATACTCCCCAAACTATGACAAAGGCACTCAGCGCGCCAGCCCCATTACACCCCAGATTATTCCCTCCCCTTACCGCGTCGCGAATAGTATTTTTCATCGCGAGGGAAGTCACCCCTCGCGACGGCGATAACTATTCGCGAGGTGAAACGCCGACCCCGCAACCCACACCAAGGCACGAAAAAGCGGCCCGCACCCACACGGGTAACGGACCGCCTCCAGAAAAATATCCGATAAAAGACTAAGCCTCTACAGGCTAAGCAGCCTCAACCTGTGCATGCTGCTCGGAATCATCAGCTACCGGCTCATTAACCACCAGCACCCACACCATCGCGATCATCGCAATAATGGTCAGCACAGCCGGCACCGGAATCAGCGGGTCAATCAAAATCAACACCACCGAAGCGTGAATCACGCCGGTCACCACAGGTTTAGCTTGACGGCGAATCACCAGCGCCCACACCACAATCACAAACACAGCCACCGGAATAGCGAGCGCATACGCAGCCGTCACACGGTCAATACCGTGCGCCTGATGACTCACCACGTCAATCATCAGCTCCACACCCGCCGAATACGCACCGGCAGCAGCAAAAATCAGGTAATGCAGGTAACCATAGGGCAGGGTCTCACCCACGCCACCAATAGCAATATGATGCTCACCCCAGAAGTAAATCCACCACATGCCGCCGGCAACCACCAGCGCCATCACAGCAATAGCAATCAAACGCCAATCCAGGTGGCCCTCATTCACGCCCGCAATAATCGCATTCGCACTACCGAGCAGCGACTCACCCAACACAATCAAAGTGAACAGGCCGTAACGCTCCGTAATATGATGCGCATGCCAGGGAGTCTGCTGCTTACGCTCAGCAAGCACGGGCACGCTCAGCTCGCCCACCATGCCGATAATCAACGCAACACTATTCCAGGGGGCGGGCAGGTGCATCATGCCGCTAATCACCCAGTACACCTGCATGATCGCAATACCAGCAGCGTAGGTGTACGCAACACGCGAATACTCGGGGTTGTTCATACCCGCACGCACCCACTGGGCACACATGGCCACGCGCATAATCACATAACCGGTAGCGGCCACCACAATATCGTTCGATTCAAAGAACGGTGCGATACCCGCAGCCATGGTGAGCACGCCACCCATCTGCAAGAAGGTCATGGCGCGGTACACCCAGTCATCATTATCGAAGGCGGTAGCGAACCAGGTGAAGTTCATCCACGCCCACCAGATGCAGAAGAAAATAAACAAAAACGCCATTACGCCCGGGAAAACATGGCCGTGGCTCAACGCATGGTGCAGCTGAGTGCCGGCAATACCGACCGCAATCACAAAAACAAGGTCAAAGAAAAGTTCCAAAGTCGAGGCAACGCGGTGCGGCTCATGGGGCGCGCGGTACCATCGGCAGGGTTGCAAAACGCCTGCGAGTAGTCTGTGTTTCAGTCATAACCTATACAGTCTAACAGGCTACGATTATCCATACATTCTGAGTTTCTGAGGCAGGATTACGACGTATCTAGATGATTTCTGAACCGCTGTCTGGTATTTTGCTTCTGCTCCGGTTGAATGCGTATAAGACTCGCATGGGATGATGCTCTTCAGATCCGGGAGGGCTGGGACACAAGTGAGCCCTGAAGCGCAACGCCCTTGCATCGTCCCATGCGCAACGTATAACACTTATCGACAGGCTGTGAGTGCACAAAATGTCTATTGAGTAATGTATTACATGACTCAATGAGCACTATCTACACTCACAGATTGTCAGTACACGCATGGGACGAGCCCCAGGCAGTAACGTTTCCGAGGTCACTTGCGTAAGCTTCTTACCTGGGCTAAAGAGGCTCATCCCATGCGGGATATCAGACATACCCCTTCACGTCGCGAATAGTATTTTTCATCGCGAGGGAAGACACCCCTCGCGACGAAAAATACTATTCGCAACGCGGGAAGGTACGCAAAACAAAAGACCCGCCGTGTAAAAACACAGCGGGTCAACCGCGCCCCAGAACCCTAGCGGAACCCCAGACTGCAGAGAAACGACAACGGCACCTGCTCCAGCTATCCCTAGACACAAAGAAGACCCGCCGTGACTAAGTCACAGCGGGTCAACCGCGCCCCAGGAGGGAATCGAACCCCCGACCAAGAGATTAGAAGGCTCCTGCTCTATCCTCTGAGCTACTGAGGCGGATACACACTAGAGTATCAAATAAATCAGCCGTTTCAGACTCGGTACAGGCTATTTACCCGGATTGGTAGACTTGCAGCCATTGAGCACGCCCTCCATTGCCTTCTTCTCGTCAGAAGTCACCCACAGCTTGTACTTTGCCTTCACGTGCACCTGACGTGCAACGTAGGTGCACTGGTAGGACTTATTCGACGGCAGCCACTTCGCGGCGTCCGAGTCGGACTTCTGCATATTCGCCGGGCCGTCAGCAGCCACCAGGTTCTCCGGGTCGTTCGCCAGGGCTCGGCGCTGCTCCTCGCTAATCTCCTGCGCACCGGACTGCCACGCATCCGACAGAGCCACCATATGGTCAATCTGAACCGCGGTGGAGGTGTTCTTACCGCGCTTGAATTCAATATTCTTGCCGGTGTACGGGTCGGCGAGCTTGCCGGTGATCACGGTGCAGGCGCGAGTGCCCACCTTGAAACGAACATCGGTCAAATCGCGGCGCAGAATATCGTTACGGGTATCGCAACCGTTCTGATCCACATCATCCCACGCCAGGCCGAACTGCTCACGGGAGTAGCCCTCCTTAGATGCCTTCGCCTTGACCGGCAGACCCGAGAGTTCCTTCTTCACGGTCGCCAGATCCGGTGCGAGCGCGGTTGCGGGGTCAACCTCCTTATAGGGGTTTTTGACCTGGTCAATGCTCTCAGTTTTGACGTTCGGTTCGTCCGCGTCGGCACTGGAGCTGGACTGGGAGGAGCCAAACCCGCCGGTGCCACGCTGACCCATGTAAATCACGCCGACAACCAGCAGCAGAACCACAACAATTGCGATCAGGATGTACAGGTTACGTTTGCGCTGCAAAAAGGGAACCTGCGCGGCAACACCCTGTGCGGCGCTGGCGAGTTTCTGCAGGTCTTTGAGGTCAATATTCTGGTTCTTAGATGAGCGTGATGCCACTATGTTCTCCCGGGCGTAGAGTGCGTGTCTGAGTTGAGCATGAACAGTATAGCCTACGAAAAGCCCCCGGCGTGGCTGCCGGGGGCTTTTGTTAGATGGGACGGTATTATCTAGCCGTTGACTAGGGATTTCACTGCGCTAAACCGTATCGAGCTAGACCAACCCTACGACTCAGACCCAGCCTTAAGAGCGGCACGTGACGCCTTCTTAGCGCGGGCTCGCTGACGCCAGCGAATCACCGGCTCGCTAATACCCAGTGCAATGGTCAGTCGCCAGAAGGTGCGTCGAATCTCAGCGATACGAATACCTCCGCGTAGCAGCCTATTGGTGCCCGGGTCGAGCAGAATCAGGTAGCCAACGTATACACAGCAGACGATACTTGCAATAAAGCGACCCATTTGACCATCGAAATTCTCCAGGTAGGGAGAGACATTCAACTGGTCAATCACCGCATAAGCGACAAAGAACAGGGTGCTGAAGAAGTACCACACCAGGCATGCTCGCGAACGCAGGCCGGTTGCCATGAAGATCGGAATGGCCCACATCAGGTACCAGGATTGGATCATAGGGCTCCAGATGAGCATCCAGATGATTGCCATGCCGGCGCGGCGAATAATATCGCGGTCACGTCCAATAAACGCCAGGGCTACCACGCCGCCGAAGCCGACGAGTTTGCCGAAGAGTTCAACCAGGGGCTGCACCACGGTTTTGAAGGTTTCGGGGGTGGTGAACATCCAGCTGATACCCAGGAGTGCACCGAGCGGGGTGTAAAGAATGAACTGGCCGGTGGTGGTGGATAGTGCCTTAACCCAGCCAAATCCCAGGCCGCTAACGGCACCCATGGCAGCCATTTCAGCCATGAGAATCACCAGGGATAGAGCCCAAATGCTAAAGAGTTTGATCCAGCCGGGCTTCTTACCCGCCCAGAGCAGACCCACGAAAGGCAGCACAATCAGCGCCAGGGGTTTGACCGCGACGCCGAGTGCCACCAGGCTCACGCCGGCGATGCCTCCGGCGAGGTTTCGCCAGCGGCGCGCCACGTACAGGGCGGCGATCATAAAGGCGGTCATGAGCGCGTCATTGTGTGCGCTGGAGATGTACACGAACATGAACAGCGGGTTCGCGCCAACCAGCCATAGGGAGCGTACGGGGTCGTTACCCTGCAGCTGCGCGATTTTGACCACGAAGTACAGGATCGCGATGACGCTCAGGACTGCTAGCAATTTGAAGTAGAAAATACCCAGGTCAATATTGCCGTCAGCCATGCGGACAATGAACTCTTCGAGTTTAATAAAGACCGGGCCGTAGGGCGGTGGGGACTCTGCCCACATGGTGTCGGCGCCCTTTTGCAGGTAGTTATTAATGGAGGAAACACCGTGCACATAGGGGTCCAGGCCGTTAGCGCTGACCACGCCCTGGGCATAGTACGAGAACACGTCGCGGCTAAAGAGAATGAACCCGAAGACTTGCGGCAGTGACCAGCAGGTGACTACGGCTGCCATCCATCGCATGGCGCCGGGGGTGTTCCAGCGGTCGAATTTCTGGTAGATGCGCAGCCATTCGCGGCAGAGGATCATGGCACCCAGGGAGATGCTCACAATGCTGGTGATGACCCAGGGCACTTCCAGGCGCATGGTACGCACGAATTCGTAGCGCATCCAGACGGTTACTTCCGGCAGCCAGCCCACACCAATGGAACCGAAGGTGACCATCAGGGATGCTAGGGTACCGACGATGAGGGTGCGCAGGCGGTGACCGCTGCGGTAGTCTTCGCGGCGGGCTGCTCTGCGTGCGGATTTGAGGTCTTTGGCTTCTGGTTCGGGGACGGCGCTGGGGGCGTGGTGCGCGGGTGCTTGGGGCATTGCGTGACCTTTCCGTGGGCGTCGCCTACCGGCGTTGGGGCGTGTGTGCCCGCGCGATACGGGGTGTATGGGCGGGCTTGTGCCTTACTATCATATCCCACCGGGCGTGAGTGGTACTTGAATCTTTAAGCATTGGGCGAGTTTGTGTGCCGCCGGATGCTATGTCGCGGGCGCACGGGGGCTTTTGGCGGTAGAGTGGGAGCATGAGTATTTCTAGTGAACGTATTGTGTGGATCGATTGCGAGATGACCGGTCTGGATGTAAACCGTGACGCCCTGGTTGAGGTGGGCGTACTGGTCACCGACGCCGACCTGAATATTTTGGGTGAGGGTGTACAGCTGGTTATTAAGCCCGGTGACGAGGCCTCGGAAGGCGCCCTGGAAAATATGGATGACTTTGTGGTCAATATGCATAAGTCCTCCGGTCTGCTGGAGGATATCCCCCACGGCGTCTCCATGGCTGAGGCTGAGGAGGCTGTGCTGGCGTATGTGAAGAAGTACGTGCCTGTTTCGGGCAAGGCACAGCTGGGCGGTAATTCGGTGGGCATGGATAAGCGTTTCT
Organism: Rothia sp. (in: high G+C Gram-positive bacteria); assembly: GCF_030540545.1. Taxonomy (GTDB): domain Bacteria; phylum Actinomycetota; class Actinomycetes; order Actinomycetales; family Micrococcaceae; genus Rothia. Next base: position 116,927 of record NZ_JAUNVZ010000006.1, on the reverse strand, counting down.
TGGAGAAGTACATGCCGGCTGTTATGGGGCACCTGCACTATCGTGTGATTGATGTGTCCACGATTAAGGAGCTGGCGGCTCGCTGGTTCCCGGCGGCTCGTTTTGCTGCCCCGGCGAAGACCGGTAATCATCGTGCGCTGGGCGATATTCGCGATTCTATTGATGAGCTGAAGTATTATCGTCGCGCTATTTTTGTGCCCGAGGGTCCGGATTCGACCGCTGCGGCTGCTATTGCGCGTCAGGTCAGTGCTGAGCGTCAGGCACTACCCGGAGATGAAGCATAGAGACCCACATAAGCTAAGTGAGCAGAGTCACCTGCTATCGAGTTGCACCACCTCCCAAACTGCCGTATAGTATTACCTGTTGCCAAGCAAGGGAACTTGAAGGCACATGGTGGTCGTAGCTCAGTTGGCAGAGCGCCTGGTTGTGGTCCAGGAGGTCGCGGGTTCAACCCCCGTCGATCACCCCGAGTGAAAAGGTCGTTATGGCACAGGCTATAACGACCTTTTCTTTTACCCATTTGACCCGCATACTCCCCTAGTCGCAAAGGATAAACCATGGCTATTCGTCCTGTTGTTATTCACGGCAACCCGGTACTACACCGCCCCGCGGCGCCCGTGACCGAATTCAACGATGAGCTCAAGCAGCTCATTGAGGACATGTACGAAACCATGGACGCAGCCCACGGCGTGGGTCTTGCAGCACCCCAGATCGGTGTCGGTCTGCGTATTTTCACCTACCAGATGGACAACGAAGACGGCGTGCCCGCGCGTGGCGTGGTGATCAACCCTGTGCTGACCCTGGGTAAGATCAGCACCGCCGACCCCGACCCGCACGAGGAGGAAGAGGGCTGCCTCTCCTTCCCCGGCTATGGCTTCCCCCTCAAGCGCGCCGAATGGGTAACCGTGAACGGTTTCGACGCTGACGGTAACCCCCTGCGCTTTGAGGCAACCGGCTGGTTTGCACGCTGCATGCAGCACGAGACCGACCACCTGGACGGCAAACTGTACGTGAACCGCCTGAATGAGCACTGGTCAAAGAAGGCTAAGAAGGTTATCCGCCGTGAGGGCTGGAATCTTGACGGCCGATCCTGGATGCCCGGCATTGACCCGGATCCCTTTGGTCACTAAGTCGTAATAGTGCGAACCCCCGCTAGGTACTTGCCCTGCGGGGGTTTTGTAGTATTCAAAAGGTATGCGGTGATTCTCTAGGCACTTACACTATTTTATACTCCCACACTGACACCACCAGCAGGTGGCCGCCTTTCTCCACAGGGTTATTGGCTCCCACACCCATACCGCCGATAGTATAGAAGCATGGCGAGTATTGATATGGTATGGCGTGTAGCTTTTGGTCTGCAGGCGACGGATGGTTTGAAGGTGACTCGGTTTATGCGCTCGCTGGCGAAGCGCCATAGTGCCGGGGAGTTGAATTTTGAAAGTATTTTTCAGGCTCTACACAATTACCATTTGAACTACGGTGATCGCCTATCGTATCGTGCGCGTGAGGCGGATACTGTGGCGACTCGTATAGCGAGATTATTATTCGAGTCTCCTCTGGAGTTTGAGCTATCTCCTGAGTTTTTGCTGCGCTTACATAAATATCTTTTTGAGGGTTTTATTCCGGAGGATTCTCGTGCGGGCGCCTTTCGCTCTATTGATTTGGCGAAGCGGGAGCGTGTGCTCGGTGGCGCTTCGGTGGCGTATGCTCCTGCGGTGGAGTTGCCGCGGCTAATTGCGGGCGAGTTTGAGTCTGCTGTGTCGGTCGACTGGTTCGCTTTGGAGACGGCTGATCGCGTGGCTGTGGCGCGCGGTTTTGTGTCCCGAGTATGGCATGCGCACCCATTCCGTGAGGGTAATACGCGCACTTCGGCTCTTTTTACGGTACTGCTGCTGCGCTGGTTGGGTATTGAAGTGAATATTGAGCCTTTTGTGCGCCGCGCCCATTATTTCAGGGATGCGCTGGTTCTAGACAATGCACCGGGGGGCACTACCGCCGCCAGCTCTGATTCTTCGCGTTATCTACGAGTCTTCTTTGCACGCCTGACGAACGCAAAACCGCTTCCCCGCTACCCTCGCCTCCCGGGTCATCTCTTCTAATTTCCACACCCCGACCGCACTCCGCATGGGATGATGACCCCTATACAATCCGGCTAGACTGCGGCTTTCTATCCGGCCGAAGCTTGCGAGGCCTGATAGAAAAAACCCCAGCCTATGCCTGATTGCAGGATTCATACCAGACCTTTAGATCCCGCATGGGACGATGCTCTTCAGTCCAGGCAAAAGGATCGCGCAAGCGATCCCAGAAACGCTACTCTCTGGGTATCGGCTCATGTATCAATGTACTATGTATGCAACATCCCCATATATACGGGGAACAAGTGGAGAACCTTCAGGTTCCAACCCTAATATAGGGTTCACCCCCGCAGGTGCGGGGAGCATTGGTGAGCGAGTTGTACCGCTTGCTGAGGTCGACGGCTCATCCCCGTGTGTACGGGGAGCATACCGAAGATAATACGCACCAGGTTATAGATGACTGGCTCATCCCCGTGTGTACGGGGAGCATAAACCCAGCTTATACCACACGCCCCGGTAATCCGGCTCATCCCCGTGTGTACGGGGAGCATACCATTTCCGACGAGATGGCTGAAGACTACCCCGGCTCATCCCCGTGTGTACGGGGAGCATAGCTGGCTAAAGCGATTAGCCGCACCGGTGGCCGGCTCATCCCCGTGTGTACGGGGAGCATGCAGTTGCCGCCGGTATTCAGCCTGGCGAACGCGGCTCATCCCCGTGTGTACGGGGAGCATGAAGAGGGCAGGCGCGCGGCCATGATCTCATTCGGCTCATCCCCGTGTGTACGGGGAGCATATCAACGCTGCTGCCTCCGTTGAATTCGGCCACGGCTCATCCCCGTGTGTACGGGGAGCATCTGAGCATTATGCTCAACGCTAGCCTGCTGTGCGGCTCATCCCCGTGTGTACGGGGAGCATAGTTCAAAGAAGCATTCCGCAAAGCCCTCAATCGGCTCATCCCCGTGTGTACGGGGAGCATACCCACAGCCTCTGTAAGGCCCGCCTGAGCCTCGGCTCATCCCCGTGTGTACGGGGAGCAT
>NZ_JAUNVZ010000006.1:24729-113713 GCF_030540545.1 Rothia sp. (in: high G+C Gram-positive bacteria) | reverse complement strand
GGCTCATCCCCGTGTGTACGGGGAGCATGGAGCCTTCAGAGCCGCCTTCTGCGCATCCAACGGCTCATCCCCGTGTGTACGGGGAGCATGGCGCTAATAACCGGCGGGCAGAGTACAGAACCGGCTCATCCCCGTGTGTACGGGGAGCATACTTGCTGACCTGGGGTTTTATCCCCTGGGTCGGCATTTTTCATTAAGTTTGGAGCCTGGAGCCACGACTAAGTATAGCTCAAATTTTGAGCATGAAAGACCCATGTTTTCTAGTATCTTCTTCTAGCGCGCCGATACTTGCTGGCGTTGCTCCATCCTCTTTTGGGAGTGAATTTTTGAGCGGTCGATACACGTCGAATCAGCTGCACACCGTCATAGTCAATAGGCTCCCACTCATGGCGATGTACCTTGAAATCGAAACCCTGTTCATTATTCGTTGTGTACACCATGAGTGCACGGCCGTCACTGCAAGTCGTCATAATACGTTCCCATAAATGTTCACGAATACGCGCACTTACTTTACCGATAAACACACCAGCGCTTATTTCAAGAAGCCATCGAGTTAAATCACCACGCAGACCTGCTGGACATGCAGTTAGAACCACAACAATCATAGTTCTATCCCCTTACTCAGAATCAGTCTGAGAATCATGGAAAGAACCATGGTTAATACGAGCCGACACTGTACCTTTGCCATCCCACAGCATCAAATCGCCATCACTTGCGTCGTTCTCGTCAAATTCCTCTCGGTCAAGCAAACGCTTAATGTCTTCCACAATACGCACCATGATTTTCTGCTCGCGGATTCGATCACGCACAGCACGGCGAACCTTTGAGCCGACGTCCTCACCTGGTTCTAGAGCAGCAACAGTTTCAAATGCTGCAGGAATAGAGACATCAGCCTTATACAAATCCGCGATATCGTACACAAAAGAACGCGTGTTTCCGGTATGCACAAACCCCAGTCCGGGTGAACACCCCAGAGACACTATGGCGGCGTGCACAATTCCATATAGACAAGCATGAGCGGCAGAAAGCGCCTGATTAATAGCCGTTCCCCCCTCAAAATTATTTGGGTCAAACTCACGCTTAGACCATTCAACGCCCGTCTTTTGAGACCACATACGATATACCCTACGCACACGTGCCCCTTCGCGACCGCGCAGCTGCTGCATCGATAAACCGCTCACGTCTTCACCGGGGAAACGCCATTCATACATGGTTCGAGCAACAGATAAACGTTTACGAGCATTACTGACTTTATCAGCCTGAGTGCTCAAAAGATGGGAAGTTTTAGCGGGTGAATGACCATGTGCATAGTACCGTACGCCTTCCTCCCCTACCCAGATTGCGCTGGTTCCGCAATCTCCTAAGACAGTCATTGCTTGATGAGTAATTGACGTACCCGGTCCTAAAAGAAGAGCAGATAGAGAGGCAGCGGGAACATGGGTTACCCCGTCTTGATCCGTAATAGTAATAGCATTATCGGCACGGTGAATTTTTGCTGCCTCTACGTAGAGATAAGAAATGCGTTCAGAGCTACGCACTAATTCTTTTCGAGCGGGTGGGGTTGCACCAATCATATATTCCTCCTTGAAAGTATGGTGTACATGTATTACAAGAATGTGCGGTGCAGGATATTTAGTTATATCCCACACCGCATATTCTCAGCACCGATAGTGATCCGCAGTTTATCGGTTGACCGGTGCCAGAGTCATCAGACCCAAACCGTAAGCTTTACCGCGCCCCATACCATAGGTCAGGGCATAACGGAATTTATCGACATCTGTAACCCGCAGATATCCATCAAATTGAGCCTTACGCAGCGTTACTTTGCCGATACGGTTCTGCTGATTCACATCTTTACGGGCAAAGCCGAGATCTCGTCGCGAACTCACCATAGGTGCGTCCTCAAGAGCCTGATTGGGGGCAGGAACGATCTCAAATCCCCACTGCTTGGCTCGTTCACGCAGCCAGGCGCTCTGCTGAGCTGGAGTAACATGAGGATAGACTTTTTCCTTGCCATCGTCTTTCCTAACACGCTTCACAGGATTAGCCGCCAAGCGGAATGCCCATTCCTGACCGTTCTCAAGCTTCGCCAGCAAACGACCGTAATGTGCGCTCTCACCAGGACGAGTTGCCCAGCCAGCCTGTTCCACCAAAGCCGAGAAATCAGGCTTCTCAGGGCTTAGCATATACAAGGTATACGAATGTTCAGAGCGGTCAAGGCGCCACAGAATACGACCATCGCTCAGGTCAATATCCGGTGGATTTGTCGCCATAACAGCAGCATGCAGAGCCTGCGGGTTCGAGAGTAGCTTACGTGCCCCTCCTTTAGCAGGATTAATCATAAATCGTGAAAAATACACTATGCCTCCTGCACAAAACTCATGAAGTCAACAGTATCAAAAGAACGAACCTGAGAGTCCGGGTTCTCAACAGTAACGGGCACGCTATCAGTCAGGACTTTACGCGAAAGGTACTGGCGATGTTCTGGAGAAAAACTTACCGGAACATCGTTCACCAGCAAACCGTCTTCACCCGAAGCAGACTCACGCACAATCGGCAGCTGAACAGGATTCGGGCTCTGCTGGCGGATACGCTCAGCGACATTCCACGGTTCATGACGTAGAGCATCCACAGCGGAATACTCACGGATTGCCGATTCCTTGCCTGGCACCATGTCATATCCTGCGGGACACGAACGGCGCCCCAAGTAGAGAGGATATACTGGCGCACGCAGAGCGGATTCTAGGCGTTCAAGGAAAGCTCGGTCGTCACTTTCCAAGGCAACCAGAAATACGGCATCTGAAAGATAGTATCGTGTTGACAGCTTTGCGTCATCATTGGGCTTGCGAGCCCAATCTTTGGCTGTTTGATAATCGCGAACCATTTGACCAGGGGCGTCAATACGAACCGCAAAACCAAGAGACGATAAGTCATCCACAGATTCAGTTCGTGCTCTACCGAGTGCTGCCGCAAGCAGACCAATAACACCCGACTTGCTCGGCATGCTATCAGTCTCTCGACGACGGTAGCGGCTCTGGGTACCCCAGGATTGTAGAGGCCCGCTCAATTTGAGGAGCAGGGTAGGCATTTACGCCTCCTGAGAGAGCAACTCGGTCAGCTTACCCTCAAGCTTTTCCTTCAGCTGCGGCAGGGTTACTTCTTCGCCCAGACCTTCCAATTCAGCCTTCAGATCGCCCAGCGCAAAGACATACGAGGATACCGGTTCATAACCGTAGGCTTCCTGAATAGACTGTGCTTCCTGGGCGAGTGCGCGAGTTGCTTCCAGACGGCGACCGCTATCCTTAGCAACAACAGGCTTCTCAAAAGCATTCACATAGGAAATCGGACGGTTATCACGGATGGTTACTACGACAACCTCGGGCAAAGTACGGGCCGCGAAAGTATTCTGCTTACCCGTGGGCATGGTCTCAACGAATGCAGAGATAAATGCCAGAGCCGCTTCAACAGTCGCTGCCGGTTCACCCAGGTTAGCTTCCAGAGCATTCAGGTTGACCGTAGCGTAGCGGTACAGAGTGGAAGAAGCCATCTCGATGGTACCGATCATGCCCGCGCCGCTTTCGTCATCAGCATTGCGCACATAGTCATCTACCGCAGTAAAGTAGTCAAAATCGGTATCCACAGCGTGTACACCCAGTGCGTGAGCCACCTGACAACTTGCGTCTACGTTGAAATCAGGAGCATCAGCCAGCATACGGCCAAAGAGGGCAATATCTACGCTGTGCTTAGTGTCGAGAATTTCCTTAACGTCCTTTGCAGGAATCTTCTCGCCGTCGGCATCAATAATTGCCTGGGCGAGACGATCAATCTGCTGGTTGCTCAGGAAAAGCAGGTAGCTAGAAACACCGCGAGAAGCACCTTCCTTCTTGGGATCTTCTACCTTAATCTTGACGGCCTTAAATGCTTCGCGTACTACCAGTTCAGCCTTGTCAGGGTCAAACGCAGGATCACGCTCAATAATACGATCCACTACCTTATCAGCGATACGGCGGGTACGTACACCAATCTTTGCAGAATCCAAATGGCATTCAAAATCACGGCGGATTACAGACTTCCACGATTGGCTGGACACACGAGTACGTTCTACACCACCAAAGATAGCGCTCTTGGGGCTGCCGGTATCGTCACGGTTAATGTTCGAAGGAGGCAGGGTCTGCAGAGCATGGATATCAACAAAGAACGACATTAGTTTTCCTCTTTCTGAGTAGTAGATACATTACGGTAGCCAGACGCAAAGTCACGGGTCCAGCTCAGGATGACAGAATCACGGTATTCGGGGTTGAGCAGACGGGCATAGTCCACTGCGAACTTGCCGTAATCCAGAGGCAACCCTTCTACCCGGAAGAGCTGCACTAGCGTACGAAGATGAGCAGCCATGACTTTCTCATCTCGGGCTTTCAAAACCGCATCAAAACGGTTCTTCATAGATGCGGAAGAGCGAGACACCAGCTGGCCAGCAACGTACCCGAAGCTTGCACCGCGCTTACCATCCGGGTGGTAATGCATAGGCTTAAGTTGAGATTGCTGATGAACTGCAAAGAGAGTCAACGCAGTAAATGCAGCACGCTCCTCACGGGTCAAGTACTCCCCCGAGCTCAGCAGATTTTCGGGGAAAGCACGATAATTTCCTTCGCCGTCTCCCACAGGATTCAAGACTTCCATCCATGCTTCAGGAGCCTGACGCATAGATTTACCGGCGCCTCGACGTAGATTTGCCAAGCGAGCCAAGGCATTTCCTCGCCCTTGAATCACACCGTGAGCCAAGTAAGCGGCTTGCGAGCCAACATAAGCAGCAAGCTGCTGACTCTTTGTCACTTTTTCCACGGGTATAACCTCCTTTAGTTCTTCGTGGAGTAATCGTAGGCAGCGGGGATCAGCTTACGCAGCCTTCCCCTAAAGCTGTTATAGGCTATTGCTGCAGTGTAACCCTGGTTGTCCTGTGCGTTATGGGTACCCACTATTGCTTTAGCGCCTGCATTACGCAGCATCTCTAGAGCACGTGATTCAAGGTAACTACGTACCCGTGCTTGCCATTCACGACGAGCCTTTTCCCGGTCACTATCAGCGCTGAGACTATGCAACCAGGTGCGGAAAACAGATTCTAGCCCGTGCAGCGCGCTTTCAGTAGCGTCAGCACGGAATTCGTATTCTTTACCGGCTGCGCGCAATAGGTTACCCGCGTACTGTCCCAGGGAGATAGCTGCTTCCATGGTGTCAGAAATCTGTTCCTTGATCATGACCATCATCTCTACACCGTGCTCTTGAATCAAAGACGTATCGAGCCCGAACTCTTCATCAATGTAGCCCTCGATAACGGCGCTCTGATTACCGTAGACTACACCAACAAGCTGAATCCGAGGATGATCAATACCTTGCGGCAAGTACTTACCATTTGCCAGCTGCTGAATATTTGGTGCGTTCTGATCCGGGTGAGTATTTTTTGCAGGCTCTCCAGCAATAAGAGCATCCACTCCACGCCACAGAGTACGCTCGGGGCTGTGTGCCTTAGGCATCCAAACCAGTGAGGTCTTCGAGGATTGGTTCTTACTCCAGCGATATGCAGTCAGCGGATCCTGTTTAAAGCTTTCCGGACCATAGCGGTCAAACCACTTATCACCGTTAGCAATCAGCACACCGGTGACTTCATTGCCATCATGCCATAGACGGATACGGCGAGACTGCCAGGTGAGAACCTCGCACATGCCGAGCATCGGCTGAGGATCGTCCTTATACTTAGACAGATCTCCACCGTCCTGCTCATAAAGCACAGCGGCGCGGGGCAAAGCAGAATCCGGGACACCGTTTTCTTCGCCACGCTCCCATACAGGCAAATCATCAAAGGTGTAATAGTAGCCCTCATTATCAGAGTCTTCCCTGCCCAATTGGCCGTAGTCAATATTCAGGAGCAGGGTCTCTGCAAAGTTACGACCGTGCAGAATAATCTTGCCGGTTGTACCATGCCATCCCACACCCAGAGGATAACCTTTACCACCCTTAACACGGGGGTCACCCACCGCACCAGATTTAATACCGGAGTAGTCGTAGGCCTGAACTTCAATGAGCGCACGCGCTGCTTCTGCAAAACTGAGTGAGCGAAGAGTTTTCTCAGCCCTCATGGAGAAGTATTCGCTCTCAGAATCCAGGATGAGACGGCTGACCGGCTTAATATCCCCTTTATCGGTATGCAAATCTGCAACCTGCATAAAGGGAAGCTCCGGGTGAATCAGATCAAAACGATGATGGTAGGTATTCAAATAGCGACTGATAGCAGGTAGTAGCGCCTCTTCCCAGTTCTCCAGAAGATTCTCTACCCATTCGCGGGTAATTTCTTCTTCTTGAGCTTCAATCAGCCCAGCAAAGAGGCCTTCGTCCAACACGATGGAACGAACAACAACCGTCAATCCCAGCGAGAAGGTAGCAGTACTTTGCACTGCACTACCGGAATCAATGCGCTCAATATTCTTGGCGTCAGTGAAGAGCTGGCGCAAAGAAACCTCGTGGTTCCGGGCGTCAATACCACGAACCATAATCCAGGGCTCATCGACAAGGTTAAAACTAGGCTTGCTGTCTACCATAGACTCTCTCCTTTCTTGAATCGTATATACAAGTAGTGACATTTTCCAGGGCACAAGTCCCGTCTTTCTTCCATACTAGAACTAAACACCCTCAGCTGTCTGAATTTCGTCACCGTAACGATGAAGTTGCTCAAAACGAGCTGTTGACACTCATCATAGACCCCTCACAGAGAGGAAGTCAAGGAGAATCGTAAAAGATATTCAATTGTTAACTTAAATTATTTGGTAGAGTAGTATCAGACGTAAGCCAGAATCCCCGATTTTTCGGGGAACACCATAGACCTTCAATCGTTAAAGGCTCATCCCCCGTCTGGTTCGAGGGAACACAACTACACTAGTCTACAGGAAGGAAAAAGGAGACCACTATGAACTACCGCTCAACACAAGATGGTGAATCTGCCACTAGTACTCTCTGGGCAAAGACCGGACCCGCAGAAGACCCCGCCAATGGACTCTCCCTCCCCCAGCATATGCGTGACTCGGGGCTCGTAGCCGAATACATCTGGGATCATTGGATTGCGCAGGGTGTCAAAGACGCACTATGCCAGCTGCTCGACATTACTCTCGAACAGACCAAAGCGCTCTACTGCTGGCTCGCAGAAACCCACGACATCGGCAAAGCAAGCCCCGAATTCGCAGGACAGCTAGATGCCCGAAACAACGACGAGCTGCGCATCTACAAGCGAAAAATTGAACAAGCAGGCTTCCAGTTCCCTTCTAGCTTTACCCCACCAACCTGTGCTTCGCCGCGCTGCCCACATTCTGCCTACGGACAAAGCATCCTGGTTGAATGGCTCACCGGTTGTTTCGGCGAAGAAAACGATAGTCCTCAAACTCTCACAACTGCCGCACTGACCATCGCAAGTATCTCCGGCGCACACCACGGCGCACCCGCAAAACATCAGCAGAACGATGACATGCGCCGCGATATCACCATCGCAAGCAGCTCCGACCCAATCTTCACGCAGTGGCAAGAAGCATGGCTTGAGCTCTTAGACCGTGCCCTCGAGCACAGCGGAGCCGAAGAAGTACTCGAGCGTCTCATGTCACGCCGCACCAAACTCCCCATCACTGCGCAGTTTATTCTCACCGGTCTGGTTATTATGGCGGACTGGATCGCGTCCAATCCCGATTACTTCCCCATGGGCAAGTTTACCGATGCGGAACATATCGAACGTGCACGTCAAGGATGGGAAGCTCTCGGCTTTGAAAAGGCGTGGGAACCTACACTCTCCCGAAGCGACGATGCACGAGAGCTCTATTCCAGCCGCTTCCAATGGTTCAAAGACAACCCCGAGGCTCCCCTGCGCCCCATGCAGGAAGTCGCCGTTGAGGCTGCACGTTCACTAACACATGGCGGCATGATGTGTATTGAGGCTCCCATGGGTCAGGGTAAAACCGAAGCGGGTCTGATTGCCGCTGAGATTCTTGTGCAGACTACCGGCCGTAGTGGTCTTGTCTTTGCTGCTCCCACCCAGGCAACCACGAATGCGCTACTGAGCCGCATTCAAGAGTGGGCACACTCTGCTCTTGGTTCCACTACCGATATCCATTCTCTCTTTCTGGGGCATTCCAAGAGGAATCTCAATAAGGATATGAAATCTATTCCTACCCTCGATGTCTTTGACGAGGCGGATAGCAATTCAGGACATTATCAAGCGGATAATTACAGCCGCGTTGCACGTCATTCGTGGCTTTCCGGCACTAAGCGAGGCATGCTCTCTACCTTTGTTGTTTGCACCATTGACCAGGTGCTCATGATGGCGCTCCAGATGAAGCACGTCATGCTCCGCCACGTAGCGCTCAGCTCCAAGGTAATTATTATCGATGAGGTACACGCCTACGACGCCTATATGAGCGAGTATTTGAAAGAGGCTCTCTACTGGCTGGGTAGTATGAACGCTCCCGTGATTCTCATGTCTGCGACCCTACCTGCCGAGACCAAAGCAACGCTCTTCGCTAGATACAAGAAAGGGCAGCAGAGCCTCTTCCGCACTCTGCAAGATGGTCAAGTTCCCAAGCGAAAGATTAACCGATTTCGGCCCACGACGGTTCATGCGCCCGTTAACCTTGCCTACCCGGTTATTACTACTCAGGGTGCTGAAGATTCTGCACCCAAACTCTGGGATGTCGAAGCACCCGCTGAGCAGCAGACTATTACTCTACGTCAGATCAGTGATGACTTCGAGGCACTCCGTGAGGCTCTCTCCCCCATCGAGCGTGGTCACGGCTGCGCAGCAATCATCTGCAACACTGTAGGTCGAGCTCAGGAAGTCTACGACTATCTACACGACATCTACGGTGAAGATATAACGCTCTTCCACTCACGATTCCTCGCCTTTCACCGTGTCAGCAAAGAGGAAGAACTTGTTCAAAAACTCGGCAAGGACGCACACCGTCATGCCGGACGTCCGGAGCGTCGTATTGTTGTTGGTACGCAGGTGATTGAGCAGTCACTGGATCTTGATTTTGACGTAATGGTGACCGACTTTGCCCCGGTGGATTTGGTTCTGCAGCGTATTGGCCGTTTGCACCGCCATGCGCGCGATGAGAGCGAACGCCCCGCAGAGTTCCGCACCCCTATCTGCTATATTCGCGGATTGGAAAACCCTGGTGATAGTGAGCAAGCACCGGAATTTATTGGTGTTTCTACACTGATTTACGAGTCGCTGATTCTGTACACCAGCTACGCGCAGCTGCTCCCCTACCTGCGCGGTGAGTACCCCCTGCAAATTCCTGCAGATGTAAGTACCCTGGTTCAAGGTGCCTACAACATTCCTGAAAAGGGCATCCCTGAGGATATTCCAGCCAGCTGGACTGAACAGGTCACCCAGGCATGCGTCGAGTATAAAAAGACCTTAAAAACCTTAGAAAATAAGGCGCAGGGATACCTGCTCAAACATGACCGACAGGCTCGAACCATGGCGGATATTATGTCTGCCATCAGCTATCCTCATCCCATGCCCCGCCAAACAACTGAACGCGTAGGCGACGAAGAACTTGGCGAAATGCGTGTACGCGATATTGACGATTCTCTCGAAGTGATAGCTCTCGAAGTTGAACGCGATGAAGTCGGCAATATTATGCATTACCGCGCGATCCCTGAGAATACTGCAGCGAATCAGCAGACATGGTTTGATGTCAACACTCCTCTGAGCAATAAATCGCTTGCTTATTCCTTCGCCGCGGCTACTATCCGACTACCCTACCAATTTGCAGATAAACCCACTCGAGGTTCCGAACGCGGCACCTCCTGGCGTTTCGACAAAGCGCTGGCTGAGTTGGAAAGCTTCCGTATCGATGCCTGGCAAGATGAGTATCTTCTGCGAGGTCAGCTGATTCTGCCCTTCGTCTACGATGAACAGAATCAGCAGTACACCTTTGACCTGGTGGATTACACCCTAATCTACACCCAGGAACTGGGTTTGCAGGCTATCAAGAAGGATAAATAAGCGATACGTAGCGTATGACAGAGCCCTCGGGATTTATCTCCCAAGGGCTCTTCTTGCATTGGGACGATACCAACTGGAGTTACGTTTTTGGGTTCATCTGAGCGGCAGCTCTGCCGGGGCTGATGAGATTCACCCCATGCGGAAGTGGTTCAGGGGTGGATGATGTATCGGGGCATGCGGAGTATAGTAAGCAATCCGGCATAAGCTGGGGTTCTCTATCAGGCCTCGCAAGTATCGGCCGGATAGAGAACCGCAGCATAGCCGGATTGCGGTCAGATAACACAAAAAGCCCTGACTCGTATGAGTCAGAGCTTCTTATCTGTGCGCGATACTGGGATCGAACCAGTGACCTCTTCCGTGTCAGGGAAGCGCGCTACCGCTGCGCCAATCGCGCTCAACACAATCATGTTGTGCGAGGTGAGGACGGGATTCGAACCCGCGTACACGGCTTTGCAGGCCGCTGCCTAACCACTCGACCACCTCACCATGTATTCACTTGAAAAGTGAATGGGTCCGAACTCTCAGGAGTCCTTCGAGCGGTTGACGAGACTTGAACTCGCGACATCCACCTTGGCAAGGTGGTGCTCTACCAACTGAGCTACAACCGCATTCGCTGCTTACTCGCTTCGTTCCTTTCGGCCCGTCGCGGCAACAAGTAATACTATACGGCAGTTTAAGGGGGTTCGCAAATCGGGGTCTTAAGGTGCCGAAAACCGCATGATTCCGGGGCAAAACGGGGTGTTTTCACCACCGAAATCCATCTGTTACCCAAAATTCTTTTATGTGAACTGAGTCTCTTATCTGGGATTTTCTGATTTTCCGCATGGTGCAGAGGGCGCATTGGACAACATCCCTACGCTATTAATGCGCATGGGACGATGCCCCCGGAGAGACTTCCCGGGTTCACGTGCGTTGAGCTTCTTTCCTGGGCTAAAGAGCATCATCCCATGCGGGTCTATGCCACGCCCGGTATTCGCAAAAACCCCGCTCACCAACCATCTCTGGTAGGTGAGCGGGGCACACGAGCCAGGAAGGTATAACCCTTCCGCGGCTCCAAACAGTCGTTAGCCGAGGTATAGGGGAACGTTGCAAGGAGGCAGGAAACAAGCGTACGCGCTGAGTTATGCGCAGCTCGCACAGCCTCTGCAACGCAAGCAAACCTCGAAACGAGCGAGCGGAGCATTGTCTGAGCTGGAGCAGGCTCTCTACTCCCGCCTCCAAACTCGAAACGCAAGCATGAACTATGTATGAGAGTTACTGTTCACTCTCTCCGAGCATGCCTTCACGTGCGAGCGCGGTCAGTCGCGACACAGCACGGAAGTACTTCTTCTGGTAGCCACCGGCGAGCATTTCTTCGGTAAAGACCTTGTCGAAGGGCACGCCGGATGCAACGATCGGCAGGTCCTTGTCGTAGAGTCGGTCGGCGAGCACCACGAATCGCAGGGCGACTGCCTGCTCGGTAATGGTGTGCACATCGCGCCATGCCACACCGTCCAGGCCTTCGATGAGCTGACGGTAGCGGGAGGGGTGTACCTGCTCCAGGTGCTTGACCAGATCAGTAAAGGAGTCCACGGCGATGGTCTTGCCGTCGAATACGTCCTTAACCTTCGCATCAAATTCGGCGTTGGTTACGGGTTCGGGTGCTGCGGGCAGACCTCGGTGGCGGAAGTCTTCGCCATCCACGCGGTGTACTTCGAATTGGTCGGCGAGCACCTGAATTTCACGCTTAAAGTCATCCGCTGCAAAGCGGCCTTCACCGAGGGCACCGGGTAGGGTGTTGGAGGTTGCCACGAGCTTCACGCCTGCGTTCGCGAGTTCGCGCATGAGGCGGGACATCATGGTGGTATCGCCCGGGTCGTCGAGTTCGAATTCGTCAATGCACACGAGCTTGTATTGGCTGAGTACTTCTACGGTTTTGCGGAAGCTGAGCACGCCCACCAGGTTGGTGTATTCCACGAAGGTGCCGAATGCTTTCAGACCGTTGGTGTAGTGCCAGAGGGAGGCGAGCAGGTGGGTTTTACCTACACCGAAGCCGCCGTCCAGGTACAGGCCTGCGCGACCTTCGTCTTTTTTCTTGCCGAAGAGTTTGGAGAGGAATCCGCCGCCGGAGTTGCCTTTGTTAATACGGTCGCCGAAGGCTTTGAGTTTTTCGACGGCTTCGCGCTGGGAGGGGTGGCTGTCGTCGGGGATGTAGGTGTCGAAGGATACTTCGCCGAAGCGTTCGGAGGGGCGGAATCCTGCCAGGATCTCGTCCGGTGAGACCTGGGGGACGCGGTCGGTGAGGTGTTCGTAGGTGGGAACCACGGTGTTTCTTTCTTTGGGTCTTTGTGTCTACCGTTCTTATTCTAGTACTTTGGGCGGCCTTTGGCTGATTCCACCCAGCTGGCGTGCTCTCTATTACGGTGTGCACGCACCTTAGGGGTTCTACAATTAACATCATGGCTAAGAAATCTAAAGCGAAGAAAAATAACGCCGGAACCGCAGCAATCGCTGTGCTCACCGAGGCCGGTGTGCCCTTTGAACTGCGCGAGTACGAGCACGTTGAGGGCACTACTTCCTTCGGTCTGGAAGCCGCAGAGAAAATTGGTGCAAGCCCCGACCAGGTCTTCAAAACCCTGCTGATTACTCAGGATAAGAACGTTGCCGTGGCGATTGTGCCGGTGGCGGGCAAGCTGAACCTCAAGGCTGCCGCTGCCGCACTGGGCTGGAAGAGTGCCTCCATGTGCGACCCGGCGGTGGCTCAGCGCCGCACCGGGTATGTGGTGGGTGGTATTTCTCCCCTGGGTCAGAAGACCCCCTCCCCCACCCTGCTGGATGCTTCGGCTCAGAACTTTGAGACGATTATGGTCTCCGGCGGTCGCCGCGGCCTGGATGTGGAGCTCTCCCCCGCCGATCTGTTGGCGCTCACCGAAGGTAAGTACGCGGATATTCGCGCCTAAGCGTGCTGTGCGCGCATCCTGCCTGTGCCTCCACATATTCCTCACAGGGCGCGGGAATAGCCTGCGCGCTAGCCGCGTTATACTCTCACCATATATAGGCGTATGCCTATGTCAATCAACGGAAAGGATCGGCTAATGAGCAACTCTCTGCCCGGCGTGGGCGCCATTGCGAAGAACTGGCGTGAGGTACTGAATCCGCAGGAATACCATGTGCTGCGTGAGGCCGGAACCGAGCGTGCTTTTACCGGCGAGTACTGGAATACGACCGCTACGGGTGTGTACTCCTGTCGCGCCTGCGGCACGGAACTTTTCCGTTCGACCCAGAAATTCGAGTCACATTGCGGCTGGCCTTCCTTCTTCGCTCCCCTGGCGGAGGATCGCGTGCGCTACCTGGAAGACACCACCTTAGGCATGAGGCGTGTCGAGGTGCGTTGCGCTGCCTGCGACTCGCATTTGGGTCACGTATTTGAGGGTGAGGGCTACGACACTCCCACGGATCTGCGCTATTGCATTAACTCTATTTCTCTCTCTTTTGAGCCTGAGAGCACGCCGGATACCAAGCCCGCGGGTGGCTCTGAATCTGCTGCCCAGTAGCCTGTTCGCGCCCCGTGCGCGCTCAGAGTACACTTGATAGGGCACACGGACAGAAGGGACAGCAGATGACAGATAGTACGGATACGCAAACACTCCATCTTGTGGTCCCCGACCTTGTACCCTTGGACAAGCCTTCGGTTGAGATCCCGCATATTATTAACACACCGTCGGGTTTGGAGCGCACGGCGCGCACCCTGGCGGCGATGAGCGGGCCGGTGGCGGTGGATACTGAGCGCGCGCAGGGTATTCGTTATGGCATTCGTGCGTTTTTGGTGCAGATTAAGCGCGAAGATAAGATTTTCCTGATTGATCCTGTGCCTTTTGATGATTTGAGCATTATTAATGATGCTCTGGCGGATGCGGAGTGGGTTATTCACGCCGCGATTCAGGATTTCCCCTCCCTGGACATGCTGGGTATGCGCCCCACAAAGCTTTTTGACACAGAGCTGGGTGCGCGCCTGGCGGGTTTCCCACGCGTAAACTTGGGCACCGTGGTGGAAAAGCTGCTGGGTTATAAGCTGGCGAAGAGTCACTCTGCGGAGGACTGGTCGCAGCGCCCCCTGCCGGAGTCTTGGCTGAACTATGCTCTGCTGGATGTTGATGTTCTTCTGGATCTGCGCGATGCTCTCGAGGAGCTGCTCGAATCGCAGGGTAAGATGGAGTTCGCACGCCAAGAATTTGAATATTTATGCACTCTGCCCGTCTATGACCCGGACGCCAACCGCGCCGAAAAATGGCGTAAGACTAAGGGCCGTTCGGTGCTCACTTCGGTGTATCAGCTGACGGCTCTGCGTAATTTGTGGTTTGAGCGCGATAAGCTGGCGCGTCAGAAGGATATGGATCCGAAGTCTCTGCTGCCGGATTCTGCGCTGGTTCAGGCGGCGTTGGAGATGCCGCGCTCTGTACCGAAGCTGCACCAGATTCCCGGTTTTCAGACGCGCCTGCTGGGGCGTGAGGCGACTCGTTGGATTCGTGCGATTGTTTCGGCATCTCGCGATAAGAACCCCGTACCCTTTACGGTTCCTTCAAATGCCCTGCCGCCGCTGAAGGCATGGGAGACGAAGAACCCGCAGGGTTTGGAGATTCTTGCCGGGCTGCGCGCGGCGATTAGCGGCGTGTCTGAGCGGCTGAACATTCCGGATATGAATCTGCTACTGCCCGAGACCATGAAGCGTATCGCCTGGGAGCCGCCCAAGCCCTACTCGAAGGATGCTCTGCGAGCGCAATTGGTCTCTCTTGAGGCGCGTGCCTGGCAGATTGATCTGCTGCTTGACCCGATGGATAAGGTCCTGGTTGAGCACCTCTCTTAAACACTGATGCCCCTCTAGCTATGTCTAGAGGGGCATCAGTGTTTAAGAGTTAGAGACTAATCGATTAATCTGTATTGGGATCCGCAGCCTACCGAATATGTGCCGTGACAGACTGGGCAGAAGCCCCGGCACACTCCTTATGAATACATACACCTCTCAGAGCAGGAGCAAATGAGCTGCCCAAGCCGCGCGAAGAAACGAACGAACGTCGCAAGTTGTGCGCAGGAAGTATGAAAGCCTTACGCACGCATGCCTCGGGAAGGTGATACTTCCGGAGCACTGTTTGCAGCGACGAGTGAAGTTTCACTCGCGAGGCTGGAAACACGCCTCAAAACGCAAGCATCCGCTCATGTAAAGTACCTATCGACTACTGAGCGTGACGGGGCTTCTGACCCTCTTCACGCGCATACGGAACCTTTACTCCGGAAAGCTGCGCCACAATATCAGCGCTAATCTGCTCGGGGGTCAGCCCCACTTCTTCCAGGATCTGCTCACGCGATGCATGCGGAATGAACTCTGCGGGCAGACCGAGCTCGGAGAGTGCGGTGTCCACTCCGGCAGCACGCATTTCTTGGCGGATGCGAGCGCCTACGCCTCCTGCTCGCACACCGTCTTCAATGGTGACGACAATGCGGTGCTCGCGCGCCAGCTCAATCACGCTGGCGGGTACGGGCATGACCCAGCGCGGGTCAATCACGGTGGATTCAATACCCTGTGCAGCGAGCAGGTCGGAGACCGCCAGGGCGACTCGTGCCATGGCGCCCACGCCGACCAGCAGCACATCGCGCTGACCGGTGTCGGGGTGTGCTTGGCCGGTGCGTACGAGCACATCCACTCCGTCTTCTCGGCGCTCTAGGGCGGGAATGTCCTCGCCTACGGAGCCCTTGGGGTAGCGGATAACGGTGGGTGCGTTGTCAATGGCGACGGCTTCACGCAGTGCTTCGCGCAGGGTGGAGGCATCACGCGGTGCTGCCAGGTGCAGTCCGGGGATGAATTGCAGCAGCGCCAAATCCCACATGCCGTGGTGGCTTGCGCCGTCGGGGCCGGTGATTCCGGAGCGGTCGAGCACGAGGGTCACACCCGCCTTGTGCAGGGCGACGTCCATGAGCAGCTGGTCAAAGCCGCGGTTCAGGAAGGTCGCGTAGAGCGCAATGACCGGGTGCATACCGCCGTATGCCAGACCCGCGCTCATGGCGATGGCGTGCTGTTCGGCAATGCCCACGTCGATGACTCGTTCGGGGTGTGCTTTGGCAAATTCGCGTAGACCCACGGGGATCAGCATGGCGCCGGTAATACCGACAATATCTTCGCGCTCATCAGCAATGTCTTTGATTTCGCGGGCGAAGACACTGGTCCAAGATTCTTTGGTGCTGGTGGAGACAGCCTTGCCAGTCATGGGGTCGATCTGGCCGACGGCGTGGAATTGGTCGTCTTCGTGGGCGCGTGCGGGCGCGTACCCGTGACCCTTTTCGGTGATGGCGTGCACGATGACCGGACCGGCGTAGTTCTTGGCGGCGCGCAGTGCCTGCTCTACCGCCTCCTGGTCGTGGCCGTCAATGGGACCCACGTATTTCATGCCGAGGTCTTCGAAAATACCGTTGGGTACGACGACGTCTTTAATGCCGGCTTTCATGCCGTGCAGGCCGCGGTAGATACCCTGGCCGACAGCCCCACCCTTCTGCAGGCCAACTCGTACGGCGTCGAGGGCTTTTTCGTAGCGGTTGTCCAGGCGCACACGGTCAACCACACCCTGCTTGAGGGTGGTCAGCTGGTTGGCGAATCCGCCGATAGTAGGCGCGTAGGAGCGGCCATTGTCGTTAACAATGATCACGACTTTACGGTCGCGGTCGGCTGCAATGTTATTGACAGCTTCCCACGCCATGCCGCCGGTGAGCGCGCCGTCGCCGATGAGCACTACGGTGTAGCGGTCGTCTTCGCCGTTGAGGCGGTGCGCGCGGGAGATGCCGTCAGCCCAGGAGATGGAGGAGGAGGCGTGCGAGGATTCGATAATGTCGTGTTCGGATTCGCCGCGGTCGGGGTAGCCGGATAGGCCGCCCTTTTGACGCAGGGTGTCGAAGGCGTGACGACCGGTCACCAGCTTGTGCACATAGGACTGGTGACCGGTGTCGAAGAGAATGCTGTCTTTGGGCGAGTCGAAGACACGGTGAATGCCCAGGGTCAGTTCGACCACGCCGAGGTTCGGGCCGAGGTGCCCGCCGGTTGCGGCAACATTGGTGACAATGAATTCGCGGATTTCTTCGGCGAGCTCGCTCAGCTGCTCGTAGCTGAGGGGCTTCAGGTCTTGCGGCTGGCTGATGGTGGGCAGTAGTGCCTCGTGCTTCGCCATGTGCTTCTCCTTAGTGGTCGGTTGCCCGTCAGCGGGTTTTGGATTGTCCTTTCCTCATTTTACCGTTTGAAGTGCTCATTGACGATTCGACGCGTACGCACTGCCGTGATGAGTGCGCCAAATCCGAGCAGAATTGCTCCTGCTGCGGTGTAGATGAGCGGGTTCTGCGCGCCGGTTGCTGCTAGCTTGTGCTGTTTTGCACCGGTGGAGGCACTGGATGCGCTCTTGTCGTTGTCGGAAGCATTGGCGAGCGCCGCGCTCTGGTGGGCTTGCGATTCTTGGCTTGCTACGGGGCGTACGGGTGCGCTGTTGGAGGGGCTTGCACTAGGGCTAGCGACAGAAGCGGAAGCGCTCGGGGTAGACGTGCTCGAAGCGGAGGAACTCGGCGTGGGTGAAGCAGAGACACTCGGGCTGGGAGCCGGGCTCTCCTTCTTCTTCCCGGTCACCGGATCAATACGGGTGCCGGTAGCGCTATCTACAAAACTCAGATTCTTCCAGCTCTGGGCGGGTAGCATACTCGGGGTGCTCAGCTGCGCAGAATCAGAGCAGCTGCCGGTGCCGGCAGCGCGCACGCGCATGACCCCGTAGGAGTTATAGGGAATGCTGATATATTCCTTGCGCTCGCCGTCATAATCCACAACGGTTGCCGATCCAAAGCTGAAGGTTCGGGTGTCGTACACGCGCGGGAATTCGCCGCCTTCACTCACCGTGGCGCGGCTGACCACGCTCACACGCCCGTCGGGCAACACCTGCACATCGTTCACACCAAAGGAGTACTGGCCGGTGCCGGTGCCAAAGCGGACTTCACTACTCACGCGGCCGCTGCGTTCATCCAAAATTTTCACGGTACCCTGTTCAAAACCGCCAATGTACAGGGTGTCTTGGTCTTCATCGGCGGCAATGCTCAGCGGGCGGTCACCGGTGAGCGGAATGAAGTACTTGAGCGTGCCACTTTCCAGGGAGTAGACCGCAAGACCGGCGTTGACATTGGGTTCGGGTGCATCCCAGGGGTTACCCTGATAGGAGACGAACATCTCCCCGCGCGAAAAATCTACGGCAACATCGCTGGCGTTAAGCTGCTTATCCGGGTTCGGGGAGAGCAAATCATAGCTGCGCTTAATCTCGAGGGTTGCGGTGTCAATAACCACCACACTATTGGCGGCGTGCTCAGCAATATAGAGCAGGCCGGTGGATTCATCCAGGAATCCGCGCGTGGGGGTCGGGCCGAACTGATTGCGCTTATCGGGGTCGGTATTAATGGTTTTGATCACCCGGCGAGTGGAGGTATCGAGCACCTGCACACCCGAGTCGGTGGTAACAAAGAGACGACTTGCGTCTTTGGATAGGTATAGGTCGCGGTTCTTATTGAACACCTGTTCTTCAACCGCTTTGCTCGGGTCATAGCTGGTCCATACCAGCTGCAGGGTGTCCATATCGTAGGCGGAGACTGCATGCAGGTGAGTGTCAGTCGTCCAGATCAGATTGTGCGTATCGTCAACCGCAAGTCCCAGGGGTACCTGTAGTACCTTGCCCTGCAGCAGATGAGTTTTTTCGTCCTCTTCTTCGCGGTGCTGGGTGAAGGATACTTCACGGGAGGTTGAGATTTCTTCGATCTCCAGGGTGTCGGCATTAATACGCATAATGGCGCCCAGGCTGGCGTAGGGGCCGTAGGTGGCGCTAGTTGCGTAGAACTTATTCTGGCGTGCCGAGTAGCGCATTTGATACATGGAGGGCATACCGGGGTGCTGGGTTGCTTCTACACTATAGGTTCGCGGTTTACCGGTGCATTCGGGAGCCGGGAGTGTGTTTGCGGTGCTGTTCGGGGTAGCTGAGGGAGTTGCATCGGAGGCGGTGTTTGCGGGTGCTGCGAGGGTTGCGGGCAGGCTCAGGGAAGCGGCGCATGCCAGGGCGATGCTTCCTCCAGCCACAAGAGCGCGGTTTTTCATGGGTATCCTTCGGTGGATGGGGCGGGTATCTAGTGCACGCTACCTAGCGTGTCATGTATCTACCCGGAATCGACGATTGTCTTAGGTCTTCCTAAGATACTCTAACCCTATCTTGTCTTCACGGCACTGTGCAAGCCCCGCCCACTTGATGACGATTTAGTGACGGGCTGTGAGCGCAGAAAGTGTCTATTGAGTCATGGAATACATGCCTCAATGAGCACTAACTACGCTCACAGGGTGTCAGTATGTAGCCCGTGGAGATGCAGAAAGCGGGCAGGCGGTTAGAGCTTCTTCTACGGATGCTTAGCAACCGTTGATTGATTGGCATCCAGCAGGGCGCGGCCGGTCTCGCTGAGCTTCAGAGAACGGTTCGACACCAGCTCCTCTAGCTGTTCGGAGCTCAAACGCTCCACAGCCCAACGCTGCAACTCGTCCTTCTTGAGCGCACTGAACCCTGATACACCAGCAACTTTCAACGCCTTCTTAATCGCCGGGCCCGTCACCAAATCCAGAGAATCAGCAGCAGACTCAATCAGCACCAACCCGGCGTCATTCAGCTGTTGCAGAGCACGCGGACCGTCTATACCGTAGGTGTACTCAAAATACTTCGGATACCAGCTGTCAGTATGGAAAGTATCGAAACCAACGCGCCAGAGCAGAATCACATGCCCCGCCGTTAGATCAAAACCATGAGAAGAATCCAGCACCTCCATAGCCCAGCGAGGAACCGCCTT
Organism: Rothia sp. (in: high G+C Gram-positive bacteria); assembly: GCF_030540545.1. Classification (GTDB taxonomy): domain Bacteria; phylum Actinomycetota; class Actinomycetes; order Actinomycetales; family Micrococcaceae; genus Rothia. The sequence continues at coordinate 93,798 of NZ_JAUNVZ010000006.1, read as the reverse complement.
GGCAGAGCTCAGCTCCACCTCATCCAGCCAGGCAGCCAGGTCACGTTCGGGCGAAATATAGGGGTACACCGCAAAGGAACCGTAGCGCGCATCAATAGCCTCCTGCTGCTGCGCGCTCACATGCTCACGCCACATTAGTCAGTAACCACCGGGCGGCGGCGGTTAGGCTTAATCGGCTTAGAAGTATCCGGCTTATCCATCTTGCGCTTCTTCGCCTTAGACTTGGCGGTAGAAACCTTCTTCACGCGGTAGTGAGTGTGCGGCTTCTCAAACAGAGCCACCGCCTCCACATGGTGCGTATTGGGGTACATATCAAAACCGCGCACACGAGTCAGAGCATAACCCAGTTCGCGCAAAATCGCGGTATCGCGACCCAGGGACGCCGGATCACAGGCAACATAAACAATGCGGGTTGGGTCAACACTTGCCAGGCGCTCCAGCACGGTACGGTTCGCACCATCACGCGAAGGATCAACCACAGCCACATCAATCGGCGGGATCTCGCCAAAATCATAGGCGGTCTTCAAATCCACCAGGTGGTGCGCCACATCGCCACGAATAACCTCAATGCGGGTCTCAGCGGCGCGCTCAGTACGGGAAATACCGTCACCGGGCGCGAAATTAGCGCGCGCATCGCGGTGAGTGACGGGCGAACCCTCAATGCTAATCACGGTGCCCTTCTGGCCCACAGCATCAGCCATGGCGGCGGTGAATAGACCCGCGCCGGCGTAGAGATCTAGCACGCAGGCGCCTTCTTCAACACCAGCCATGCCCAGCACAGCCTGAGCCAGCACACCCGGTGCGCAACGGTGAACCTGCCAGAAACCACCGGCAGACACCTGATAGGGAATGCGGGTCTTACCCAGCAGCACTTCCTCGGTCACCGAGCGCAGCCCGCCGCCGGAGAGCACATCGCCCTCGCGCACGCGACGGTAGGCGCTACGCAGAGAAGGACGGTAGGAGCGAGTGGTCGGCTTTGCGTTCGAGGCACGCTGAGGGGTGAAGAATAGGGAAATCTTCTTCTTCGCCAAATCCGGGCCAAATAGCGCCTCACACTGAGGCTCAATCTTTGCCGCAATATCGGCGCACTCGAAACGAGCCAGCACCTCAAATTGCAGCAGGATACGACCGCGAGAAGACACGGTTGCTTCCAGGGTCTTCACGCCGTAAAGGTTCAGTTTCTCCAGGTGCAGGTCACGAATATCGCGCGCCGCCAGGGGGAAATCAACCACGGGCACGCTATGGCTGCTCTGGTGCGGGTGCATGGCAATACGCCAGCTCTCCCCCACCTTGACCACGTCGTAACGCACACGCGAGCGCCAGGACAAATCGCCTTCCACGCTATCGCGATTAGGCATGGGCTCAACGGTGAGGGTGGTCAGCAGGCTGGATTCGGCGTTGATTTTACCCAGGCGTTCGAGCTGGGTGCGCAGAATCTGAGTCTTGTAGCGACGCTGTGCCGCGGGGTCAATATGACCGTATTCCATGCCGCCAAGTAGCTCGGCGACGCCGCTTGCTGCCTCGCGCTGCTGCGGGGTTTTGAGGGAGTCAGCTTGAATCCAGGGGTGCTTACGGCGGTAGGGCGAGGGCTCGTCAACGGCGATCACGTCGGCGAAGTAGAAGCGGTTCTTCGGGCCGGTGCCGGTAATGCGCACGGTGGCGGTTTCGCCGGGGATGCCGTGGCGAACGAAGATGACGCCTCTATCGGTGCGCGCGATAAATGCGCCACCATGGGCGGGGGATTCGCAGGTGACGGTGAGTGTGTCACCGATGCGGTAGGTGGTGCCGTTTTCACCTGCGGTGGTGGTTTTTGGCTGGGTCACGCTACTCTCCTTCACATCTTCTCTATGTGATATATTTTACAGCGACACGCCGGGTTTTCAGAAATTTTTATATCTCATGCTGTCACGTACTGTCGCATAAGCCATTGAGTTTACATCATCTCGTTAGCATGAGACCAGGGTGAGAGTCACACCCAATGATAGTCATCAATAGATTTTAGATGTATTTGGCGTGTATAGATACTTCTGGGTAACGCATAGCTAGCCGTTTAGGGCGCATGGGACGATGCCAAAATAGTCGCGTTCCACACTTCACGTGCGCTGGTGCTCCTACCGGATCTAAAGAGCATCATCCCATGCGGGTGTAGTGCCTACCCGAATCAAAATACTCAATTATTCCGCAGCATTCATAGTACGACCGCGGTACATATGCTCCTCACGAACCGCATTCGCATCCACGGGAGCAATCTCATCCAGCCCCTCATAGCTATCGTTTTCATTCATTGCCCAGGGCACGGTCGCAGTCATCACACCGGGCTCATGCAACAGCGCCTTTTTGAGTTTTTGCACGGTGCGGCGGTGCAAAATACGCTGCCACCAATGCTCCACTACGAACTCGGGCAGGTACACAACGATCACATCGCGCGGGGATTTTTTGCGCATGCGGCGAATATAGGCGAGCACGCTCGAGACGGTATCGCGGTAGGGCGAATCGATGACGGAGAGCTGCACAGGAATCTGCAGAATATCCCAGCGTTTCTTCACATGTGAGAGGGTGTCGGGGTCGTTATTGACCGTGAGTGCCTCAATGGTGGAGGGTCGGGAGGCGCGCGCATATGCCAGGGCGCGCAGGGCGGGTTTGCGCACACGCTCCACATAGACGATGGCGTGCACGCGTGAGGGTAGGGCTACGGCGTCTGCTGCTTGGGCGGCTGCGGCGCGCATGCTTTCGCGGGTGCTCATTGAAGCCTCCGGGGTGTCGATTGCGAGGGCTGTTTGACGGTCAATGTTGTGGTAGTGGGCGTGGATTTGCATCATGGTCCAGTACAGGGCTGCGATCAGCAGCAGGGAGAGCCACGCGCCGGAGGTGAACTTGGTAATCACCACCACGCCGAAGACGAGCCCGGTTAGCCATGCGCCGGCGGAGCTGACGATAATATCGCGCAGCAGGTGGCGGCGGGCGTCGCGGTTGAGGGTGATGCGCAGGGTGCGCACGCGGTGGCGTACCACGGCAACCTGGGTCAAGAAGAGGGTTAGGCTCATGCCCACCAGGTAGAGCTGAATCAGGTCATTAATATTGGCTTCGAAGGCAATAATGAGCGCGGAGGCTGCCACGCCCAGCACGAGCACGCCGGTGCGGTACAGGCCGGTGGCGTTGACGGTGCGCAGCGGTGAGGGCAGGTAGCCGGCATCTGCCATGCGGGAGGCGGTAATGGGCATGCCGATAAAGGCGCTGAAGGATGCAATGAGCAGCACTGCGACCGTGGTGTACACCAGCAGCATGGAGATGAGGGTATTACCGAAGATTGCTTGGGTGAGCTGGTAGAGGGCGGGGTGCTGGCGGTAATCGGCGGGGGCGGGGTGGTCGTGAATCAGCAGCTGCACGGTGGGGTCGGCGACTACGACCACGCCGGTGCGGTGCGCCAGGTAGAGGATGGCGATCATGAGCACGCCGGTAATGGCGCCCATCATCATGAGGGTTTTAGCTGCGTTTTTGGGTTTGGGGGCGCGGAAGAATCGGGCGGAGTTGGATATGGTGGTCACGCCCGAGAGTGCCACGGAGCCCGCGGAGAAGGCGCGTCCGAGCAGCATAAAGAGTGCCACGCCGACCAGGGGTTCGCCGGCTTTGAATCCGTCGTGGTCTTGGTGGATGAGGTGGTATTCGGCGGTTTCGGCGTATCCGAGGGTGCCGGTGGCATCCTGAATAAGACCGGTGATGAGAGTAACACCCAAAATCGCCAGGAAAAGATACAGCGGCACATGAGCAATACGCCCCATCAGATGCAAACCGCGCGTACACAATAAGGTAAATACCAGGGTTATCGCCACAGCAATGAGCGTATGGTGCTGCTGCAGAGCCGGATTGAGCGAGGTAATAAACCCGGTCGCCGAAGACATAGACACAGCCACCGTCAGCACAAAATCCAGCAGCATACTCGCACCCACCAGCACCGCCGGGCGAGCACCCAGACGGCGGCGCACCAGCTCAAAATTGCCTTCAGCGGCAATCTGCTGAATGTTATAGCGATAGGTGGTAATAATGAGCATGCCAATCACAGCGACCAACAGACCCACCCAGGATGAATAGGCGAGCGCCGCATGCCCGGCAACCGCCAGCATAATAATGATCTCGTCCACCGCATAGGCGACCGAAGAGATACCGTCCGCGCCGAAAAGAGGCAGGGCGAAGCGCTTAGGCAGGGTCATATTCGCCAGGCGGCGGGACGCCACCGGCGCACCAGCTAAGGTTTCGCGCATACTCAGACGGGTTCTACTCACCCTACAAGGCTAGAACGAAGTACCCAAAAGCTCAATTCTCCCCCGCGACTATGAGCATCTGAGCGTAAAATAGTGTGTAGGAACTCCCCCACGCATCGTCGGTTAGCGAGAAGGTACAGGAGAGACATGCCGCATTTTGTGATTATGGGCGCCGGACGCGTAGGCGTGATGCTCGCACGCACCCTTGAGGCCTCCGGGCATTCCGTTGCAGTCATCGACCAGGACGAACGCGCCTTCCAGCCGCTACGCAAAGGCTTTAACGGGCAGCTGGTCACCGGTGTCGGCTTTGACCGTGAGACCCTGCAACGCGCCCGCATTGAAGACGCCTACGCCTTTGCCGCCGTCTCGTCTGGTGATAACTCCAATATTCTTGCCGCGCGCGTGGCGCGTGAACAATTCCGCGTGAAGAATGTCGTGGCGCGAGTATACGACCCGAACCGCGCCGAGTTCTTCCAGCGCTTGGGTATTCCCACTGTGGCATCCGTGCGCTGGTCTGCTGATCAGGTGCTGCGCCGATTGCTACCCGAGCAGGCACTCAAGGGTGATTTCCGTGAGCCTTCGGGGCGTCTCATGCTCACCGAGATGCCCCTGCACCCGGATTGGGCAGGACGCGCCCTGGCGGATATTGAGCGTGCGGCGCATATTCGAGTCGCCTATATTACGCGCTTTGGCGAGGGTATGCTTCCGCGCCCGGATTCAAGCTACCAGCACGGCGATACCGTGCACGCCATGATACGAACCACAGAAGTTGAGGAGGTTTCGCGTATCCTCTCTCTGCCGCCTCAACCCATCAACCCCGACACCACCCAGAGCGAAAGCTAAACCCATATGAAAGTACTCATCGTCGGCGCCGGATCCGTCGGAGCATCCATCGCCAAAGAACTCATGGCAAACCGCCACGACGTCACCATCATCGATTCCAAACCCGACGTCAAAAAACGCACCGACCTACCCGGCGTGCGCTGGCACATCGGCGACGCCTGCGAACTATCCGTACTACGCCAAGTACACCCCCACAAAGCAGACGTCGTCGTTGCGGCAACCGGCGATGACAAAGTAAACCTCATGGTCTCCCTGCTCTCCCGCAGCGAATTCGGCGTGCCGCGCACCGTCGCACGAGTCAACAACCCGCGCAATGAATGGCTCTTCGACGACTCCTGGGGTGTAGACGTCGCCGTATCCACGCCGCGACTGATGACCGCGCTCGTGGAAGAAGCCGTGGAAGTCGGCGACGTGGTGCGACTGCTGACCCTACAAGCCGGCGGCGCCACACTCGCCGAATACACCGTGCCCGAGGATCACCCCGTGATCGGCTACCGAGTCGATCACGTGCAATGGCCCGCCGATACCGTGCTCACCGCGATTCTACGCGACGGCGTACCCATCGCACCCAGTGCCGATGTAATCATTGAAGGCTCTGATGAACTCTTCTTCATTACCACCATTGAGGGTGAAGATAGTATTAGAGCTCTATTTGCTTAGGTTCTAATGCATCTGAGGCTGATTTGAGTTTCTGCGGCTTGGTCGCGGTACGAGAGAAGGGCGTTCGCGCACGACCTGGTCCTCCGCGCTGGGGGCGCGAATGCCCAGCTAATAGCGCTCAACCCTTCTCTCTCCCCTGCTCCGCTTCTCGAGATGGCTGGCTTCAAAGCAGATGCAGTCCCTGAGGGAACTAAGGATGGGATGAGCCTCTGTAGTACACCCATAAACAAAAAGTCGAGCTGGTAGTGAACCTACCAGCCCGACTTCTAGTGACTACTCAGCCTCAGATGACGGCACAGACGCCGATACACGCCACGCCAACCACAGCGTCAACGCGTACAGCGGCAAGCCCATCAGCAGACGCGTAGCGCCCAGCGCCTCCGTAGCACCCGCAAAATACAGCGGCAACTGCACCGCAAGACGCACCACAAACATGCCCGTCACAATCCACGTCGCCACAGTATAGGCACGCAAACGCAGCGGATCCTTACGCCAACTGCTCGTCTCGGTACGAATAAACCCAAAAACGAAACCCATCAGCGGGTAACGCGCCAGAATCGAGAGAATCAGCACCGCAGCATAGGCAGCATTAGTCCAAAAACCCGGCAGGTAATAGTTCTCGGCGCTACCGGTCCGGTACGCGGCAAAGGCACAAATGCCCACACCAATCAGACCCGAGAGCGCAGGAATCAGCTTAGAACGCTGCAGCAGACGCGCAATAGAAAATACCGCCGCCAAACCCAGAGAAATAATCAACCCCAGGTTCATATCCTTCAAGAACGTAAAAATCACCAGGAACGCCAAAGAAGGCAGTACAGACTCAGCCATGCCACGCACACCACCCATAGCGTGCAGCACATCCACCTGACCGCTGGCGGTATAACGCATATTCGCGCCCATACTCGCCGCCAGAGATTCACTCAGCGAAGGTGCCTGAATCTCGCTCGATTCGGCAGTCTCGGCAGCTTCGGCACTATCCTCCGGGCTCATCGTAGTCTCGGTCTGCTCGCTCATATCCGGTCTCTTATCGTCCATTATGTTCCTTGAAAATTCGTCATCACCGGTGTATCCGTTGAAGCCTCTAAGCTCGGCGCAGCATGCTCAGATGTGCGTCCAAATTCAGGCTCTCAGGAGGCACAATCTCATAGCGCGGGTTATACATCACCGGCTGCCCACCACGAGTTGAAATCACACCCGAGCAGCGCAGCACGCACCCAGCCACCACACCCGGCACGCGACTCTGACCCTGCCAGCGCAGCATCACTCTCACACCCGGATCAAAAGGCGGAAACTCGGGAAACACATCATTACCGGCGGCAGCAAGCTGCTTAAGCTCATCACTGGGCACCACCATCTCAATGGCGGACGTATCGGTACTCTCGGCGCTATCGAAATCCTCACCCGGGGGCTCCACAATGGGCATACCAGCCCAGGCGAGCGCACTAGCCCAGGGCAGAGCACGAGAACGCTCCACCACCAGCTCGGCACGGTACATGGGCTTAGCGTTCGCCGCCGGAAGCCACACCTGATCCACGCGCCCAGCCAAGCGCACTTTAAATCGTTCCGGGTATGCCTGTACCGCACCCTCAACCGGTACAGTTGAGGGTGCGGTAGCGAGAGTATCAAAGAAATCAGGCATTAACCGATTTCAGTAATTTCGGGGCCGCGGCGAGGCATGGGGCGCAGCTGCAGCTCCTCCTCCTGCGGCTCTTCGTCCTGAGCTTCTGCCTGAGCGGCAAGCAGCTCCACGGGCGCACGCATGGGCAGCAGCTCACGCGGCGGTCGGGGGTCATCGCCTCGGTCCACCACAATGGTGCGGAAGACCTCTTCAATGGCCTCCACAGCCTTGTCGTGGTTGGGCTCATCGGGAAGAACAGCATTACCGGAAATCACGCCGCGCAGGAACCAGCGGGGGCCGTCAATACCAACAAAACGCGCCAGGCGTTCGCCACGCTGACCATCCTCAGTCAGCGCCGGAATGCGGGTAAACATTTCCACGCCGAAGGTGCCCGGGCCGATTTCTACAGTGCCGCCCTGGGATGCCACGGAGTCCGCCAGATCATTACGGATACCGTCCCATACGCCGACGGTGCGGGGGGCTGCGAATGCCTGCACCTGCAGGGTTGCGCCTTCACGCACCACGGTTGCAGCAATCACGGCGCCGGTGGACTCATCCAGATCCAGGCGCAGATCCATATCCTCCAGCAGGGGGATGCGCAGCGCGCCCAAATCGGCGTAGTCTTCCAATTCCTTGATTTCGTCAATATCGAAGGGACCGGAGGAACGGTCGTAGTGAACCTTTTCCTCAGAGTCAGACTCAGTCTCTTCAACCTCGTCGGACGTATCGGAGCTATCAGCCTCAGTAGGGCTTTCCTGCTCCTGCTGGCTCTCCTCAGTCTCCTGAGTTTCTTCTTCTACGCTCTCTTCGCGTGCCTGAGCATCTTCACGTACTTCTGCATCTTCACGGGCTTCGGCGTCTTCGCGCTGAGCCTTCTTCTTACCAAAACCAAACATGTTTCTCCCCTATTGCTTGTACTACTTCAGACCGGAGGAACCAAAACCGGAGGTGCCGCGCTCGGTCGCGTCCAGCTCCTCAACGGCAATGAAATTCGCCTGCTCATAGCGCTGAATCACCAGCTGAGCAATGCGGTCGCCGCGCTTAATCTGGAACGCCTTGGAACGGTCGGTGTTCAGCAGGGTAATCATGATTTCGCCACGGTAGCCGGAGTCAATGGTGCCGGGTGCATTCACAATGGTGATGCCGTGCTTGACCGCCAGGCCAGAGCGCGGGTGAACCAACCCTACGAAACCTTCCGGCAGTGCGATTGCCACGCCGGTGGGGATGAGCATGCGCTCGCCGGGTTCAAGCTTAACATCCACTCGAGAGCGCAGGTCGGCACCGGCATCTCCCGGCTTTGCGTACTCGGGGGCGGGCAGCTCGGGGTCGAGCAACTTCACGGTTACATTAATAGGGTTAGTCATGGTTTTATTCTACCTAAGTCAGGGATAAAAGCTACTTTAGTAGGGCGTCTAGATGACGCTTTTTAGGGCTGTTCTCCACGGGTACACAACGGATCTATACGGTGCAAAGAGAGGGATATTTTCAAACTCCTCAACTGCCTCTACGAACTGCGAATAGAAAAATCCCCGGAGGGGCAGCGAGTGCACATCCGGGGAAATTATCGTGTTTTAGCCTTCGCACTCTACGCAGTAGAGCAGGCCGTTCTCTTCGCGAGCGATCTGCGAACGGTGGCGCACCAGGAAGCAGGATGCGCAGGTGAACTCATCCTCCTGTGCCGGGAGCACAACAACGTTCAGTTCCTCATTCGACAGGTCAGCACCGGGCAATTCGAAGCTTTCCGCCGCCGAGTTCTCATCCTCGTCTACAGCGCCGGACTGCATCTCGGAGCGGCGCGCGTTAAGCTCTTCGTACGATTCTTCGCTCTGCTCGTCGTCCTGCTTGCGGGGTGCATCGTAATCAGTTGCCAAATTTAGCTCCGTATCTTATGTGGGTCGCCCCACGTTTTCTGTGTATCGGGTAATGACATATACCGTGAACTCACCGGGTTTATTCCCGGGTGCGCGCACGAAATTTTCACTACGACATGCCCGATATTTTTCACTATCTGCGCCGATTTGTCTAATCGAGTGTGCCCTCTGTGCGCTCAGAGCGTCATAAAAGGGTCCAATACCTAAAAAATACGCCCCTCATCCTAGAGAAAACTAGGGGTTTTAGGGCAAAAGCTAGTAACCTATTAGTGACTATGCCCGCACATGCGGATCACGTACCTGTCTTCTGGAGGTCACTATGCTAGAACTGCGCCTGCTCGGCGTACACGACGACGGCGAGCACCTGGTGCTCGAAAACGCCGACGGCACCCGCTACGCCCTGCCCATCGATGCGCAGCTTCGCACCAGCATCGCCTCGGCTCGACGCGTGACCGCACGCACCACCAGCGGCGGCAGCTTTGGCCCGCGCGATATTCAGACCCGCCTGCGCCAGGGCGCCTCGGTCGAAGAAATTGCTGCCGAGTCCGGTTGGGATACCGAGCGTGTGCGCCGCTACGAGTGGCCCATTGTGGCTGAGCGCGCCCACATTATTTCCGCCGCTCAGAATGTGAAGATCGGTCACCGCGAGTCCGCCTCGGGTGCAACCCAGATTCCCGTGAGCCTGGCTGCGCGCATTGAAGAGATCGCTGAGCGTTTCGGTTTTGAGCATGCCGCTCAGGATTGGCAGACCCGCCAGTTGGAGAACGGCCAGTGGCGCGTGAGCGTTGATATTGACTTCCCCGAGGGTGTGCGCCCCAAGCTGCCGCATGAGGCAATGTTCCCGGCGCGCTGGAGCTACAACCCGGCAAATCAGGGCTTGTACGCCTCCAATGAGGCCGCATATTTCCTCATGGGTAATAGCTCGGATGCTGTGGCGGTTGCCGCGAAGAAGGCACCCCCGGTTGCTGAGCATAAGGCTCCCCTGCTGACCACCGGCGGTCCTCGCCTGGAAGCTCCCAAGCGTGAGAAGCCCTCCCTGACCGAGCCCCTGGCATCCGAGGTGTCCCCGAGCGTTTCCCCCAGCCACAATGCCGATGCGCGCAAGCTGGCTGAGCTGCTCGAGCGCGCCCGTGCCGCATCCAAGCCGGCACCCGTGGTGGAGCCCGAGCCGGAACCGGAAGTTTTTGAGGCTGTTCTGCTCGACGGTGGTGCTCAGGGTGAAGAGCCCGCAGAGCCGACCGTGATTGCTTCCCCTGCCGTTCACGCTGAGAACCACGCAGCTGAGGGTGCTCGTGAAGAGGTTAAGGCACCCGCCGAACAGGCTGTAGAGCCTGAGCCCGCCGTTGAACCGGTTACTGAGAGCGCGCAGACTGAGAGTGCGGCTGAGCAGGTAGAAGCTGCACCGGCTCCCGCGGAAGAAAAGGCTCCCAAGCCCGCTTCTAAGAAGAATGCGCGTAAGAGCGTGCCCCAGTGGGACGATATTATTTTCGGCGGTCGTAAGTAAATTACGCGCCGTGCTGAGAGCATAAAGGTGGCTCACTACATGAGGTAGTGAGCCACCTTTATCTTTAAATTTCGAGCTGTATCTGCCGACTGAACGTAGAAACACTGCTCTCAGAAACACTGAGCCCAGAGACGTTTAGCCCAGTAGCAGCAACGGAATTTTACGCTCCGCCTCGGTCAGAGAACCGTGCTGACCAACCATCTGCAGAGCCGTGGGCTTGTAATGGCGCATATCGTACAGAGCCACATCCTCGCGAGCGCAGACCATAATATCGCCGGTGCGTTCGCGCGCCCAGCCCAGGGAGACCGGACCGAAATAGCCCTTTTCCCAGAGCTGACGGCTATCGAGCACCCAGGCAATATCGCCGAAACGATCCGCCCAAAGTGCCAGGGCACGCTCTGTTGCTTCTGCCTTGGCACTCTCGCTCTCGCCCCTAACGTAAAGGTGCACGGCGCGCGGCTCACCCGCCGAAAGCTCAATATCTTCCCAGAGCTCGGTGCGGTCGGTAATATCCATACGACCCGATTCGGGGACATTGACCATGCCGTGATCGGAGGTCAGCAGCAGGCCGGCCCATGCGGGAATTCGCCCCGCCAGGCGTTTAAGACAGCTATCGAGTTCCTGCAGTGTCTGCAACCACTGCTCGCTGCCGGCACCGTATTTATGCCCCGCCTGGTCCAGCTCGGGCCAGTAGAGGTACACCAGGGTGGGCGTGCGGGAGTTCAACAGCTCCACCGCGTGAGTAATACGGGCATTGACGCCCTGAGCCCCCAGAAATTCGCCACCGCGCAGGGAAGCTTCGGTCAGCCCCGATCCGCGATATTTTGCTAGGGAAATGGTGACCACGCGACGGTTAGCGCTCAGGCGTTCCATGACGGTAGGCAGCGGCTGCCAGGCGCGCGGGTCAATATCTTGAGGCCAGCCGGAAAGGTGATTCATAATCTGACCGGTGGCTGGATTGCGCACATCATAGCCGACGATTCCGTGGGCTCCCGGCGCCAGGCAGGTACCGAAAGAGCTCAGGGAGGCGGCGGTTGTGGTGGGGAAGGCAGCATCCAGCACGCCCAGATTGCTTGCTTTCTTCAGAAAGGGTGCGTAGGAGCCGTATCGGTCGAGTAGTTCAGCACCCAGACCGTCTACCATGACCACGCACACGCTGCGGAAGGTGCTATCCACTCCGGCGGCGTTTAGGCGGGCGCGCAGGTTCAAGCCGTCAGCGCTGTGGCGGTACTCCGATACTCCCCCCATATCGCGGCGCGAGGAGAGATCGATTCCCCGAGCCACTGCCAGTGCCAGGGGGTCAGCTGCCCCCTCACAAGAACCGTGGTCCACCAGGGAACCAGCAGATTCGAGCACCTCGGCAACACTTGCGCAACCGTAGGCTGGAGGCGGCGGAACATCATGTCCGGCAGCATCCTGCCAGCTGCTGTAGTCGCTGAGAGTCATGGCGTCTGCACGCGGGTCATCTGCGGCAAAAGCGCCGAGAACCTTTGGCTGAACAGCGTCCAGGGAGGCTAAGAATTCGGGGTCGCGAAAAATATCCATAGGTTCGCCTAAAGTTCCAGCTGCAGGCGCTTAGCGCGCAGAGCACGAGCAAAAGCACGCGCCGAAGCCAGCGCAGGCGCACCGTCAGCGGTGGCGGAGACACGAATATTCAAATCTTCCACGTGCATATCACCCGTGTAGCCATGAATAGCGCGGCACTTGGGGTCATCGCACTGGGCGGGCATAAAGTCCATCATGCCGCCACCGGTCCACGCCAGGCGCAGGGTCATAGCGCTGGGCTCCACCGACGCGGAGAAGGTCTGCGGGCTATCATAGGCATAATCCACGGAGCTGATCTTCAGCAGGCGCAGAGGCACGGTGCCGAGCACCACGTGGGCTACGGTCGGGTGGCGGTCCTGCTCCAGGTGCTGGTCATCCAGGTGTACCAGTAGTAGCACCTTACCCACGAGCATCATGACGGTTACGTGGCGGTGCAGTTCGCTGTGGCCCAGGTGGGTTTCCAGGTGCACGTAGTGCGCTTCGGGTTCCAGGCCAGACAGCGCCTCAATGGCAGCGCTGTAGACGAGTTCCGGGAAGAATCCGGTGCGCTCAATGTCGGCGAGCAGCTGCGGGTAGGTCGGTGATTCGGTCATGGTAGAGCCCCTTCTCTTGCATTACTATGTTATACCTTAGTTGGTTCGCGCCCTCATTGCTACTTGGGCGCTTTCTTTCTCCACATTATGACGGGGCGAGCCATCAAAAGTCCTGTGGAGCGGTGTGCGTTCGAATTTCCCGGCCTCTCCCCAGCCGCGCGCACGCCCTAAGGTAGAATATAGAACGTTCCCGCTCACCCAACCCTAGGAGATATTCGTGGCGCGTCGTTCCAAAGCCGTCGTTGAAGACTACCCGGTGGATATTGAAGAAAATATCGTCGATATTGACGTCTCCACCGAAATGGAAACCAGCTTCCTGGAATACTCCTACTCGGTGATTTACTCCCGCGCCCTGCCGGATGCGCGCGACGGCCTCAAGCCCGTGCAGCGCCGCATTCTGTACATGATGGACGATATGCGCCTCTACCCCGACCGCGGCCACGTTAAAAGTGCGCGCGTCACCGGTGAGGTCATGGGTAAACTGCACCCGCACGGCGACTCCGCTATTTACGATGCGATGGTGCGCATGGCGCAGCCCTTTGCTATGAGTCTTCCCCTGGTGGACGGTCACGGTAACTTCGGTTCCCTGGATGACGGCCCGGCGGCGGCACGCTACACCGAGGTGCGTATGGCTCCGGCGGCAACCGCGCTGACCGCGAACCTGGACGAAGACGTGGTGGACTTTGTGCCCAACTACGATAACCAGTTCATGCAGCCCTCGGTGCTGCCCGCCGCCTTCCCGAACCTGTTGGTTAATGGCACCACGGGTATTGCGGTGGGCATGGCAACCAATATGGCGCCCCATAATCTGCGCGAGGTTATCGCGGCAACCCGCCACCTGCTCGTGAATCCTCAGGCGAACCTGAAGGAGATTATGAAGTTCATTCCGGGCCCGGATCTGCCCACCGGCGGCACGATCGTTGGTCTGGAGGGTATTAGGGACGCCTATGAGACCGGTCGCGGCACCTTTAAGACCCGCGCCAAGGTCAGTATTGAACAGGTTTCAGCCCGCAAGCAGGGCATTGTGATTACCGAGCTGCCCTATATGGTCGGCCCGGAAAAGGTCATTGAAAAGATTAAAGACGGCGTCAATTCCAAGAAGCTCACCGGTATTTCCGATGTAGTGGATCTGACCGACCGTAAGAACGGCACCCGCCTGGTGGTTGAAATTAAGAACGGTTTCAACCCGCAGGCTGTGCTCGCCGCGCTCTATAAGCACACTCCTCTTGAGGACTCCTTCGGCATTAATAATGTTGCACTAGTCAACGGTCAGCCGCAGACCCTGGGTCTGCTGGATCTGCTGCGCGTGTACATTGACCACCGCCTGGATGTGGTTCGCCGCCGCACCCAATTCCGCCTGACCAAGCGTGAGGACCGCCTGCACCTGGTGGAGGGTCTGCTCAAGGCTCTGCTGAATATTGACCGCGCCATTGCTATTATTCGTGCTTCGGAGCAGACCGCTCAGGCTCGTACCGCTCTTATGGACGAGTTTTCGCTCAGCGAGGCTCAGGCGAACTATATTCTGGAGTTGCGTCTGCGCCAGCTGACCAAGTTCTCCCGCGTTGAACTGGAAAATGAGCACGCCGAACTGCTGGCTGAGATCGCTCAGCTGCGTGAGATTCTGGACTCCGATCAGGCTCTGCGCATGCTGGTCTCCGATGAGCTGGAAGAGGTTGCCGAGAAGTACGGGGACGATCGTCGTACCGTGCTGAAGGCAAAGGACGATATGCAGAGCGCCATTGAAGCGGCAGCTCCCAGCGCCTCCAAGGCGAAGAAGAGCCTGGGTCTGGCACTGGAGATTGCCGATGAGCCCTGCTGGGTGTTGCTGACCGCTAATGGTCTGGTCGGTCGTACTCCGGGGGCCGCTATGCGCCAGGAGCTTATTGATCCGGGCAAGCGTTTCAAGCATGATGTGTACACCTCGATTGTGCCCACCACAGCCCGCGGTGAGATTGGTGCGGTAACCTCAGCCGGTCGAATGCTGCGTATTTCGGTCATGGATATTGCCCTGCTGGAAACCCCCAATGGCACGCCGAATATGGCTGCTGCGGTAAAGGTTACCGAACTGGTGTCCCTGGCAAAGGGTGAGAGTGTCATTGCTCTTGCTCCCCTGTCGAAGGTCCTGGCTTTGGCTACCGCCGGCGGCGTGATTAAGCGCGTGAACCCGGATTATCCGCTGAACCAGGTTGAGTTTGAGATTATTAAGCTCAAGGATAAGGACAGCGTAATCGGCGCCGAGGTGTGCGATCTGGATGATGATGTCATCACTCTGATTACGCGCGATGCTAAGCTGCTGACTTTTGACGCGTCGAAGGTGCGCCCGCAGGGTCGTTCCGGCGGCGGTATTGCCGGCATTAAGCTCTCCGAAGGCGATACGGTGATTGCTCTGGGTGTGACCCCCGTGGGCGATGAGCGCGCCGAGATTGTGACCGTCACCGACGGTAAGGACGGTTTGGCGTCGGTGAAGGTTACGGCGCTTTCCGAGTACCCGCAGAAGGGTCGCGCGACCGGCGGTGTGCGGGCGCATCGTTTCCTGACCGGTGAGAACGCGCTGGAGCGCGCATGGGTTGGTATTGGTCCGGCTCGTGCAGGTACACTTGGCGGTATTTCTCGCACTCTGCCTACTGAGCACGGTGCCCGTGATGGTTCGGGTGTGACTCTCACCCAGTCCATTCAGACTCTGGGCCCGAACTTCGCGGCTCTGACTAAGGCCGCCGCCCTATCTTCTGATGGGGATAGCCTGTTCTAGACTGCTATGTTCTGAGTGGTTCCGTTCTGAAGCCAAAACCATAGCCCTGCAAGTCGCAAGTTATAAAAGCCCCGCGTTATCTAACAGATATAGATTCTGTTCGATAACGCGGGGCTTTCATTATGTGAGCTGGAGCAGGCTCTATAGTTCCGGCTCCAACTCAGAAGCTACGCAAGAGATACGACTCGATCACAGCGTTCAATATCCTCGGGTCGGTGAGAGACCAAAACCGTAGCCAACTTCTGACCATCGGTAGCAGCCGCAATATCAGACATCAAAGAACGAGCCGATTCACTATCCAAATGAGCGGTCGGCTCATCCAGCAGCAGCACGGGCGAATCCACCAGCAGGGCTCGAGCCACCGCCAAACGCTGACGCTGACCACCGGAGAGGAAAGAACCGGAGGAACCCACAGCAGTTGCCAACCCCAGGGGCAGGGTGTCAAACCAGGGTCCCAATCCCACACGGCGCAGCACAGTAATCATTTCCTCTTCGCTCGGTCGTTCGGAACGATCGCGCGCCAGGGAGAGATTACCGGCGAGAGTGGACTCGAAAATATGCGCTGCCTGCGGGCACCATGCGGCGTATCCGCGCAGCTGCTCTGCACTCACCTCGCCAGAGGCGGCGCTCATTATGCCTGTCTCCAGGGGAAGGAAGCCGAGCAGAGTTGCCAGGGCGGTACTCTTACCGCTGCCGGAAGGACCGGTAATACCCGTCCAGCTGCCGGTGCGCGCCGTAATATTCAGGTGTTCAAAAACGGGGTGCTCCATACCCGCCCAACGAGCCGAACCGTTCTCCATAGCAAGCACGGTGGAACCAACCGGTAGGGTATTCGCCCTGTCACGCAGCAGCTGAGCGGCACTCGGGGAAGCCGGCTTATCAGCTTCCTGCTGGGCGCGCTCATACTTGGCGCGCTTTTTATCCGAAACAGCCCAAGAGTATTCGGGCGCCAGCACAGCGCGGTCGCTCTCCTCTAGCTCGATGCCTTCAACCTGCGGGGCAATGGAATGCACCAGAGCGGCAAAAGCAGGCCAGGAGCGGATAGCTTCGGTGTGCAGCAGGGAGCTTTCAAGCATACCGGTACACATGAGCACAATAATTGCCGATTCGGGCGCGCCCACGGTGCCTTCAACCGCCAGGGGGTAGGCGATAGCCGCGGTCCACAGGGCAGCACCAAACCAGCTAATGGTCACCAGGGCGCGTCCCAGACCCTGGGCATAGGAGCCGCGGCTCAGGGCACGCACATTGAGGGTATCCAGACTGCCCAGGGCGCGCAGCACGGTGGAGTTAAGCCCATTGGCGCGAATATCTTCGGCAGAGGATAGTGCACCACTGGCGGCACGCATGAGGGAGGCGGTGCTTTCCCTACCGGTCTGCTCGGCGTGCGCATCGGCACACAAAACCAGTACCGGAATGACAAGAGTGGTCAGTACCGCTGCAATCACCACGGGCGCGAGTGCCTGCGGGATAACCGCCGCGCTTGCACTGATCGCTGCAATCATGACCAGCAGGTGTGCCGCCGGGGGCAGGATCACGCGAGGAATGCCGTCGCGCAGCTCGTCAATACCGTTAATGAGTTTTTCGAGCAGCGCGTCGCCGCGCAGCAGGGAGCGCACGCTGGAGCCGCTGCGGTAGGCACCCTTCCAGGCACGCAGGCGCAGGGTGTTGGCTGCGCGCAGCACCTGGGAGTGGCTGGCGAGGCGTTCGGCGTAGCGGGCACAGGCGCGTCCCAGACCGAAGAATCGTACGCCCACAATGGCGACCATGAGGTACATCATGGCTGGTTGTTCTGCGGCGCGCACAATCAGCCAACCGGAGAGCGCGGTCAGCGCTGCGGCGGATAGGGAGGTTAGCGCTGCCAGGCAGATGGGCCCCAGAGCTTTAAAGGCGCTAATGCCGGTCATAGCGCGCAGGGTTTTCAGGGTTGAGAGTACACCGTGTTTGACGAGGTTCTTACTCTCCTGAGCTGCCTCTTGGCTAGAGGTTTGCACGGGCATGCCGTGAATAGCTATATCCTGAACAGCGCTCATATCAGCCGGTGCAGCGGGCAGAGCGCGAGCGCTACCGGCAGATACAGACCAGCTATAGTCCTGAGTTTCAGCACCCTGTGCACTAGCAGCCTGTACACCAGCAGTCTGCACAGCGGTGACCAGGTAGTCACAATGCTCGGCAAGCTGCGCCTCGTGGGTGACCAGCAGTACCAGGGCACCCTGTGCGCGCAAAGCTCCCAGGGCGGAGGTTACCAGCAGAGCTGCGTGCTGATCCAGATGTGCGGTGGGTTCATCCACCAGCACAGTCAACGGGGCATGAGAGACGCTCTGCAGGGCGTCCACTCGTCCCAGTACACGAGCTACGGCAAGGCGTCGCGCCTGACCTGCCGAGAGGGCATCGGGGCTCAGGTTCTCCAAGCCGCCCAGACCCACGCGTTCCAGGTAGCCTGCAATCAGCTCTCGCTCGGTTTCATGTGCCGATACGGTGCCGGTGAGCAGAGCGGCGGCACGCTCACGCTGCTCTTCGCTTGCGCTGAGAGTATAGAGGTACATTTCCTGCGCCACGGTGGGGGCTGCAAAGACGGGCGACTGGGCAATGAGCAGAGTCTGCCCCAGCCCTTCTACCCTACCGGTGACCTGTTCGGGGTCGTCTGCGCCGGTGGGTACCAGGCCCTGAGCAACATATCCGGAGAGCACCTGCAGCAGGGTGGATTTGCCGCATCCGGAGGGGCCCACAATACCCACCAGGGCGCCGCTCTTTCCTCCCACCGCTGCAGTAGCAGTTCGGGGAATGCGCAGGCTCAGGTTATCAAAAACATGACCGCGACCGGGGTATTGCACGCTCAGGGACTCAACGCTCAGCGACTCAACGGTCAGGGACTTATGGGCAGGGGTCTCAGTGCTGAAGGGCTCGGCAGATTCAACTGTATCCGGCGCAGTACCTTCCAAGGGGGTCGGCAGGGGTGCATCAATAATCTTCTGGGCGCTGCGCAGAGCCGCCACACCGTCTTCGGATTGGTGGTAGGCGGCGCCCACATCGCGTAGGGGCTGGTAGCATTCGGGCACCAGCAGCAGCACCAAAATACCGGTATCCAAACCGAGGGTACCATTGACCAGTCGAACACCGATCAGCACGGCTACCAGAGCCACCGAAATAGTGGTAATCAGCTCAAGAGCCAGGGAAGACATAAAAGCGCTACGCAGGGTGTGCATGGTGCGCTGACGGTAGGACTGACCCAGGGCGTCCAGGGCACGGGATTGGGAACGCTCACGACCCAGACCGATCAGCACGGGCAAACCGCGCACCAGCTCCATAATATGGTCGGACAGACGGTGCAAATCCCGCTGAGCCGCCGCGGTATCCTCACGCGTGGTCTTACCGATCAGAATCATAAAAATCGGGATCAGCGGCAGGGTACACACAAGCACCACGGCACTGGTCACATCCAGGCTGAGCACAATCAGGCCCAGGGTCAGCGGAATAACCATACAGCCGACCATGGCGGTCAGAGTCTTGGTGTAGTAGTCATCCAGGGTGTTCAGCCCGCGGGAAATCAGCACGGAGGTCGCACCGGTACCCTCGGGAGTGTCGGCGCCACCGGTGGCAAGCACACGCTCAATGAGGGCGCGGCGAATGGTGGACTTCGCGCCGGTTGCCGCACGCTGGGCGCTAATAGAGAGCATATAATCGCAGGCGGATCGCAGAATGAGTGCCAGCACGGCAATAATCACCAGGCTCAGACTCAAGCCGGTGTCGGTTCCCAGCAGCCAGCCGAGGGTACCGTCCAGGCTCGCTCGACCGTCACCGGCAAATTCGATAAAGGCGCGGTAGTAGGTGACCGAATGGGAGTCTTTGGCTGCCTGATGCTGAGCGAAGAGCGCATCGTATCCGGCGTAGGCTGCGCGCGCAATCAGGGAGGCGAGCGCGGCGCTAAAGATCACGGTAAAGATGGTGTGCAGGGCGGTGAACAGGCCGAAGAGGCTCAGGTTTTTAACGGCGTTCGGTCCCAGGGGTGGGCGTCGGTCCTCGCGTTCCTGAGTCGCTTCGCTCTGCTCTAGGTGTTGCTCCTGCGGGCCGGGCTTTAGGGAGCTCTGCCTCGCACGTACTCTTGTGCTCATCTGTACCTTTCCTTCGCTGGTGGCACCGGTGCAAGCGTCCTGAATGCTTGACTGCGCGCTACGTACCGCTCCACACGCCGGATATGGGGCGTGCCAGGGGTACGCCTATCGCCCCGCGTGCTACTTCTTAATTGTAGTCAGCGGGGCGATAGAGTGCCTAGTATTAGGGTGTTATTCACTTTTATGACGGGTATTGAGCCTCTTCGCTATCTCTTGATAGTAAGAGCCTATCCGCGCATAGCATCCGCAGGGTTCTTACGAGAGGCCACCCACGCCGGATAAGCGGAGGAAAGCAGGCCCGTTGCCGCCCCAACACCCATACCCAGCAGCGCCGAGGCGGGCGAAAGAATAGCCTGCCAACCCTGAGTTTGAGCCAGCAGCAGGGTTGCACCCATACCCACAGCAGCACCCAGGGAACCGCCGAGCACACCCAAAATTGCGCCCTCCAATAGGAAGATACGAGCAATCAGCCACTTACTGGAACCAATAGCTCGGCGCAGGGCAATCTCCATAGTGCGCGATTGCACCGAAAGGTACATGGCGGTCGCCGCCGATAGGGACGCCAGCACCAGCAGGATTCCCGAAAGCACACCCACGTACAGACCCAAATCGCTGGCAATGGTCGCGCGCAGATTCAGTAGGTCGCTGGGGGCTTCCACGCTAATCTTACCGGGCTCATCGGGTTTGAGAGCCAGGGGTATAGCCTTGGCAACAGCCTTGCCGTAGCCGCGCTCGCTCTCAGCCACAAAGGAGACATTGCTGTGGCCGCTGCGCACCAGCAGCTCCGGATCCACCAGCACACTATTGGTGTACTCATAGGAGTCGCCCGGGTCGTAGAGACCCACCACGGGAATCATTTCACCATTAATCCAGATGCTCGTGTCCATATTCAGCTGCGGCAAACCACCCACCTGCAGACTCTTAGGCTCCGGAGTTTGAGCAGATTGGGCGCTTGGAGGAGTTGGCACGCGATCCGGCACGGAAGACTCGGGAATAATGCTCAGTGCCTTTGCCGCACCCAGTGAGAGAATCGCGCCGCGATAGCGCCGGGTGGTTTCTGCCGCCTGCGGGTCTTTAGAGTCCAGGGTGGAGTTCATGTACTCCAGCTGGCGCAGGGTTTCCGGGTTAATGCGCGCCCCGATTTGGTCCAGGCGCTCACGGGACATATTCACCAAAGAAATCGCGGTTTTAGGCTCTTCTTCATAGGGGCTCAGGCGGGTAATGCGCACATCTGCCGGCGCCACAATGGAGCTATAGGAGGCGTTTTTTACATAGGGCACGCTGGCAATGGTGCGCATAATATCGGTGGCGGATTCACCCTCGCGCTCGGTGGAGAGCATCTGGCTCGGTTCCCCACCTTTATAGCCAATGGTCAGGGTGGATTGTTCGCTACCGAGCAGGCGCTGATTCACCTGATAGTTGGCGGATTCACTCATGCTGCTGGCGCTAACCAAACCGCCCACGCCCAGGGCGAAGGAGAGACCCAGCAGCAGGGTGCGCAGGGGGCGGCTGGTCAGTGCCGAGAGCGCCTCCACGCTATCGTCTTGGAAGAAGGATGCCTTCTCGTGCTTGACCTTGGGCGAAGGAGCAGAGCTCTCGGCGGGGATACCGGGGGCTCCAAGGGCTCGCTGATCCACCTCTGCCAGGGTCCGATTATCCAGAGGTAGGGTAATGGGTTCGGTATCGACCGTGTTCTCAGCAGTGCTCTCTTCGCTGAGCACACCGTCATCAATACGGATTACGCGCTGCGCGGCGGAGGCAACCTCCGGGTCGTGCGTAATGACCAGCACCGTGCAGCCGGAAGCATTAATCCGGCGTAAAATATCCACCACATTGGCGCTATTGACGCTATCCAAGTTACCGGTAGGCTCATCGGCAAGCACCAGGGGCGGGCGGGTTGCCACCGCACGGGCAATAGCGCAGCGCTGCTTCTCACCACCAGAAAGGTACTTAGTGCGCGTGGTGGCACGCTCCTCCAATCCCAGGAAGCGCAGGGTATCCAGGGTACGTTCCATGCGCTCAGCGTGCGGCACGCCCTGCACGCGCAAACCCATGGCGGCATTGACCGTGCTGCTTTCATCCAGCAGCATATTGGAGGATTGGAAAATGAAACCAATGGTGTCGCGGCGCAGTTTATCGCGTGCGCGCTCGCTCAGCTCCCCGGTCTTCTGACCGAAGAGGTAGTAGCCGCCGCTAGTGGGGGTATCCAGCAGACCGAGAGCGTTCAGCAGGGTTGATTTGCCCGAGCCGGAGGGGCCAATAATGGCGACGAATTCCCCGGGGTAGACGGTCAAATCAATATTATTGAGCACCGGGCGCGGATTGCCTTCAAAGGTGCGGGTAATGCCGCGCAACTCAATTGCGGGGGTGCGTTCCGCGCGCGTGCGCGGGTCTTGCGGTGTGCGTGTCATGAGAGCAGCACCTTCGTTCCGGGCGTGATATTGCCGCTAATGGCGGCGTATCCATTGGCGGTGCGCAGCACCTGTACGTCCACGCGTTCACTGTCGGGCTTTGCTCCCGGGTCTTTAGAGTTGGGGCGTGCGGTGGAGGAGCCGTTCTTTTCAATGAGCACATAGCTGGCTCCGGCTTCTTGGCGCAGGGCGGTCATGGGTACGGCGAGCACCTTGGTAGTATCACCCTCACCACTGACAGACACGCTCTGACCGGGTACCAGCTTAGTGCTATCGTCGGCACTAATACGGATAGTTTTTACTGCACCCTTGGAACCGTCATTTTGTAGGGCACCAATGGAGGCAATGCTTCCGGGCACGGTGCCCACACTGCTTTTGAGGGTTACGCGCTGACCCACGCTCAGTTTATTGGCTTGGGAGAGTTCCACGGTGGCTTCAGCGAAAGTTTCACTGGTTTCCACTGTGGCAATGGGGTTGCCCTCATTAACCAGGGCACCCACGGATGCCACGGCGGTAATCTTGTGACTGCCGGCGGGCAGTACCGCGAAATTGGAACGCGCCACGTGGTCAATACCGTCGGCGGGGATATTGGTCAGGTGTTTACGGTACAGGCGGGTGAGAGCGTTCAGGGTGGCGTCATCCACGGTGCCGCTTTCGGGTACGGAGTAGCCGGCATTATTGAGGGATTTTTGGAAGGCGAGCACATCGTCACCATTATCCCCCGCCGCCATATCTCGGTAGAGGGGCAGCGGACCGTTGAGTACGAAGACGGGGTCGGCACCCACGAATCCGAGGAAGTCGCCGGGGGTAAGGATATTACCGGGTGCCTGTGCCTGGTGCACGAGCAGCGCCTCGCCCTGGGTGCGGGTAATAATGGGGGCGGTTTCTCCGGCTTTGGTGGTGCCGGCTACCGCGAGTGCGTCGCTGACGGCGCGTTCTTCTGCCTGCGCCCAGACGGGAATGACAACCTGCGCTTGGGATTTGGGGTCGGGACCGGTGGCGGAGTAGCGAGTGCCCCAGAATACGGCGAGCGCTAGGGAGAGCACGGTAATAATAACCAGAGTGATTAGCACGGAGGGGCGTGCTATGCGCGTGGTGAAGGAGAGCGCGCGGCTCGCTTTCTCCCCTGCTTGCGGGGTTTCCCGAGTGGAGGTTGCCTGCGGAGCGTGTGACATGATGTTCCACCGTCTCTTTCCTAGAGTGGAGGCTGCGGGTGGGTAGTCCCGCAGCGACCGGTGTTTTTTCAAGGCGCTTCCCGTGTCGTCATGGGGTGGGAGCGTCTTGAGCTATAGTTCCATCATATACCGCAGGTCATAGTGAGCGCAGTATATGGGTATCTATACCTTAATAATTATTGGTTATCGAGCACGAACTTCTTGAACTTCTCATTATTGGCTTTGTACTCATCCAGCTCCTTTTGAAGCTGCACCTCATGCTTCTTAATCAGAGGAGCCTGATAGCTTGCCTCCAGATCAGCCAGGGTCTGAGCCATACCGGTATCTTTAGAGCACTGAGCCTCAATGGTTGCTACACGAGTTTCCTCCTCAGTTGTAATACCTTGAGCAATCTTAGGAGAGGTCACAATGTTATATCCTTCAGTAGAAGTCCACGCACTATCTTCCGTGCGAGGTGTTAATCCGCGCTCTCGCAGGCAGGTAAACCACTTTTCACGTGCTGCCTTCCATTCAGGAAGCTGCGTTGCAGCAATATGGGAGTCCTGAGCAATTTTTCGATAGGTCTCACCACGACTTGGAAAATTACCGATTTCTAGGATCTGATTTTTGACGGTTTCTTCATAGCACTGACGTTCATATTTCCCTACAATACGGTTATTATTTTCGAGCGCTTCTGCCTGCTCTACCTTCTCAAAGAAGCCATATTTAACCGTATGTTCAGGATTCCAGACTCCATACTCTTTACCTGTGCCTTGGAGATTTTTACGCTCAACAGCCGAGTAGGACTCCCCCTTTGAAGCGTAGCATCGAGCATAAAGAATTGTTATAGCCCGGTTATAATACACCTCATTATCATAATCTGCATATGAACTAATGGGCATAATAATTTTATTATTCTTGTAATCAAGCGCTGCATGTACTGATTTGTCACGAGGCAAGTCCAACGTAGGCTGAGAAGAACATCCGCTAGCCACCAAAAGAACACCCAACATTGCTAAAAATTTATGCTTCATCTCTATACACCCTATCTACATGTTATCAACAGAAGATACACCGCATACAGATTTTTAGACTGAATACGGTGTACCTATCTAGTTAGATTCTGCGAGCAGAGGAGATTTTATCGTTCCAATCTCCAGCTCCCCACCAGCGCCCTTCGTAGTTTCCCCACAAATTCGAAAAATCACGACCATTTACATCCATAGCATAGCCACCATAGCCAGCATCTTCGTAGACCATCCAATGCTGACCCTGACTCAGGATTGAACTCGTCATGTCATTGTGAGAGATGAACTTAGGCTGCCACCAGTACCCAAAGCTGGGAAGGTCATTATCAGTCTCATAACCGCCACCGGTATAGCCTGCATTCTCATAGAAGCCACCAGCATTACCGACAGTCCCAGAGGCCAAGACCAGAGAGGACGCGAGAATACCAGCTGCTACAATCTTCGGCATCTTCACAGGATTCCCCTTTCTCAAACTCTCACCCTCCAAACAGAGGTGTGAGCACAATACATAGCAGTGAGTCACTTAGGATAGTGCATCCTTCGTGTCTCACAACACTACCATACCCCCCCTTCAGGAGAAGAGTCAAGTACTTTTTCAAGAAAGTTTTAAGTAAAGATTGAATCTTTCAGCCACCGAGCCAGCCAGCACACAGCTATTGGTTGTCGAGCACGAACTTCTTGAATTTTTCATTCTCAGCCTTGTAACGCTCAAACTCAGCTTGCAACTGCACCTCATGCTTCTTAATCAGAGGAGCCTGATAGCTTGCCTCCAGATCAGCCAGGGTCTGAGCCATACCGGTATCCTTGGAGCATTGAGCCTCAATGGTAGCGATACGGATTTCCTCTTCACTAGGGGCATCATTAGACATCTGAAGAGATGATTCTTCTACAACTCCCCAGGACGTATCTCCGCCTATAGGCGTTAGCCCTTTAGCACGTAAACAATCAAACCATTTTTCACGAGCTTTTCCCCATCCAGAATCATGGCTTGCAGCACCGTATGATTGATTTTTTATATCATCATAGACAGGAGTATCAACATACACCTCACCCAATTCCGATATTTTAGGGTCAACATACTCAGTTTTACATTCATCTCGATACTTTTGGTAGTTCAATGAATACTCTTCATTATTACCCTCAACCCCCTGCGATCGGTCATATAGACCGTATCTAGAGGTATACTCTGGATTCCATAGACCATACTCGCGACCCTGACCGAAAAACGACCCGGTAACATGTGGAACTTTTAGATCCATGCCGCTTTTCTGCCGGATACACTGACCATATAGGATGTCAGAGGCTCGACTACCATAGGGCACCAGACTATGAGGATCATAACTATCGAGCGGTTTAATAATCCTATTATGCTCATAATCAAGAATCGCTCTAGCCGAGTTATCTTTCTCGTAGTTTGAATACGGATTCACACCGCAAGAAGACACAAGAAAAACTACAAACAGAAGCCTTAAAGCCGTTTTCCGCATAATCTCCCTCCCGATGGGACACTAGACGATGCGTTAAATCCGCTTAGCCGAGGAAATAGAGTCATTCCAGTCACCACCCCACCACCACGGCAGACCTTCACGATACCCCGCCAGATTCGAGAAATTACGCCCTTTAAGGTCTAGCGCCTGACCCCGAAAATAGGAATCCTGGTACACCATCCAGTTCTGATTCTCTGAATCGATGGAGCTTGTCTGGTCGTTATGGTTATACCAAGGAGCCCACCAGAACTCCCCAAAAGTAGGGATGTTGTCATTGGTTTGGAAACCACCACCCCAGTAACCAGCATGATTATAGGTATGAATAGCCTGCCCCGGGGTGGAGATGCCAGCAGCCAAAGCCACAGCAATTACCGGAATAGCCAACTTCTTGTAAGACTTCATGAGCCTCACCTTTCATTCATGCGCCACCACTCCAAGAAATAGAGGTGCCCGATTTACTGATAGCACGAGGTATCCACAGCAGCATGCGCAACCCAGTATTTACACAAGTCAATCAATGCTTGTCAAGCAAGATAAACCTTATTAAATTGTTATCCCAACCCTATACCCCGCCAAGCGGGCGCGTCAACACATTGCACTTAAATATGATTCCAAAACTTGACATATTTAACAACCTAGGATAAGAGTCAGACATATCGCATCAGCAGGCACAAAAATCCCGGTGCCACCCCGCCAGGAGGAAACGGCACCGGGATGTACAAACCTTGGCTAGACTGCCAGCATCAAGCCCTAACGGGTACGGTTAGGCATCTCAGCCAACTCGTAGGCATCGTGAGCTTCAGGAATGTGATCCACATGCAAACATTTGCGGAACACCCAGAAGGTCCAGGTCTGGTATGTCAGCACGAAGGGCAGACAGCCCAGCACACAACTATTGGTTATCGAGCACAAACTTCTTGAACTTCTCATTATTGGCTTTGTACTCATCCAGCTCCTTTTGAAGCTGCACCTCATGCTTCTTAATCAAAGGAGCCTGATAACTTGCTACAAGGTCAGCCAAGGTCTGAGCCATACCGGTATCTTTAGAGCACTGAGCCTCAATCGTGGCGATACGGATTTCCTCCTCAGAAGGAGGTCCAGATGTGTCCATCCCCGATTCCTCAACAACACTCCAGCTGCCTTCATCGGTTCGAGGGGTCAAACCTTTACTACGCAGACAGGTAAACCACTTCTCGCGCGCCTCTTTCCAATCCTTGTGAGAAGCCGCAGCCCCAATTGCTTGATTATGAATCATCATATAGGTTGATGTATTCGGGTGCGTATTACCAATCTTCTCTATTTCAGGTTTGGTATACCCCTCGTAGCATTCCCGCATATACTTCTCGTACACCTTGGTATATTCCTCTGATGGTTTTTCACCATTGGTTGCACGATCCAGAAGACCATAGCGCGCAGTGTATTCAGGATTCCACAGACCGTATTCACGCCCCTGCCCCATAATCGAGGCGCCTCGTGTAGCTCCATGTACTTCGATACCGGACTTTTCTTTAAAGCAGCGCTCATTCAAAATATCCAGAGCCTTACCCTGATACTGCTCCATAAAGTACGGAGAGTAGGCATCCAGGGGCATAATAATCCGGTTGTTTTCATAATCCAAAATGGCGTGAGCCGAGGTATCACGCTCCATATTGGCATAAGGGTTTGCCATGCAGCCGGTCAGCACCAATGCTGCAATAGCCACACATGAAATATTCTTCTTCACGGTGCTCAGCTCCTACACGATTGCATCCACACCTTAGGCTCCCTAGGTCAGTTCCCCTAAGGTATTAGCCCAATCCTAGCACCGTAGAGCACTGTTACGCAGGAAAATTATCCGAAACATCAAAAATCTTTGGTGAATACAGCGGTGCCCCGGCAAGGTATAACCTTGCCGGGGCACCGCTGCATATTCAGCAATACGAACCTAGCTACGCACTACTTGGTACGGTTAGGCATCTCAGCCAGCTCGTAGGCATCGTGAGCTTCGGGGATGTGATCCACATGCAGACGCTTGCGGAATACCCAGAAGGTCCAGGTCTGGTATGCCAGCACGAAGGGCAGACCGCCCAGACCAACCCAGGTCATCACACCCAGGGTGTACTCGGAACCGGATGCATTCGAAATGGTCAGGCTGTACGCCGGATCAATGGTCGAGGGCAGAACATTCGGGAACAGAGCCATGAAAATAGCCAGAGTACCGAACGCCACGAACAGAGCCATACCGCTAAAAGCACGGCCCTCGCGACCGCCTCGAGCGCTAATCCATGCCCAGACCAGGGCAATAACAGCCAGCACGGTGAAGATCCAGGAGAAGCCATTACCGCCGTGGAAGTCCATGTGCAGAACCCACAGAACCAGGGGCAGAACCAGCACGAATACCCACTTGGTGAAGGCGGTGCGAGCGCGGTCGCGAACCTCACCGTCGGTCTTCAGCGCAATAAACGCCAGACCGTGAGCCAGGGAGAAACCAACCAGACCCAGACCACCCAGCAGCACGAATGCAATATAGGGGAAGGTTGCCCAGACGAAGGGGCCACCCACGCGGTCCTGGTGTGCGTTGATCGGCAGACCGGTAGTGGTCAGAGCCAGCAGGGCACCGACCAGCAGAGCGATAAAGAGGGAGGAAAGAACAATGGCAATATTCCAGTTCTTAATCCAACGCTCGTCATTCTTCTTACCGCGGTACTCAATAGCGACCACACGGAAAATCAGTGCGACCAGAGCCAGGGTCAGAGGAATGTACAGTGCCGAGAAGAGGGAGGCGTACCAGAGCGGGAATGCTGCGAAGATCGCTGCACCGCCGGTCACCAGCCACACTTCGTTACCGTCCCAGAGGGGGCCGATGGTGTTCAGCAGCAGGCGGCGTTCCTTCTCATTGCGGGCGAAGAAACGGCTCATGAGCATACCAACACCCAGATCGAAGGTATCCAGGATCAGGTAGCCGACCCAGAACACGCCGATAATCAGGAACCAGAGGGTGGGAAGTGCCGGCTGGTTTGCGAAAATATCGAAAGAGAAACTCGTCTTCATGATTAATTTCCTTTCCCCGCCTTAGTAGGCGAACTCCAGCACGTCACGCTTGGAACCGGTGTTCTTATCCTCGTCATCATGCGGGGATTCGACCAGTTCCGGCATAGCTGCTGCCACGCCGACCTTGACGTACTTCTTGAGCAGGTAAACCTCGACAACCATCAGGATGCCGTAGATCAGACCCAGGGTGATTAGGGAGAAGAGAATCTCGTAACCGTCAACACCGGAGGAAACTGCCTGAGCGGTAAACATCTTCACCGCGTGGTCACCTTCCCAGTTGGGTACAACCACGAAGGGCTGACGACCCATTTCGGTGAAAATCCAGCCGAAAGCGTTGCCGAAGAAGGGAGCCATAATCAGTGCAATGAAGGTGTTGCTCCACAGCTTGGAGTCCGGTACGGTACCGGTACCCTTCTTACGGGTAAACCAGAGCACGTACAGATGAGCCAGAGCGGCAATACCGCCGAAGCCAATCATGGCGCGGAAACCCCAATAAGAGATGAAAATCGGCGGAACGTAGTTGATCTTCTGACCGGCACGCTCACCCAGGATTTCATCATTGGGCAGGTGGGAACCAAATGCCTCTTCATACTTGGGCTCGAGGGTCTCAATACCCGGAACCTTAGTGTCGAAGTTATCGTGACCCAGGAAGGAAAGCACGCCGGGGATTTCAATAACCGGGTGGATATCCTCACAGCTGGATGCGGTGGGCGACATGTAGGTGAAAACGGAGAATGCAGTGGTGTCTTCGCAGACCGCCTCTGCCGCTGCCATCTTCATGGGCTGCTCGTGAATCATCAGCTGAGCCTGCAGGTGACCGGAAGCACCCACACCGGCAAAGCCAATCAGGCCGACGATTGCGCCAATGCGCAGGCTGCGCCACCATACCCAGTAGTCGGTCTTATCGCGTGCGCCGATGCCGGCGTCGCCAATAACAACCTTGCCGTCCTTGACGGAGTCAATGCCGTCCTTGCGGCGACGGTAGAGCTTGTACCAGGCGATACCCACCAGGAAACCGCCGGCAACCTGAATAGCGCCGAAGATCACGTGGGGGAAGGTCACCCATGCGGTGGGGTTGAAGATCACGGCACCAATATCGGTCATGCGGGGACGGCCGTCGACCATCTCCACGCCGACAGGGTGCTGCATCCAGGAGTTAGCCACCAGAATGAAGAACGCGGAAATCCAGGAGCCCAGCACCGCCATGAACAGGCAGAATGCGTGAACCTTGGGCTTGAGGCGATCCCAGCCGAAGATCCACAGACCCAGGAAGGTGGACTCAACGAAGAAGGCGAACATGCCTTCCATTGCCAGGGGTGCGCCGAAGACGTCACCCACGAAGCGGGAGTATTCGCTCCACGCCATACCGAACTGGAATTCCTGCACCAGACCGGTTGCCACACCCATGGCGAAGTTAATGAGGTACAGCTTGCCCCAGAACTTGGTCATGCGCTTGTATTCGTCCTTCTTGGTCATCAGATAGCGAATGTACAAGAAGGTTACAACCATGCCCAGGCCCAGGGTTAGGGGCACCATAAAGAAGTGGTAGACGGTGGTGATACCAAACTGCCACCGCCCTACTGCTAACGGGTCCATGATGGTCCTTTTCTATTGTGTGTGAATGGGCGCATCTTTATTGATGTCCCAACCGGGCGGATTTACCTCTCGCACCGGGCGCCAGCCGTGCCTTCGTCGCACCATCTGAACGCGTCACACGCGCGGGGTTAAATCCTGTTATTGCTACCGTATCGCGTTTATATTCCGCATTGTTTGTACCGATTTTCACGCGAGAATACGGGGGCTTGACGGATGGCTAAAGGTATATACCACGTTATCCCCCGCCACTGTCAAATAGGGTCATTGTGACATAGTGTCGCTAAATTTCCGCTATCCCGAGAGTATAACCATGCATTCTCCCCCGTTATTCCGCGGTTCTTTCAAAAATTTTGTACTGACAGCACCCAGAATTCCGCGCGAGCACTGGAAGAACTTATGAGGGTGCACACACCAAAAATCTAGAGCCACAGACAGGCTCAAGAACGCCAAAGAGAGCGTTTTTAGTATACACTCACAGATAGTGGTATGAGAATTATCACATAAACTTAGGGTGTGGTACCGTCACAATCCGTCGGATCGAAGGTACCACACCCTAGTGAGTGCTCATATGAAACTATAACTCCGAGTAAACCGTGACTAGGCGACTCCGGCTAAGCGTCAATATTCTCCTGATCGAAGTCATGAGCGCCGGCAATAATGAACTCCTTACGCGGAGCCACCTGCGAACCCATCAGCAGCTCAAAGACACGCTCCGCAGCAGCCGCATCCTCAACACGCACACGGCGCAGCATGCGGTGGCGCGGATCCATGGTGGTCTCAGCCAACTGATCGGCGTCCATCTCACCCAGACCCTTATAACGCTGAATCGGCTCCTTATAGCTCTTGCCATCGGCCTGCAGCTGATCCAGCAGCTCGTGCAGCTCACGCTCAGAGTAGGTATACACCATCTCATTGGCCTTACCGCGGTTAATAACCTCCACGCGGTGCAGGGGCGGAACCGCAGCGTACACGCGACCGTCCTCAATCAGCGGGCGCATATAGCGGTAGAAGAGAGTCAGCAGCAGGGTGCGAATATGGGCACCGTCCACATCGGCATCGGTCATCATAATCACTTTGCCGTAGCGAGCCGCCTCCAAATCAAAGGTACGACCCGAACCGGCACCAATGACCTGAATCAGCGCCGCACACTCGGCATTAGCCAGCATATCGGTCACCGAGGCGCGCTGAGTATTCAGAATCTTACCGCGAATGGGCAGCAGTGCCTGATAGGACGAGGAACGAGCCAGGCGCGCGGTACCCAGCGCCGAGTCACCCTCCACAATAAAGAGTTCAGAATGCGCAACATCGGTAGAGCGGCAATCCACCAATTTGGTGGGCATAGAGGAAGATTCCAGGGCGTTCTTACGGCGCTGGGTTTCCTTATGAACACGCGCCGAAATACGCGTCTTCATCTCGGAAACAACCTTCTCGCACAGGGCAGTTGCCTGCGCCTTTTCCACGCGAGCGGTAGCCTCCAGGCGAGCCTTAAGCTGATCGGCAACCACCTTAGAGACAATCTGACGCACCGCAGGGGTACCCAGAATCTCCTTGGTCTGACCCTCGAACTGGGGTTCTGCCAGGCGCACAGTTAGCACAGCGGTCAGACCGGCAAGCACATCGTCCTTTTCGATCTTGTCATTGCCGACCTTGAACTTGCGGGCATTATCCGCCAGGTGCTTACGCATCGTCTTGAGCAAACCCTGTTCAAAACCGGTAGCGTGCGTGCCGCCCTTGGGAGTGGAAATAATATTCACAAAGGAGCGCAGAGTGGTCTCATAGCCAATACCCCAGCGCAGGGCGACATCCACCTCACACTCGCGCTCAACATCCTGCAGCACCGAGCGGCCGTCTTCGCCCAGCACGGGCACGGTCTCGGTAAAGGAGCCGCGGCCGCTAAAACGCCAAATATCGGTCACGGCGCTATCGTGCGCCAAAAATTCTACGAATTCGCTAATGCCGCCATCGTGCTGGAAAACCTCTTCATAGGTACCAAATTCGCCGGGGGTACCGGGCAGACGACGCTCATCGCGAATAGCAATGCGCAAACCCGGAATGAGGAAGGAAGTCTGGCGAGCGCGCGCCGCCAAATCCTGGTAGCTAAAGCGCGCATCCGGGGTGAAAATCTGCGGATCTGCCCAATAGCGCACGCGGGTGCCGGTCACGCCGCGCTTAGCCTTGCCAACAATCTGCAGCGCCGCATTATCTTCGGACGCGGGGGTGAAAGAATCCTCGGGCTTGGGGGTGCGACCGGAGTCAAAAACACCCGGCACGCCGTGGCGGAAAGACATCTGGTAGGTCTTAGATCCGCGGTCCACCTGAACATCCAGACGGGAGGAGAGAGCATTAACCACGGAGGCGCCCACGCCGTGCAGACCGCCGGATGCGGTGTAAGAGCCGCCGCCGAACTTACCGCCCGCGTGCAGCTTGGTAAAGACCACCTCCACGCCGGATAGACCGGTGCGTGGCTCAATATCGGTGGGAATACCGCGGCCGTCATCCTGGACCTCTACGGAGCCGTCTCGGTAGAGAATAATGTTAATGGACTGGCCGAAACCCGCCAGTGCCTCGTCCACGGAGTTATCAATAATCTCCCAGAGGCAGTGCATCAGGCCTCGCGAGTCGGTGGAGCCAATGTACATGCCGGGGCGCTTGCGGACGGCTTCGAGGCCTTCGAGCACGGAGAGGCTGCGGGCGGTATACGAGGAAGTTGCCACGAAAAAGTCCTTTGCGTTGGTTTGGTCAGTGCTAAGTAGTGGGCAGATATCGGGGAGCCTGCCCGATAAGCGCGCAGAGCTGTGCAGTCCACCCGAGATATTCTATCCTAGCGTGGACTGCACAGGGATGCACATGCGCGCGGGCATTTTCGAAGAGCTGAGCATACATGTTTAGCTCAGGCACCGCGCAGCTATTGGGTGGGCGTTATTCGCCGTGGTAAAGCTCAACCGCCCGAATAATCTGCGGCAGCAGAGCATTAAAAGCGCGAGCGCGATGGCTAATGGCGTTCTTGATCTCCGCCGGGATTTCAGCATTGGTCAGGTGCGCGTACTCGCCGTTATATGCCGGGTCATGGCCGTCAATACCCTCGGTCAGCTCGGTCGATTCAAAGATTGGGTCGTACCCAAAACCACCCTCACCGGCGCTCTCATAGCGCAGCACACCGGGCATATAGCCGTGCTCAACCGCGATGAAATCACCGCGGGAAGCCGGCAAAGCCAAGGAAGCAGCGCAGCTAAAGTGAGCGGTACGATGCTCGGGAGCAATATCGCTCAGCTGAGCCAGCAGCAGGTTCAAATTCGCGCTATCATCGCCGTGACGGCCCGCCCAGCGCGCCGAGAAAATACCGGGTGCACCGCCGAGCACATCCACCTGCAAGCCGGAGTCATCGGCAATAGCAATCAGACCGGTAGCGTCGGCAACAGCGCGCGCCTTCAGCAGAGAATTCTCGGCAAAGCTCACGCCGGTTTCGGGTACATCGGGGGCGTTAACCTCGGCGGCGCTGACCACCTCGGTATCAACATCCAGCCCGGGGATCGCGCCGCGCAGCAGCTCTCGCAGCTCTCGCAGCTTACCCTGATTACCGGTAGCAATAACAATAGTCGGCACGGTACTACTCCCCTACTTACCCAGGGATTCGCGCTGAATCTCGGAGAGCTCATAGGTGCCCTCCAGAGCCAGATCCAACAGACGGTTCAGCTCGTCACGGTCAAAGGGCTCGCCCTCGGCGGTACCCTGAACCTCAATAAACTTACCGGAGCCGGTAACCACAACATTCATATCGGTTTCGGCGCGGGAATCCTCAACATAGGGCAGGTCCAGCACCGCGGTGCCGTCCACAATGCCTACGGAAATCGCGGAGACAGAGTCCTTGAGCACCTGCGCACCCGGAGCAATAATGCCGTGTTCCTTAGCCCAGCTAATGGCATCTGCCAGGGCAACATAGGCGCCGGTAATGGAGGCGGTGCGGGTGCCACCGTCAGCCTGCAGCACATCGCAGTCAAGCACAATGGTGTTTTCGCCCAGCTTCTCGGTGTCAATAATGGCGCGCAGGGAGCGACCAATCAGGCGGGAAATTTCGTGGGTGCGGCCGCCCTGCTTGCCCTTGACCGCCTCACGGGTATTGCGGGTATTGGTTGCGCGCGGCAGCATGGCGTATTCTGCGGTCACCCACCCCTTGCCTTCGCCCTTGAGCCAGCGGGGCACGCCCTCGGTAAAGGAGGCGGTGCACAGCACGCGGGTATTGCCGAATTCGATCAGGGCGGAGCCTTCGGCGTGGCGGGACCAGCCGCGGGTAATGCTAATGGGGCGCAGCTCGTTCACGGCGCGGCCGTCGGCTCGGGTGTATTCAGTCATGGTCTATCTTTTCTGTGAAGGGACAGGTATATCAGGGATAAGTTTAGGATTCCAGCACAATGGTGCGCAGGGGCGGATCCACACGCGCAATGGCACTGAGGGTGGTGGTCGGCGGATTATGGGGCTCCGGGCGAGGATGCACACGGTAGGTAGCCCCCACCTCGGCAACGCCCACCGGGCCTCTAAATGCCTGCTTTGCCTCGGCGACAGCAATATCCGGGTCATTCCACACCGGCAGGTGGGTCAGCAGCAGATTACGCACGCCCGCCTCTTTCGCCGCCTGACCTGCACGCAAACCGGTCAAGTGAATACCGCGGAGTGCATCATCGCGACCCTCCTGGTAGGCTGCCTCGCACAGGAAAAGGTCAGCACCGGCGGCAGCATGCACCAGGCCATCGCACAAATCCGTATCGCCCGAATAGCACAGCAGAGTGTAGCCGTGCGCATCGCGGCACTCCACGCGCAGGGCGTAAGGATCCTTAGAGGGGTGCACCACGCGATAGGGCGTAATGGTGAAGGGACCAATGCTTACCGGCTGCTGCTCAACCCAGCTATGGTACTCAAACTCGGTGCTCATACCCGGCTCGGGGTCCAGGCCGTGGGTTGCCGAAAGGTACTCATTAATATGATCGGGGCCGTAGAGGGGAATGCGCCCCTTGGGCCAGCCGCGAGGATCCCATTTGACCGCCACATGCAGACCGGAAAGGTCAATGCAGTGATCCGGGTGCAGATGGGAGATGAGAATCGCGTCAATATCTTCCAGCTGAATATGGCGCTGCAGCACGCCCAGCGCGCCATTGCCCATATCCATGAGCACGCGCCAGGTTTTACCCTGTTCATCCTCGGCCGAGAGCATATAGCAGCTTGCCGGGGAGGAAGGCCCCGGGAACGAGCCGCTACTGCCAATCACGGTCAATCTCATCTACTGTCCTTACATATGTGTGGTGTGCCTAATAGGCCGATGCAACGCGAGCGCCGCATACCGCGGTACGCTCAGAGCCGCTCAAAAATCTAGGAGCTAAAAACCTGAGGGTCAATGACGGTCGTGCCGTCCTGGCGATAGGCTTCAATCTGCTCGGGCGACAAAATAGCCAAAGAGCCGGTGGGGTAACGCTCCGCAACACTTGCCGTATGGCGCACATTGGCAACCTCCGGACCTAAGAAACGGCGCGCCAGATGCTCAAAGGTTTCCTTCTCACCCGTGGCAAGGAACTCGTGCTTGGGGGTTCCTTCCATCTCCGGGGATTCCAGAGAGTTGGTCAATAGGGCGCGGTAAACATCCTTCGCGGACTCTTCGGAGGAAGAAACCAGGGTGACATTCTCGCCCATAATATAGGAGATCACGCCGGTGAGCAGAGGGTAGTGGGTGCAGCCCAGAATCACGGTATCCACGCCAGCTTCTTTGAGCGGGCGCAGGTACTCTTCGGCGGTTTCCAGCAGCTCCGGGCCGCTAGTTACGCCCTTTTCCACGAACTCCACAAAGCGTGGGCAGGCTACCGAAATAACCTCCAGATCGGGAGTAATGGCGAAGGTATCTTCATAGGCGCGGGAGGTCACGGTCGCCTCGGTAGCAATCACGCCGATTTTGCGGTTGCGGGTTGCCGCCAGGGCGCGGCGTGCGGCGGGCTGAATCACCTCAACCACGGGAATGCCGTATTGGCGGGTGTAGCGCTCGCGGGCATCACGCAGCACCGCGGCGGAGGCGGTATTGCAGGCGATGACCAGCATTTTCACGCCGGAGTCGACCAGTTCGTCCATAATGCGCAGGGCGTTAGCGCGCACCTCGGCAATTTTGAGCGGGCCGTAGGGGCCGTGGGCGGTATCTCCCACATAGATAATGCGCTCGTGCGGCAGCTGATCCATAATGGCGCGAGCCACGGTCAGCCCTCCCACACCGGAGTCGAAAACGCCAATGGGTGCCGCATTGGTGGGCGCTACGGGCACAGGGCTACCCCAGGGGGTGCATGCGTTCATCGCGTTTCTCCTTCCGGGCTATCGTGGGTGCTGCTACCGGGCGCGGGATTCTCAGAAGGCGCAGGCTCGGTGGCGGGTGCGGAGGTATCCACCGCGCCCACGGGCTCCTGGGCTGCTTCTTCGGCGGCGCTAATCCAGGGGCGCATGCCGGGCTCCTCACCCTGCTCTTCATCCAGGGATTCGAGCATGGACTCCATGAGGGTATCCTGCAACCAGCCGAAGAAACCGTAGACATAGGCAAGGTACTCTTCGGCGTTATCAATGTTCTCGGAGGACATCAGGCGGTTTACGCGCTCATTATCGGTCTCGGTGCGCAGGTTCAGGCGCTCGGCAAGCACCAGGCGAATATCGCCCAGGGCATTAGCCCAGGCGCGGGCGTGAGTCTCATCCAGGGTGTGGCGACCGGCTTCAATATCGGTGGCGAGCATGCGCAAATTGGCGATCTTGTGGGCACGAATATCGGCGTCCACATAGCGGCGGTATTCGGTGGCTGCCTCTTGGCTGGAGCTTGCCACCGGCAGCAGGCGCGCCAGAGCCGGATCGCTGGGTGCGCTGGTGTCTTCGGTAATGCCCAGCATTGCTTCCAGAGGATCGGAAGACGGTGCCGGGGTCAGCAGGTCAATAATATCTTCGGCAAGGTCGCGAATCAGCTGAACCTCAGCCGGTTCGAAACGGGCGCGGTAGCCATCGGGAGTGCGTTTAAAAGCGTGAGCCATGCTTAGCCCTCCATCTTTTCAAAGGTCGCCATCAGCCCGTAGCCGTGCAGGGCGCTGGTATGCTTCTGAGCTTCGTCCTTGCTGCCGGTAAAGACAATGGCTTTGCCGTTGTGGTGTACGGCGAGCATGAGCTCTTCGGCGCGGGCTCGGCTATAGCCGAAATAGCTGCGGAAGATATAGGCGACATAGGACATGAGGTTGACGGGGTCATTCCAGACGATGACCTGCCAGGGGCTTTCCGCATCGAGAATCTGGGCGAAATCTACTTGTTGTTCTTCGCGGGTGAGGGTATCGGTGTCCTGTGCTGAAACGGGGTGTGTATATGTGTGGGAGTGCTCTGCCTTGAGCGCACCTGCTGCGGTGCGATGCGTGCGCGACATTGGTGCTTCCCTTTCGTGTGGTGGGCGCTGTGAGCGCTTCGACTGCGCGATTGCCACGGTGGGCGTTCGCGAATATAGAGTTATCAATGATTATACTCTTTGAGCCGCGTACCGGGTGGATTATGTCAATACGGGCTAGTTAAAGTCAAGACAACATTATGTTACGTATTACACAGTCACCGGGGACGAAGAAAACCTCCCCCACCCTCTAAAATAGAACTATGGCAACAACTTCCCTTCTGACCGACCACTACGAACTGACCATGCTCCAGGCAGCCCTCGGCTCGGGAGCAGCACATCGTAAGTGTACCTTCGAAGTCTTCACCCGCCGCCTGCCCGCAGGTCGCCGCTACGGCGTGCTTGCCGGCACCGGCCGATTCCTCGAAGGACTCAAAGAATTCCGATTCACCGACGAGGAACTCTCCTTCCTCTCCCGCCGCAAAATCGTCAATAGCGAAACCCTGAAGTTCCTGGAATCCTTTGAATTCAGCGGCACCGTACGCGGCTACGCAGAAGGCGAAATCTTCTTCCCCCACTCCCCCGTACTGCAGATTGAAGCCAGCTTTGCCGAAGCCTGCATCCTGGAAACCTACCTGCTCTCAATCCTGAACTACGACTCGGCAATCGCCTCGGCAGCAAGCCGCATGAGCGCCGCCGCGGGCACCCGACCCTGTATCGAAATGGGTTCGCGCCGAGCCCACGAACGCGCAGCCGTCTCCGCAGCACGCGCCGCCGTCATTGCGGGTTTTAGCGCCACCTCCAATCTGGAGGCAGGTCGCCGCTACGATTTGGCAACCCTGGGCACCAGCGCCCACGCCTTTACCCTGCTGCACGATAGCGAACGTGAGGCTTTTGAAGCGCAGCTGCGCTCCCTGGGTGCTCGCACCACCCTGCTGGTGGATACCTATAACGTGGATAATGCGGTGCGCCTGGCTGTTGAACTGGCGGGCGAAGAGCTGGGCGGTGTGCGCCTAGACTCGGGCGATTTGGTTGAGTCGGCCCGTCGCGTGCGCGAACTGCTAGATGAACTGGGCAATACCAACACCAAGATCACCGTGACCAGCGATCTGGACGAATACGCCATTGCTTCCTTGGCCGCGGCCCCCGTAGATGCCTACGGTGTGGGTACCAAGCTGGTGACCGGTAGCGGTGCGCCCACCTCCGCCATGGTGTACAAGGTGGTTGAGCGCGAGAACTCCGCCGGTGACATGCAGCCGGTGGCGAAGGCATCCAGCGGCAAGGCGTCCATTGGTGGCGCTAAGCGCGCGGCGCGCAAGCTGAACTCTTTCGGTATTGCCACCGCCGAACTACTGGGCACCGAGCACAACCCCGCAGAGCTTGAGGGTACTCGCGATCTGATGGTTGAGTATGTGCGCGGCGGTCAGCTGCTCGATGACGCCTTTGTGGGTGCAGAGGCAGTGCGTGCGGCTGCCGCTCGCCATAGCGCAAGCCTGGCGGAGCTTCCCGAGGCTGCGCGTCGCCTCTCCGAGGGCGATCCGGTTATCCCCACCGAATTTATCTAAACCCAAGACATACAGACTTTTAAGGATTTAAATCGTGGCAAAAGCCCTGATTATTGTTGATGTGCAGAATGATTTCTGCGCAGGCGGCACCCTGGCAACCGAACGCGGTGCCGAGGTGGCTTCTCTGATTAGCGAATATGTAGAAGATCATCACCACGAATACGATGTGATTATTGCCAGCCAGGATTGGCATATTGATCCGGGCGCGCATTTTTCGAATACTCCGGATTATATTGATTCTTGGCCTAAGCATTGCGTGGCACAGACTCCCGGCGCGGAATTGCACGAAAATCTGGATACCGATTATATTCAGGCGTATTTCCGCAAGGGTCGCTACGAGGCAGCTTACTCCGCTTTTGAGGCACTGCTAGCCCCCGAGGATGCCGTAATGACCGGTGAACACAAGCCCGGCGAAAGCCTGGACGAGAGCGGCCCGCAGACCCCCCTGGCTGATTGGCTGGATGAGCAGGAGGTTCAGGACGTGGATATTGTGGGCATTGCCAGCGATTATTGCGTGCTCGCCACCGCGAAGGACGCCGTGGACGCAGGCTATGAGACTCGCGTACTCATTGACCTGACCGCACCCGTGCACGAGGATAAGCTCGAGGATGTTATTGAGGAGCTTGAGGACGAGGGCGTGAGTGTTCTCGAGGTGCTCTAAGCTCTACATTTCTCGCTCTATTCGGGTGTAAATACAGGGAACCCCGCCGTATAGACTACGGCGGGGTTCCCTATATTTTATGCAGCGAGGGGCGAGTGCTTCTCCCCTACACCTACGCCCTGCATGCTCTCCACGCTCTGCACACTCTGCACACCCTGCGCACTATGCGCAAGGATGGGCATGGCTCCGGTTGCCGGGGCGCGGTCGTGCAGCTCGAAGCTTTCGGGGGCAATAACCCTCCAGCGGCGGCGCACCCACACGGGGTGAAAAAGCCGGATAAGCTGTGCATCCCACATGAGCGGATTATGGTGGTTCTGCTGCGCACTGCCGCCGTATACGCCGGGGAGCACGCAAATGCGCTCGGAGGTGGGTGACTGAAGCATCTGCTTGAGAATGAAGGGGGTGAGATCCAGCGCGGGGTGCGCCAGAAAATGAGGAGCCGGATCCCCTCGCTGCTGTACGTTCCAATGAATCTGCGGTGTTGTCATGGTGTCCCTCTATCCTACCCGTCCAGGGGTATATATTAACCATCTCACCACAGAGCATTTAAATCAATAGACAATAAGCATTACGGAAAATATTTCTTAAATAGAAAATTAACTGTAAAATAAAACCTCAATTTGATGCTATTCTATATTGATTTTTATTATTTGATTTTATTTAGATTTTTCGCCCTGTGTCATGTCAAATAATACTATATTTTTATTATAGGTATAGTTCAAGAGCGACACGCCCGAGTATACTCAAATGACCGAATTATGACAGAGAGATTATCCGGCATATAGACAGCGCTCAACGAGCACATAGAAAGCGGGGTGTACCCTCCTGCCGGAGGACACCCCGCTTACCCTATCAGCTCATCTCTCCTAGCGTCGACCGACAAACCAGTCCGCCAGTTTATCCAGACGGGCCTGCAACTGCTCAGCCGATGCTTGCGCTACCGCCGGACCGCCGCACACCTTGCGCAGCTCATTATGCACCACACCGTGGGGCTTACCGCTCTTGAGCGAATAGGCAGAGACATTCTTCGCCAGCTTAGCGCGTAGGTCCTTGAGTTGACGGTGATCCACCACCGCCGGAGCTGCCGTTGCCGGACGACGCGAGGCGTGCTCGCGCTGGCGAGCGCGCAGTAGGGTACCCACCTGCTCCGCATCCAGCAGACCGGGAATACCCAAGAAGTCCTGCTCCTCGGCACTACCGGCCTCCAGACCGCCGGAGGCGAACTCGGTACCGTCAAAAAGCACGCCATGGAAGGATGCCTGCGAGCCCAGCGCCTCAAATTTACCGCGCGCCAGCTCCTCGCTCGCGCGCTCCTCGCGATTAGCTTCCTCAATCAGATGATCATCCAGACCCTCAACCATGGGATCGATCTCTTCGCTCTTGCCGCGATCCAGGGCGTGGTCGCGTTCCATTTCCATATCATTGGCAAGCATCATGAGCGCCGGCACGCTGGGTAGGAAAACCGAGGCGGTCTCACCGCGTTTGCGGGCGCGCACAAAACGGCCGATTGCCTGGGCGAAGAAGAGCGGGGTGCTGGTGCTGGTGGCGTAGACACCCACCGCCAGGCGCGGCACGTCCACGCCTTCGGACACCATGCGCACGGCAACCATCCAGCGCTGGGTTCCTTCACGGAATTCATCAATTTTAGCGGAGGCTTCGCGGTCATCCGAGAGCACCACGGTCGGCTTCTCCCCCGTGATTTTCTGCAGCTGCTGCGCATAGGCTTTGGCGTCTGCATGGTCGGTAGCGATCACCAGGGCGCCGGCATCGGGCACGGTGCGGCGCACCTCAGTCAGGCGCTTATCGGCTGCTGCCAGCACAGTGGGAATCCACTCGCCATTGGGGTCCAGGGCGGTACGCCACGCCTGGGAGGTGACGTCCTTGGTGAAGCCCTCGCCCAGGTTCGCCGCCATTTCTTCACCGGCGCTGGTACGCCAGCGCATCTGGCCGGAGTACGCCATGAAAATAACCGGGCGCACCACGTGGTCTTTAAGAGCCGGACCGTAGCCGTAGGAGTAGTCCGCGCGCGAGCGGCGAATACCCTCGGAGTCCTCTTCATAGCGCACAAAGGGAATCGGGGAGGCATCGGAGCGGAAGGGGGTACCGGTTAGCGCCACGCGGCGGGTCGCCTCATCAAAGGCCTCACGTAGACCGTCACCCCAGGAGAGGGAGTCGCCCGCGTGATGAATCTCGTCAAAGATCACCAGGGTTTTATCGGCTTCGGTATTGCGGGCGTGCAGCTGCGGCTTATTGGCAACCTGCGCGTAGGTCAGCGCCACGCCTTTATAGCCGCGGCCGACGGTAATATCCGCATTCTTAAAATTCGGGTCGATGGGGATACCGACTTTAGCGGCGGCATCGGCCCACTGCTTTTTCAGGTGGTCGGTGGGGGCAACCACGGTGAGTTTACGCACCACGCCGCGATTAAAAAGTTCCTTGGCGAGGGTGAGCGCGAAGGTGGTTTTACCCGCACCGGGGGTTGCTACCGCCATGAAATCGCGCGGGTTGGTGTCGAAGTATTTTTGCATTGCCTCCGCCTGCCAGGCGCGCAGGCTCACGGAGGTACCCCAGGGGGCGCGGTCGGGGTATGCCGGGGAGAGCTTGGGCTTGGCGAGGGAATCGAATAGGGTCGGTTCGTGGTGCTCGCTCATGGCTCTCCTTCATATCTGTATGGCTATCGCGCCCGCGGTCACAAGACGGTCCTCAAGCAAGCGCATTGTGCCAGACGGGCGAGGTTAAATTGTAACGCAAAGCCCCGGGGCTGTCTGCACAGTCTCGGGGCTTTGCGCTCATGGCTATAGAGCGTTTTTAGGTATCACCGTTATCGTCGGAGCCGTTATCTCCCGGGTTCATACCCTCCCAAATTTCCTTGCACTGCGGGCAAATGGGGAAGGACTGCGGGTCACGGCTGGGGCGCCACTTCTTACCGCAGAGTGCGGTCACCGGCTCACCGGTCAGATAGGATTCCATGATCTTTTCTTTGCGCACATAGTGCGAGAAACGCTCATGGTCGCCCGGTTCCTGCAGGCGAGTATCCTCACGCTCGAGCAGTGCGGTACCGCCTGCCGGGCCGAAGGGATCTTCAATGCCGTCAATGGAGCTCATCGTGTCTCTTCCTCTCGTCTTTTTCTCTGTATCTATTGTACTAAGCACTCAAACAGGCACCGGTATTCCCGCGTTAGCTGGCAGAGCGGCTCACGCGCACCAACATCCGGGCGCTATAGCGATCATAGCGGCGGGCACCCCACCGTAGGCACAGCCACAGGCACAGGGCGCCAAAGAGTAGCTGCAGCAGAGCACCAATCCACAGCCACATCATCTGGCCGTTGATCAGGTACACAATAGTGCACACATAGCTGGGCAGACCGCTCAAACCGGTAGCAAGCATCACCAGGCTCAGCAGCAGCTGTTTCGCAAAGCCCTCACCCTGCTTAGCGGTGGCAAAAGGGCTAGCGCCCGGCGCGGCAGCCGGCGGATTAATGAAGGTTTCCGCCAGGGAACACACCCCAATACCGGCGGCAAAAATACCTATATGCTGCACTAGAACCACCGGGTAAAAAGCCCAACCGTTCTGCGTTATAGCGGTAATGGTGATACCCAGCAGCATCATCGGCACCATGACCGCGCTATAACCAATCAGGCGGCCGCAGCGTTCCTGCCAGCCGGTGATCGGCGCCAGCACATGCGCGCTGAAGGCCGAATTATCGTAGGAGACCTGGTAGCAGGCGTAGTAGGCTGCCATCACGGTCGAAAAATAAAGTAGGCCGTTGAGCATACCTCCCGGATGGGCGTCGAACATTTCCGAAAAGCTTGAGGCGCTGCTCTTCGGGCCGCTAAAGTTCATGCGCCCCAGCACCGA
This sequence comes from Rothia sp. (in: high G+C Gram-positive bacteria), assembly GCF_030540545.1. Lineage (GTDB taxonomy): Bacteria > Actinomycetota > Actinomycetes > Actinomycetales > Micrococcaceae > Rothia. The sequence continues at coordinate 49,878 of NZ_JAUNVZ010000006.1, read as the reverse complement.
ACCAAAAAGAATGTACATGACCAGGGTCATGGGAACCGAAATAATATAGCGCATATCGTAGCGGTAGCTATGCAACGTACGGGCGGCAATAGCACCAGTCGGGGTGGCCGAGAAATACTCAAAGAATCCCAGGTTGCCCTTGGCGCGTTCCTTCTGGCTGTGAGTGCTCTGCGCGCCCACCGTGCGCATGGAACGCACCAGCATACGGTACCAGATCATCCACCCGATTCCGGTGTACACGGCGGCAAGCGCAATGCTCAACAGGGCCGAAACCATCTGCCCGCTATAGGCGTAAAATGCGGCGCTGAAACCGGCACCCAGCGGAGTGTAGCCCAGCACCGATAGTACCGGCCCCAGCTGATCAAAATGATCGATCAGGTACATGATTGACAGGCTCGACCCGAAACCGCTGAGCATAATCGCAATACCGGCAATAATCGTGACCAGGGTATTGACCGTGGGGTTGCGGCGCAGGTACTGCCCCACCCCGTTAGCGATGCGCGCACCCACCATCATCTGTGCCAGGCCGAGGACAGCACCAAGCGTATAGAGCAGTGCCGCCCACGGGTTAGTGCTCACTCCCAGCAGCGCCACCAGAGCCACCAGCACACTGGCGATACCGCCAAGGCCAATAAAACCAGCCCAGAACTGGCCACGCTGCAGGGTTTTAGCATCCAGGGGGAAGAGCACAAAACGGTGCACATCCAGGGTGTCATCCAGCCCGCTAAAGAAAATTGGGACCAGCCACCATACCAGGCACAGGGCGGCCCCTGCCATCAACGCCAGCTGGGCTGCCAGCAGGGGTGTGCCGCTCAGGATCACATAGAGCACGCCCAAACCGACCAGGGCAGCTAGAGCATACACCCCGCCCAGAATACAGCCAATAACCACCCACAGGCTACGGCGAAAAGACGCCAGAACATAACGCCATTTTAGTGAGACGAGGTGCCCAACCATGACAATCCTTCCGAGGCGGTACGCCCACCCACCAGCTGCACAAAACGTTCTTCCAGACTCGACTCACCGCGCACCTGATCCACCGTACCGGCGGCCAGAATACGCCCGCGGTCCATAATCGCCACATGATCGCACAGGCGCTGCACCAAATCCATCACATGGGAAGAGAGCACCACCGTGCCGCCCGAGGCCACAAAGCCGCGCAGAATATCCTGAATATTGGCGGCTGAGACCGGGTCGACCGCCTCGAAGGGCTCGTCAAGAATCAGCACCTGCGGAGCGTGCACCAGAGCTGCGGCGAGCGCGATTTTCTTGGTCATACCCGCCGAATAGTCGGCGACGGCACGCCCGGCGGCCTCCTGCAAATCCATGGCGGTCAGCAGGTCGTTGGTGCGTTGAGCCACCGTCGCTTTATCCAGCCCGTGCAGGTACCCGGAGTAGGTGACCAGCTGCTCACCGCTGAGCTTATCAAAAAGATGCACGCCGTCCGGCAGCACCCCCAGCAGGCGCTTAGCTTCCAGGGGCTGGGCCCACATATCCACACCGCTAATGAGGGCGGTGCCCATTGAGGGTTCGAGCATTCCGCTGACCATAGAAATGGTGGTGGTTTTACCGGCGCCATTGCGACCCACCAGCCCGTAAAAGGAGCCCGCGGGAATATCCAGGTTGATTTGGTCTACCGCCACATGCTGGTCGAATGCTTTGGTCAGCTGCCTGAGGCGAATAGCGGGTGCGGGCTGATTCTGTTCGGGAGCGTGCTGCATATCGAGCGTCCCCTGTTCGTAGGGTGCGCGCGGCACGGGGTAGGTGCCGGGGTGCGGGTGTTGTACCGGGGGTACGATGCGCTGCACCGCTGTGTGGGTTGCGCCCGGGTGCAGGGCGGAGGTTTGAGGTGCGGTTGGGTCCTCGCGGTGCGTGTGGTGATGTTCTCTCATAGTTTTACTCTAGCGTATGTTTTGCACGGTGTTAAGCACGCTCTGCTATTTCCTAAAATATGACAGATACCCTGTCGCTGTGGATGTTTTCTATGGATTTTCTGCCCCTTCCGCAGCCATCCGCTCGAACGAGGCAGCACGAACCACCTAACCATACACCCCCACTGTTCTCCCTTCCCCCGCTGGAACGCACGCATAAAGCTACGAGCCTAGGTCCGCGACTCGCGAGTTATAAAAATCCCGGCAGTCTATACCATGTGAATGTTATAGACTGCCGGGATTTTTATTGTTTGAGCTGGAGCGGGCTCTAGGTCGTAGCTTCTGTAGAACAACGCTACCCTAGGTAGCTATCCGATACACGCATTACTTTCCAGCTCAAAATGTATTAGAACAGGAGCATAGTCAATTGGCCTCGTGCTGCCTTCGTTCGCGGATCATCATCTCCAACGATGCTAAAGAGCTCCACGAGCCTCTCTCGCACCTGCGCCTTGGAGTCGGCGTCTACGGTGGAGAAGAGTCGCAGCAGGCGGGTGTAGGCGTTTTCTACGTGTCCGCCGGTTAGGTCGAGATCGGCGACGTTGAAGGCTGCTTGAATATCGTTCGGGTTATTGGCGGCTGCGGCGCGTACTTCGGCGGCGTTCATGGTGGAGACGCGTTCGAGCAGTCCTACCTGTGCCAGGCCGATTTTGGCGTCTTTGTCGCCGGGGTTTTCGGCGATGGCTTTGCGGTAGGATTCGCGTGCGCCGGCGTAGTCTCCCGCATCCAGCGCTGCGATGGCTGCGGCGTGCAGGGGCGGCAGGGGCTTTTCAGCTTCGGGGTTGATGGGTTCGAAGCCGCCGGGTAGCTGGTATTGTGCGGCGAGCTGCAGCACCTGGCCGAGGACCTGGGTGAGTTCTTCAGGGCTGATGGTGCCGGTGTAGATGGGGGCGGGGCGGCCGCCGAGCACGGCGATACCTGCGGGCACGCCGGTGACGCCGAATACCTGAGCTGCTTCGGGCAGTTTGACGATGTCTACGGCTGCCAGCAGCATGGAGCCTTCTGCGGAGTTAACTAGGCGCTCGGTGGCTTCGAGCATTTGCAGGGAGGCGGGTGAGTGGGGTGCGTAGAGGGCGAAGATGACGGCTCCGCGGCCGGATTCGTTGACGTATTTTTGGAAGTCTTCGTTGGTTTCTACGTCTACGCGCCAGGTGCGTGCTGCGCCCTGTTCTGCCGGTGCGGCGGGGGCCTGTGCTTGTGCGCCCAGATCCATAGCGCCTCGAACAGAAGCGGGGACGGATGCGGGTAGTGCCTGTTCGGCGTTAGCAGCGTTGGCGGCGGGCGCTGCACCGTTGGGCACTGCACCATTAGCCGGTGCGCCGGGGAAGAATTCTGCGCTCATCATACTCCCTAGTGGTTGAGGTTTAGTCTTTATCCCTATTATCGCAAGTTCTTGAGCGGGCGCCTAGGGATTATGCCCAGCGCTTGCATGCCGTCATTTATTCGCTGTTAAAGAGCAAGAGCCCGGCAGCATAAGCTACCGGGCTCTTGATGTATTTTTAGCGCTTATTCTGATAGGGAATAAAGACTTCACGCAACAGAATCATGCAGGCTGCCGCCACGGGAATACCGATCAGCGCGCCAAGCACGCCCCAGAGGGCGCCGCCTCCGGCGACTGCAATAATTGCCACGCCGCCGGGTACGGAGACCGCCTTGGACATAATGCGCGGGGAGACAACATACGCCTCAATCTGCAGGTAGATTGCGTAGACGATAGCGTAGGTAATGGTTACATTCAGCGGGGAGCTAATGAGCAGTACCAACGATGCAATCACCAGAGCGGATACGCCACCCACCAGCGGAATAAAGGCGAGAATCAGCACAATGACTGCCAGCAACTGAGCGTAAGGAACCTGCAAAATAGACAGGGTTGCAAACGCAACCAGAGCATTAATAAATGCCACGGTTGCCTGACCCATCACATAGTTACCCACAGCAGAGGTAATCATGTCGAGGATCTTACGCACGCGATCACGCTTACTATGGGGAGAGAGCTTGACGCCCCACTTCTTAATGGCGTCCATTGCGCTCAGGAAATACAGGGAAAGAATCAGAACGATCACAATACCGGTGAAGGTCTGAGCAATGGTGGAACCTGCGGACACCAGGCCGTTCATCACGGTATTTACGCCCGAACCGGAAGTCAGGGTTTCAAAGAACTTGGGCACATTGGAGTTCACCCAATCGCCAATATGGAATTGGTTATCCAGGTTCTTGAAAGTATCGGATTCAATGAATTCCTGGTACATGGCGGGTGCGCGGTTAATAAAGTTCGTTGCCTGATTAACCACCAGAGGAATAATCCATGCGAAGAGTCCAGCAATCAGACCGCCAAACACCACGAGCACAAGAACAATACTAGCCATGCGGCTACGAAGCCCCTGCTGCACGCGATTTACAATGGGTTCCAGGCCCAGGGCAATAAAGATAGCGCAGGTAATCCATGCAATCAGCGAGCCCACATTATTCAGCACATAGTAGAGTGCAAGCGCAAGACCCACACCCACGGTCAGCAGGAAGCCAAAAGCCACCGGGTTCTTGCTCAGGGAGATAGGCTCTGCCTTCTTCTTGGGCTCATCGGCGCCGTTCTCGCCCTCGGGCTTAATAATGTCGATGGGTTCAGTGGGAGGCATAGCCGCCTTACGACGCATTTCGCGGGTCTTGGAAATAGATTCGCTGGCGGCGCTGAGGGTTTCGCCCACCTGGTGAGCGAAGGAGCGCTCACTGCTCTTGCGGGCAGGAGCTGTCTGCTGAGCCTGTGCTCGCGGAGCCTGCGCGCGGGGTGCGGAGGCAGTGGGTGCCTGCGCGGGGTGCTGAGGCTGCGCGGGCTGTTGCGGGGTCTGTGACACGGTGTTTCCTTTCGGGATGATACATACCAGTCTACCGCAGCTTATACGCTCTCCCCCAGGTATTCACGAGTCCATGTGATGAGTACCCCGCTTTATCAGGGCATAGCAAAGGCAGCAGATATAGGCACTCGCGCACGATCCTGGGCATTTCGCCAGAGCGAAATGTCCAGTCTCATAGCGCTCAACCTATATCTGCTGCCCTCTCTATACATCTAGCCTGTATACCTACCGGCAGAGTTTACAGCTCAGTAATCTCCTGAGCCATAAGACCAGTGTACTCGGTGGGCAGCTCGGTGCTCTCACCGGTCACAGTAGAGACAATGGCGTTGAGCACCAAGTTCACAGCTTTCTCCCCCACCCATAGGTGCTTGCAGCCCTCAAAGCCGTGAATCTGGGCGCGATCAATCACGCCGAAGCGTTCACCAGCAGCTTCCGGGCGCAGGTAATCGTCTAGCTCGGGTACCAGTGCCACCAGCGGGTTGGAAATACGGTTCCATTCATCCAGCTCGGCAGGGTGCACGCGGTGCAGCGGCGGGGAGAGCAGAATAGCGCCGGTGAATTCGCTCGCGTGCTCCGGACCGTATTTGAGCACCAGTTCGGTACCGAAGGACCAGCCCACCAGCCAGAGGTTGGGCAGGGAGCGCTCGCGCGCAAACTTCAGAATAGCGTCGAAGTCTTTCTTCTCGGCAAAGCCACCGTCGAAGACGCCTTCGCTCACGCCGCGAATGGAGCGAGTGCCTCGGGTGTTAAAACGCAGCACGGCAATATTAGCGAGCTCCGGCAGGCGGAAAGACGCCTTCTTGTATACATGGGAGTCCATGTAGCCGCCGTGGGTGGGCAGCGGGTGGAAGGTCACCAGGGTTGCTTTAATATCGCCGGCGGGCAGGGAGAGCTCGCCGACCAGTCGCTTACCATCCGCGGTGGTTACGGTGAAGTTTTCGCGCTGTGCCGGCAGCACGGAGCGGGAGCGGATGCGCTCTGCGGTAACGGGTTCGAAGACATAGGCTTCGGGGTTGAATTCGTTCTCTCGGGTAATCTCGCTCATGATTTTCCTTTGGTGATCGTACTTAGCGCCGGCGGGTGCGCCAGCATCCCTGGTGCCAGTGGCGGCGCTCTTCAATGCCTCGTTCTCGTCCCATCATATGGTTATCTTGCCATACGACCAGGTGCGCCACGCCGGGCGGGATGGTTCTGCCGCATTCGGGGCAGATATAGTTTTTCTGCGCGTTGACGGCGGGAATGTATTGCACCAGCCAGTCGCCGTAGCGGTCGGATTCGATACGCGGCGCCGGATCGAGGATGCGGCTAATATCGCGTCCTTCCGGGGCGGTGCGTGCCCATTTGGCGCTGGTGGTTCCAGAGGCTTTTTTATGGTTTTTACGTGGCATTAGAACAATCGCCCCGCACTATCGTCCACGCCGCGCATGGCGTCGTAGTCGAGTACTTGGCAGCGGATGCCTCGGTCCTCGGCGAGAGTGCGTGCCTGGGGCTTGATTTTCTGGGCTGCGAAAACACCGTAGACGGGGGCAAGCAGCGGGTCGCGGTTGAGCAGATCCAGGTAGCGGGTCAGCTGTTCCACGCCGTCAATATCGCCCACTCGTTTAAGTTCCACTGCGATAGTGGTGCCTTCGGCATCGCGGGCAAGGATATCTACCGGGCCGATGGCGGTGGGGTATTCGCGGCGGATCAGGGTGTAGCCTTCGCCCAGGGTTTCGATTTGTTCTGCCAGCAGGCGCTGCAAATCTGCTTCCACGCCGTCTTTAATCAGGCCGGGGTCGTGGCCGAGGTCCTGGGAGTATTCGTGCTGCACAGAGTAGATTTTCAGCAGCAGCTTATCATCGCTTTTGGCTGCCTGTACGGTCCAGAGTTCGTGCAGGTCGCTATCGTAGTCTTCGCGTTCGGTCTCGCTGAGTTTTTCTGCTGCAGTAATGCTCAGGCTGCAGGGTGGGCTCATCCAGTTGAGGGGTTTGTAGGAGCCGCCGTCAGAGTGGATCAGCACGGAGCCGTCGTTTTTGACCATGAGCAGGCGGGTTGCGCGCGGCAGGTGGGCGCGCAGTCGTCCTTCGTAATCTACAGAGCATTCAGCTATAACAATTCGCACCCATACACTCTAGCACTTTTGGCTCGGTGCATTAAAGAAACGAAGGCTCCGATAGGAATCTATCGGAGCCTTCGTGTATCTAGAGACTAGATATCGGCATGCTTTGCTGCAATGGTCACGCGATCATTGGAAATGGTCACGAAACCCGAGTGCAGAATGGTGCGAATCTCTTCGCCCTCAACGGGACGAATCAGCATTTCGCCATCCTCAGCCAGCAGCGCCAGGGTCGGAATCAGGCCGGGCATAATACCCAGTTCGCCGTCGACGGTGCGTACACGTGCATAGGACGCTTCGCCCTTCCACACGGTACGTTCGCGGGAGACAACTTCAACGTACAGAGCCATCTTACTTGGCTCCAGTCTGTGCCTTGATTTCCTCGTACTGACGCATCACATCGTCCATGCCACCGATGTTGTAGAATGCCTGCTCGGGGATGTGGTCCACATCGCCGTTGCAGATCATCTGGAAGGATTCGATGGTGTCCTTCAGAGGAACAGTCGAACCCTCCACACCGGTGAACTGCTTTGCAGTGTAGGTGTTCTGCGAGAGGAACTGCTCGATGCGGCGTGCACGTGCCACAACGACCTTCTGCTCTTCGGAGAGCTCGTCCACACCCAGAATTGCAATGATGTCCTGCAGTTCCTTGTTTTCCTGCAGAATTGCCTTCACGCGGATTGCGGTGTCGTAGTGCTCCTGACCGATGTACTGCGGATCCAGGATTCGCGAGGTGGAGGTCAGGGGGTCAATTGCCGGGTACAGACCGCGGGACGCAATTTCACGAGAGAGCTCGGTGGTTGCATCCAGGTGTGCAAAGGTGGTTGCCGGAGCCGGGTCGGTGTAGTCATCCGCAGGCACGTAAATTGCCTGCATGGAGGTGATGGAGTGACCGCGGGTGGAGGTAATACGCTCCTGCAGCAGACCCATTTCGTCAGCCAGGTTCGGCTGGTAACCCACAGCGGAGGGCATACGGCCCAGCAGAGTGGACACCTCAGAACCAGCCTGGGTGAAACGGAAGATGTTGTCGATGAACAGCAGCACGTCCTGGTTCTTCACATCGCGGAAGTACTCCGCCATGGTCAGACCGGTCAGTGCAACGCGCAGACGGGTTCCCGGGGGCTCATCCATCTGGCCGAACACAAGGGCGGTGTCCTTCAGAACGCCTGCCTCTTCCATTTCAACCCACAGGTCGTTACCCTCACGGGTACGCTCGCCCACACCGGTGAACACGGAGGTACCACCGAAGTTACGAGCCACACGGGTAATCATTTCCTGGATCAGCACGGTCTTACCCACGCCTGCACCACCGAACAGACCAATCTTACCGCCCTTAATGTAGGGGGTCAGCAGGTCGATGGACTTAATACCGGTCTCCAGCATTTCGGTGGAGCCTTCCAGCTCTGCGAAGCCGGGAGCGGTGCGGTGAATGGGCCAGTAAGCATCCGCGTGAATTTCGGAGTTCGGCACATCCAGTGCGTCGCCGAGCACGTTGAAGAGGTGACCCTTCACGCCGTCGCCCACGGGCACGGAAATCGGAGCGCCGGTGTCAATAACAGCCTGGCCGCGCACCAGACCGTCGGTCTGCTGCAGGGAGATTGCACGCACAATCGAGTCGCCCAGGTGCTGTGCGGTCTCGAAGGTGATGGTGCGGGTACGACCATCCAGGGTCAGTTCGGTGGTCAGTGCGTTGTAGATGTCCGGGACGTGGCCGGCGGGGAACTCAACATCGACCACGGGGCCAATCACGCGGGCAATACGGCCGGTGACGCCTTCGTTTGCGGTAGTAGTCATTTTCTCACTTACCTGTCAAAGTTTTGAATACGTTATGGCTTTCAGGAGCTTAGGAGCCGAGGGCGGCAGCGCCACCCACGATCTCGGAGAGCTCCTGCGTGATCTCTGCCTGACGTGCGTTGTTCATCAAGAGAGTGTACTTCTTGATGAGCGACTCGGCGTTATCACCTGCGGTCTTCATAGCGCGCTGACGCGAAGCGAGTTCGCTGGCTGCTGCTTCCAGCAGGCAGGCGTAGATTCGCGATGCGATATAGCGCGGCAGCAGCTCGTCGAGCACTTCCTGTGCGGAGGGCTCGAAGGTGAATGCTGCTTCCTGAGTGTAGTCAGATTCCTGCAGCTGTTCACCGGGCACGATTTCTTCGCCGAGCTTAGTAGCTTCACCCACGTGAATGGGCAGCAGGCGCAGAATCTTTGCTTCCTGAGTGACCATGGAGACGAACTCGGTGTAGACAATGTGCAGGTCGTCCACACCGCCGTCCTCGAAGGACGTGGTGTAGGCCTCCAGCAGCACATCGCGAATCTCCGAGGCAGTGTCAACACGCGGGTTGTCGGTGTTGCCTTCCCATGCCTGCTCGTAGGCGCGTTCGCGGAAATCGAAGTAAGACTTTGCCTTGCGGCCCACCAGGTAGAGGCTGACCTCGCGGCCTTCCTCACGCAGCTTCTCAATGAGCTCCTCGGTCTTCTTCAGAATCGAGGAGGAGTAGGAGCCTGCCAGGCCACGGTCACTGGTGAGCACCAGCACTGCCGAGCGCTTGTGCTCGTGAGTGCCGAAGGTGCCGGGACGGTGGATGAGCGGGTGCTCCACATTGCGCTGGGTTGCCACTGCGGTCACTGCTCGGGTCAGAGCGTTAGCGTAGGGGCTTGCGGTCTGCGCGCTACGGCGTGCCTTGTTGATGCGGGAGGTCGCGATCATCTCCATCGCCTTGAAGATCTTCTTCATGGACGACGTCGAAGCAATTTTCTGTCGGTAAACCCTAATCTGGGCTCCCATAGAGCTTCCTTTCTCCGTCAGCTCTCCCCCGCCGCGTGATCAACGCGACGGGGTACAAGCTTTAGGAATAATCGCTAACCGATGGTTTCCTGAGTGACGTCGCTATTGCTAGCTGCCTTGAACTCTTCGTGACCTGCATCTACCAGGTGGCTGGTACCGGAGGAGCGGAAGCTCTTCTTGAACTCAGCCACACCGCTCTTGAGAGCAGCCAGGGTGTCGTCTTCCAGCTTGCCGCTAGAAGCAATGTTGCTCAGTACCGAGGTGTTACGGCGCAGGTAGTCAATGAACTCTGCCTCGAAACGCAGAACATCGGAAACTTCCAGATCGTCCAGGTGACCGTTGGTACCTGCCCAAATGGAAACAACCTGCTCTTCAACAGCGTAGGGGGTGTACTGCGGCTGGCGCAGCAGCTCGGTCAGGCGAGCACCGCGGGTCAGCTGAGCCTTGGATGCGTCATCCAGATCGGATGCAAACATTGCGAAGGCTTCCATTGCGCGGTACTGTGCCAGTTCAAGCTTGAGGGTACCGGAGACCTTCTTCATTGCCTTGGTCTGTGCGGCACCACCCACGCGGGAAACGGAGATACCCACGTCCACTGCGGGGCGCTGGTTAGCGTTGAACAGGTCGGACTGCAGGAAGATCTGGCCGTCGGTAATGGAGATAACGTTGGTGGGAATGAACGCGGAGACGTCATTCGCCTTGGTCTCGATGATCGGGAAACCGGTCATGGAACCGGCACCGAGCTCATCGGAGAGCTTTGCACAACGCTCCAGCAGGCGAGAGTGCAGGTAGAAAACGTCACCGGGGTATGCTTCACGTCCCGGCGGGCGGCGCAGAAGCAGGGACACTGCACGGTATGCTTCTGCCTGCTTGGACAGGTCGTCAAAGACGATCAGCACGTGCTTGCCACCGTACATCCAGTGCTGGCCAATAGCCGAACCGGTGTAGGGTGCCAGGTACTTGAAGCCCGCTGCATCGGATGCCGGGGATGCCACGATGGTGGTGTATTCCAGGGCGCCCTTAGCTTCCAGGGTGGAGCGAACTGCTGCAATGGTGGATGCCTTCTGACCGACAGCCACGTAGATGCATCGAACCTGCTTGGTGGGGTCGCCGGACTCCCAGTTAGCCTTCTGGTTCAGGATGGTGTCCACAGCAATTGCGGTCTTACCGGTCTGACGGTCACCAATGATCAGCTGGCGCTGACCGCGACCGATCGGAATCATTGCGTCGATTGCCTTCAGACCGGTCTGCAGCGGCTCGTGCACCGACTTACGCTGGGTCACGCCGGGAGCCTGCAGCTCCAGGGCGCGGCGGCCTTCAGCTTCGATGGGGCCCAGGTCGTCAATGGGGTTGCCCAGGGGGTCAACCACGCGGCCCAGGTATGCGTCACCCACGGGAACGGACAGCACTTCACCGGTGCGGTGTACGGGCTGACCCTCTTCAATACCGGTGAAGTCACCCAGGATGATGACACCGATTTCGCGGGTATCGAGGTTCTGTGCGAGGCCGAGGGTGCCGTCTTCGAAACGAAGCAGCTCGTTCGCCATAACCGAGGGCAGACCCTCGACGCGAGCGATACCATCGGAGGCTGCTACAACGCGGCCCACCTCAACACGTTCTGCATTGCCGGGCTGGTAAGATGCTGCAAATTCATCCAGCGCCTTACGGACATCCTCGGCATTGATGGTCAAATCGGCCATCTTGTGTCCCTGCTCTCCTAATTGACGGTCGGGTCTCACCCGAGTACTCGGGTGAGTACCCAACCTAAAACTTGCTATTCGCCCGGTGCCTGCCTGTCACTCTCTTCGAGGCAGGACCGGCACGAGGTATCTTCTAAATCACCGCTGCGAAGAACCCGCGTTAGGCGAGTTCACGCTCCAGGTTCTCAAGGCGGGTGCTGACGGTACCGTCAATCACCTCGTCGCCAATCTGAACGCGCAGACCGCCCAGAACCGCGGGATCGACCGTCAGGTCGAGCTTGAGTTCGCGGTTGTAGACTGCCGTCAGAGCCTTCGCCAGACGTTCCACCTGCGCCGGTGCCAGTGCGAATGCGCTGGTGACCTTTGCAATATAACGGTTCTGTCGCTTGACGATGATTTCAACGAACTGTTCCGCCAGACGAGCCGCGTGCATGCCGCGGGAGGTACTAGCGATACGTTCAAGCAGAAGCGTGCCTTCTGCGGTGGTGGCGGGGCCAGCCAACGCAATAGCGAGCTTCTTCTGTGCTTCTTTGCTTGCCGCTTCCTGAGCGAGTGCTTCCTGAGCTGCGGGCGCGCCGTCAACATTACGAACAAATGCGAGAAGTTCGTTGCTGACCTGCTCCAGCGCTTCGAAACCGCCACGTGCCTGTGCGGAAGAAATAGCGGCGAGCACGCCACCATTTTCCAGCGCATCGGCCAAATCGCGTTCAGCGGACCAGCGCAGGGATACCGCGGTGTTCAGAACAGCCTGTGCGGCGGAGGAAATCTTTCCGCCGAAGACTGCCTGCGCGATACCGGTGCGTGCCGAATCTTCGCGAGAGGCGTCGGTGAGAGCGCGACGCAGACCGCCGTCACGGTCGAGCACATCGACCACGGCGAAAAGCTCTTCTGCCAGGGCCAGCGGATTCAGAGAGGCGTGTGCCAGCACTGCATCCGAGACCTTGCTCAGTGATTCAGTAGATACTCCTGCCATTACCGAGTTGCACCTGCGTTCTGCTTCTCGGCTTCAAGGTCAGCAAGGAAACGATCAACCACGCGGGAGGATCGCTCATCATCGGTCAGAGCCTCGCCCACGATCTTGCCAGCCAGAGTGGTAGCCAGGCTGCCAACCTCGCGGTGAAGCGAGATAGCGGCAGCGGTGCGCTCAGCCTCAATGGTCTTCTGTGCAGTCTCGGTGATACGAGTAGCCTCGGCGGTTGCGCGTGCCTTGGACTCAGCAATAATAGCTTCGCCCTCTGCGCGTGCATCTTCGCGGATCTTCTGAGCTTCCAGACGAGCGCTTTCGAGCTGCTGGGTGTACTCATCGCGAGCCGCTGCTGCCTCTGCCTGGGCCTTTTCAGCCTTAGCGAGGCCGCCTTCAATGGCTTCCTTGCGGTCCTGGTAGGTCTTCTCGAAGGCCGGGACCACATACTTAGTGACGATGAAGAGGAGGAGCAGGAATCCGACGGCAGTGATGCCAATTTCCCAAACATTGGGAATCAGGGGGTTAGACGCTGCGTGCGAGCCCCCGTCATTAGCCAGAAAAGTCATGGATGGAATCCTGTTCTATGGGTTGGTCTACGATTACTGGTTCTTTACTTGATGAAGGTCAGAACCAGACCCAGCACTGCCAGTGCCTCAACCAGTGCGAAGCCCATGAACAGCATCGGCTGCAGGGTCTTCTGGGACTCGGGCTGGCGAGCAACGCTGGTCATGTACGCAGCGAAGATCAGGCCCACGCCAATGCCGCCGCCGATTGCAGACAGACCGTAGCCAATTGCGGTAAGCGAACCGGAAATTTCCATTGTGTTTCCTTTCAACAGTGTGCGTATCTTCCCTAGCAGGAAGGGCACAGAGTTCAATGTGTGTTACTCACCCGTTATGAACGGGGTGCTTAATTCGCCAGAGCGGTCACCCGCCCCGCGAAAACCTATATCTAGTCTTAGTGACCTTCAGAGAGGGAACCCTGCAGGTACACTGCGAAGAGCAGTGCGAAGACGTACGCCTGGATGCACTGAATCATCAGCTCCAGGAAGAAGAGGAACAGACCCAGAGCGCCCGAACCAACAGCCACCAGGTAGCCAATGCCGCCCATCTGAACGATCAGGTACTCGGTCAGGCTAGCTGCCACCATAATTGCCATGTGACCACCGAACATAGTTGCAAACAAACGCAGTGCGTGGGTCACGGGGCGGATGAAGAGGTTCGAGAAGAACTCGATCGGAACCAGAATCGGGTAGATCCAGCCGGGAACGCCCGAGGGCATGGTCAGATCCTTGAAGAACTTACCCAGACCGTGGCGCTTAATGCCAACGCCAACCCAGGTCAGGTATGCAATGCCCGCCAGGGCGTATGCGCTACCGGCGTGAGAGAAGGTCGGCAGCTGAATCAGGGGGATCGAACCGTAGAGGTTGTTCACCAGGATAAAGAAGAAGGAGGTGAACAGAATCGGAACGAAAGGCTTGAAGTGCTGCACACCCAGCAGTTCCTTGCCCAGCGAGTTGCGGGCGAACATGTAGCCAGATTCTGCGATGAACTGGGTACGGCTGGGAACCATCGCGCGCTTGCGAATAGCGCCGAGGAAGAACCAGGACACAATCACCACGGAGAGCAGCACCAGCAGCATCTGCTTGCCGAAGCCAAACTCACCCAGGGTGAAGATATCGGGCAGGTGCATATCAGCCGGGGTCGGCGGTACGTATGCGCCTTCTGCCAAAACAGACCCGTTTGCGTTCAAAGCAAGTCCTTTCTTGCCGCTAGGTCAGCCCGTGAGCTTCGCTAACTGTCGTAGAAATAGTGTGCGTTCAAATAAGGTGGGTTTCTCCCCCGCCGCCTATGCGACCGAGAAGAAAATGTTTAGGAGTCGGTCCCGCTGCGCATGTGCACATACACCAGGTAAACCCCGGCGCTGGCACCCAGCAGACCTCCGGCCCACACCAACCAGGTGGTTCCCAGCAGCCAGTCCAGACCGAAGCCGACAGCCGCCCAGAAAGCGGTACCAATCAGAAGATAAATCACGCTCATTACCGCGCCAGATAGACCGCCGCCTGCAACCAGCTGACCGGTGGATCGGAGTTCTTCTTCTCCCTGCCACCACTTCTTCTCGGATTGCGCCATGAACTCCCTTTAGGTGTGTGTTCTCCGTATCTAGGAAGACCTATCCTCGGAGTCAAAGTATAGAAAACGAGTGGTCATAATGGTCCAGCTTTCAATTCCCAGCCAGAGAACGGTAGAAACCACCGCCCCGAAGGGAACCCAATTGCTGCGCAGCTCCTGAGGTAGGTGCAGCGTTATCAGAACGACCGTCATGAGCACAATTTTCACCACGTACCCGATTACCAGAGCTTTCGGGACGCTAAGCTTGAGTTTTTCGGCGACAACCACCGTCACCACGCTCAAGGTGAAACATATATAGGCTATCAGAAATCCCAGGCTAAAGCCCAACAGAGCGGGCAGCCCGTCAGATAGCTGTGCTCCTATCATACCGCCTAGAAGCACCAGCGCGCCGACAACACTCTGTCGGTAGTACATAATTTTCCAGGGAAAGCCCGAAGAGTAGGCTCCCGGGCGCGAATTAACGCGGGATGCGGGCGGATACCAGAGCAGGGCTTTAAGACGAGATAGAGCGCCAGAAGATGTCGAAACAGATCCCATTTAGCCCTCCTTGGCGGTGGTTTCAGACGAGTGAGTCGCACTGACCGAACGAGTATCAAACACAGATTTTTCGGCACTCTTTTCTGCGTTTGAGCCTTTGATATCGTCAGAAGCCACACCCGAAGCGGGATTGAAATCCTCATGCGCCGAGTCCGCAGGCATTTGGGTCTTTTCGACACTATGAGCAAGATTATGTTTTGCGGACTCAGTTTTTAGCTCTTCAGCCCCCTGCTGACCCTCATCACTCTTCTGTGTCAGCAGCGCAGGGCTCAGCCAATACAAAGCCAGAACAGCCACAATCAGCACCAGCAGCACGGCAGCCAGCAGATACTGACCGGTATCCAAAGCGTCCCCGGCATTCATACCCAGCACCCAGCACAGCACCGTAGCACCGGCAACCAGGGAGGTAGAACCCAGATGGCTAAAACCAACATCGGTCAAACGCTGATACACATGGGTACGATGCGGCTTATACCACTGCTCCCCCGCCAGCACACGACGAGCAAGAGTCAGACCCGAATCGGTCAGATATACCAGCAGCGGAGCGAGCATAATCACCGGGTTCACCCCGGCAAAGAAACCCGCCACAGCCAGCAGACCCAGGGCAGCACCCAGGGTGTAAGAGCCCGCATCGCCCAAAAAGACATTCTTACCCGGACGAATATTCCAAGGAATAAAAGCAGCGTAAGCGCCGGCAATAGCCGCACCAGTCAGAGAAAGCCAGGGCAGATCCACCAGGTAGCCGGTGTAGGCGTACGCCAGACCCACCAGCAGACCGTGAGAGCCGGAAATACCGTTAATGCCGTCCATAAAATTCACGACATTGATATAACCCGCCACAAAAATCGTGCAGCTAGCCACCAAAATCCAGGTGGGAACAGCCCACTCCGGCTCAATAATAGTCGCCAGAATGACGCACGCCACCGCGCCAATCAGCAACTGCACACCCGCACGAGCCTTAATACCCACGCCGGAAATATCCTCACACCAGCCCAGGGTGCAGGCGGCAGCAATGGACAGCAGCAGGGTCCAGGCAATGGGAGCATTAACCATCCACCCGGCAAGCAGCGCCACGAGCATAGCCAACAGCGCCGCGCAGGCGGTCGCCAAACCCATGCCACGGTAGGTGGGGGTGGTATGAGAGGAACGCTCATTGGGCATATCCACCATATTGAAACGCTGCAAAATCGGGCGCACAGCCAACGGCAGCACAGCACCGGCAGCCAGCGCCACAGCACAAATTACTAGAGCAGACATGTCTCTCTTTCCTCTCAAGCTAGCGGGTTAGAGCTCGGGCACTAGTGCAGATTACGCACCTTAATCTCGCGGCGGCGGCCAGATTCCTGAGGCAGATCCTGAGCGATCTGCTTGCGCGCCTCTTCGGGGCTCAGAGCACGCTCCAGGCCGTGGCGCTCATAACCGCGGGTCGCCTCATAATGGGCAAGCCACTGAGCGTAATCCAGCTCCTGCGGATCCAGCGCGGGAGCCGAAGAATGCGAAATATAGCGGTTAACCTCGCTGCGCTCATGCTGCTCGGCGCCACCAAAGAGCACCTCGCCCAGCTTCTCACCCTTGCGCAAACCGGTAATAACAATATCGGTATTGTAGTGCTCAAAGGCATTGCGCATAGCGTCTGCAACATCGTAAATACGTACCGGCTCGCCCATATCCAGCACCATGACCTCACCCGGGCGACCGATCGCACCGGCGAGCATGACCAGCAGGCAGGCATCGGGAATGAGCATAAAGTAACGGTTAGCATCCGGGTGGGTCAGAGTAATATCGTGACCGGACTCCATCTGCTTCAAAAACAGGGGCTTAATGGAGCCGCGGGAGCCAAAAACATTACCAAAACGCACCGACACATAGGTGCGGCCGGTCTTCTGACCGTACCAAGCGGTCAGACGCTCCGCCACGCGCTTGGACTGGCCCAGAGCGGTAGTCGGGTCCGCCGCCTTATCGGTGGAGACATTCACAAAGGTCTCAACCTGCGCCGCGCAGGCAGCCTCGAGAACATTCAGGGAGCCCAGAGCGTTGGTCTTATAGGCTTCCTCGGGGAATGCCTCCAGCGCGGAAACGTGCTTCAGAGCCGCCGCGTGGAAAACCACCTGGGGCTTGCGCTCGGCAAAAATCTTTCTTAGGTTCTCGCCCTCGCGAATATCCGCCAGGATAATACGCTCATCGTCCAGGCTGGACTCATTGGTAATAGAGAGCTTGGTTTCCATGAGCAGAGTCTCATCACGGTCGAGCATCATCAGCAGAGCCGGATCAAACTTCATAATCTGGCGGCACAGCTCAGAACCAATAGAGCCACCCGCACCGGTCACCAGCACACGCTTACCCGAAATATATTCGCGCAGCATAGACTCATTAATCTCATAATTAATCTCGCCACGAATGCTATTGAGCAGAGCGCGGTCATCGGTCGGATGCTCATCGCGACCCATGAGCTTATTATTCACGCTCTGAATGCGCACCACCTCAATAGAATGCTCGCGCATACGGGCACTCACCGCGTCAAAAGCCTCCTGAGGCAGCTCACTAATAGCCACCACCATCTTCTTCGGGCGCAGCTCACGAATCAGAGCATCAATATCATCAATGCTGCCGTACACCGGGATACCCATGACCTTGGTACCGTGCAGAGCCGGGTTATCGTCCAGCACAGCAATCGGGCGCTCATGGGAACGAGAATCCTCAAGCATAGTACGAATCACGGTGCGCGCGGTAGAACCAGCACCGTAGACCACCACAGGGTCACCGGTCAACTCACGAATACCGCGCGCCTCCACAAACACACGCTTAGCAAAGCGAGCGCCCGCCATCAAAATCAGCGTAAAAGCCACAGCAATCACAGGAGCCGAACGAGGCATCAGCATACCGCCAGAGGCCGCAGCAATCACCACCAGCTGCAGAACTACAGCCGTAGCAATCGCCGCACCACCGGCACGCAAAATCTCCGGGAACTCACCGTAGCCGTACACGCCACGATAAATGCGCACAATCAAACCGAAAATCCACTGCAGAGGCACCGCAACAGCGCAGCACAACCACAGCGAATTCATATCGATCACATCAAAAACAGAACCGCGAGTCAGCTCCACACTATAGCGCAGCATAAACGCCATCACCAGAGCAATAGACCACGCCAGGCCGTCCAGACCCATCTGAACAAAACGCCACCACCACTTACGCGCGTAGAGACGATTCGTCACCGTCACCTCAGGATGAGGCACACGAACTTGCGCCATTTAAGACTCCTTTCGAGCGGACGACAACATAGGAGAAGACAAAAGACCAAAAGCTGCACGACGAGCAGACTCCGGAACAAAACGATACACGCTCCGCACCGCCATATTCTGCACCCACCGCGCCTTAGAAATCGTGTGACCGGTATACAAGCGGCGCTGAATAGCCCAATCCTGCTTCCACGCGTCCACTCCCCCGCGGCGAGTATAGGCCCCGGCACCCACACGATAACGCACCAGCGGCTGCTCAATATTCGCCAGGGCATAACCGGCATCCGCCAAGCGGCACCACAGCCACCAGTCCTCAGCACCGGGTACAAACTCATAAGCACCCACACGCTCAATAGCGCTCTTACGGAACGCCACCGAAGGATGATAGAACGGATTCCGCTTAGGTAGCACACGCAGCAACTCAGCCTGATCCGTAATCGCCGCACGCACGCGCTCCACCGACACGCCATCAGCACCCGTCTCGGTCATAGCAGAACCCAGCAAAGCAACATTAGAACGCACCAAAACCGGAATCAGCTGCTCAAAACGATTCGGCTCAGAAATATCATCCGCATCCGCACGAGCCACCAGCTCATAGGAGCACGCTTCCAAACCCTCATTCAAAGCCGCCGCCAAACCGGCATTAACCGGCAGCTGCACGCGCACAATCGGCGGGCAATCGCCGGCAGCAGCTTTAGCCTGCCAGGAAGATACGAGCTCTTCCAACTCGGCGCCCAGCGGACCATCACACACCAGAACCAACTCGCTCGGAGGCATAGACTGCTCCAGGAGATTGGATTCCAGAGCACGCTGCACAAACTCCGGCGTATCCTTGGCGTACACGCTCATTAGCAGCGAAAAATCAGTAGAAGTAACCGGATCCAGGCTCGGTGCCGGAACACTATAACGCTTCGAAGGGAAACTCAGAGGATACACGCCCTCCAGCACACTCTCATTAGTGCCAGGTGCGCTCAAAGCATCACGCACACCGCGTGCCAAATAGCCCACATACACGCCCTTCTCATCAGTCTTAAGCAAAGTACTCAACCACAGGCGCGCCGAAGAACCACCATAAAGAACTTTCTCCAAAGGAGACAGAGTACGGCAACGAGTAAACACCCACAGCTTATTACGCACATCATTATAAAAACGCGGACCCGGCTTAGCATCCGTCGTACCAAAAGTCTTCGTATGATGAGCCGCCACCGAAGAGGGCACAGCAATACCCTCACGGTGATGAATCAGACGAGTAGAAAACTCAAAATCATCATTCCAAATAAAGAAATCAGCCCAGGGCAAGCCACCATTCTGACGAATCACCTGAGCATCCATCAGCAGCGCCACAAAAGAACCACTACGAATCGGACGAGCACCCACCGCAGCAGCACGCTCAATACGCTCCTGCCCCGCCATAAAACGAGTACGCATCGTATTCATCGGATGATCGCGACCATCACTCCACTGAACAGCAGAAGCCACCACCGCAGGACGCTGAGCACGCACCGGCGCATAAGCAAGCCACGCATCAACAGCCTCCGCCAAAGTATCAACACCCGGCTCAGTATCATCATCCATCACCCACACCAGATCCGGCTGATGACGCTCCAACGCGCGATCAATACCCACCGCGAAACCACCCGCGCCACCCGTATTCACAGATAGCGACACAATATCCAGCGGCAACTCATAATCCAGAGACGCCAAAAACGCAGCTGTACCATCAGTAGAGGCATTATCCACCAGCACCACAGCATCCGGACGACGACGCCCCGACGCCAAACCAGCCAGCGTACCCGGCAGCAAATGCTCACGGTTATAGGTCACCACAACAGCAACCACACGGACATCCTCCCGAGGCGCACGCACAGTATTCACCATAGAATCCACCATCACACTCACTCCTCGGGTCATATCCAAACAAACAACCATCACGCCACGGCGCACCGCGCGCACAACAGTCCAGAATACCCATTTTACCCAAGAGATAAACCAAAGCTAAAAGAGAAAGCTCACAAACACCCAAAAACACCGCTCAAACCGTCATATTCGAACACCAGCTAGCAGCCAGCTGTGACCACACCCCGAAAAACCTTCCAAAGAACGCACACACCCACCCACACGTTTCCCATACAGCCCCCACTATGAGAAAGTAGACATAGGCGGTCACTCATTCCCGCCACCGCAGGAAAAACCGCCCGGCACGAAGAACGTGCCCCACACCAGAAGAAAGGCAACGCAATGGCACAGCAATGGAAAGTACTCGGCGCCAGCGGCTTCGTCGGCTCCGCCATCACCGCACGCCTGGGCGCACTCGGAATCCCCGTAACCCCCATCGAAGCGCCGCGCCTAGGATCCCACGCCCTCTACAGCGAAGACATCATCACCGAAGCACGCCGCCTCGAAGGCATCATCGACACCCTCGCCGAAGCCATCGCCGGCTCCGACGTCGTTGTCAACGCCGCGGGGCTCGCAGCGCCCAATATGCAAGACCAATACGCACTTGTCGGCGCCAACGCACTCCTACCCGCAGTGCTCGCCATCGCCGCACAACGCACGGGCGTCAAGCGAATCATTCACCTCTCCTCTGCCGCCGTCCAAGGAGCCAAAGACACCCTCGACGCCAGCGAATACACCGCGCCCTTTAGCGCCTACTCATTCTCCAAAGCACTCGGCGAAGAAGCACTCCTCGACATCCGAGACTACATCCTCGAAACCGCCGACCAAGGACGCGCACCCGGCTCCGAAGCTTCTCCCTTCCCCGCCGCGCCCTCCCACAACCCCGTCGACGTACCCGAAGACCACGCCCTCGAAATCTGTATCCTCCGCGCCACCAGCGTACAAGGACGAGGACGCCGCACCACCGAACTCTTCGCACGCATGGCGTCCTCCCCCTTCGCCAGCATCGCAGGCGACGGCACCCACAAAACCCCCGTCTCATCCTCCCACGCCCTCGCAGAATTCGTCGTCATGCTCGGCCAATACGAGGACGAACTGCCGCCCATCGTGCTACAGCCTTGGGAAGACGCAACCGTAGCATCCGTCATGATCGACGCAGGCCGCCGCAAGCCCATCTCCCTACCCGAATGGTTCTGCCGCGCAGCCGTCAAAACCGGATACACCGTCTCCGAACTACTCGGCGACAAATTCCAAGGATCCGTACGAAAAGTCGAACTCATGTGGTTCGGACAAAACGTTGACGACTCCTGGGCGCGAGTACACGGACTCGTACCGACTCCTCGAGTACGCGAAGTACTGCGTAACGCTCATACTGCGCTCGGTAAGAAGGAACGTAAGTTCAAGTAATCGATGCTCGGTTTGAGTGTCTAAATATTCAGAAGACGGTGTCAGACTTAGCTCTGGTACCGTCTTTCTCGTTAAAGTTCTCGTGTGTGGTTTCGGCGATGCTGGCGAGATCAGAGATTCTCTGAGGCTGGGTCGCGGTACGAGGAAAAGGCATTAGTTACCTATGGTTACGTTTGTGCATTTGGAGGCGAGAGTAGAGAGCCCGCTCCAGCTCAAACAATGCCAAACCCCGCGCTATCTTATACATAGTTCGTATGTATAGGGTGCGCGGGGTTTGTCATAACTCGCGAGTCGCGGACCTCCACTCTCGCCTCTATGCTTGCGTTCCCGAGATGCTTTCGGCGCCGCTGCGGAGTGCGCAAAACTGCGCGCGTACGCCTCGTTTCCTGCATGCCTCGGCTTAGTGGGTGTGCGTCAGTCCCTGCGGGGCTGCGAATGGGGTTTTCGGGTGGTCACCTCCCGTACGCGTCTCACGGTGCTTTTCTTCCCGCTTTCGGGGCGGTAGCGTTTTGCGGGGACTTCTCCCCTTTTTTCCTGAGCGAGACACACCCGTACCCCGCGTGGGATGGTTCTATCAAGCAATCCGGCTAGGCTGCGGTCATTGCACCCAAGCTGTGCTTTCCTCGGAAACGAACCGCAGCCTATGCCTGATTGCGACACATTATGACGGGCTGTGAGCGCTCAAAGTGTTTATTGAGTCATGCAATACATGACTCAATAAACACTATCTACGCTCACAGCATGTCAACACGGGCTTGGGAAGAGCCTATGACGATCAGGTAAGAAGCTCGTGCAAGCAACGTCGGAAACGGAACTTCCCTGGGCTCGCCCCATGCCTTAGCTCATCGAGTCAGATACATTGCTCATGGGTCGCTAAGCACTCAGATACACAAAAACGGTCCGATAGCTAAACTATCGGACCGTTTCCTTATGAATCGATTACTCGGCCTCAGAAGTGGTAGAACCACCAACAAGCTTCGCAGCAGCCGCAACACTCACAGGCTTCATCGCGCCGTCCTCAGCCTTCACAGGCTTCGGAGTGTTATTACGGTACCCGCGAGTACGAACCTGATCCACAGCGGCAGCAACCGACGCGACACCAGCCATAACGCTCTCAGCCACCGAACCCGCAGCAGGAGCAGCCGCACGGCTCGCAGGATCAGCACCGCCATTCTTAGCAGCATCCCACTGCTCATACGCCTCATCCAGATCCTCCTGACCGGTCACCACCGGCTCAGAAGACGCCGGTGCAGCCGGTACAGCAGGCTCAGCCTTTGGCTCCTCCGGAGGCAACTGCCACGGATCCAAACGACCCGCATTCTGCGCATCCAGCTCAGCACGAGTCACAATGCTCGGCACAACCTCGCGCAACTCCTCAACGCTAATCGCACCCTCACGCACCACAACATAAGGCTCAGAAGTGCAATCCACAATAGTCGAAGGCAGAACCTCAAAAATCTCCGGAACCTGAGGAGCCAAAACGAACTCTTCCTCAGACTCAGCAGCCTCTACCGATTCAGCAGTATCAACAGACTCAGTCTTGGCGGCTTCGGTCTCCACCGCTTCAGCCTCAACAGTCTCAGCAGACTCAGCACTCTCCTCGATAACAGAGTCCTCCGCCAGCTCATCAGCAGCAGGAACCTCAATCACCGGGCGCTTGGGGCGAACACCAGCATCAATGATCAGGGCAACATCATCCCCCAACTGAGCAGCCGCCTCATGAGCAGACGTAGCAGCATCTTGCCCCGTCTTATTCGCCGAAGACACAGCCAACGGGCCGTGCTTAGTCAGCAGCTTCAGAGCAAACTCATCATCGGGAACACGCACAGCAACCGTGCCGCGAGTCTCACCCAAATCCCAGCTAATCGACGGGTACGCGTGCACAATCAAAGTCAACGCGCCCGGCCAGAAACGATAACCCAGCTCAAAAACGTCCTGAGGCACATCGTCACTAATGCCGCCCAAAGCAGCAACATCAAAAATCAGCACGGGCGGCGGCATATTACGACCGCGGCCCTTATCCGCCAGCAACTTCGCCACACCCTGATGGGAATAAGCATCCGCCGCGATACCGTACACGGTATCCGTAGGGATAACCACCGTGCCGTGCGCATTCAGCACCTCACGGGCATCCTCAACCGCCTGATCCATCTTCTGCGGATCAGGCTGCGCATTATCATCAAGTACAGAGAAAAGCTTAGCGTTCACGTGCCCTATTTTCGCATATTTTTAGACGCGTCGCCTCCCCGGCGCGCGAAATTTCACCCAGCGCGCTAGCCCTGAGGCTTATGCGCCGCCGTATGACGCGGACGACCCGCCAAATCACGAATCAACCGCACATGCTCAAAATTATAACGACGCATAACTGCCGCCACAGCCTCCGCCTGCGACTCATCATGCTCCATCACGAAAAAACCACCCGGCTTCAGCAAATACCGAGCATGAGAAATAATCCCCGTCGGCAACTCCATACCATCAGCGCCACCGCCATACAGCGCCATCTGAGGGTCATGCTCAGCAACCTCAGGATCCTGCGGCACATTACCGGCAGGAATATACGGCGGATTCGACACCACCACATCAAAATAACCCGGAGCATCCGCAAACACATCGCGAGCATCCGCCTGAGTTACATACACACCACGCGGCTCCAAATTCTTACGCGCCCAGGCAGCCGCCGCCGGAGAAAGCTCAACAGCCTGCACCTGAGCACGCGGAAAAGCAGTCTTAATAGCCGCAGCAATCGCACCCGAACCAGTACACAAATCAACCACACGAGGACGATAATCCTCCGGATAACTCGACAAATCCTCCAGTGCGGCCTCAACCAGCAGCTCCGTCTCAGGGCGCGGCACAAACACACCCGGGCCAACCTTCACCTCAATCCGATGAAAAGGCGCAATACCCGTAATATGCTGCAAAGGCACACGCTGCGCGCGGCGCTCAACCAGCTGCTCAAAACGCTCCACCTGACGCGGGGTTAAACGCTTACCCAACATCGCCTCACGCTGAACATCCGAGCGAGTCACAATGCTATAACCATACTCCGTATGCTGACGACCATTAGCGTCAACATCCAGAAGGAACGCAGCCAGCAGCTCAGCATCCACACGCGCAGAAGAAATACCCGCAGAGGACAGACGGAGAGTGGCACGTTCCAACGCACGTGAAAGATCCTGACCCGGAATCTGACCCGGAGAGACCATCAGATGAGACATGAAAATCCTTGTGAAGATGTAGTGTGTACTCACCTAGGATAATACGGATACGCTCAGTCTATTGATTTTTGAACAGTGATTATTATCTATTGACCTGAAGTTCCAGTTCAGGATGAATCTATCCGGTCACGAATTTTCACTATGTATGTATGAGTTTGGAGGCTAGACAGAGTTTCGGGAACCGGTGTCGCTTCGCGATGGTTGCATTTGCGAGTTCGTTTCGCGGTACGAGAGATGAGTATTCGCGCATGAGTACGCGAGCGCTTGGCTACGCCAAGGCTTACATAGAAACTTCGCTTCGCAGTGGCGCCGCAACAAGACACTCACTCAGCCGCAACCTTGCCGGATTGGTGACCGCAGCCTTGCCGGATTCACTGCCACAGCCTTGCCGGATTGCCG
>NZ_JAUNVZ010000006.1:0-24719 GCF_030540545.1 Rothia sp. (in: high G+C Gram-positive bacteria) | reverse complement strand
TACTCTCTATCAAATACTCTCCATCGAATACTCACCGGGTAACCACAAGCGTAGATATCCGGTGACTATTCAAAGTATCAGATATAGATTAGGACTCTTCCTTACCGAGCTGCTCGAGTCGGTGAGCCTCATCCATCTGAATAGCGGACTGAACCACAGGCTCCAGGTCGCCACCGAGCACAGCATCCAGGTTGTACGCCTTGTAACCGGTACGGTGGTCAGCGATACGGTTCTCCGGGAAGTTGTAGGTGCGGATACGCTCGGAGCGGTCCATAGTGCGCACCTGAGATGCGCGGTGAGCCGCGTTTTCAGCGTCGATCTGCTCCTGCTGGTGTGCCAGCAGTCGTGCACGCAGCACGCGCATTGCCGCTTCGCGGTTCTGCAGCTGGGACTTTTCGTTCTGCATAGCAACCACAATGCCGGTGGGCAGGTGGGTAATACGCACAGCGGAGTCGGTGGTGTTCACGCTCTGACCACCCGGGCCGGAGGAGCGGTACACATCGATCTTCAGATCGTTCTGGTTAATTTCGATTTCTTCGGGTTCGTCCACTTCGGGGAAGACCAGCACGCCCGCTGCGGAGGTGTGGATTCGTCCCTGGGATTCGGTTGCGGGCACGCGCTGCACGCGGTGCACACCACCCTCGTACTTCAGGTGTGCCCAGACGCCTTCTGCCGGCTCATTGGAGGAGCTCTTAATAGCAATCTGTGCATCCTTGTAGCCACCCACATCGGTGCTGGTGGACGAAATAATTTCGGTCTTCCAGCCCTTAGACTCGGCGTAACGCATGTACATGCGCAGCAGATCGCCCGCGAAGAGCGCTGCTTCGTCGCCACCGGCACCAGCCTTAACTTCCAGAATGACGTTACGGCCATCGTCCGGGTCGCGAGGAATGAGCAGACGGCGCAGCTTCTCCTGCGCTACTTCCAGCTCTTCTTCCAGACCGGGGATTTCCGCGGCGAATTCGGGGTCTTCGGCAGCCATTTCGCGTGCTGCTTCCAGATCGTCGTTCAGGCCCTTGTACTTGTGGTAGGCGGTGACGATACCGGTCAGTTCGGCGTAACGGCGGCCAACTCGGCGCGCCTTACCCTGGTTTGCCTGCACCTCGGGGTCGGCGAGCTGGTTCTGCAATTCGGCGTGCTCATCGAGCAGCACCTGGATAGATTCAAACATCTCTTACTCTCGCTTCCTTAGGCGCTTACGCGCAAACCATTCTTCTGGACGGTGATCAAGAATTCTGCGTTGTTCTGAGTCTTACGCAGCTGGTTGGTCAGAACACCCAGTGCCTGCTCGGGTTCCATACCCGCCAGGGCACGGCGCAGACCCCACATGATCTTCACTTCTTCCTTGGCCAGCAGGCTCTCCTCGCGGCGGGTGCCCGAAGCGGTCACGTCCACAGCCGGGAAGATACGCTTATCAGCCAGCTGACGGGACAGGCGCAGCTCCATATTGCCGGTACCCTTGAACTCTTCGAAGATCACTTCGTCCATCTTGGAGCCGGTCTCCACCAGGGCGGTTGCCAGGATGGTCAGGGAGCCGCCCTCTTCAATATTGCGGGCAGCACCGAAGAACTTCTTGGGCGGGTACAGTGCTGCGGAATCCACACCACCGGAGAGGATACGACCCGAGGCGGGAGCCGCCAGGTTGTAGGCGCGGCCCAGGCGAGTCATGGAGTCCAGCAGAACCACCACGTCGTAGCCGAGCTCCACCATGCGCTTAGCACGCTCAATGGCCAGTTCAGCCACGGTAGTGTGGTCCTCAGCGGGACGGTCGAAGGTGGAGGCAATAACCTCGCCGCGCACGGTGCGCTGCATATCGGTCACTTCTTCAGGGCGCTCATCCACCAGCACCATCATCAGGTACACATCGGGGTTATTCTCGGTAATAGCGTTTGCAATGGACTGC
Source organism: Rothia sp. (in: high G+C Gram-positive bacteria) (assembly GCF_030540545.1). GTDB lineage: Bacteria > Actinomycetota > Actinomycetes > Actinomycetales > Micrococcaceae > Rothia. The sequence continues at coordinate 22,816 of NZ_JAUNVZ010000006.1, read as the reverse complement.
AGCATGACGGTCTTACCCGCCTTGGGCGGGGAGACAATCAGACCGCGCTGACCCTTACCGATCGGGGCAACCAGGTCAACCACGCGGGTGCTCAGCTTCTTGGTGGTGGTCTCCAAGCGCAGACGCTCCTGCGGGTACAGGGGGGTCAGCTTGGAGAACTCGCGGCGGGTTGCAGCCTCTTCAACGCTCTGACCGTTAATAGCCTCAACGCTCACCAGGGCGTTGAAACGCTGACGGGAGGGGTTCTCACCCTCGCGCGGCACGCGAATAGCGCCCAGCACATGGTCGCCCTTACGCAGGTTGTACTTCTTGACCTGAGCCAGGGAAACGTACACATCGTCCGGGCCGGGCAGGTAGCCAGAGGTGCGCACAAAAGCGTAGTTATCCAGGATTTCGAGCACGCCGGACACCGGTGCCAGCACGTCGTCTTCCTTGATCTGTACCTCGGCGTCACGGCGAGCAGCGCGGCGCTCAGCCTGCTTCTCATAACGATCACGCTTGGAGCGGCGCTCAGTCTTCTCATAACGATCGGACTTCTCGTAACGATCCGCCTTGGAGGCACGCTCAGCGCGCACGGGCTTCTCGGCACGTTCTGCGCGCTCTGCCTTCTCGGTGCGCTCTACACGCTCAGTCTTTTCGATGCGCTCGGTACGCTCAAACTTTTCGGCGCGCGCAGGCTTCTCAACACGCTCAGCCTTATCTGCACGCTCGGTCTTCTCCGGGCGGTCAAACTTAATCACAGCATCCACAGCAGCGGTGCGATCATTACGCTCAAAACGCTTCGAGCCTCGCTCACCGCGCTCAGCACGCTCAGCCACACGGCGAGCGGTACGCTCACGGCGCTGCTTAACCGGTTTCTCCTCAGCAATCGGACCAAAGGTCTGGTCCAGGGCAGCAGTAATGCTATCCAGGCTCGCCGAACCATCAGCGGTAGAAGCCTTCAAATCAGCAGAATTCTCCGGCAGGATTACCTGAGTATCACGCGCAGTAATATGCTCCTGCGCCAGGGCTGCCTTAACATCCAGCAGCTCCGGAGCGTCCGGATCCGGGGTCATGGTACCCACCAGGGTGCGGGGCTTACGGCGACGCTTAGGCTTCTCAAAGCCTTCAATCTGGAAAGTCTCCACAGTAGAAGTGTTCGGAGCCTTCTCAACCACCGGGGTCACACGCGCCGCACGAGAAACGGGAGCTTCCTCAACCGGTGCGCTACCGCCGCGCTGATGCAGCTCAAGAGCCTGCACCAGCTCATGCTTACGAAGCTTCAAATAATTCTTAATACCCAGCTGCTGCGCCAAGGAACGCAGCTGAGCTACCTTCAGACTGCTCAGATCAGCGGTCGCCTCAGCGCCGTTGTCCTCAGTCACGACAATATTCTTTGCCACAATATTTCCTCAATAAATCACACCGTCTTCAGACGATCCCGCTCAGAATGCGGGCAGAATAACGGCTCGAGGGTCAGATAACCCCCGCAATGAAAATCCGCATACGGTGCGGGCACAGCCTCACAGCTGCACCCGCGCATCATGATAGGCACGACACATACGGAAAGGGTGAACAGGACAGAGATCCTGCCCACAGGTGCAACGCCCACCCGAAAGGAAATAGAGTGTGACGCGCACCATAAAAACTCTAGGGTACTAAACCCTACCTAAACCAGTGTAACACCTTCAGTATCAATTTCAAGAGGCATAACACGCCACGACAGGCGACGCTCACCATCCACGCTCTGCGGATCATGAGCCTCGAACTCCTCAATCGCCTCACGAATCACCTCAATCTCATCGCGAGAACGAGCAAAAGCCAAAACAGTCGGACCAGCACCGGAAATCACCGCGGGAATCTCTTCCTCGCGCAAAAACGCCACCAGCGCAGCCGAGGGCATCATCGCAGGAACACGATAGCCCTGATGCAAATAATCAACAGTCGCCTCCATCAAAAAATGAGGAGCATGAGAAAGCGCACGCACCAACAACGCCGCACGCGCCGAATTCGCCGCCGCCTCCTCATGAGGCACAGAAGCAGGAATCAACGAACGAGCCTGCTTAGTCGACACCTCATAATCAGGCACAGCAACCACAGGAATAATACTCGGATGCACCGGCACATTTGCCGAACGCCAAGCACCGGGCTGACCCCAGGACACCGAAGCATTACCAAAGAGCGAAGGAGCCACATTATCCGGGTGACCCTCCATATCAGAGGCCACCTGCAGCAATTGTTCACGGCTCAAACGGAACTCAAAGGGCAGCAACTCATTGGCCGCAAACACACCAGCCACAATAGCCGACGCCGAGGAACCCATACCGCGAGAATGCGGAATACGATTATGAGCCGTCAAACGCAAACCCGGCAGCACCTGCAAACCAGCCGCAGCAAAAGCCGCCGCCATAGAACGCACCACCAAATGAGAAGCATCGCGAGGAACATCCTCACTACCCTCACCCGAGAGCACAAACTCCAAACCACTCTCAATACGCTCCACGCTCAGCTCATCATAAAAGCCCAACGCCAAACCCATCGAATCATAACCGGGACCCAAATTAGCGCTAGAAGCCGGCACACGCACCGTCACACGCGCACCCACAGGGATATCCGCCGGAACAATCAGAGGAACAGCAGAAGCAGGAGAATACATAGAATCAGACAATCGAAAACCTTGAGAAGAGTTCAGAGCGGAAAATATACGACACTAGAGTACCTGAGCTGAGTGTATCAAGCCAACTAAATCTATGTGATATGGATGTGAGTTAATGAGTCTTTAATATATTGATTTGGGAGTGTATTTATATGCGGATTTATGTTTAGAGATTTGTAAATGATAGATGTGTGCCTCGAGGGTTGAAGGAGGCAGAGGCGGCGAGGCGCATGGAAACTTCGCAGGTGCTCACAACAAAGCGGTGGGTGTGTTAAGAACACACCCACCGCTTCTAGCTATCTATTACGTAGACGAATCAATTAGTTCTCGTCCAGACCCAGGGTCTTAGCCACAGCAACCACATCGAAGGGAACCTGCTTCGGCTCAACCTTCACACCGTTCACCGGCTCCAGAGCCCAGTTCGGGTCCTTCAAACCGTGACCGGTCACAGTAATCACAATGGTCTTACCCTCGGGAGCCTCACCCGCGCGGAACTTCTTGAGCAGACCCGCAACACCGGCAGCAGACGCAGGCTCAACAAACACGCCCTCACGAGCAGAGAGCCAGCGGTGCGCCTCCAGAATCTCCTCATCGGTCACAGAGTCAATCAGACCACCGGACTCATCACGAGCAGCCTCAGCGAACTCCCAGGACGCAGGGTTACCAATACGAATAGCGGTCGCAATGGTCTCCGGCTGATCAATCGGGTGACCGGCAACAATCGGAGCAGCACCAGCAGCCTGGAAACCCCACATAATCGGGCGCTTAGTCGCAACAGGCTCCAGAACCTCACCGTCACGGTTGGTGTACGGCTCGGAGTACTCCTTGTAGCCCTTCCAGTACGCGGTAATATTACCCGCGTTACCCACCGGCAGCATGTGGTAATCCGGTGCGTCACCCAGGGTGTCCACAACCTCAAAAGCGCCGGTCTTCTGGCCCTCAATACGGTAGGGGTTCACGGAGTTCACCAGGAACACAGGGTAGTTCTCGCTCAGCTTGCGAGCAACCTCAAGGCAGTTATCGAAGTTGCCGTCAATCTGAATGATATCCGCATTGTGAGCAATAGCCTGAGACAGCTTAGACATGGAAATCTTGCCGTCCGGAACCAGCACAGCACAACGCATACCAGCCTGCAGAGCAAAAGCAGCAGCAGAAGCCGAAGTGTTACCGGTAGAAGCACACACCACAGCCTTAGCCCCCTGAGCCTTGGCAGCGGTAATCGCAGCGGTCATACCGCGGTCCTTGAACGAACCGGTCGGGTTCATACCCTCAAACTTCAAGTACACGGTGTTACCGGTGTGCTCAGACAGAGCCGGAGCGTGAATCAGCGGAGTACCGCCCTCACCCAAGGTCACAGCCTTCACATCATCAGCAAACGGCAAACGATCGCGGTACTCATTAATAACGCCCTGCCACACATGTGCCATGGTGTATTCCCTTCATAATATGTGTTCGATACCCAAAGCCGGGCACAAACCGTGCACCCCGCGGCTCGCTCCCCCTCCTGACTGGGGAACCAACCGCAGGATGCACGACCAATAAACCTTTAGTTATTCTCCACGCGGATCACCGAGGTAATCTCGCGAACAGTATCCAAACCGTCAATCACAGCAATAGCGCGGCGCAGATCCGAATCCTTCGCGCTATGGGTGACAATGCGGATCATGGCGGTGCCATCCTCCGGACTGGACTGGCGCAGCGACTCCACGGAAATACCGTGCTCGGTCAAAATACGGGTCAGGTTCGACAGCACGCCCAGCTTATCCTCAACCAGCAGACCCACCGAGTAGCGGGAGACAATATTACCCAAACCGGTAGCCTGCAGCTGAACATAGGAGGTATCCGGAACACCCGGACCACCCAGTACCAGACGACGAGCCAGGGAAACGAAGTCACCCAGGACAGCGGAGGCGGTCGGCGCGCCACCGGCACCCGGACCGTAGAACATCAGCTCGCCGGCATTCTCAGCCTGAACGAAGACCGCGTTGAATGCGCCGTGCACGCCAGCCAGGGGGTGGCTGCGAGGAATCAGGGTCGGGTTCACGCGAATATTCACGCCCTCGCCATCACGCTCACACACAGCCAGCAGCTTAATGACATAGCCGTCAGCCTCAGCGGCAGCAACATCCTCGGCGCTCACGCCGGTAATGCCCTCAACGTGCACATCATCAATAGTGAAATCAGCGTGGAATGCCAGGGAGGCAACAATAGCAGCCTTAGAAGCGGCATCGTGACCCTCAACATCGGCAGTCGGGTCAGCCTCGGCGTAACCCAGATCCTGAGCATCCTTGAGCGCATCAGCAAAGGAGGCGCCGGTGGTGTCCATCTGATCCAGAATGTAGTTGGTGGTGCCGTTCATAATACCCAGCACGCGGGTCACGCGGTCACCCGCCAGCGAATCGCGCAGGGGGCGCAGAATCGGAATAGCACCCGCAACAGCAGCCTCATAGGAGAGCTGAGCACCTGAAGCGTCCGCAGCAGCCTGCAGCTCAACACCGTGCTTAGCCAGCAGCGCCTTATTACCGGACACCACGGACTTACCTGCCTGGAGCGCACGCAAAATACGGGTACGCGCAGGCTCAATACCACCGGTCAGCTCAATGACCACATCAGCGGCGTCAATCAAAGCATCCGCGTCGGTCGTGTACAGTGCAGGGTCAGCATCCCAATGGCGAGCAGCCTGAGTATCACGCACCGCAATACCAATCAGCTCAACAGGCGCACCAATGCGCTCAGCCAAGGTCGCGTTATCCTCCACCAGGATACGCGCCGCCTGGGAACCGACATTACCGGCACCCAGCAGAGCAACCTTAATCTTTTCAGTCACGTTATCTCCTAGCGTACTCCCGCACCATACGGGCAGTCTTAGTTCAAGAGTACCAAGAAAATACCGCCGCTGTCGCACCAGCAGCGGTATTTTCCCAGTATTTAAATCCTGCGCCCGCGCGGGCTCAGAATCAGAACCTAATCAACCATCAGGGCGAGCATCTCACCCTCAGACTGACGGCGCACAATCACGCGCGGATCGGCATGCTCAGCGGTAGCCACCACCGGCGGGCGAGTCAAGAAATTATAGTTCGAACCCAGCACATAGCAATAGGCGCCGGTCGCCGGAACAGCCAGCACATCGCCCGCCGCCAGATCAGCCGGCAGGTATGCATAACGCACCACAATATCGCCGGACTCGCAATGCTTGCCCACCACACGAGAAAGTACCTGCTCCCCCGCCGGGGCGCGGTTCGCTACGGTCACCGAATAGTCGGCGTCATAGAGCACCGGGCGAGCATTATCGCTCATACCGCCATCCACCGAAACATAGCGGCGCACGCGAATATCACCGTGCTCATCCTCAATGCTCACGTTCTTAATCGTGCCCACCGTGTACAGGGTAATACCCGAGGGACCCGAAATGGAACGACCCGGTTCAAAGGACATATGCGGAATATCCATAGACAGCTCGGCGCACACAGCGGCCACCGTATTGGCGATCGAACCGGTTACCTCAGCAATATCGCGAGGAGTATCAGCCTCGGTGTAGCCAATGCCGTAGCCGCCGCCCAGATCCAGCTCGGGCAGCTGGCGGCCAAAACGCTCATTGAGCTGATGCATAAATTGCAGGGCGGTTGCCGCAGCCTGCTCAAAACCGGCAGCATCAAAAATCTGGGAACCAATATGGCAGTGAATACCGCGCAGCTCAATGCTGTCGATTGCCTCGGCAATGGACGCCGCCAGCAAAGCGTAGGAATCGCTCGGTGCCACACCCCAGTACTCCAGCTCTTGGCTGCTCAAACCGGCAAGAGCGGCAGTATCGGGCTGCAGGGACATACCGAACTTCTGATCCTCGTGGGCGGTAGCAATCGCCTCATGAGTGGAGGCGTGCACGCCGGGGGTAATGCGCAACAGAACCGGCACCGGCGCGGGCAGCTCACGACCAGCCTGGGCACGCTCGGACGCCACCTGAGCGTACACGCGCTCAATCAGGCGCAGCTCATCCACAGAGTCAGCCACCACACGACCCAGACCCGCATCAATAGCGCGGCGCAGCTCAGCAACCGACTTATTATTGCCGTGCAGAGCAATATTCGCCGGGTCAAAGCCGCCGCGAATACCAATAGCCAGCTCGCCGCCGGATGCGGTATCCAGGCACAGCCCCTCCTCACGTGCCCAGCGTGCTACCGCGGTGCAGAGGAAAGACTTGCCCGCATAGTACACGCTCACCTGCGCATTATGGTGTGCAAAAGCCTGCTCAAAGGCGGTGCGGTAGGCGCGAGCGCGGGAACGGAAGGTGTCCTCGGAGAAGACATAGGCGGGGGTGTCGAACTCGGCAACCAGTTCGGAGACCGGGGTGCCGTCAACGCAGAGTTCACCCTCGGTATTGCGAGCAAAGGAAGGAGTCCAAATCACCGGGTTGAGCGCGGCGGGGTCCTCAGGGTAGCTCAGCCACTCGGGCTTGTACAGAGCAGCGGAATCACTCATCTATAACCTCTAGTTTCTTGACGAAAAAGTCGTGTAGAAGCCGCGCACATCACGGCTTAGGGGCATATTTCAGCAGGCACCGAATACCCCGAATATGACAGCGCAGGGCGCCCCCGACATGCTGCCGGGGCGCGCCCTTCACTGATTCTATTACATGCGCTCGGGGGCGGAAACACCCAGCAGACCCAGACCATTTGCCAGAACCTGAGCGGTTGCCTGGTTCAGCAGCAGGCGGGTGCGGTGCAGATCCGATACCTCGTCATCACCCTGGGGTGCCACACGGGAAACGCCGTACCAGCTGTGGTAAGCGGCAGCCAGCTGTTCCAGGTAGCGGGAGATACGGTGCGGTTCCAGGAACTGAGCGGCGGTGCGCACAGCAGCCGGGTACTGACCCAGGGCAGCCAGCAGCTCATCATCAGCCGGGCTGTTCAGCAGGGACAGGTCCACGCCGTCTTCAATGCGCACGCCAGCCTCGGCAGCATTGCGTGCCACGGCGTTGGTGCGTGCGTGTGCGTACTGCACATAGTAGACCGGGTTCTCATTGCTCTTCTGAGTCAGCAGACCCAGGTCAATGTCGATCGAGGAGTTCACCGAGTATCGGGTCAGCTCGTAGCGTGCTGCGTCCACGCCCACAGCCTCGACCAGGTCTTCGAGGGTGACCACGGTGCCCGCGCGCTTGGACATACGCACCGGCTTGCCGTCCTTGACCAGGTTCACCAGCTGACCGATCATGACCTCCAGCTGGTCGCGCTTGAAGCCGAGGATTTCAGCGATGGCCTTTAGACGACCGACGTAGCCCGCGTGGTCCGCGCCGAGCATGTAGATTGCAACATCGGCGGGGTTTTCGGGGCGGGTCATCTTATTGCGGTAGTAGGCGATATCGCCGGCAACATAGGCGTGGTTGCCGTCGCTCTTGAGCACCACACGGTCCTTATCGTCACCGTATTCGGTGGTGCGCAGCCACCAGGCGCCGTCCTTTTCGTAGAGCTTATCGGATGCCTTGAGGTCTTCAACGATCTGGTCGACCTCGCCGGAGTCGAACACGGAGTTCTCGTGGAAGAATACGTCAAAGTCGGTGCCGAAAGCGTGCAGGGATTCCTTAATCTGCGCGAACATCAGCTCGGTACCGATTTCGCGGAAGAGCTCTGCGGGGTTTTCGGATTCCAGGGCGTCGGGGCGAGCCGCGAGGATCTGGTCCTTAATATCGGTAATGTAGGCGCCCGCGTAGCCGTCCTCGGGGGTGGGTTCATTGCGTGCTGCAGCCAGCAGGGAGTTCACGAAACGGTCAATCTGAGTGCCGTGGTCGTTGAAGTAGTACTCGCGCACAACCTTCGCGCCGGATGCCTCAAAAATATTTGCCAGGGCGTCGCCCACAGCAGCCCAGCGGGTACCGCCCAGGTGGATCGGGCCGGTGGGGTTTGCGGAGACGAACTCCAGGTTAATGGTCTTGCCCGCCAGATCTTCATTCGTGCCGTAGGAGGCGCCTGCGTCCACAATGGTCTGTGCCAGGGCGCCTGCGCTTGCAGCGTCCAGGCGGATGTTCAGGAAGCCCGGACCTGCAATGTCCACGCTTGCCACACCGTCAATAGCGGTGATCTTTTCAGCCAGGATGGTGGCAACCTCGCGGGGGTTCTTGCCGACCTTCTTGCCCAGCTGCAGGGCGATATTGGTTGCCCAGTCACCGTGCTCGCGGGACTTGGGGCGCTCCACGCGCACGCTGGGCAGCTCTGCGCCCTCTACGAGGGTCAGCTCGCCGTTGTCAATTGCCGCCGCCAGGGCGCTGTCGATAGCTACAGAAAGTTCTTCAGGGGTCATAACTATATAGTTTAGCAACTCTTCTGATAGTATGGTGAGACAGCTGTGCCCTGTCTCGGCAGGCTATCTGCCGGGGTCAGAAAGCAGTGTTTGCCCTTGTAGCTCAGGGGATAGAGCGCTTGCCTCCGGAGCAAGAAGTCGAAGGTTCGAATCCTTTCAAGGGCACTAAGCACCGTCCGTTCGTACTGAAAATGTGTGTAGATTTTCAGTCAGCGGGCGGTTTTTCTATACCCTATGTGCGGGCAGCGGATACACTATAGGCAGGTATCGCTTGTGAAGCATGTACCGCTCTTGAATATAGTGCACAACACACAATACGCAGCTGAGGAAAGAAACCGATGACTCTTAGCTATATCTCCGGAACCTACCGCCCCGACTCCGCTCGCCGGGCACTGGCGCACCCAGCTGTGTCCATTGCTGCCGATGCCTTTGATTATGATTTCTTTCCCGCTGTCTCCAGCGGGGATTCTGCTCCCCTGCTGATCTGGGTTCATGGAGGCGCCTGGCGCTTCGGTACGAATACCGGCTGGCGTCTGCCCGCACCTGAGCCCAGTGCGGCGCTGAGCGGCCCTTTTACCTCGGGGCCGGCGCAGGCTCTAATGCGCGATGCTCTGCTATCTGCTGGCTGGGCGCTGGCGAGTATTAATTATCGTCTCAGTGATACGGCTCTTTTCCCCGCTCCTCTGCACGATGTTAAAGAGGCAATCCGCTATTTCCGTGCCCAGGCTGAGCGTTTTGGTATTGATCCGGAGCGTATTGCCATTGCAGGCGGTAGCGCTGGCGGTCACCTGAGCTATATGGCTGCCTTCACCGGCGGTTTGGATGATTCTCTCGCCCCGGAACTGGCTGAGTACTATGAGGGTCGTGAGTTTAGCGAATACCCTGCTGTCTCTAGCGCCGTGGCGGCCGTTGGCTCTTTCTACGGGGTCAGCGATTTGCGTTCTATTTTTACCGACCGTCCGCTGGTGGGTCTGCACTATGCCGAGGCTGAGGATGACGGCGCCGAGTGGCGTTTGCTCGGCAGTGACTACCCTATTCCGGATGTTTTGCCGGAGCCGGGGCTGGTGCATCACGGTGTGTCGGATCATTGCTCTCCCCTGCTGGATTCGCGCCAGCAGGCTATTGAGAATTGGGAGCGCGTTCACCCCATTGATCTGGCGCGCTCTAGCGCTGTCTCTCCCGTACCGACCTTTGCCAGCCACGGTATTAGCGACCCCGTAGTGCCCTATATTCAATCCTTGAGGGTTGATAATGCTCTGCGAGCGCGAGGAGTACACACTCGCCTGCATCTGGTGCCCGGAGCTGTTCATGCTGATGGCGCCTGCTTTAGCGCGGCAATTATTGAGGATTTTGTGGACTTTCTAGAGCGGGTGCGCCTGTAAAAATAAGAATTCGGGCCGATACAGTACAACACTGTATCGGCCCGATTCTTAGGCCGGTAAACCTAGTGCTCTTGAGAGAGCCGGCCCATAGGGAACCAGCCCCTAGGGAACCAGAACCGTCTTACCGACAGAACCACCGGCACCCATCGCAGCCACAGCCTGGGCAGCCTGCTCCAGGGGGGATCGGAACTCGCCCATTGTGAAAGACTCACCGGGCTAAAGAGTATACGAGTACACTAGTAGTGATATGTCTACGAAGAATACACAGACTCAAGCATCCCCTTCTCTTTCCAGCATGGCGGCAGCAATTCACGCCGCCGGTGTGCGCGCAGCCGTCACCGAAAACTCGCGCGCCGACAGCCAAAAGCAGAGCACGAAGAATTCGCAGAAGAACTCTTCCCGCTCCCGTCGTTCCTCTCGTGTACAGAACGCCTCCGCCAAGGGCGTAGCTCAGGGTGCCTCCGGGCAGAACCAGCGCGCTAACGATAAGCAGTCCAAGCGCAGCTCCTCCAAGGGCGCCAAAAACCGCGGTAGCCAAAAACCTGCCGAGCAGGCGCCCTACTCCCCCTATATCCCTGAGACTATCCTCTACCCCGAGGAGCTGCCGGTCTCGGAGCGCCGCGCCGATATTATGCGCGCAATCGCCGAAAACCAGGTGGTTATTGTCGCCGGCGAAACCGGTTCGGGTAAGACCACCCAGCTGCCCAAAATGTGTCTGGAGCTGGGCCTGGGCGCAAAGGGTCTGATTGGTCATACGCAGCCTCGTCGTCTGGCGGCGCGCAGTGTTGCCGAGCGCATTGCCGAAGAGCTCGGTCAGCAGATCGGTGAGACCGTGGGCTACCAGGTGCGTTTCACCTCGGATGTGAGTGAAAAGTCCGCAATTAAGCTCATGACCGACGGTATTTTGCTGGCGGAAATTCAGCACGATAAGCTGCTGAGCAAATATTCGGTGCTCATTATTGACGAGGCGCACGAGCGCAGCCTGAATATTGATTTTATTCTGGGTTACCTCAAGCGTATTTTGCCGCAGCGCCCGGATTTGAAGGTCATTATTACCTCCGCGACCATTGACCCGGAGCGTTTTGCGCGCCATTTCTCCCCCTCCTATGTGCCTGGCAAGGGCATTGTGGATGAGAGCCTGAGCGAGGAGGAGCGTGCGCTCGCCGAGGAGATTCTGCCCGATGATGCGCCTCCGATTATTGAGGTGTCCGGTCGAACCTACCCCGTGGAGATCCGCTACCGCCCGCTGGAGGGCGAGTGGGATGATGAATCCGAGGAGCAGGATCTTGACCCCATTGACGGCATTCTGGAGGCGGTCCGTGAGCTTTCCAAGGAAGCGCCCGGCGATATCCTTATTTTCTTCTCCGGCGAGCGTGAAATTCGTGATGCCCAGGATGCACTGGAGTCCATGATCGCTAAGAACCCGCGCATGGTCTACGATGTGCTGCCCCTCTATGCGCGCCTGTCTTTGGCGGAGCAGCATCGCGTGTTTAAGCCCGGTCCCCGCCCGCGTATTGTGCTGGCGACCAATGTTGCTGAGACCTCGCTGACCGTGCCGGGTATTAAATATGTGATTGATACGGGTACGGCGCGTATTTCTCGCTATTCTGCGCGCACTAAGGTGCAGCGCCTGCCCATTGAACGTATTTCTCAGGCGAGCGCTAATCAGCGTTCGGGTCGTTGCGGCCGTGTCAGTGACGGTATTGCAATTCGCCTGTACTCTGAGGAGGATTTCGACTCGCGTGCCGAGTTTACCGACCCGGAGATTCTGCGCACGAACCTGGCGGCTGTTATTTTGCAGATGGTTGCTATTGGTGTGGTGCGTGCCCCGGGTGATATTGCGCGTTTCCCCTTTGTGCAGCCGCCGAATTCGCGCGCGATTAATGACGGTGTTCAACTGCTGCGTGAGCTGGGTGCCCTGGCGGAGACTACCCGCCGTGTGCGCGGTTCGGTGAGTAAGCAGACGGTGCTCACCTCGACCGGTCGCGCCATGAGTGCCCTGCCGGTGGATCCGCGCCTATCTCGCATGATTATTGAGGGCTCACGCCGCGGCGTTGCGAAGGAAATGATGGTTTTGGCGGCGGCTTTGACCATTCAGGATCCTCGCGAGCGCCCGAGCGAGGTGCGCGGCGAGGCCGATGCTGCTCACGCGCGTTTCAATGACACGGAGTCTGATTTTAGTTCCCTGATGCTGCTGTGGCAGTACGTGAATGAGCGTCAGTCTGAGCTGTCTTCCAGCCAGTTCCGTAAGATGTGCCATCGCGAATTTTTGAACTTTGTTCGCCTGCGCGAGTGGCAGGATCTTTTCGCGCAGTTGCGTGAGATGGGCCGCAGCGCCAATATTAGTGTCTCTGCCGGTCGTGAGATTGATCCGAGCGCCCACGAGGAGCAGGTGCATAAGAGTCTGCTCTCGGGTCTGCTTTCGCAGATTGGTGCTAAGGAGGAGCGTGAGCCTTCCTACGGTAAGGCGCCTCGCGGTCCGCGTGAGTACCTGGGTGCTCGCGGTACTCGCTTTGCAATTTTCCCCGGCTCGGCGCTATTTAGGAAGAACCCCGATTGGGTGCTCTCTGCCGAGCTGGTGGAGACCTCCCGCCTGTGGGCGCGCATGAATGCGTCGATTAAGCCCGAGTGGGTGGAAGAGGTCGCTAAGCACCTGATTAAGCGTCAGTATGCTGAACCGCATTGGTCGGTCTCTCAGGGTGCTGCGCTGGCGCTGGCTAAGGGAACCCTGTACGGGCTGACGATTTTTGCTGACCGTACCGTGCAGTACGCGCGTGTGGATATGGCGGCAGCGCGTGAGATTTTCATTCGCTCCGCCCTGGTGGAGGGTCAGTGGACTACTCGCCATAAGTTCTATACCCGCAATCAGCGCGCGCTGGCGCAGGTTGAGGAGCTTGAGGCACGCCTGCGTCGCCGCGATTTGCGTGTGGATGATCAGGTGCTCTTTGAGTTCTACGATGCTCGTATTCCTGAGCATGTGTACGATGTGCGCAGTTTTGATTCCTGGTGGAAGCAGGAGCGTCTGAATAATGACGACCTACTGGATTTCAACCCGGATAAGTTGATTAATGAGGATGCGGGTTCCCTGGACGACTCGGACTTCCCGCGCCAGTGGGTGCAGCGCACCCCCGGCGGTGAACTGAGCCTGGATTTGCGCTATGAGTACGCCCCTGCTGCTCATCTAAATACCTCCCGCACCGAGGAGGCTATGCGTGATGGTGTGGCGGTGCAGGTTCCCCTGCTATTCCTGAACCAGCTGGATCCTGAGCCTTTCCGCTGGCAGATTCCGGGTCTGCGCCATGAGCTGCTGACCGCCCTGATTAAATCCCTACCCAAGGCGATTCGTCGTAATTTTGTGCCCGCACCCGATGTGGCTCGTAGCGCCCTGGAGGTTCTCACTAGCGAGTTCTCCCCCGCTGAGGATAAGCTGCTGGATTCTTTCGCGCTGGTGCTGCGCCGTTTGCGCGGTGTGGTGGTTGAGCCCGAGGCTTTTGATTGGGAGGCTCTGCCCGCTCACCTGAAGTTCACTTTCCAGGTACGTAATGCGCGCAATACAATCCTGGGTGAGTCTAAGAGCATTGTTCAGCTGCAGCAGGATCTGCATAAGGAGATTCGTAGTGCCCTGGCTGATTCTCTGGGTGCTTCTAGCGGTGATATTGCGGCTCTGCAGGCTATTGCTTCGGGGGCTTCCGATGCGACGCCGGGAGTAAAGTCCGGCGGCGCACAGGGTGCCAAGCCCGGTGCCCAGCCGGGCACAGCGCAGGGTTCCGCCGGGGTGCAGGGCGCCTCCGCTTCAGGATTGAGCGAGCGCGCCGGCATTACCGTCTGGGATAAGGCCCTGGGTGAAAACGGCGTGATTCCGCGTAAGATTCAGCGTGTGATTGCAACCCAGGCAGTGACCGGCTACCCGGCACTGACTGATGAGGGTTCCTCTGTTGCTCTGCGTATTTTCCCCACCGAGCAGCAGCAGCTGCACGCTCAGCGAAGCGGTGTGATTCGTCTGCTGCAGCTGATGATCCCTTCGCCCGTGCGTTATGTCAGTGAACACCTGTCGAATAAAGAGAAGATTGTGTTCACGCAGAACCCGCACGGCTCCATTGATGCCCTGCTGGAAGATTGCACCGTGGCGGCGTTGGATAAGCTGGTGCCGCGCACTCCGGTCTTTGGCCTGGATGAGTTCCGCGAACTTTATGAGCATGTGCGCGCCGAGCTGATTGATACGGTCTTTGAGATTACCAAGCTGGTGGCGGAGATTTTCGCTCAGGCGAACGCTACGCGCAAGGCGGTCAAGAAGGCGACTAGCTTGTCGACTATGCACGCGGTCTCGGATGTGAAGGCTCAGGTGGATGATTTGGTCTACCCCGGTTTTATTGCGCAGACCGGGTACGCGCAGTTGATTCATCTGCCGCGCTATTTGCGTGCGGCGCAGCTGCGTTTGGAGAAGCTGGGTCCGAATCTGCACCGTGATAATCAGTTGATGCTTGAGGTTCAGGATATTGAGGACGCCTACGATAAGGCAGTCTCTTCCCTACCGCCGGGCACCCTGGTGTCGGATGAGCTGCGTGCTGTGGATTGGATGATTCAGGAGCTGCGCGTGAGCTTCTTCGCTCAGGAGCTGGGCACCGCCTATACGGTCTCCTCCAAGCGTATTGCTAAGGCTCAGCGCGAAGCACTGGATCAGCTCAAGCAATAGCTTATCTATCGAGTACATACTAAAGCTGCCTCTCAAGAGAATATTTTCTTGAGAGGCAGCTTTAGTTATTTGGAGAGCAAACTACGCAAAGAAGAGGCGCTCATACACCTTGCGGGCGTGGCGGGTGGTGCGCAGGTAATCCTCCTCCAGCGCACGCCACGCACCGGGCGCGTAACCGCACCAGCGAGCCACCGCCTCCATATCCACCGGGTTCGTCTGCAGCACATCGGATTGGCGCACGCCGCGCATCACATTGCCGCCGCGCACCATGGTCGCCAGCAGCCAGGCGGCACGTAGGGACTGAGCATCCTCAGCGCTCACCAGTTCAGCGTCAACCGCCGCCGCCAAAGCCTGCAGGGTCGAGGTGGTACGCAAACCGGGTACCGCGTGCGCGTGCTGTAGTTGCAGCAGCTGAACCAGCCACTCCACATCGCTCAAACCGCCGCGACCGAGCTTAACCTGGCGGGTACGATCGGCACCGTGAGGCATGCGCTCATTCTCCACGCGCGCCTTAATACGGCGCACCTCCTGAGCCTGAACAGTATTAAAATCTACCGGGTAACGGTACGGGTCAATCAACTCCACGAAATCCTTACCCAGGGAGGCATCGCCCGCAATCGGGCGGGCGCGCAGCAGAGCCTGGAACTCCCACACCTCAGCCCACTTCTCATAGTAAGCAGCATAGGATTCTAGGGAACGAACCATCGGACCCTGCTTACCCTCGGGGCGCAAATCCGCATCAATTTCCAGTACACGCTCGGCGCGAATTGGGGGTTTGAGGGGCTGCTTAATGAGCTGCATCAGTCGCTGAACAATGCTCAACGCTTGGGCAGAAGCCGCCGAATCCTCAACACCGGGCACCGGGCGGTACACAAACATAACGTCCGCATCCGAACCAAAGCCGTTCTCGGCGCCACCCAAACGACCCATCGCAATCACCGAAATCTCGGCGCTGAGCACACCCTCAGATTCGAGCACCTCACGCTGAGCAATCGCCAAAGCGGCAGCAATCACGCACTCATCCACCGCCGCCAAACCGGCGCACACGCGCTCAATATCGCTAAAGCCCAGCGCCCACGCCATACCAATACGCAGCAGCTCACGGCGGCGCAAGAAACGCACCGCGCGCATAGCCTCCAGGGCGTCCGCGTGGCGGGTCAGCAGCGAAGAAATCTCACGCTCCAGGGTCTTGACCGTACGCGGGGACAGCTCGCCAGGCTTATCCAGCCAGGCAATGGCGGTGGGGGTATCCTCCAACAGATCCGTCAGGCGACGAGAGGAAGAGAGCAGCGCGCACAGGTACTCCGCAGCAGCCGGCGAATCGCGCAGCATACGCAAATACCAGCTGCTGGAGCCCAACGCCTCAGAAACAATACGGAAACCCAGCAGGCCCGCGTCGGCATCCACGCCCTGAGCCAACCAGCCCAACAGCACCGGCATCAAGTGACGCTGAATCTCGGCGCTGCGCGAGAGCCCAGCCGTAAGCGCCTGAATATGGCGCATGGCACCGCGCGGATCGCGATAACCCAGAGCCGCCAGACGGTCACGTGCCGCCTGCTCGCTCAGTACCGCTTCATCAGCCGACAGGTGAGCCACCGCCGCCAGCAGCGGACGGAAGAATAGACGCTCATGCAGGGCACGCACATCGCGCTTCGTCGCATTCCACGCCTTCAGCAGCGAGGTGGCGGTCAACTCCCCCAGGCGCTCAGGAGGCAGTACCGCGCGCGCCAGCACACGCTGAGCCTCCGGTGCCTGAGGCATCAGATGCGTGCGGCGCAATTGAGCCAGCTGCACGCGATGCTCCAGCACGCGCAACTTCTGATAGTCGCGTGCAAAAGCAGCGGCATCCGCACGGCCAATATAGCTCGACTCGGCAAGGGCAGCAATGGAATCCACCGTGGTTTTGGTGCGCACCGACGGGTCGGTTCGACCGTGCACCAGCTGCAGCAGCTGCACCGTAAATTCAACATCGCGCAAGCCACCGGCGCCTAGCTTAATCTGCCATTCGCGCTGATCGGCGGGAATATTATCGCTCACACGGGCGCGCATAGCCTGCACCGACTCCACGAAAGAATCACGGGCGGCGCTCTCCCACACGAGCGGGTCAATGGCGCGCGCAAACTCGGCGCCCAGGGCGGCGTCTCCCGCCATGGGGCGTGCCTTGAGCAGCGCCTGAAATTCCCAGTTCTCGGCCCAGCGCTTGTAGTAGCGCATATAGGCGTCCAGGGTGCGCACCAGCGCGCCGTCTTTGCCCTCGGGGCGCAGGTTCGCGTCAACTTCCCACAGGGGCGGTTCGGGTGCGGGCGCCATAATTGCCTTAGTCAGGGCGTGCACCATATCGGTGGCAAGGCTCAGCAGTCGGGTCTCATCCAGGGGCGCAGAGCCGTCCTGCGGGGTGGCGGCTGCGGCGCAGTACATGACGTCTACATCGGAGATATAGTTCAGTTCGCGCGCGCCGCATTTACCCATGCCGATCACAGCAAGGCGCACTTCGGAGGCGAACGGTTCGCGTGCCTGCACCTGGGCGCGGGCAATAGCGAGCGCCGCTTCAATGGCTGCTGCGGCAAGGTCAGCGAGGTGACGACCAATAGTCGGTTGCAGAGCCACAGGATCGGCTGAACACATATCAACCAGCGCCAGGCGAGTTAGGGCGTATCTATAGGCAACACGTAGTTGAACATAGAGTGGTTTTGCATCCCCAACTCGCTGACCGGATGCCCAGGATGCACAAGGCACAGCTGCCTGCGAGTCGGCACCCACCGCCTCTAAGAGTTGGGCGCGGTAGCCAGTGTCTAAAGGCGCAATAGGAGTCAAGAATTGCTCATCGCGCGGCAGGCGCTCGGATTCGGGGAGCAAAGACTCCGGGAATTGCACAGCACGCAGGCGCTCTTCTTCCGCACTCAGTGCCTCGGGTTCAGCCAGTTCAAGGAGCGGGCGGACATACTCCACTCGGCGGTACAGAAAATCTCCCAGTGCTTGGGAAGAGCCCAGCAGACGTAGGAAATTCTCGCAGGCGCGCAGGCTCGGCACTGCGCTCCCCTCGTGCGTATGAGAAGAGTGCGCGCGAGAAGAACCGGACTCCAGAGCGGCACGTAGCTGCTGCCCCAGCGCCGGGTCTTTCTCCAACAGACGCACCAGGGCGGGCAGAGCCGTATCGGGGCTGGGCGCATAGTGCACAGCCGCGATCAGGCCGGCGCTATCCCAGCCCTCCAATTCGCGGGAGCCCAACCAGCGCTCTGCTTTCTCCACATCGGCAAAACCGCTCGCGCGCAAAGCCGCATGCAGAGCCTGACGCTGCTTGCGCGCTGCTGCCCTGTCCGCATCCTCAATAGCGCTCTGGGTATCCGCAGCGCCCGTATTTTCAGCGGGAACCGGCATTAGAGAATACCCAGATTATGCTTGAGTTCGTAGGGGGTCACCTGGGCGCGGTAGGCTCGCCAATCCGCGCGCTTATTGCGCAGGAACTGCTCAAAGACCTGCTCACCCAGCACCTCAGCCATGAACTCCGATTCTTCCATGAGCACGGTCGCATCGTGCAGGGAGGAAGGCAGGGGGTGGTAGCCCATTGCGCGGCGCTCAGCATTGGTCATCGCTGCCAGGTCCTCAGTCACGGCGGGCATCAGCTCGTACTCGTGCTCAATGCCCTTCAAACCGGCGGCAAGAATCACCGCGTACGCCAGGTAGGGGTTGGATGCAGAGTCCAGACCGCGGTACTCAATGCGCGCGGACTGCATCTTATTGGGCTTGTACAGGGGCACGCGCACCAGCGCCGAACGGTTATTGTGACCCCAGGAAACATAGGAGGGAGCCTCGCCGCCGCCCCACAGGCGCTTATAGGAGTTAATGAACTGGTTGGTCACCGCGGTGAACTCGGGGGCGTGCTTCAAAATACCGGCAATAAAATGACGCGCGGTCTTCGAAAGCTGGTACTCTGCGCCCGCCTCGAAGAAGGCATTGGTATCGCCCTCAAAGAGCGAGAAATGGGTGTGCATACCGCTGCCGGCGTACTTGGTGAAAGGCTTGGGCATGAAGGTTGCGTACATACCCTCGGTGTAGGCGACTTCCTTAATCACGGTGCGGAAAGTCATCACATTATCGGCGGTCTGCAAGGCGTCGGCGTGGCGCAGGTCGATTTCATTCTGACCGGGGCCAGTCTCATGGTGGCTAAACTCCACCGAAATGCCGACCTCTTCAAGCATGGTGACAGCCTTGCGGCGGAACTCCTGCACAATACCGCCGGGAGTATGGTCAAAATAGGATTCGTAATCCACCGGCACGGGGAAACCATCGGCGCCCAGCTTAGCCGACTCCAGCAGGTAGAACTCAATCTCCGGGCTGGTGTAGCAGGTAAAGCCCATATCGGCGGCCTTATTGAGCACACGCTTGAGCACGCCGCGGGTATCGGATGCGGAGACCTGACCGTCGGGGGTGAGAATATCGCAGAACATGCGGGAGGTGTGCGCATCCTCGCCGCGCCAGGGCAGGATCTGGAAGGTTGCGGGGTCCGGCTGCAGCAGCATATCGGACTCGTAGACACGCGATAGGCCTTCAATGGAAGAACCATCAAAGCCCAGGCCCTCCTCAAAAGCGCTCTCTACCTCGGCAGGCGCCAGAGCCACGGATTTGAGGGTGCCGACCACGTCGGTAAACCACAGGCGGATAAAGCGAATATCGCGTTCCTCAATGGTACGGAGTACAAATTCCTGCTGACGATCCATCACTGACCTCCATCATGGGCCGGCACCCGATTCTTGAGGGCGCGCGGCGCGTATATGCTGTCTCTTAAGCCTACCGTTTTTACGACTCTATTGCCTGTTTTAAGGCGCCCCTGAAGGTTAAGAATTGGTTACAAAGAGAGTGCCCGCAGAGATCTCACAGCCCACAGCGAACGCCGTGATTGAGAGGATAAAATAGAAACATGAGCGAAAAAGAAACCGCCCCCTACGGCGCAGCCTCCGAGACCAGCGCGCAGGCGCCGGCAGCACATCAGCACACCGACGCAGAAACTAGCCTCAGCAGCGTGCGTAAAATCCGCACCCTGCATCTTGCCCAGGCAAAGGCCGCCGGTGAAAAATTTGCGATGCTCACCTGCTACGACTTTTTGACCGCGCGCGCCTTTGACCGCGCCGGTATTGAAACTCTGCTCGTGGGCGATTCCGCCGCAAATGTGGTCCTCGGATACGACTCGACTCTGTCCATTACTCTGGACGAAATGATCCCCATGGTCGCTTCGGTGGTGCGCGGTGCCCAGCGTGCACTGGTGGTTGCCGACCTACCCTTTGGCACCTATGAGCTTTCCCCGCAGCAGGCGGTTGAATCTGCAACTCGCATGGTCAAAGAAGCAGGCGCTCACGCCGTCAAGCTTGAGCTGGATGCCTCCCAGACCGAGTGGGTTCGTGCCCTGGTGCGCGCCGGTATTCCGGTGGTGGCTCATGTTGGTTTCACCCCGCAGGCTGAGAATGTTCTGGGTGGTTTCCGCGTGCAGGGTCGCGGCGATTCTTCCGCCCGCGTGGTTGAGGATGCACGCGCCCTGGCAGAGGCCGGCGCTTTCGCAATCCTGATGGAAATGGTCACCGTTGAGACCGCCCGCGCCGTGGATCAGGCGGTTGGTTCCGTGCCGACTATTGGTATTGGTGCTTCCAATGTAACCACCGGTCAGGTGCTGGTCTGGCAGGATGCATTCGGTCTGCGTACCGAGGGTCGCCTGCCCAAGTTCGTGCGTCAATTCGCTCAGGTCGGTCAGGTACTTGAGGATGCCGCCCGCAATTACCGCACGGCTGTGGTTGAGGGCTCCTTCCCCGCTGAGGAACACACCTTCAATTAACCTCCCCCTCCTTTTCTCAGCAATCCGGCAAGGCTGCGGCTGGCTATCCGGCAAGGCTGCGGCTGCTGGCCGCCCTAAATCCCGCCCAGAGCATACTCATTACTATCTTCTTGGGCTGGGTATGGCGAGCGCGCTAAAATAGGTGTAACTATATACCGTGAAAGGTTGATCATGTATTGCCCCTATTGCAAGCATTCTGAATCCCGTGTGGTTGATTCCCGCACTACCGATGACGGCGCTGCAATTCGCCGCCGCCGCCAGTGCACGCACTGCGGTAGCCGCTTTAGCACGGTAGAAACCACCGCCATTTCGGTTATTAAGCGCTCCGGCGTGTCCGAGCCCTTCAACCGTTCCAAGATTGCTGCCGGTGTGCGCAAGGCTTGCCAGGGTCGCCCCGTTTCTGAGGATGAGCTGGCTAAGCTGGCTCAGGAGGTTGAAGAGACCATTCGCGCTCGCGGTCTTGCGGAGATTGATGCGCACGAGGTGGGTCTGACCATTCTTGAGCCTCTCTCCCGCCTGGATGCCGTGGCGTATTTGCGTTTTGCAAGCGTGTATCAGGCATTTGAGAGCATGGAAGATTTTGAGCAGGCGATTGCAACCCTTCGTTCGGGTTTCGGATCCTCTGAGCAGTCTAAATCCTAGACTATATACAGAGGATGCTGACGCCTATCTGCTTAGATTCCCGGTTCTAGATCGTTTTGGCAGAGCCTTGATTTCTACGCTGGATATTGAGAAGGCCGGTTCTTAGTCTTTGATATACACCTATTAAGCCCCGAAGTAGTCTCCTACTTCGGGGCTTTCCTCTACCTTTTTACCTCCCCCCCAATCCGGCAAGGCTGCGGCCACCAATCCGGCAAGGCTGCGGATAACTATCGTACTATTACATAGTGTTAAGCTCAAACTAGCGACTTATCCACATATGTAAATCATTTTTACGTAATATTCTGTTATTTATTGACGTTTGGTGTTAATCTGTGCACTCTTGAAGTATGGCTATTAACATCACCGAAGATATTTTTACGGCTAAACAAGCCCAGAAGAGCTCATCAGATTGGCAGAGCTTCAAGACGCCCATTACCTATCGAGATTTTAAACGCCTTGGCAAAGGTCGTTATATCCGCGAGTCGGAGTGGAGTGACCTCGGTAAAGAGCGCAAGCATCTACTTCTCATGGATAGCTATGCTCGTCTTTTTGATTCCCCTGTTTTTTCGCATCTTAGTGCCGCACTCGCGTTAGGGCTTGATGTTCTCACTGTTCCGGATAAGATTCAGGTGCGGCGAACCGGTGGTTCAACTCCTGACTTCGTGCAAAGTCGGCGCGATGATGCCAGTCTGAGCGCAGCTACTCTACTGAGTGAAGATGGTTTCCTTTGCACGTCCATCGAGGACACGGTCTTATCATGCGTTCGTTTCTTAAAGCCTTATGAAGGTCTTGTCATTGCAGAATCTGCTTTGCACAAAGGTCTTGTAGATTATGACACTCTATTTAAGAAGCTTATGTCTTCTCCTCGCAAGGGAAGCCTGGCAGCACGCTGGGTTGCAGGCATAATGAGTCCTCTATCGGAGTCGCCCGGCGAGACGCTCACGCGTTTGCTCCTACTTGATCTTGGTCTTGAACCTGTTCAGCAGCTTCAAATTGGTCCGTTCCGTGTTGATTTTGCGTTACTTGAGTACAACATTGTTGTTGAGTTCGATGGTGCTATCAAATATGACGGTCGTTTTGGTCTAAGTCCTGAAGAGACGTTAGCTAGGCAAGAAAACCGCGAGCAATATCTGCGTCAACAGGGCTGGACAGTTGTACGTTTAACCTGGGAAGACGTCGTTGTCCATCGTGAGCAGGCTCTTCGCAAGCTGTCACTGACGAATGTCCCTCCACTTAATTGGGTGTCAATGTATGACCATGGCTTGCGCAAAATGAGAGATTAGTTTTCCCGCAACCTTGCCGCATTGCCAGCCACAGCCTTGCCGGATTGGGAAAGAGGTATTGGTTCT
>NZ_JAUNVZ010000030.1 GCF_030540545.1 Rothia sp. (in: high G+C Gram-positive bacteria) | reverse complement strand
CTACGGGGCGGATCTGACACTGCGTATCGCCCCGGAGCTGTACCTCAAACGCCTGGTGGTGGGTGGCATGGGTGCCGTATATGAGCTGGGCCGTGACTTCCGCAACGAGGGTGCAGATAACACGCACAACCCCGAGTTCACAGTGCTTGAGGCATACCGGCCCTACGCCGACTACACCGATATGCGCCACCTAACGGAGCGGATCATTAAAAACACGGCGCAGGCGGTGTACGGTCAGTGCGTGCTGCCGTTGGGGGCAAAGGGCAGCACAGACCGTACGCTGGATGACGTTTCAGGTGCCTGGCCGGTGGTTTCGGTGTGTGAGGCGCTCTCAGCGGCGGTGGGCACCACCATCACCTTAGACACCGATTTTGAGACGCTCCTGGCCCTGGCGCGTGAGCATGAGATTCACGTGCGGGACGATATGGGTGCAGGGGCGGTCATTGAGGAACTGTATGGTGAACTGGTGGAAGCAAAAACCGTGTTCCCCACGTTTTACACGGATTTCCCGGTGGAGACCTCCCCCTTAGCTGGTGCGCACCGCAGTGTTTTGGGGCTGGTGGAGCGCTGGGATTTGGTGATTAACGGTATGGAGATGGGTACCGCCTACTCCGAATTAGCCGATGCGCTGGTGCAGCGTGAGCGCCTGGTAGCGCAGTCACTGAAAGCGGCCGCCGGAGACCCCGAGGCCATGCAAGTGGATGAGGATTTCCTGTACGCCCTGGAGACGGGGCTGCCACCTACCGGCGGGCTGGGGATCGGTATTGACCGGCTGGTAATGCTCATGGCGCAGACCCAGATTCGCGGGGTGCTTTCGTTCCCCTTCGTGAAACCGTTAAAGCACGATACGCGCTACCAGTGAGCCTTCTCCCCCGCTTCTAATTACTGCTAAGCCGAGGGCGCTTTCGGCGGGGGATGGCACGCACTGCAGTGTGCGTTAATTATTCGTTACAAATTCCCTGAAACCACTTATTGAGCTTGCTCACACGGGTACTGTACCGCAACAATAGTTACCTGTAACTTCCGGAAAAATATCTTTTTCCGTATGCGGGTGCTTAAGCCCCGCCCCTCCCCCGCAGTGACGCCTCGTACCGGGGGATTACTGTGTTCAATAACCCGATGGGAGCGCCCGTGGAGGGAATCGTACATTTTATTCAAGACGTCAACACCTATACCTCTGGCGCCACCAGCGTGGTTGACTCTATTCAGCAATGGGTGTGGGAGAACTTCCTCTTCGTGGCGCTGATTGCCGCTGGTTTGTTCCTGACCATCCGCACCCGCGCGGTGCAGTGGCGTTCTCTGCCCGAGATGCTGCGCGTGCTCACCGACCCGTCCGGTCACGAAGCTGACGGCCGTAAGAGCATTTCCTCATTCCGTGCGTTCACGGTTTCGGCGGCATCCCGTGTGGGTACCGGCAATATTGCGGGCGTGGCGATCGCTATTGCGATGGGCGGTCCCGGCGCGGTGTTCTGGATGTGGGTCAT
>NZ_JAUNVZ010000029.1 GCF_030540545.1 Rothia sp. (in: high G+C Gram-positive bacteria) | reverse complement strand
ATGAGGGCCTCTTGGACCGATCCGGGGCCACGTCCAGCAGACCGGCCGGGCCCGTTTGGTTGCGCACCGGAGTCAGGTCGAGGATCACCGTGACGTACCGGTCATCCCGCTTGGTGCGGCACCACACATAGGAGGCACCTCCCGTTTGAGATCGAAGGGCGCGGGGAATCATCAACACCGAGCATCTCCGCGCCTTGAAGCGGTGGGGGGTCGCCGGTGATGGTCTACTCAGCTCGGGTGAGGATTACGGTGCTGGCGGTATGCCAGGCCACCCCCAAGGCCTGTGCGATGCGGGCCAGCGACATGGACTCAAGGCCACGGGACCGCAGACCTCGCTGGACCGTTGAGCGGGTCGGACGTGCCCTGGGCTCGGCCAGGTGGATCGTGTCCTGACACGCGCACCCGGCGGCGGTGCGTGCAGGCGAAGCGCCGCAAGCGCACCAGCAGCGGCGTGAGCCTACAGCCCAAAGGTATGTGCGCCAGGTGCCGGACCACCATCCCACACCCCAGCCCCTGAGCCCCGCAGGACCGGCGGAATAGGTTCTCAAACCCGACGTCACTCCACAATCGCCTACCCCAACGCCAGGTACTGCCCCACCACGATCAGCCCCAGGACGTCTGGCCGCTGGAACGTCGTCAGGTCGGGGCAGGAGAAGGTAGTCCCAGGCACGTCGAGGTCTCTCGTGACGGGTTGTGTAGCAACTCCCATCATGGTGGGACCTCACCTCCACCCAGTGCAACGCCTCCCACCACCAAACCTACCTATGTACTCAATAGGCGCTGACTACTACATCCTCGAAGCGAAGAGCCCGATTACCTATATCTGCCCTGCTGGAACCTGCGCGCCTCATCATACGCAGATTCCAGGCGTTCCACGATCCTGCGCACGCTACGACCCCCTTGGTCACAACCTGCACGAGTGCACCCCCTTAAGCAGTCTTGATCTGACATGGGTGCGGACTGACCACCTCGGCGTCAGCCACTCCCCGCCACTCCAACGAAAACCCCAACCGAAAGCACAGCCCGACTCAAGCTGCGGAACTCAAGAGCTCAGGAAGGGCTTCGATGCATCACGGGCGGAGTTATCCACAGGCCGTGTCCACAGGCTTGTGCAGGGGTGTGTGGGTTCTTGGGATGTCGCCACTCCCCCTGTGCACAAGACCCGTTCGAGATCTCCAACCCGGGTGAGCGATCCTGCTGGAGGCTTCCCACAAACACCGCCACACACCTTGAGGCATCATCGCCATAGACAGAGTTTTGCCTGAAAATGTGGGAAAACCGTCCGATCAGTCAGGCCCGGACCGCGTGCTTTCAGTGACATCGAGCCCGGCGGGGACGACAGCACATTCTTCATCTTCGCGCAACCCGAGCGTGACCGCCGCACACCGGTCCGGGTAGCGAGTCGCCCCACCCTCTCCACAGTTCTACACAGGCCCGCGGCGGTCCTGTGGATAACTCGGAGGAGGGTGGGGCGAGGTGGTCCCCCACGTTGAC
>NZ_JAUNVZ010000028.1 GCF_030540545.1 Rothia sp. (in: high G+C Gram-positive bacteria) | reverse complement strand
TGAGACCAATTATGACGGTGTAACGGCTGACGACTGGCTGATTACGCCCCCCATTTACCTGAAGGCGAACTGCATTTACACCTACTCCTTCTATGTGGCACCGGGCAGCAACTATCCCGAACGCTACGAGGCAGGTTATGGAGCCAGTACGGATCCCTCGGCATTCACGATTACTACGAAGCCTACAGAGATTGCAGCGGGCGAGTCGGGCAAGCGCGTGTCGGTGGATGTGCAGATTACGCAGTCAGGCAAGTATTACTTCGGCGTGCACGCCCTGAGTACGTCGGACGGCTACTTTATGCTGGTGGACAATGTGTCAGTAACGCTCAAGAACAATCTTTCTGCCCCCGAGGCCGTGAAGAACCTGACCGTTACGCCCAACACCCAAGGCGCACTCTCAGCCCTTATTGAGTTTACCGCACCCAGCAAGAGCCAGGGCGGCACGGCACTGAGCGAGCTGGAAAAGGTAGAGCTTTATCGCGGCGAGGCCCTGATTCACACCTTCAGCCACCCGGCTGTAGGCAGCAAGCTCAGCTATCAGGACAATAGTCCCGCCAATGGCGAAAATGTGTATAAGGTAGTGGCCACCAATGCCGCAGGCGAAGGCTTGGCCGCAGTCAAGACTGTGTATGTGGGCGAGGATATTCCGCTCGCACCGACCAACTTGGTGCTGAAAGACAAGCTGAACGGAAAGGCCATGCTGACTTGGGAATCGCCCGGGTCGGTAGGCGAAAAGGGAAACTTCGTGAACGAAGCGAACCTGAAGTACAATGTGTATGGTGTGGATGAGAAGGGCAATCCTGTGTTGCAGCACGAGGGCCTGACCACCATGAAGTGTGAGGTGGAAATACCGACCACGGGCAAGCAGGACTTGGTGTACTTTGCTGTGACGGCACAAAACGCTACGGCTGAGAGCTATCCGGCTGTATCGAATGTGGTGCTGGGCGGCACGGCCTACAAGCTGCCGTTTAAGGAGTCCTTCCCCAACGGCAAACTCCAGTCGGGTGTGTGGACGGTTGACCGAGACGGCAACAACTACTTTGACCCCGTGAAGTCTATCGCAGCCGATGGTGACGGAGGTTCGGCCTCGTTCTTGCCAGCCAAGGCTGGCGATGCTGCCACTTTGGGCTCGGGCAAGATAGCCTTGAATGGTGCTGAAAATCCATGGCTCGTGTTCCGCTATTACGCCAATCCCGGCAAGGAGGCACAACTCAAGCTGGAGCTGGCACGCAATGGTGACACCGAAAACTTGGTAGACTTGCAGACCATCAACTATGAGGAGCTGACCGGCAAGGCAGGCTGGCGTACGGTTTCTGTGAACTTGGCCCCCTATAAGGCTGACAGCTATGTGCGCCTGCTCTTCACGGCCATGAGCCAAGATGTGAAGACGGCGGTGGTCATTGACGACATCAATGTGCGCGATGCATTGCAGCACGACCTGACGGCCACTATGACCGCTCCCGAGAAGATTGAGATGGGCAGCAGTGCCAATGTA
>NZ_JAUNVZ010000027.1 GCF_030540545.1 Rothia sp. (in: high G+C Gram-positive bacteria) | reverse complement strand
GTCACTGGGGTGTCTGGGTCGGGGAAATCCACTCTGGTGAACGACATCCTGTACACCTCGCTGGCTAATAAGCTCAATGGCGCGAAACAAGTGCCGGGGCGCCACAGGAAAATTGAGGGGCTTGAACACCTTGATAAAGTGATTCATGTGGATCAGTCCCCGATTGGGCGCACCCCGCGGTCAAACCCCGCAACCTACACGGGCGTATTTGATAATATTCGTAAGCTTTTTGCCGAAACAAACGAGGCAAAAATACGGGGGTATACCCCCGGGCGTTTTTCGTTTAATGTCAAGGGCGGCAGGTGTGAGGCTTGCTCAGGCGACGGCACGCTCAAGATTGAGATGAACTTCCTGCCGGATGTGTACGTACCGTGCGAGACCTGCCACGGTAAACGTTACAACCGTGAGACCCTTGAAGTGCACTACAAAGGTAAAACCATCGCCGATGTGCTTGAAATGCCGGTAGAGGAAGCCGCCGAATTTTTTGCGGCCTTTACCCCTATCGCCCGGCATTTAAATACCCTGGTGGATGTTGGTCTAGGGTATATCCGGTTGGGGCAGCCCGCCACTACGCTCTCAGGCGGTGAAGCGCAGCGTGTAAAACTGGCGGCCGAGCTGCAGAAACGTTCTAATGGTCGTTCTATCTATGTGTTGGATGAGCCGACTACCGGGCTGCATTTTGAGGATATCCGGAAGCTGCTGGCGGTTCTGCAGTCGCTTGTCAATAAGGGCAACACTGTTATCACTATTGAACATAACCTTGATGTGATTAAATGCGCTGACTGGATTATTGATATGGGGCCGGAAGGCGGCGATGGCGGGGGCACCGTAATTGCCGAAGGAACCCCCGAGTCTGTGGCTGGGGTCGCTTCCTCACACACCGGCCGTTTTATCCAGGAGGTTCTGTGAACGCCGCACATGCACGTGGTGCCGTCACCACACGTGACCGTGCCCGGCATATGATCGCCGCCCAGTTAGAAGCCGATTTTTGTTTGCCGCACGGTTCAGTCGCTAAGGCTCACGGACAGGGGACAGGGCTACTCGCGCAGCTGCAGCTGCCAGCGGATAAGATGGGCTCATCCCGCCGCCGCAATGACGATATTTGGGAACTACGAGTCGCTAACTATGCCGGGGTGGGGCTATTGTGCGCAAAGCACCCGCGGGTGCTTGAAAAAGCCCGCGAGTATATGGCGGGGGATAACCCAAACTGGCTGGGTGATTACGCCCAGCTACGCCAGCTTAACGAGCTTCTGACCCCCTACAGCCAGCAGGTGAGCGGAACCAGCATCTACTACACGCCCACGCGTGCGCTGCTGGAGTCAGTAGTACCTGAAAATCTTCCCGCGCAGGAAGTGAAATGTGCTGTTCCAGGGATCGGCATGATGCGCCGTGTTGATAGCGCATCTCTTCGCCATGCACTATACGATCAGGTCGCGGGGGAGCACACTATTGTAACCGTCCCCAATGCTTCAGCGGCAGCTATCGAAACCAGCCCGGAAGATACGGCGGGCACCAAGCTTC
>NZ_JAUNVZ010000026.1 GCF_030540545.1 Rothia sp. (in: high G+C Gram-positive bacteria) | reverse complement strand
ACGGTGGGGGCTGTACGCTTGCTGGTCAGGCTGTCGGCCTGAGCAGCAAGCGCAAGGTAGTGCTGCTCCACAGCCGCAAACAGGCTGTCGGCCCGCTCTGCCTGACCAAACAAGCGACCATAAAAGCGCATCCACTCAGCACGCCCTAAGGGGGAACTCTCCATATAGTCGGCACAGGCTATTTGGGGTATGCCTAAGCGCTGCGCACGGGCACTCCCATCACCCTCAAAAGGGGAAGTCAGAAGGGCATCGGCACGGGCTGCCTGCATCAGCTCTAGGTCGGGCTGAAGGGCTGTTCCCATACTCTTCACCCCTTGACACAGGAGTTGCCTGACCTCAGGACTGACGATATAGGCCGTGTCGGTCAGGCCGGCGATAGCCCTTTCGGCATGCAGATCAAGCAGCAGAGCGGCATGTACCGAGGTGGTCAATACGGCGCGCTGCAAGGGCGTGCGGATAAGTGTGCCCTGCGGGAGATAATGGGGTAAAGGTTGTGTGCGGGGCACTAGAACATAGCGCGCCAAGACCGCACCCTCCTTCCAAGGGTCGGCAATGGTAACGCTAGTAAAGGAGTCTGTCTGCTCCATGCGGAGCAGGGTGGCGTACTTTAGCCCGGCAGCCTGTTCGGGGTCTGCCGTAGTGCGTCCACCACACCCCGTAAGGAGCGGCAGCAGTAGGAGAAGCAGTAGGACGGGAAGAGAATGAATACGTTGCATTGAGAAAAAGAAAAGGGGAAGCAGGGAGAAGCCCCGCCTCCCCGCTATGGGTGGATTCAGTAGGAATGGACTTAAATCGTTATCTCGCCCGCAATGCTGGTGTTCATCAGGCGGATAATCTCCTCGCGGCGGTAACCATGGCCAAGCAGGAACATGAGTTTGGTGAGCATTCCCTCCACGGTTGAGTCGTAGCCGTTGATGACGCCCGCCTGGAGTAACTGTAGGCCGGTCTCGTAGCGATGCATCTCGACTGCGCCCTTATAACACTGGGTGATGTTGACGATAATCATGCCGCGCTCGTTCATCTGTTTGATGCGGTCGATGAGCCAAGGCTTCTGGGGTGCATTACCCGCACCATAGGTCTTGAGCACCACGGCGCGCAGACCGGGTATGTTGAGGCAGACATCCACCACCTCCTTGCGTATACCGGGGAAGAGGGTCAAGACCATCACGTTGTTGTCCATCAGGTAGTGGGGCGTAAAGACGGCCTTGGGATGGGGATGACGGATGAGGTGACGCTCGTACTTGAGGTGTATGCCGGCGTGAGCCAGGGAAGGGAGGTTGAAGGAGCGAAAGGCATTGAAGCCCTCAGCATTAATCTTCGTCGTGCGGTTGCCGCGCATCAGTCGACTCTCAAAGAAGATGCATACTTCGGGCACCATGGGGCGTCCGTCCGTATCGCGCGCAGCGGCTATCTCTATACTCGTCAGGAGGTTTTCCTTCCCATCGGTACGGAGCTGACCGATAGGCAGCTGCGACCCGGTGATGATGACGGGCTTGTCGATGTTTTCAAGCATAAAGCTGAGCGCCGAGGCGGTGTAGGCCATGGTGTC
>NZ_JAUNVZ010000025.1 GCF_030540545.1 Rothia sp. (in: high G+C Gram-positive bacteria) | reverse complement strand
TACCCACTCTACGGCGCTCACTATGAGCGTCAGGGCGAGCAGCAGGCCAAAGCAGGTCATGGGGGAGGGCACGCCGGTGGATTGTTGCGGGCGGGGTGCCGGGGCGAGCAGGGTGTGTACCGGGCCGGCCAGCGGCGCGCTCGTGCCGTCGATATGCTTGATGCGTGCCTTCGCTATATAGCGCTGTGCATAGAAGGGGGCAAACATCTGTGCTTGGAGTGAGGCGGGATGGTCTACCTCGCTGCCGAGCAGCAGGTCTTGTCCCAGGGCGTCCCAGGGATGCTCTTCGGCGTACTGGTGCACAATGTCTCTGAGCGTAAGGTCCCGGGTCTGCATGGCCTCAGCGGTGGGCCAGATGATTTGGCCGTCACTTACCGACTGGGTGATGCGGCGGATGACGCGGGTCACGCAGTTGTCGTATAGGAAGTTGTACCGGTACGTTACGCTGTCGGGGTGCAGGTTGACGGCCAGTCGGTTGACCAAGTCGCGTCCCTCAGGCTGTGAGAGGTTAAGCTGCTGTTCGTAGATGCCTCTGCCCTCGTAGGCATAGGTGTCGAAGAAGAGCTGGTAGGGCACTACGCCGAGCTGATAGTCCGTCTTGCCCAGCATGAAGCGCCAGATAAAGTGGGGCTGGGCGAAGGAGAAGGTCCCGTAGTTGAACACCCAGTCGCTCCAGCCGGCCTCATTCTTCTCGCGTACGCGCAGGGCCGTATGTCCGTAGAGGGTGTATATCTCGTCCCCGGCCGAGATGGTGAGCAGGCTCACCTTGACCGAGTCCTTCTGCACCTCGATGGGGGGTGTGCGCCGCGGACCGTCTACCGTCTGTGCGGTGGCGGCGAGCAGGGCCAAACAGCTGATGTATAGGAGTATGAGCAGTCGCTTCATGCGTCAGTCGCTAGTTTGAGGCCGCTAAATTAGACCAAAAAGCCTGATGCGCCAAGCGAAACCTTGGGTTTCAGCCCTTGGGTTCCTTCCCGGCATGGCTTTGTGTATTGTTGGGATTGACTTTGGGCTGGTCAGGATAGCCCTCACTTGAGGGCAGCGTAAACTCGGTGGGAGCGAGCCCCAGAGCGCGCCGTCTGTGCACTACGTGCGAGAGCCAGAGGTTCATGGCTACCCAAATGAGGATGTTGAGTGCGAGGAGCAGGTTGATGTCCAGAATGTTTACCAGCTCGAGGTTGATGAGGGCAAAGGCTGCGTCAATCATGAGGATGAAGAGCAGGGCGCTGCGTTGGCTCATCCCCATGGCTAGGAACTTGTGGTGTATGTGCGTCAGGTCGGGGAGGAAGGGGTTACGCCCGCGGCGGATGCGTCCCCACATCACGCGCACTACGTCGAGACAGGGAATCATCAGCAGCGCAAAGGCCAGCACCAATCGGTTGTTAAGGGCTTCGGGCGTATCCGGGGTGATGGGGTGACGCATGCTGTACCAGATGCAGAGCATACCGAGGATAAACCCAATCACCTGCGAGCCGCAGTCGCCCATGAAGATCTTGTTGTGTCGCTTGACGGAGCCAAACACGTTGAAACAGAAGAAGGGGACTAGCGCACCA
>NZ_JAUNVZ010000024.1:256-1565 GCF_030540545.1 Rothia sp. (in: high G+C Gram-positive bacteria) | reverse complement strand
CACAGGTCTTGTAATACGTTCCTGCAGAATCGGGTTCCTGTGTAGGCGCTTGCACCCGAGCCTGCGGCGTACCCCGCGTGGGCTCAGTAATAGGGGAGGCCACGGGAGTGTGCTCAATGGTGCCTGAGTTTTCCGAGCTCACACAGTCATTGAGCACCCGTACCATTGCTTCCTTTTCGGCTGCCTTAACCCACAGCCCATACTTCGCCTTAATGCGCACCTGCTTCTCCACATAGATGCACCGGTACGCCTTATTAGCTGGCAGCCAGGTAGCCGCGTCCGCATCGCTCTTCTGTTGGTTAGCCGCCCCATCTACAGCGAGCAGATTATCGGGGTCATTGGCGAGCTCAATGCGCTGCTGCTTCGACAGCTCTTGCGCGCCAGTCTGCCACGCGTCAGACAGGGCTACTACGTGATCGATCTGCACCGCGCGGGAGGTGTCTTTTCCGCGTCTAAAGTGGATGCTCACCCCCGTATATGGATCCTCCAGGGTGCCGCTGAGCACTGTGCAGGCGCGTGTTCCTGGTTTAACCGTCACCTCGTACAGATCGCGGCGCAGAATATCGTTGCGGGTATCGCACCCGTTACGGTCGGTGTCTGTCCAGGCATGCCCGAACTGATCCCGCGAATACCCGGTTTTGGGTGCGCGGCCCTTGACCGGTAGGGACTGCAGGGTTGTTAAGGCGCTGGCTGCATCCGATACATTCGCAGCTGGCAGTGCGGTTACGGGGTTGGCTTCCTGCTCGGGAGAAATTCCGGTATCGTGCGTCTGCTCTTCGGCGTCCTCTTCCTGGGTTTCAAAGGCAGCGGCTGGGCTGACATAGGGGGTGCTGCTGGGTGAAGATAACTGGTTGTGGGTACTTGCTGCAGTGGGTGAAGCGCTTGATGCTGTGGGTCCCTCCACTGTGACAGTTTCGGTGGAACACCCGCTTAGTATCAGTGCACATACTACAGCGAATGAAGATATGGCTATAGTGGCCGGTTTTTGTGTGCGGCGAAAGCGCGCAGGCATAAGTTTTCCTTGAGTGAGTGAGCTATTGAGTGAGAGTGAGCTGGATGCCGTTCGCACCTGCGTGAGTTATCGGGTGATACAACAACGTATCGGTGCTAAAACATCCACATATATTATATAAAACCGACCCCGGCCCCACCGGCGAATTCGGTCACATGCGGAAGCTATTTTGAGTGTATCTGAACACGCATGAGTACCGTAGTGGGGAGTGCGTATAAAGCGGCGGTGTACAAATGACGA
The DNA here is from genome assembly GCF_030540545.1 of Rothia sp. (in: high G+C Gram-positive bacteria). GTDB lineage: Bacteria > Actinomycetota > Actinomycetes > Actinomycetales > Micrococcaceae > Rothia. The sequence goes on along the minus strand of NZ_JAUNVZ010000024.1, from coordinate 313 downwards.
AACGGGATGTTTTTAGCGGGCTAAAGTTCTGATGGTAGCTTTCTTCATCGGCGAGAA
>NZ_JAUNVZ010000024.1:0-246 GCF_030540545.1 Rothia sp. (in: high G+C Gram-positive bacteria) | reverse complement strand
GGTATCGCCGCTATTAGCCGTTGGTGGTGGTGATATGAGAGCCTTAAACTTATCCACCCTTCATGGAACGGAAGAACTAGTATGCCCGAAATCTTTGCTGCCTCCTCGTCCGCGAACCCCAGAGTCACCCCGCGTCTAATTGCTGTTGATATGGACGGCACTTTCCTGACGGACGCTAAAACCTTCGACACCGACCGGTTTGAACGTATTCTGCCTCGCTTACAGGCACACGGTATCTATTTTGTG
>NZ_JAUNVZ010000023.1 GCF_030540545.1 Rothia sp. (in: high G+C Gram-positive bacteria) | reverse complement strand
CGGCTCGATCAGACGCGCCAGAACCATCTGCTCAAAGGCCCGATCACCCCCAGTGGCGTCCCTCAGCCCCAGACGGGTGTAGACCCCGTGCAGAACGTCCCACATCAGGCCCGAGCGCTTGGAGGCCACCACCGCGTCAGTGCCGACCGGGGCTGAGGCCGTGAGGAGTCCCGAAACCGCCGGTGGCGTGGGAGTCAGCTCCAGGGCCAGCTGGTCCGGGGCAATGCGGTGCCGGCCGATCTCCATCAGAGCAGCCAGCTCGGCCTCAGTGTGGGCCGATCCCAGGTGCTCGATCACCTTGTCCCGGCGCCCTTCCTTGACCGCGATCTGCACCGCCATCGCCCCCGAGGCTGTCTTGACCTTACGCACAAACGGGCTCACCACCCCCACCCTACCGGCCCCTTAGTGTGCCAGCACACCCACAACCACCACGGAATACCAACGAAAAACCCACCTCAAAACCCAGACCCCACCAAACTGTCACGAGTCAGGTCAGGATCCGCAACGAGTCCTACTTGCTGGTCGGCTCGATCAGCCTGGCGGTAACGAGCTGGCGGAAGACCTCGTCAGCACCGTCGAGTCCGTCCAGCCCCACCGCCTTCCAGGCCGTCTCCAGGGCCTCCAGGCGCACCCCCATCCGGTTGGAGGTGATAGGTGCCATGCACCCACCCCCAGTCGGTGCCTGCGGTGCAGATCCTGCGTCGTTCTCGCTGTTCAGGCCCGGTAGGTCGAAGCTGAGCTGGCCGGCATTGAGCCGTTGCCTGGCGACCTCCTTAAGCACCGCCAGCTCGGCGTCGTCATGGGCTGAGCCAATGTGTTCGATATTGCGAACCCCCTTCCGGGAGGAGTGCACGATCTGCACCGCACGGGCCCCCGACGCCGTCCTGACCGTGCGAACGTACGGACTCATACCCCAACGTTAGTGCGCACCCCAACCCACGCAACCCCCGCAATCCCAACAACAACCAGCCCCCAGCAACCCAACCACCCCACAATGAGCCAAGTCAGGTCTGAGACGTGTGCTGACTACCCCTGTCTGAGCGAAAGATCGTCGCCCCCTTCTCAATGTAGGTGATATCACAGCAGAACTTCTTCCCGCGCTCGTCAGCGTCGACGTCCTGCCCGAGCAGGTCCGGTCGCCGATCGAGAAACTCAGCTGGCACGGTGGTAACCACCTTCGCTCGCGGCTGTGCGGCTTGCAGCCCCAGGTCGCGTATGATGGAGCGAACGGTCTCCCCGCGGAAAAGCACGCCGCACCGCTTCAGGATCACCTAAATCCTGTGATACCCGTGGGTGCAATCAGAGTCCTCAAAAACATCCCTAATCATCACAGCCAGCTCTTTTCTCCTAACCAAGGTCCGAGACTCGGGCCGGTGGTGCCAGGAGTAGTAACCGGACTTGGACACCCTCGACCATCGGACCTGAGTTGCGCAGTTTGGGTTGGTTGGTGTTTCAGGGTGGGGTTTTTCGTTGGAATGGTGGGGGTGAGGTGGTTGTTGTGGGGCACTAACCTGACTCGTGACACCTTGATGGGTTTTCGGTGACTCGGCGTGAGTTTTCGTTGG
>NZ_JAUNVZ010000022.1 GCF_030540545.1 Rothia sp. (in: high G+C Gram-positive bacteria) | reverse complement strand
ATCACACCTCGCAGATTCCGCTGCCGAACCAGCAGAGTGCCGCTCCCGTGAATTCCGCGAACCAGGGCGGCGCACCAGCGCAGGGCGCCTCGTACGGCACCGACCCCGGCGCGGTGCAGTCACCCGGCTACGGCCAGGATGGTGCGCAGAACTACGGCCAGGATCACGGTGTCTCCGGCTACGGGTATGACCCGCAAAGCCAACCCGGTGCCCAGCCGGAGAACCCGCAGGCGGGGCAGGCCCAGGCAGGCCAACAGCCCCCAGCCGATCAGTCCCAGCCGAGCCAGAGGCAAGGTACCGGACTGACAGCCCGCGACGTGCAGGCCACCCCGGCTGACGGTACGCAGGGCAACGCCAGCGGCCCGGTCGCGAACGCGCCAGCACCCGGCACCGTGACCCCCGCATCGTTCGCGGCTGAGAACGCCCGAAACACCCAGAATAACGCGCAGTTTAACCCCGCAAATGCTGCCGCACCTGCGGCGGCTGCGGCTGGTGGCGCGGCAGCCAAGAAAGCCTCCGGAGGGGTAGCCGGGGCTGTGAATACGCTGCGTGAAAAACTCACCGCGAATAACGGGAACCAGAACTTCTTCTCCACCCCGCTGGGTTTGGCGAGTATCGCGGGCGTTATTCTGCTGGTGGTGCTGCTGATCCTGGCGCTGGTGCTGTTCATACCGCGCGGTAGCGACAATACGAACAACGCGGAGCCTGCCGCAAGCAGTTCCAGCAGCTCCTCGTCCGCGAGCAGCAGCTCATCCTCCGATTCGGACGACTCCACCGAACTGAAGAAGCCCTCGGGCGACTTCAAGGAGTACACGGGCGAGGGTAAGAAGACCATCGACATCGAAAAGCCCAACGGCAACGACTCGAAGGCGCTGGTCTACTACGAGTTCACGCCCGCGTCCGTGCCCGCAAACGAGAATAACCGGGGTGTGCTGAACGTGGCGGGTAAAACCGACAAAGACCAGTCCAGCGGTTTTGAGGTGCGTGATTCCGGCAGCGTGAGCTCCACGATCACCGGCTCCGCCTGGATGGACACCACCAGCAAAACCACCCGCAAGCTGCAGATTGAGGGCGAAGGCAAGTGGACGGTGCGCGTGTACGATGCCTCCTCCGCACCGAAGTACGGCAAAGGTGAGAGCATTGAGGGCCGGGCACGTAACTACGCCTTCACCTACACCGGCGGCACCAGCTCGTTTGAGGTGAACAGCGAAAGCACCGACAATAACGGCTACTACCACTTCAGGCTAGATGCGGTCGGTAAAGGCTCAGTGATTGGCACCAGCATGGCTTCGTCAAAGAGCACCACCGAGTGGGAAGACAGCAGCAGCGAAGTGTACATGTTCATTGAGGCGCCCTACGCCCGGTGGCGCATGAACACCAAGTAGCCCGCACCCGGTCGCCTCACCAGAAGGTGCCCTGATTACTAAGGCCCGTCGTGATGCACGACGGGCCTTAGCTGTGCCCTCTTGGGCGCGGGTGTGTGGAGGGCTACGGTGCGGGGCGTTCGGGCGCACGGAACCGGCCCGAGCCCACCCGCGCATCAATTGCTGCCCGGTGCGCCCAGTAGGTGAGGAAC
>NZ_JAUNVZ010000021.1 GCF_030540545.1 Rothia sp. (in: high G+C Gram-positive bacteria) | reverse complement strand
CTCTGCGCCCTGATGCCTTAACCGCTCATAGTGCAGGTAGCTGTGCTCCCGAAGTTTTTCTACATTCTTGACCGCTAACATCGTTTCCACTGCGCGAACATACCCGTCTACCAGCTTCTTGTTTCGGCAGAGCTTCTTATACTTGCTGTCCTTCGTTTTGCGAGTCTCGTAGAGCTCCTCCAGAGCCTCTTCCTTGAAAACTACCTTCATTTACTTTTCTTTTGCGAGAGCAAAGTCAGTGCAAGCGAGAGCAGAGCGAAGAAGGTCAGAGACATTCTTAAGCTATGCCGAGTGCAGCCTGACTAAGCGGGAGCAAAGGTAACAACAATTCCCATACGCGGGAATTATTACGCGAAAAAGATTCATAAAGTTACACCCTGCCCACACTATCTTCCCCCAATATATCCGGAATACGCTCCACCGCCTCCCGCTTATTCTTATCCAGTATCTTCGCGTATATCTGCGTAGCCACGATGCTCCGATGCCCCAGCAGCTTCGACACCGTATACAAGTCCACCCCCAAATCAAGCATCATCACCGCAAACGTATGCCGCGCGCAGTGAAACGTAATATGCTTATCAATCCCCGCAGCCCGCACCCACGCCGCAATACTCACACTCGAAGCATGACGCCCACCCATCCCCTCAAACACCAATCCGTCTGCCCGCCCTCGCGCACCCATCAACTTCCCCGCCTGCCCGTTCACATCCAGATACTCCAGTCCCCCCGTCTTCTGCTGGCGGAACACGATGCGCAGCCTCCCGTTCCACACCTGCACATCACCCCACCGCAGCTTCGCCACGTCGCTCCAGCGCAGCCCCGTCTGGCACGAAAACAGAAACGCCCGCCCCAACGCCTCGTTCGGCGCAGGCACCTTAGCCAGCCGCCTCACCTCCTCCTGTGTCAGAAACGCCCGCTCCCCCGTCACCATCCTGAACCGCTCCACCCCCGCAGTCGGATTAGTCCGGACAATCCCCTCCCGCTGCGCCATGTTAAACACCGCGCACAACTTCTGAAACAGCAGCGCCTTCGTGCACTCCGCTATCGGCTCACCCCCGCGCTTCTTCCCATTGACAGCCCCTCGTATCGCCTCCTTGTCCAGATAGCCCCGAAAGCCCTGCTCTCCCCCGCGCTTCTTCCCATTGACAGCCCCCCGTATCGCCTTCCTGTCCAGATAGTCCCGAAAGCCCTGCACCCATCTGCGCGTAACGTCCCCCATCCTCAGCCCCTCATTCCCCGCATACCTCCTCACGTGCGCCAAGAAGTTCAGCCAGCTATCCCGCGTAGCCCCCGTCTTACGGCTGACGATGCTCCGCACCACATCGAAGAATAGCGCATCCCCCTGCACCTCCTCCTCCAGCCCGAAAGCCCGTGCCTGCACCTCCAGCACCCTTTTCGCCCGTACCGTCTCCGCCAGCCGCAGCGTCTCCCTATTCTTCGCCCTATCCTCCCTCGTCTCCTCCGGCACCAGATACAGCTTCAGGTACTCATTCATTCGCTCTCCATGGCGGCAGTAGTCCAGATACAGCGCCACCACCCCGTTCGCCCGCGGGTACGCCGTGCGCGACGTGATGCCCTTCA
>NZ_JAUNVZ010000020.1 GCF_030540545.1 Rothia sp. (in: high G+C Gram-positive bacteria) | reverse complement strand
GGATTTTCTTTTACCCCTCCTCCGGCTCGGATTATCCCGGCTCTCGCCTTACACTCTTCAGCTTCGCCAAAGTAGGCTGCGGCTCGGAAGAGCTTAAGAAAACCTGCGGCTTTCTTCGCTCTTCACTCGCCTTGCACTACTTTTGCCCCCATGAAAAGAATGCGAAAGATTGCGAAAGCACTGGGAATCTTGCTTGCCACGCCCGTGGTGCTGTTCCTCCTGCTTGCAGTACTTATCTATATACCGCCTGTACAAAACTTTGTGGTGCACCAAGTCGCCGCCTCGCTCTCCCAATCGATGGGGATAACTGTGCGAATTGACAAGGTGCGCCTTGCCTTTCCGCTCGACCTGGCCGTACACCACGTGCTGGCTACCGAAGCGGGGGATACGTTGCTCGATGCCCGCAGCCTAAGGCTCAACATTGCGCTCAGACCGCTCTTCTCCGGACGGGCTGACGTGGAGGGCGTGGAGCTGTACCGCGTTAAGCTCAATACAAAGAGCCTCATCTCAGACGTACAATTGAAGGGGGAAGCAGGACTCCTCACCGCAGCGGCTCATGGGGTGGACTGGACAAACGAGAAGGTACACATCGACCACGTACAGCTGCGCGATGCTGACTTCATGGTGATGCTCAGCGATACGGCGGCAAAGGACACCACCAAGAGCCAGGCCAAGTGGGACATCCGAGTGGACCGCGCCACCATTGAGCGCAGCCGCATCAAGCTCAGTATGCCGGGCGACTCTATGCGTATCGGAGCAGACCTCCCATTGCTGACTCTCCATGGCGGAAGGTTCGACACAGGGCGCAACCATTATGCGGTGCGCAGCCTCGAACTGCGTCAAGCAGGCCTTACCTACGACCTACCCTATCTGCGCCCCACTACGGGCATTGACCCTAACCCCCTAGCGGTGAGCGACCTCACCCTCTTACTCGATACGCTCTCTTATCAGAACGACCAACTGCGCACCCGGCTGCGCGGTCTGACGCTGCGCGAAAAGTCAGGCCTCTCCATCCGCCGCCTCATGGGCAGTGTTTACCTAGACAGCACCCGCATCAGCCTGCCCGACCTCAGCCTCCACACGCCTTACTCCCGCATGGATGCCCAAGTGGCGCTGGACTTTCATTCCTTCTCTCCCCGCAAGGGCGGACAGATGCAAGTCGGGCTGGATGCTCGTATCGGTCGCCAAGACCTCCTGACGCTGGGCCAGGCTTACGTGCCCTTGGCCTACCTCAAAGCACTGCCCCAGGCACCGATCACGCTGAAAGCGCAGGCTTCGGGCAATATCGACCGGCTGCAACTCAAAAGCTCCGAACTCCTGCTTCCGGGCATTGCCTCGCTCACGGTCAAGGGCCATGTGCAGCACGTCACGCAACCCGCCCGTAGCGGCAAGGCTGACCTACTCCTCCGTACCCAACGTCTCTCGGCACTGATGCCGCTGTTGCCCAAATCGTTGCGCCAAACGCTCTCACTGCCCAACGTGCAGACGCTCCGCGCCACGGCTACCCTTCGCGGGGATACCTACGGGGTCAACCTCTCGCTGCAACACGGCGGGGGCACGCTCACTGCTCGGGCACAGACGAATACTGCAAGCCAGCAGTA
>NZ_JAUNVZ010000019.1 GCF_030540545.1 Rothia sp. (in: high G+C Gram-positive bacteria) | reverse complement strand
CCTAATCACTCACACTTAATACTTGCCCCATGCCCGCCACCTCACCCGCTGCCGGCTATCGCGACTACACCCGCGAGTGGTACCGCATGATGACCCGTATCTGGTCCGACCGCATCGCCCTCCTGGGCGCCATGCGCACCGGTGCCCTCCGCACCTCCGTCCGTGGCGCAGGCCTCACCTTCCCCGGCAGCTACAGCCTCACAGCCACCTACCACTTCCTCACCTACGGCCTCTACGTAGACGCCGGCACAGGCAACGGCTACAAGCACGACAACGGCGGCAACCTCCACTTTCTCGACCCCGCCTACCGCGCCGCCCACCACCTGGGCAAGCCCCGCAAGGCCCGCCCCTGGTTCACCAAGTCCTGGTACGTCTCCCGCGAAGTCCTTAAGGACAAGCTCCTCACCCTCATGGGCGAAGCCTACTTCGCCACCTTCGCAGACCTCACCCGGTAAGACACAACACAGCCCCGCGCATCACCACGATACGCGGGGCTGAATAAGTATAAACCACCCCGAGGGGGCAACCTATCATCTAATCTTCGGAGACCGGTAAGCCTTCGTCTGATACCAGTTGGCATCATGCTTATACCTCGCCACCGCTATCGACGGGCTTATCCCCCGCTTAGCGGCTTCTTCGGCAATCGTCTTCACCACCCTGTGCGGCGAGAGGCTGCGGCATCCCGCCTTCATGATACCGGACCACGCGGCATCAGGTATCAGCATAGTGCGGGCAAAGTCGTTCGCCTCCTTCTCCCGTGGGTCAGAAGAGTAGTCTACGTCATCCACAGTAATAAAGGCCTGCGTCTCCCCACCTAGGTGGTGGTCTATATGGTAGAGCTCGTGCAGCACGTCAAACACCAGCTTATCCAAGTCATTATGCCGATACGTCACCGAGACAACGGGCGCACCATCCACCAAACAAGAGTAAGCATCCACCGGAGCCTTCTCCACCCGCTCCACCTCCACGTAGGTAATGCCGTAGCTACCAAGACACCGCGCTATCTCCGCTACCGAAGCACGCTGCTCGTTGGCCATCCGGGCTATCTCCGCAGCAGCCTTCGTAGCCCCACCACGAACATACCCCACACAGCGGCCCTTCTGTTCAATCGCAAGATGATTAAGCAGCAGCCAGGTCAGCATATTCTTCTCGTCTACCTGCACCTTCTCGCTATGCTTGTACAGGCCCGCCACCTGCGCCCGCAGCTCTCCGGCAGCAAGCAGGTCAAAGCCAAACAGCTCCTTCAACCGCTTCACGCGCTTAGCTACAGACACCGCCCCAATCTCCAGCCTCTTATACAGCAGGTTGAGGTTAAAGAGCGCGCGGCAACCTTCTTCATAGTCCACCGCCTTCTGCTCTTCCTCGTCCCGCTGCCTGATGCGCTCCAAGTCATAGACGTAGCCGCTATGTAGATTCATCCAAGAAGAAAAGGAAATACCCAGCTGCGCCTCCAGCTTCATGGCCAGCTCTTCGGTCATGTTGCGCTTGCCCTTAATAAACTCATTCAAGTGAGTGGGCTGCACGCCCATCATCCGAGCCAGTTCCTTCTGCGTAATGCCGCGCTCCTTCAATTCTTCACGCAACACCTCCCCCGGGTGAACAGCCCTGAA
>NZ_JAUNVZ010000018.1 GCF_030540545.1 Rothia sp. (in: high G+C Gram-positive bacteria) | reverse complement strand
GGATCCGGCCCCGCCTACGGGTTCCTGCTGGCGGAGACTATGGCGAGTGCCGGTGCGAAGCTTGGTCTGGATGAAGAGACCGCACAGAGGCTCGCATCCGCAACGATTGCGGGCGCCGGGTACCTGCTGGATAGTAACCCGGATGCCGCCGCCCTGCGTAAGGCTGTTACCAGCCCGAACGGAACCACTGAGCGCGCTATCAATACCTTTATTGACAAGGGACTTTTCGATCTCACCGAGGATGCGATGCGCGCCTGCGCCGCCCGCTCCGCTGAGCTGAGCGAGCAGTACACGGCTGACTAGCCCCCGCCTCCTGCTTATCCCTCCCCGTGCTTTCCCTGCGTCACTTGCCGGTGTTCACCCCACCCCCTCATAAAAAGAGCCTTTATTTGAATAAAGCGGGATTTTTAACGCTTTATTCAAATAAAGGCTCTTTTTTTGTAAATGGGGCGGGGGAGTACGAGGACGCAATAACTATATAAGACCAAAGTTGCGAAGCGATTGTTCCAACACTTTCGGGTTTCCGCCATTTACATGCTCCCATCGCAGCCTGATAAGCCGCCACCCGGCACGCATTAACGCGTTTTCCCGCTCTTTCTCGCGGTCAATCGCCCAGCCATCAGGATTCATCACCCGGCTTGTTTGCTTCACGCGCCCGTCGAACTCAACAATCACCCGCTGAGCTTCAAACGCGAAGTCACCTAAAAATTGACCCATCTCCGTCGTAATCGGGTATTGCTCAGTGGGGGATAACCCATACTCGTAGAGCCGCAACCGTGTGAGGGTTTCTCCCGGAGAATCAGATTTATCGCTCATTAACCGTGCCACCTCGCGTGCCTTTGCAGCACCTTTTCGTGGAGAACTGAGAAGCGCATCCTGAACCTCAGAATAGTCCAAACGCGCGCCTTCCTGCTGACGGCTCAGAGCGCCATCTGCAATAACAACCGCACCATCAAGCGGAAGCGTGCGCGCGCATCCAACAACTGTCTCTAGCCGGTTCACAGCGAATACCGTGGATAACACATGTGCGTGAGGGGCTTCCTTCGTGTATCGGTCTTCGTGTACGCGAATATCCGGATGCTGAATGCCGCCGCTAGAGCGCATATGCACTTCGCGAGGGTAATGCAAAACCGGAATGCCATAGGCGCAGGCTGCGCTTTGGTGACTGAATACGGCAGACTTCAGGCGGCGTGAGAAGGCGGTGATACGTGCTGCATGCTGTTCTGCCGGATTAAGGGCATTCCAATCTTGGGCATATATGTACTGGTTTTGAGCCAAGGGAATGAGTACACCAGACGCATACATTTGCTTAACTTTTCTGGCACTGATTCCTGTATCGGTAAGTTCGGCAAAACTTTTAATGAGCGGATATACCCGCTCCAGAGGCTTCATGAGAGACATAATGGCAGTACATCATGAACGAGGCCCCCGCCAGACTGCCTATGTTACTTTCTGTGGATAAAATAGCGTACCAGGACACTCTGCATAGTTATCCACAGGCCCCTCCCTGCATAAAAAGGCTCTTTATTTGAATAAAGCGGGATTTTTAACGCTTTATTCAAATAAAGAGCCTTTTTATGACGGAGAAGAGGGGGAGAGAAGCGGTAAGGTAA
>NZ_JAUNVZ010000017.1 GCF_030540545.1 Rothia sp. (in: high G+C Gram-positive bacteria) | reverse complement strand
GCCTGGCAGTAGGCCAGGATATCCTCCCGGTTATTGTAATAGTGGAGGCTGATTCTCATACACTGGTAGGCACCGTAGGCCGCTCCGTCCTGCAGATGCGCCTTCACCCGTGCCCGGTCCAATTTCTCCTGAGTCACCTGAAGCTCCTCTGACAGGAGAACCACTGTGATGGTGGAGCGGTTCTTCCTCTGATATTTGTTCCAGATCTGAGCCCCGGGAATCTTCTCCACCTCTGTGTACAGAACCTCCATCAGATCCAGCATGTGATCTTCGAGCCGTCTCTCACCCAAATCCAGATAATGGCGTGCCACCATCCCCAGGGCAAAGATCCCCCCCACAGTGGGATAGCCCAGCTCATACCGCCCCGCATCCTCTCTCAAGGTAAGGTGCGCCTTAGACGTGCAAAAACGCTCGCTGTCTGACATCCACCCGGCTCCCCATTGTCTGAGATGCCTTCGAAGCCTGGGACTGACGTAGGCATATCCCAGCCCACTGTAGTGCATCATCCATTTGTAATCGCTGCCCACCAGGAAGTCAATCTGGTCCCGCACCACATCCACAGACAGAATGCCCAGCGCCTGCACTCCGTCCACAGCGAACCAGATACCTTTTTCATGGCACCACCGGCCAATGGCAGCCGCATCCACCCGAAATCCCGTGGTACTCTCCACATAATTGACTGAGATCGCCCGCGTCCGCTCATCGCACTGTGCCAACAGCCTCTCTGGGGTCACCACCCCTCTCTCTGGCTGAACATAGCGAAGCTGTACGCCGTACTGTTCCTGGAACTGCCAGGCATAGCGGGTTCCGATCCATCCGTCGGTGGTCAGCACCACATTGTCCCCCGGCTGCAGTCCAATCCCCTGCACAAAGAGGTTGAACATCTGGGACGAATTGTTCCCAAAGGCCAGGTCCTCTGGCTGGGCGTGGATCATCTGCCCTAAGCTCTCCTTGGACTCCCACATCATATCCAGGGTTCCCTTGCCGTCTCCCCAGTCGGAATCTCCTCCTATGTAATAACGGTCGTCCTGGTATTTTTTCACACCCTCGTAGACATAGTCGGGTATCAAACCGGTCCCCGCCGTCTCCAGATATACGCTATCCCGCAACACCGGGAACCGTTCCCGCTCTGTGCGCAAAAGTTCTTGCCAATTGTCTTCCATCCCTCATCCTCCTCTCACTTTTCCTACAGAGATTGCTCTCTCTCCAGCCAAGGTCCATAAGGCTTCTTCAACTCCTCTACCAAGTCATATCCTTCCCTCTGTCTCAGGTAACGCACTCGCAGGAAGAAGTAGATATAGCCCAGCAGATAAACCGCCGCCGTCACTCCCAGCTCCTTTGGCCCCAGTGTCAGCACCATAGCTCCGCACAGATAGACGCAGATGACAAAAGTGGTCACCGAGAGAACCGCTGCCAGTTTACTAGGCATCTTCACCGGAGAGTGGTCACAGTTCTTGGGGTATTTCCGATAGGCAAAGATAGGAGATACCGTGTTGGGCAGCTCGCCGATGGTGTTGGTCAAGGAGAACACCGTCATGATCACGCCAAAAGTAGCCCCTGTGGCACAGATCCCAATGGAAATCACCGCCACAATCAACAAGCTAAAGTAAGGAACCCCATAACGGTTCT
>NZ_JAUNVZ010000016.1 GCF_030540545.1 Rothia sp. (in: high G+C Gram-positive bacteria) | reverse complement strand
CTCAACCTGACCTCACGCCCCAGCCGTGAGGCAGCCAACCGCCTCTACCGCCGCTGCGGCTTTGTGCAGCGCGAAACAAACGTTTTCGTTAAGCCAAACGAGCAGAGCCAAAGCTAGTGCAAGGTGAAGGCAGTGCCTGTCAAACCAAAGGCTTGAGCAGCAATGCTGAACCGCAGCCTAGCTAAGCAAAAGCAAGACCACTAGGGCTTGAACTATGCCGTGGCGAGAAAACGAGCCATGACTATGAATACATACAAGCTTTCCCTCTAAATTCCATTCTTCCCCTTGCCGTCCTACCGCCACATCTTCCGTTCGACCGGCCTGCTCGGCAGCGTGCAGGCCCTGAGCATCCTCATCTCCATTTTGCGCAATAAGTTGGCCGCAGTGTTGATTGGGGCAGCCGGCATGGGCCTCAGCGACCTCTACCAGCGCACGCTAGAGTTTATCGGCAACGCGACAAACTTTGGGCTGGGACTAAGTGCGGTCAAACGCCTCTCCGAAATACGCGGGGAGACCGACACGCCTGCCGAACGACAGGTGGCGCTGCGCCTGACTCGCCGGGTGCGGCTCATACGCACATGGGTATTCATCACCGCTCTGCTGGGTACCCTGCTCACCCTGCTGACCGCTCCCCTGCTGAGCCTGATGACCACCGGCGGCTATGCCCACACCACAGCCTATGCCCTGCTCTCCCCGGTCGTAGGACTGCTGACCTTCAGTGCCGGCGAAGCGGCGTTGCTCAAAGCCCTGCACCGCCTGCGCCCCCTGGCTCGCGCCGGCCTATGGACGGCAGTGGGCACGCTGGTGGCGGGCATCGTCTGTTACGGGGGCTGGGGCATGCGCGGCATTGTCCCCATGATTGTGCTCTCAGCACTATGCAGTGCGGGCTTTACCCTACGGGAGTCCTTGCGCGACTTTCCCTACCGCATCGGGGGCTGGTCACGACGCTACCTCCTACGCGGCGTACCCATGCTCCGCCTCGGACTGGCCTACATCGTGGCGGGGATGATTACGGCCTTGGCCGAGATATTGATTCGTACCATACTGATGCGCTCGGCCTCGGGTGCGGCAGAGGTAGGATACTATGCGGCCGGTGTGACGCTGACGGTGAGCTATGCCCGCCTCATCTTTGTGGCGCTGGATGCCGACTACTTTCCCACCCTGGCGGCTACGGGCAATCAACGCCGCGCAGCCAACCTAGCCATCAACCGACAGATGAATGCCCTGGTGGTGCTGATGGCGCCCTTTCTCATCGCCTTTGCTTTGGGGCTTCCCCTCATCATTCGCCTGCTCTATACGGCAGACTTTCTCGTCATCCTGCCCATGGTGCTCTGTGCTGCACCCTATATGTACTTCAAGGCGGTCTATACGCCCATAGCCTACCTGCCCCTGGCGCGGGGGGACGGCCGGCTGTATGTCGTAATGGAGGGACTGTACGACGTAGTGTTTTGTCTGCTCGTCACCCTGGGTTACCAACACTACGGGCTGATTGGGGCAGGACTGGGACTGTCGCTGAGCAACCTCTTTGACCTCGGCATGATTAGCCTGGTCTACAGCCGCCGCTACGGCTACCGCATCAACCGCGACACCCTGCGGCGCGTGGTGTGGCTCTTTGTCCTATTAATAGTCGGCCTCA
>NZ_JAUNVZ010000015.1 GCF_030540545.1 Rothia sp. (in: high G+C Gram-positive bacteria) | reverse complement strand
GGTCTTGAACACCGGCGCGTAGCCCGGGGTAGTGACGCAAATGACGCAAAACTTTTGGGTACCTGCACTTTTGCGTCACTAACCGAGCATTGATTATCAATAACTTACAACGCTGAGTGACGCAAATGACGCAAATGTATGTACTTTCGCAAACTCCTTAATGTAAGGGGGATTTTTCGGTATTGTACCGATATTGCCGTACCCTACCGATACTGTAGAGCTTCAAAACGGGCTGCACACCCCTAACTCACCATGCACTGAAACAAGTGCCGAGCCAGGCGTGACAAGTGCCGAGCCAGGAAAAACAAATGCCGAACCTGTGCTGCCTAGCCCGACACTTGTTTTCACAAGTCCGGGGCTAGAACGAGCAGACTTGCTGAGATGGCTATACCTATCCTATCCGTGCAGAGCGATAGGGCAAAGGTGGGCATACAATAAAGTGCCGCACGCAACGGACACCGGGGGTCTCGTTACGTGCGGCACTTAGAGAAATACAGAGGGTATGAACGGCCGAGGCTATTCTGCAGCCGGAGCGTTACCCTCAGCCTTTCGGCCACCGTGGTGGCGAGGGCGTGAACGCTTCTTGCGGCGGCGACGCTTCTGCGGAGCATCGGGTAGGTCAAAGTTGCCTTCCTCAAGGTCTTCGTCAGCATCAGCTGCGGTAGCTGCCGTGTCGGTCTCGGTCGGTTCAACGTCCTGCGGTTCTATGCCAAAGACAAAGTCATCCAACGAGATATGGCGCAGGATGGGGCGGGTAGCCGGTTCGCTGACCACAGACTTGCGGCGCGGTTGCTCGGCAGGAGCGGGAGCTTCTTCAGTAGCTTCAGTCTCGTCTTCGGGAAGGACTTCTGCAACTTCCTCAACAGCTTGTTCCTCCTCCTGAATGGGCTCAACCTCTACCGGAGCAGGCTGTGCAGCCTCAGGGGTAGACGGTGCTTCTGCAGGTACGGCAGGCTCGGGTACGGAAGTGGTATCCTCTACTGCGGAGGCTACATCTTTTGCCTCTACCGGTTCAGCGGCAGGAGCGGGAGCCTCAATAGTGGCTTGTACATCTGCGGGGGCGGAAGCAGCTGCTTCCTCAGCCCATGCTGCACGCACTTCGTCTTCAGAAGGAAGGGCGGTTACAGGGATAACCTGAGGTTGGGGCTGAGACTGTAGCTTAGCCGGCTTTTCCTCCACTACGATTTCCGCGGACTGGGGAGCTACTTCTGCGGACTGGGGAGCGGGTGCGGACTGCTTAGAAGCAGGAGTGACCTCCTCAACCTGGGGCTTGGGGGAAGGTACCGATTGTGCAGCCTTGACTACCGGAGCCTGCTTGGCTGTTTTCGGACGCTCCGTCTTGGGGCGCTCAGCCTTGGGCTGTCCGGCCTTAGGGGCTGCCTCCTTGGGAGCCTTGGGCTGACGGCGACCGGGCTTGGCCTTTTCGGCCGGAGCAGCTATCACCACCGGTTCTTCCGGCTCAGCCAGCTCGTCCTCAGGGGGCGGAGCAGGTAGTCCCTTCGCGGCATAGTCCGCCGCAGTAAGGCGGGGCGTAGGCGGGGGAGTGTCGATGACCTCAAAGCTGGCATCGGCATCATATGCCTTATCGTAGGCTTCGTCAGAAAGGTCCTGCTTGGGCGCTTCCTTACGGGGTTTCTCAGCCT
>NZ_JAUNVZ010000014.1:1024-1661 GCF_030540545.1 Rothia sp. (in: high G+C Gram-positive bacteria) | reverse complement strand
AACCTCTGGTGTGCCAGTTGTCCCGCCCGGGGCACGGCTGGTTGGCTACGTTCGGGACGGGTAACCGCTGAAAGCATCTAAGCGGGAAACCATCTTCAAGACAAGGTCTCCACAAGAAGGACTCGTCCTTCTTGGTAGGCCCCCAGCAGACTACTGGGTTGATAGGCCAGAAGTGGAAGACCGGCAACGGTTGAGAGCTGACTGGTACTAATCGGCCGACACAAACAACACCCCCCCCACCCACCCGCCCGCCACAAGGACGGTACGTAGGGGTGACGGGAAAGACAGCAGCTAACCGCGAAGCGTCCACTATACGGTCCACACCCAACCCACCCCCCAACCACACCACACACAGGGTGACGGTGGTAGGGGGCGGCCAATAACCGAATCAACAACACGAGACAGCACCGCACTGCACTGCCCATACCAGACGTCTCGGTGGTCACAGCGACAGGGAACACGCCCGGCACCCATCCCGAACCCGGAAGCTAAGCCTGACAGCGCCGATGGTACTGCACCCGCCAGGGTGCGGGAGAGTAGGACACCACCGAGCACATCGTGAGAGAACCAGCCCCAGGATCTACCAAGACCCTGGGGCTGGTCCCTTTTTCACAGGTCGGCGATCTATCTTCGATGA
>NZ_JAUNVZ010000014.1:0-1014 GCF_030540545.1 Rothia sp. (in: high G+C Gram-positive bacteria) | reverse complement strand
ACTGCACCCGCCAGGGTGCGGGAGAGTAGGACACCACCGAGCACACACCACCCGCCGGCTCGCAACCCCAACATAACGGTTCCGAGCCGGCTTCTTGTTGTGCGAGAACTGTCCTGATGGACAGTGAGCACTGTGCTGTCGGTGAGGGTGTTCGGCCGGTGAATTGTCGACACTGGGGTCATGAGCAACACACGCAATAGCAGAGCAGTTCATGACAGCCCTCGATCCGTAGATCTTGCCGCCAGCCCGTCGTCGTCCCGCTCGTCTCGTCGCCGGTTGCTGGTGTGGCGGGTGTTGGCGGTGCCTGTGGTGGCGGCGATTGCGTTGGGTGCTGCTGGTGGTGCGGCGTCGGCGGCGCCGTCGAAGGGGGAGGCTGAGAGTCTGAAGGCTCGGGCGCAGGGGCTGGTGGAGGCCGGTTACCCGGCGGCTCTGGCGGCGGTGAGCGACAGCAAGGGTGAGTCAGCCGGTGTCGCTGTGGGTAAGGGCAGTCTGGAGACGGGTCAGGCTCCGCCGATGGACGGTGAGGTGAGGATTGGGTCGAACACGAAGACCTTTGTGGCCGTGGTGGTCATGCAGCTGGTTCAGGAGGGCAAGGTGGGGCTTGATGAGCCGATCGAGACCTACCTGCCCGGCCTCATCAAGGGCGAGGGTATTGACGGATCAAAGATCACGGTGCGCCAGCTCCTGCAGCACACCAGTGGCCTGCCTGAGTACACCGACACCACTCCTGGAAGGAGCGATATCTTCCAAGTCAAGGATCACTACGCGCAACCGCGTGACCTGCTGGACACGGCTCTGGGCAAGCCGGCGGCCTTCGAGCCCGGTGCTCAGTGGAAGTACACCAATACGAACTACATTGTGCTGGGGATGCTCATTGAGCGGGTGTCTCAGCGGCCGGTGGGGGAGCAGATCGATGAGCGCATCGTCAAGAAGCTGGGACTGTCCCACACCTACTTCCCGGCCCCGGGGGAGGAGAAGATTCGTGGTATTCACCCTCAGGGCTACCACCTCAGT
>NZ_JAUNVZ010000013.1 GCF_030540545.1 Rothia sp. (in: high G+C Gram-positive bacteria) | reverse complement strand
TATACAGGCATCACGCGCTGTGACATGCGCAAGAGCTGATACTCATACCCCAGCTTGGGCTGTTCGGCAACTATCTGGGCATAGTCTGCACACATCTTTTGATAAAAGTCATGCGAGAGTTTGTGTATGCCCACAAGTTCCCCCTTCACTTCCAGTTCGTCCTTATGCACCGAGCAACGGGTCAGGCGGTGCGCAGCATCATACTCCACATAGTACTGGTCCTGAAACTTCGTCACCGGGGTAATCAGCATGACGTCCGGAGCCGGGCATTCCAACAGCGCACGGATGGCCCGAGGTTCAAACACCAGGTCGGACTCAAGGAGCAGAAAGTCGTCTTCGCCCAACAGTTCACGCGTATTGTAGAGCGTGTACATACTGTTGGTCTCTGCATAGTGCGGACTGAAGCAGGTCTCCACCTGAGGATACTTCGCCTTCAGCTTTTCATACACTTCCTTGTGATACCCCGTACCGATGACGATGCGTTCTATCCCACAGGAGATAAGAATTTCGATAGAGCGAATGATCATGGGTACGCCCCCGGCCTCAACAAAGCCTTTCGGCACAAGGTCGGTGTAATGCCCAAATCGTGTGCCGAGACCGGCCGCCATAATCATGGCTGTCTTTACCATTACGGATATTTGATTGAGTTGTAAACCGCTCCCCTTTATAGATAATGACGACGCCAACGCCACAGGCGCTGACGCAGGGTATAGAGGGGATTAAAGAAGACTTCGCGGGGATAGTGCGTAAACAAGTGGACGTTGGCCTGCATCACATTCACAAAGCGCTGCCAGCCATCACCGACCATTACCGAGGCTTGGGGTGAGGCGCTGCGGCCAAAGTTGCCACCCGTCATTATCTCGTTGAGCAAGAAGCGTCCCTCTTGCTCATCGGGCGAAAAGAGCAAACACTCCGCGGGTAAGGCCAAGCACGTTTGGAGCACCCAGGCCAAGGCATGCCCAAAGCGTTCCAAACCTAGCTGACGGAGCACAGCTGCTGTCTTGCCTTCCCTAGCCAATTGGGGATTATGTAAGAGCAGCTGACGATAGTCTATGATTTGGCGCAAGCCTATCCCTTCGTGAAATAGGTGGCGATAGATGTGCAAGGCCATAAACACGGCATCAAACTCGGGCGTGGGCACCGGAAGCTCCGTTTCCCCATCAGCCAACCGGGCACGATGAGCAAAGATAGCTTCCTGCTGCTCCGCCACCCAGCGCTGCCAGCGACGATTGGCCCAGGGACAAGTCATCACAGCGGGCATAAAGTGTACCTCGACCGGGGCTTCTCCGGCCAATTGACACGCTACGTCCTTAAATGATACCACGATGGGTGCGCTGCTCTCTTGCCGCAGCCAGGGGATGAGTTGCGCCAGCGGAGCATCGGTATAATAGTCAATATCGCCCGGCGAACGCAGTCCACCATCCGGCCACAGACGAGCTATACCCTGACCCTTAAGCACTACCCCGCGCCACCCTTTAGCGGCAAACATATCTACAATCTTCGCGGCTTGGGCATTCATTCGAGCATTGGCTTTGCGCAACTGCTCTACCTCCATGTACCACTTCAACAAGAGTTCGCGGGGCGGGCGATTGTCGTACCGACTGCAACGCTCTACTGCCGCATAGAGCAGTCCGTGAATGGCATGCGCTCTTGCCATACCATACACTACCTGCCACTGTGCCGGGCTAAGCTT